>CAJXRQ010000017.1 GCA_913060505.1 uncultured Desulfovibrio sp.
ATGGGATCAATTTCCTATACCTTCCTCCCTTCACCCATCGGCACGTCCCGCACCCCCAACTTTCCATCTGGTGCAACTTTGGCCTCAATCACACCCAATTTCACCAGACGCTTCCTGTAATGCTTTGGAAAGATGCCGCCTATGGTCGCACCAACCATAAAGCCAATAAGCATCATATATGGTCTGTAGCCGATAAATACGGTGGAAACATCTATGAGTGCCGCGGCAAGGAAAACACTGCCCATGGTTCCCAATCCCTGTAGCAGTGAATAGAGGTACCACGACTGGTCAAGCTTGCGGATTCGCTGAATGTAATAGGAAATGAATACGCCGGTGGCTCCAGGGCAAATGGTCCAGCAAAGAACACTCATTTTCATGTTAGAGCTCCCTTCTGCGAAGAACTGCTGCACATAATGAGCTGTCATAAGAATAAACGCTCCGGCGGCAGCTCCCAGCAAAAATCCGATTGTGCAGTTGAAGACCAGGAAGCTATCATCTCTCATTGGCGTGGTTCCTTTCGAGCGATAATGGGATTCCCTGCCCGCATGATAGAGCGCAACAAAAGTAATGGCCAATCCGTGCAACATGATGGAATAAAGCGTCCAAAGCACTGTTTGCTGCGGGGTTGGTATGAATGTGACATTCCCTCCCATCGCCAATTGAACGAAATATGCTCCTATGCCAGTGAGCATGACAATGGCTGCAATACCGACAAGTGTTCTGGTGATAGTTTCAATGCCGAGACTTGGCGGAGCTGAAAGACGAGGATAAAGGCTAAAATGTTTTAGTTCTCTGCTGTACCATGCGTCAGTGGGAGTCGTTCTGTTCACACCACAGCAAATGAGTTCAAGCGCATTGTGAAGAAGGAGGTTTGTTTCCTCATCGATTGCGGCCACGTAATCAGGAAGTTGTGTATGTTCTTGCATGATGCTGCAATAGCGTCTGACTTTTTCTTTCAGAACGGCAAAGCGGTCGGTGAAGTGTTCATAGAGCGTGTGATGTTTATTTAGAAATTGATTTTTGCTGGGAATGGCTTTCCATTTTTCCAACCGTTTTACGAGAAAAGCGAGTTTACAAAAGCTGGCCAGTGAGGGGGTATTGCCCGGCAATAAGGATTGTGGCGAGCACTGTAGGGAAAGAGCAATTCTATCCAGAAACTGTTGATACTGCACAGGGTCAGGACGAAAAGAGCTGTCTTCGGAGAGCGCCTCCACAAGAGCCTTTGCGTGGCTGGGAGTCTTTGCGCGCATATGCAGATACCTTCGTGCTGAGTGGTCTATTTTTTTGAGCATGGGGAAATTCGGGATCAAGCCGGTAAGCACAAAAGCAGCAAACAGAGCCCGTTCTCCCTGCGCCATCCGGGAGAGGTTCCATTTGTTTTCCTGATCCAGAACATGGTTTGCGAGAGAGTCGACCAGTTCAGGAGTGAAACAGGCAGCAGAAAATACAGCCAGATAACCGCAAACATATACGAACATGAAAGCGGCAAAACGCGAATATGAAGTATAGGTGCGAGGCGGGAGGTCGTGTTGGCGCGCATTGTCCGGCGGCCATCGGTTGAATTTGTTTCTGGCAACCCAGATGACATACAGTGCGCCAATAACGATAAAAATACTGTCCTGAGCCAGGGCGGTCAGCATGCTCCACCTCCGGGGTTAAACGGTAAAAGACAGTCACGCTTTCTATATAGCTTGTTACGGCAAAAGGTGTCTACGCCCATTATGTTTTTTGAGTGCTTCTTTGACTTTGCCTGCCCCTTCCTCTATTTCACCATTTTGAACCTTACCCTGAGAAAAAGTATTTTGAAAACCTTGCAAATGGATTCTCGTTACCCGCCCAGCCTGACGCCGGATTGTATTGCTGCGCAGCACGATGAGGTGTTGCAGAGCGGTGCCATGTCCCTGGCCGAGGCATTGCCGTACATGACGTTTCTTTTCAACAGGTCGCGCCAGATTGTTTTTTGCAACAAGGCGGCTTTATCCACACTGGGATTTGATTCCAAGGAACAGGTTCTGGGCAAGTACATTGGGGATGTCTTCAACTGCGTTCATGCCGAAGAGACGGTCGAAGGGTGCGGCTTTTCGCCTTACTGTTCAAAATGTGGAGCCTTGAAGGCTCTTACCCAGGGTGATTCTGAACAAAAAGAGACCGGGCACTGCCGCATGTTGCGGCATGTCGGAACCCGTATCAAGGCACTGAACGTCGCCGTGAATACGGCTCCCTTGAGCGTTGCCGGAGAAAACATGGTGGTGCTCACAGCCTTGAACGAAGCAAATGAAGTCAGGCGGCGGGCCATGGAGCGCCTTTTTTTTCATGATATCCTGAATCTTGCTGGCGGTCTGGACGGAGCCATGCGCGAGTTTGCCGATGAATTCGAGGCTGTGGACCCGGAGCTTGCCCGTGTATTGGAATCCACGGCGCATTTCCTGCTGGAAGAAATCCGCGCCCAGAAAATTCTTATTGCCGCGGAAAGCGGTGATCTGCTCGTGCGTCCTGACAACGTTTCTACAAGGGCGGTCACGGAGTCGCTTGCCACGTTATATGCCATGCATAATGCTGCTCAGGGTGTTCGTGTGGAAATTTCCGAAGATCTGGATGAAGTGGAGCTGCATACGGACAGACTCTTGCTGAACAGGATCCTTGGCAACATGCTCAAGAACGCACTGGAAGCCACCACAAGCGGGGAGACTGTTACCATAGGGTGTGACCGCCTTTCCGATGGAGCCGCATTCTGGGTGCACAATCCCGGCAGTATCCCCAAGGACGTCCAGCTGCAGATATTCAACCGCTCGTTTTCCACCAAAGGGCAGGGACGCGGTTTGGGGACATACAGCATCAAGCTGCTGGCGGAAACGTACCTCAAGGGCAAGGTGTCTTTTCGTTCGCATCCCGAAGACGGCACAGTATTCACCGTGGTGCTGCCGTCTTCATGTTCCTAGGCTGTGTTTCAGGCCGTTTCTTCGCTTCCCAGTTCACTCACACAGAAAACGAGAGAGTCGTCAAATTCGTTGACCGACCAGGCTGCTTGGTTAGCTATGCTTTCATACGGCGTCTTGTAGCCAGCGGCCTTGCGTCCTTCCCGCACAAGGGTGTCTACTGCGGAAATACTGCAAAAGTCGTCGGACAGGCTGTCATTGTTCGCGAAGAGCGTTTCAATGGTTTCCTTTTGCGGATGTTCTCCCTGTACGACGACATTGCCGCCATTATCCACGGTAAGGTTCACGTCAGGAGGAACTTCGATGCCGTTTTCCCTGAAGAGGCTTTTGACATCACTTTCAAATTTGGAGCGATCCTGCTCCAGTTTGATTTCAATATCTTCCAGGCTGATACCGGCCGAGGAAGGTTCCACCCCGAGGTCGCTGAAAAAATCGTTCAGCGCCCTGCCTACGGCAGATAATGAAATCGTGTCTCCTGACTGGGGTGTTTCGGATGCCTCCAGCGTATTGCGGGAAGATGTCCTGGATTGTACTGCGCTTGTGTATGCGCTTGCTTGCAACCGTTCGATCATGTGGCAACCTCCGGGGAAATTTTTTCCCTACGGCAGGTCGGCAGCAAATCCTATTCCAGATAATTGGCAGGCGATTATTTTTCCGATTCCTGTTGCAAGGCAATGCCCTTGAGCAGGCCGAAGCAGCCGGCCAGCATCATGTCCCCCCCCGGAGAGGGAAAGGAGGCGTTGTATTTTTCGAGCACGGCGCGCCGGGGACCAATTACATGAACAGGAGAAAACCCTTGTGCTTCTTCCGGCAGGGGAAGCGTCAGACAGCCATGGCCGTTTGCATCGAATACGGCTTGATGCGTGATTCTGCCGTCGCGAAAAGCCTCGAGGTCGTGCCAGAGCCGTTGGCTGTCCAGCAGCCCGGTATGATGCTCGTACACGCCGAAAATTTGTCCGTTGAACAGCAGAAAGGCCACTGTGTGGCTATTACCCACATTGACGAGCGTTATGCCTTGCGTGCGGCTTTGTTTTTCGATCTCGTCCACGAACAGTGCACCAAGAACGGCTGCCGCGCCTGTGTCCGCCACAGGGCCGCCGTCGATACAGTGTTGCAGGTCGACCAGCCGGGTCATTGTTTTGGGGGCTTTTTTGAAGAGCAGGGATTCCGGTTGTCCCAGACCTTCGCCAAGCAACTGTTCCCAGAGCTTGAAGCGGCCTATCCGGTTGGACGTGCCGGGGTGGAACCCGTGATCCTGTACACAGGCCGTGATCCTGTCCGGCCAGTCCAGTTCCGCAGCGGCAAAGAAACGCTCCCACCATTGGCGGTCGAAATCCGCAAAAAGGACAGGCGTGAATCCTTCCGGGCAGGTTTCGCTCAGGGTGATTCCCATGGCTTCGACCCGGCCCAGATCATCGCCCATGGTGTATGCGGCGGACGTTTGCGTGCTCACCGGCAATCCCGCCTTAAGGTGTGCTCGGACGAATCTGGTCACTCCGCCGCCCATGTTGAAGCCATGCAGCCAGATTGGTTGCTTCCGGCTTGTCAGTGCGGCGATACGCCGTCCTACCTGCAAAGCAGGGGAAGGGAGGACGAATTTCGGACAGTTCTCCGGTTCGCGATCAGGGAAATGCAGGAGAACGTCCTGCGTGCCGCTGCCGATATCAAGGCATAGTGTCGTGACATTCATGAAAAAATTCTATCGTTGAGCGCTCCTCAAGGCAAGAGCGTTGACACTTTTTTTGCTTCGGGCCACCATCGGCCCATGAGCGTCATCATTTTTCTGCTTTTCTGTTGGATTATTGTCTTGCCGGTGCTGCGGTATGTCGTCTTCTGGGCCAGCAATGCGCGCACAGGACACATGGCTGAGATTTCCCGAGGGCTGCATGGTCATGTTTTGTCCCATGTCCTGTTGGGAACCATTTCTGCCGTGATGGCGGAAATGGCTGTGTTGTTGCAGGTTCCGCTGGCGTTTATTTTCAAGGGAAACGCCAGGCCGGGAGTTCCCGTGATTTTTGTTCATGGGCTGTATCACAATCCTACGGCATGGTTCTGGTTTCGTATTTTGTTGGCCCGGGCCGGATACGGAAATTTTCACAGCTATGGCTACAACAGTTTTTCCAAACCGCTTGAACCTGCCGTGCAAGGACTGGCCGAACTTATGGATTCGGTACTGCATGACAATCCCGGAGAAAAGGTCGTGCTCGTGGGGCATAGTCTTGGGGGGCTCGTTTGCCGCAAGACTGCATCCCGGCCGGAATTTTCCGGTCGTGTCAGGGCGTTGGTGGCGTTGGGGTCGCCACACGGCGGAAGTCTTCTGGCAGGGCTTGGCCTCGGTCCCATGGCCCGGGGGCTGTATCCGGGCAAGGCCGTGATCCGGGCGATGGATGAATGTCATGACACGGACGCTCCCAAGCTGGCCGTGTATTCGCTGGTGGATGATTATGTTTTGCCCATGTCCGGGCTGCGAGTGAAACGCGATGGATGGGAAGAACAGGTCTGTTCACCCGTCAGCCATGTGGGCATGTTGTTTTCACAGGATGTAGCCTGGCGAGTGGCCGGTTTTCTGGACGGCACACAGAATTCGCGATGAGCGGTTTTGCTCAGGACTGTCTCTTGACCGGACTGAGCAAGGGCAAAGCGGTGTCCTGTTTGATGGTGCCGAGCACGAACGAAGAGTTTATGCTTTGCACACCGGTAATGGGCGCCAGTTTGGAAAAGGCGAAGTTCGCGTAGTCGGCCATGTCCGCCAGGGCGACCTTGAGCAGGTAATCGTCCTCGCCGGAAAGCTGGTAACATTCCAGCACCTCGTCCATGGAATCTATGTGATCGCGGAAATTTTCGAAATCTTCCAGTTTGTGCGCCCCAAGGGAAACACGCACAAAGGCGATGATGCCCACCCCTACTTTTTCGGGTGCGATAATGGCGACGAACCGGTCGATAACCCCGTTGTTTTCCAGCCTTTTGACCCTTTCCAGCATGGCTGGCGGTGAAATGCCGAGCCGTTTGGCCAGTTCTGCGTTGGTAATGCGTCCCTCGCGTTGCAGTATCTCCAGAATATCGTGATCCATGGCATCCAGCTTCATTATGCCTCCGCTGCTCATGTGAGGGTGTTACGACGTCTTGGACCTGAGTAATAAAAATGTGCACGAAAGGAAAGGTGAGAACCTGACACCGGCCCGGATTGCATGGCCTGGGATGATGCTGTATTCTCCCGACCTGTTTGATCAATCATGCAAGGCAATATGGAGAGCCCATGTTTCGTTCCCAGTTGGATGTCGATGTAGTCGAAAGAGTCGAAGATTTGCTGGACACGGCCCATGCGGACGGTCGGTCCATGCTTTTTGAGCATGAAGTATACAGGATTCTGGATCTGCTGGGCGTGGCTGTCCCGGAGCATGTGCTGGTGGAGAAGCCTGAAGACGTGGGCGCGGATATACTGGCCCGTTTTTCCAGCGACAGGTTGGTGCTCAAGGCCGTTTCTCCGAACATGATCCACAAGGAAAAAGCTGGCGGCGTGCGCATGGTGGTCAAGGATCTGGGCTATGTCCGCTATACTGTGGAGCGGATGCTTGCGGATATGGCCGAAGCCGGTCTGGACGTCCGGGGCGTGCTGCTGATGCAGTGCGTGGATTATTCCCAGGAACTTGGCAACGAGATTTTGCTGGGATTTCGCGAGAGTGACGCTTTCGGGCCTGTCATTTCCTTTTCCAAGGGCGGCAGCGACGCCGAACATTTTGCCTGCAGTTTTTCCGCGCCGAACCTGATCCTGGCTCCCATAGACCGCCGCTGGGCAGAAGCGTTGCTCAACTCCACCCATATCCAGAAAAAATACGAATCAAGGGGCAAGGTGGAACGTACTTCACGCATCGTGGACACGGGGCTGCGTTTCAGCCGTCTTGCAACAGCCTTTTCCAATTTTTTTCCGGGCAGCCGCTGGGTTCTGCGGGAATTTGAAGTCAACCCGCTGGTGTTCGATCATCATGAAGGGTTTTGGGCCATTGACGGATATGCGGAATTCGAACCGCGGACAGCCTCCGTTCTTGAGGAGGCAAAGCGGGAGCGCCCTTCCCTGCGGCCTTTTTTCGAACCGCGCGGTGTTGCTGTTGTTGGGGTGAGCACCTCAAATCCTGCCAGCCCCGGATCCGTCATCGTCGCCAACCTTGTGCGCATGGGGCGCACGGACGTATATGCCGTGAACCCCAAGGGTGGGCGTCTGGAACTGAAGTCGGGCAGCATACCGATGCATGTTTCCATGGCGGAATTGCCGGAACCAGTGGAGCTGGCCGTAGTCGCGGTTCCGGCAGGCCGGGCCGTTTCCGTGGTCCGCGAATGCGCACAGGCCGGTGTCCGTTGCGTGATTCTTATTCCAGGCGGGTTCGGCGAAACCGGGCATACGGAAGCCGAGGATGAGATTCTGGGTATCGCCCACGAGACAGGCATGCGCATCATGGGCCCCAATTGTCTTGGTCTTGTCTATGGTTCTGCCCATGCGCAGCCGGGAATGAACACGTTCTTCATCCCGGAGAGCAAATTCAGTATTCCCAAGCGCGACAGGCACAATGTTGCCATTTTGAGCCAAAGCGGAGCCCTGGGCATTATCGAACTGCATCAGTTGCGAAACGCCATCTCGCCCAAGGCCATTGTCAGCTACGGTAATCAGATTGATACGGACCCCGCCGACCTCGTGGATTATTTTTCCTCGGACGACGATATCGCCGTCATCGCCTGTTATATTGAAGGCTTCAAATCCGGTGCCGGAGCGCGTTTTTTTGAAGTCGCCTCGCGCTGCCCCAAGCCGGTTATCGTTTACAAGGCCGGACGAACGGAAGCAGGCATGCGTGCCGCACAATCACACACGGCCAGCATCGCCGGAGAGTATGCCGTAGCCAAAGCCGCCATGAAACAGGCCGGGCTGGTCGTTGCCGAATCCATGATGGATCATGTGGAGCTGACCAAGACGTTTGCCATGCTCGAAGGTATGCGCGTGAACAGCAACCGTGTGGCCGTGATTGCCAACGCCGGGTACGAGAAGACCTATGGCGCGGACAACCTTGGTTCCCTGCGTGTTGCGGAGCTGGATAAGGAAACCCTCGACCGTCTGGCGCAACGCATTCCACCGTTTGTGGAGGCCGATCCCCTGTTGGATTTAACCCCCATGGCAGACGACGACATGTATCTGGATTGCATGGAAATCATGTTGGCTTCACCCAGTGTCGACTGCCTGCTGGTGTCCATTGTGCCCCATTCCATGGACCTGAAGACCACGGATCAGGAGATGGAAAACGAGCCTGAAAACATTGCCGTGCGCATGGGGCGTTTGGCTGCCAAATACGGCAAGCCCGTGGCTGTTTCCGTTTGCGTCACCGGTGGCGCGGATGCGGATTACAACAGGTTGGGCCAGACTCTGGAACAGGGTGGTATCCCCACGTTCCTGAACGCCAGCCGTGCCATGCGCTGTCTGGATCAGTTCGTGCGTTACGGCATGAGCCGTGCAACCGGCCATTATGCGGAGTGGTTGAAATAAGGCGGGATCGTTGACGGACTAACCGTCGATGAGTTGGCGCAACAGGGCCATTTCCTCGGCCACGGGTGCGCCCTTGCCCTGCTCCGCGTGAGCGCGCAGAGTCAACAGCTGCGCAAGGGGAAAGTCGCTACCCCACTGGCTGCGGTAGTGGGTAAAACCCGTGGTCCTGAGCATGTCTCTGCACTGTGCCCATACCTGGTCGGCGAAGTCCTGCGCCGGAACCGTGCAGTTGAAATTCCAGACCGGAAGCTTTTCCTCGCCCTGTACCCTGTTGCCGGAAAATGCCACCTGCATTTGAATCCGCCCGTTTTCAAGGGCGCTCACTTCCCATTCATACAGCCAGCCATCACCAATCCATTCAAAATCGAAATGGGGAGAGCCGCCGTTGGTCCAGTGCCCGGCGGTGCCGGTAACGGCGTCGTACAAACAGTCGCACAAGTCGCGCAGCGGCTCTGAAAAGACGCTGGCAACAGTCATATCGTAAGGGGTGCCGTCCACGTGCAGACGCATGTCCAGCCAGCCGCTTCCGACTTTCAGGATTTCAAAGCGCAGGGCGTTGTCACTGGAGTTCATTGGTGATTGTTCCTGTTTGGAAGTGAAGTAACAATGATACACGCATGAATGGGGATACGCAAATGGCGGTGGAGGCTATTTGCCGTTCTCAGCTCGGATACTGAAATTGTTCGTAACTGCTAAACCAGAGCCGGTTCAGCGGTCATGGCCCGGGCGTAATCCTTCCCCCATGCGCACATCTGGCGGATAATGGGCATGATGGTATGTCCGAATTCCGTGAGTGAATACTCTACTTTGGGCGGCACCTGTGCGTAGACTTCGCGGTGTACCATGCCGTCTGCTTCAAGCTCCCTGAGCTGCTGGGTGAGCATTTTCTGGGTGATGTTCGGCAGGATGCGGCGTAGTTCGTTGAAACGCAAGGTGCCGTCCACTCCCAGTCGATAGAGGATTATGAGCTTCCATTTGCCCCCTATGATTTGCAGGGTCAATTCCATCTCACAAGTGTATTTTTTACCGTTCAGGTTTTTGAGGCCGCATGTGCCCATATGAAAACTGCCTTTTTAACGGTTTCCAAAAAGTTACTATATGACTTTAAAGTGCGTACTTGCTATAAGGTGCATTGTGGCAGAAAAAAGCTGTATCGTAAATCTCGGCAACAGCCGTTTTGAATTTTGAAAAGGAGAAAAATCATGGAATTGTTCGAAGCGCTGAAAACCCGGCGAAGCATCCGCAAATTTACGGACGAGCCTGTCTCCGACGATGAACTGAAGACAGTTCTGGAAGCGGCCATGATGGCTCCCAGTGCGGGAAATGCGCAGCCATGGCAATTCATTGTGGTCACGGAGCAGGAAAAGCTTGAAAAGATCGGTTCGATCAATCCCTATGCAGCCATGGCAGCCCGTGCTCCGGTCAGCATACTGGTTTGCGGGGATTTGAGTCTTGAAAAGTTCCCCGGCTATTGGGTGCAGGATTGTTCCGCAGCCGTGGAGAACATGCTGCTGGCTATCCATGGGCTGGGGCTTGGCGCTGTCTGGACCGGTGTTCATCCCCTGAAGGAACGCATAAAGGGCTTCCGCGATTTGCTCGGCCTGCCCGAACAGATTCAGCCTTTGGCTTTTCTGGTTATCGGACATCCCGACCAGCAGTTGAAATCCGAATCACGGTATCGTGAGGACAGGATTCATCACAATCAGTGGGAGGGGTAGGCATGGAAAGCATTAGCGTACATGTGTTGTTCGAGGCCCGTCCCGGCAGCGGGAACGCCGCGGAAAAGGTTCTGGTGCAACTGCAGGAATGCAGCCGCAAGGATCCGGGCTGCCTGCAATATGACATGCATCGCCACCCGGAAAACCGGGATCAGTTCATGCTTTTCGAGCGTTGGGAATCTCGGGAAATGTTGGATGCTCACCTCAAGTTGGCGCATCTGGCGGAATTTGAAAACGTGGTGAAGGATCTGCTGGCCCGTGAACCGCAGATTTCCTTTTGGCAGCCGGTTTAAGGAGCAAAACGATGAAAGTAGTGGCATTTAACGGCAGTGCCCGTAAAGGCGGTAACACTGCGGACATGCTTAAGGCCGTGTTGGTGCAGCTGGAAGCAAACGGTATTGAGACCGAACTGGTGGAACTTGGCGGCAAGAAAATGCACGGGTGCATTGCCTGCTACAAGTGCTTTGAAAACAAAGACGGACGCTGTGCGGTCAAAAACGATTTCATGAACGAATGTATTGAACGCATGAACGATACAGACGGAATTTTGCTTGGCTCTCCGACCTACTATGCCAATATTTCAACGGAAATGAAGGCGCTCATCGACCGTGTCGGACTGGTGGCCCGTGCCAACGGGAACACCTTGCGACGCAAGGTTGGCGCTGCCGTTGTCGCTGCACGCCGAGGCGGGGCCGTGCATGCCTTCAACTCCATGAACCATTTTTTCTTTATCAACGAGATGGTGGTTCCCGGAGCCGACTATTGGAACATGGGATTCGGAATGGAAAAGGGCGATGTGCTCAAGGATGAGGAAGCCATGCATACCATGCAGGTTCTTGGCGACAATATGGCCTGGGTCATGAAAGCCCTGAACAAGGCATAGGTCTGGAGTGTTTTTGTAGAGCCCCCGCATCTTTTGAAGTTGTGCCCGGTCTGCACTGCAGGCCGGGCACAACTTTTTCATGACATTTTTAGTTTTTTCGAGAGGGATCGTTCAGGTTTTTTTTTACGTGACGTCTTACCGTTCAGAATTCCCGGTTCATTTTTTCCAATGCCGTTTCAAGAACTTTTCGTTCTTCATCCGTCAATTTGGCGGTTATGTCAGCGGTTAGTCGGTTGTGCTGCATGTCGTGCTCGGCAAAAATCTCCATGCCTGCGCTGGTCAGCTCCACCAGTATGGATCGGCGATCCGTGTCGTGCGGCCTGCGGCGAACCAGACCGGAAGCTTCAAGCCTGTCCACCATGACGGTGAGCGTGCCCGTGGTTACTCCCATTTTCCCGGCCAGTTCTTTCATGCGCAGGGCCGAGTGAATACCAAGTATTTCCAGCGCGTGCATTTGTGGCAAGCTCAATCCGTTGTCGCGCACCACACCATGCTCCCATGAGGAGAGTTTTTCGAAAAATTCCACCAGCAGCATGGTCAAATGTTCAAGTTCCGCCATGAATGTTCCTTTTAGCTAATGAGGTTGCCGTACAGACTATAGGTGCCGAAAGCTACGGTCAACAGGCCGGCCGTGCGCATGATGGCCGGTTCCACCCATGGGCGCTGCAATCGCCGCATCAGTCCGGTAATTTTGAATATCGCAAAAATGACTCCGGCAAGAGCGATGCCGGTGCCGATGGCATAAATGCCGAACACGGCGACGGACTTGATCGCGTTGCCCGAGTTCAATGCATAGGAATACATGATGGCAACCGTTGGGCAGGGGACAATCATGTTTATGAATCCCAGTGTGCCAAGGCCCCATGCCGTGGAACGACGTGCGGACAAAGGCAGGTGCTTGTGGTGGTCATGGTGATGCTCGTGAGCATGGTCGTGATGATGTTCGTGTGTGTGGTCATGGCAATCATGGCAGTCGTGATGGTGATGATGTCCGTCTTCGTCATGATCATGGTCGTGGCTGTGCAATAAATGTGGCTTCGCAAGAAGGATGATGCCCAGTACGACTATGATGCCGCCTGTCACGAGATCGGTGAGTGTTCGGATGGAGTCGGGCAACCCGGTGGACAGCAGCCCCAGGATCAGACCGATGGCAAGGCACCCGAGAGATGTTCCGGCAATGAAGGAAGCCGTGAGTATGCCCACCCGGCGTCCGCTATGGTCTCCGGCCACAAAAGGAGCGAGCACCAACCAGGAGTGTCCGCACGGATTAATCCCGTGTATCAGGCCGAGGAACATGCTGGACTGCAGCGCGACAAGAAATAGAGTGTCAGTATTCATTTGAACCTCATATTGTTTGATGTTCAAAATGAAATATTGTCAAAAAGTTTGATAGTCAAGATAAAATCGGGAGCAGAGGAATTTTTATTTGGCAGGAAGGACGACTGTGACCACGGTTTCGCCCGGCAGGGATGTGTCCAGCCATGCGTCGCCGCCGTGGGTGCGGGCGATGAGGCGAACGGAATATGTTCCCAGCCCGGAGCCTTTTGACGAACTTGCCTTGGCGTATTTGTCGAAGAATGTATCACGTAATTCCGGGGGAACCGAGCCCTGATTGTGCACGGCGATGGAAACCGCGTGGTTGCGGGAGAGTTTGACCTGCACGGCCGTATCTTCCGGAGCGGCTTCAATGGCGTTTTTGACCATGTTCGAGAGCATAGCGTGCATGAGAGCGTATTCGCCCATGACCAGAAATACCGGCTCGGATTCCGGTGCCGTCACACCGATGCTTACGTTTTTGGCTCGCAACATTGGACGAACCTCTCCGCGGATTTGTTCCAGCAGATGAAGCAGGTCCATTTTTTCCGGTGACAGTTCGTAGGTGCCGGTTTCCATTTTGTAGAGATCCAGCGAACGATTGATGAGTTCGAGCATGGACTCTCCGGCCTTGCGGATCACCTTGACCATTTCGGTTTGTTTGGGACTCAGGTTGCCCAGACGAATCACTTCGTCGGGCAGGCCGATGACTGCCCCCAGAGGTGTTTTGAGGTCATGCCGGGCCATGCGTTCCATGTCCTCGCGCAAAGCCTCGGCCCGGCGCATGTCGGAAATATCCCTGCTTACGCCCTGCATGCCGACCATTTCCCCGTCCTCGTTATAGAGCACGGTAGCGCGCATCTCCACCCAGACCGTGGATTCGTCCTTGCATTTTATTTCAAGGTCGAGAGTCAGGAGTTCATTCGTTTGCTGTTTGTTCTGAATATTGTTTTCCAGATCGGTCATGACCTTGAGCAACGTCGGCCGGGAGCCGGGGGCCACAAAATCCCACAGGGGGCGGTTGAGCACTTCCATCATGTCAAAGCCGCGCAGCCGGTAGTCCGAAGGACTGACGTACGTGAAGCGCATGTTGGCATCCAGCCCCCAGATGATGTCGGTCACGTTTTCCGTTATTAGGCGGTATTTGCTTTCGCTTTTGCGCAGGGCTTCTTCCATGTGGCGTCTTCTGGTCATGTCCGTGCCAACGCACAGGATGGTGCGGAAGCGCCCTCGTGTGTCCAGAGATGGACGGTTGGACCATGAAATCCATACGATTTCGCCATTTTCCCGTACACTTTGCAATTCATACTCTGGAGCGGAGGCCGGGGAGCGGAGCATTTTTTCAATTTGTGCGGCCTGGTTGGTTCCGTCCACGGACAAGGAAGGGATCAGCGTACCCATAACTGGCTTTCCAACCACGCTCTCCTTTTCCAGGCCATAGAATGAAAGGGCGTATTCATTGATAAATGCTATGGTTCCGTCCGTTTCAAGACGAAGAATCAGGCTTCTGGCCTGATGCACGAGGTGCATATATTCTTCGCGGGCCAGAGCCCTTGCTTGCATCTGGTGCAAAGTGAACCAGACCGTCAGGGCAAAAAGCAGGGCCAGCGTGGCTCCGGCGCCAAGGATGAACGGGCAGTATGGCGAATGGCTCCACCCGTCATAGGGCGCGGCTGCGAGCATCCAGTATCCCTGAGGCAGGAGCATGTTAATGATCACCGGATCATGGTCGAAAACGGAAAGATTTCCGGTGACCACCTGCCAGCCTTCTTCGGGCGAGGGAGCTTTCACGACCTTTTGAAGGCTCGGGTAGTCTGAAAGCCCCGCTTCCATGAACAATGGGTCGGGATCAACGATCATTGCTACCGTGCCCCAGAACGGTCCCGCGTCGATGCGTCCTTTCTGGTGCAGGAATATTGGGGCCGCTGCCACAATACCGGTCTGGTTCTGTCCTACGGATGTCGGACCGGCCAGATATATGCCCCGGCGGGCAATGCTGTTTTCGATGATTTCGGCACGGATGCCTGACAGTCCCTTGTGCACGTCGGTGCCGACCAAAGCGACCCGAAGACTGGTGGGATAGGCGTGGATGATAGTCGATCCCTGTGCCAGAATCACGCCTTGTATTCCTTTTTGTCCAAAGGTCAGGCTTCTGGTCAGGGTGTCGAATTCCTGCCGGTTTATGTCCGGGTTGGAGGCAACGGCGGCCTTGATGCCGCGTACGGTGTTGAGCTTGTTGCCAAGAGCGTTTTCAAAACGGCTCTGGATGGTGCTGAGTTTGTAGAATGTGTCGAGCCGTTCTTTTGTGCGCTGGGCTCTGGTGTCCGTTTGTTCCACGAGAAAAGTCGCGCCCATCAAGGCGGCGAACAGGATCAGGGGAATCAGCAAAGTAGAACGTTTCAAGGGTGCCTCCGGGCGTTGTTTAGCCGGACTAGGAGGCAGGATAGCACTCTTGGGCAATTAAGAGAATGATTTTAGAATACTATTGTCCCTGTGCTCTGGCATACCTGTTGGCGGAAGAATACACCGGGGGAAGTGTGCAGAGTTGAGCGGCCGGGGAAAAGAGAATGGTGTTGGTCTTGCGGCGGCGCAAGCGCTTGGTCCGCAGCCCTCGCACCTTGTCCAGATTCCGGCTGCCGATGGGGTCGAATGCCCGGGTTGCTGCATCTTCGGGGCAGGCGAGCACGTCCATGGCCGCGCGGGTGGCAAGGTCAACCATGTCGTCCAGATAGGTTCCGGCCTGCGGCCAGGGTTGCATGCGCCCGGCAATGCCCAGCGAATGATCCCAGCTCTTGCGGGTGCACAAGTTCAGGCTGCCCATCATGAGCCGTTTCTTGATCAGGAACGTCCAGCGGCGTTGGGCGGTGGCCGAAAGGAGTGCGCCTTCCTGGCGTCTGCTCGGCGTTCGGAAGAGCCTGAGGGCCTCGTTGGGGCACCAATCCGTTTTCAGGTCTGCCTGCATTTCGACGTATACATGGCCTGCGTTGCCGCCATAAGGCATGTTCCAGAGCATGTTGGGAACGAAATAATTGTGGGCCACCACATCTGCGGCAAGGTGTGTCAGATAGCCGCGAGCATAAGCTTTGGTGCGCGGGTCGTGCGCGGATTTGAGCAGTTTCAGGCCGGTTTCCCAGTTATGGCTGTGCCCCGGCTTGAATCTGGTCCCTTTTCCGATGAAGATGTCCGCGCTCAGACAACCGTACAGGAACGCGGAAGAATGTCGCAGCAGATTCTCGGCCAGTACTGCAGGGAAAAGGTGCAGGTTGGCCAGTGCCGTCTGGCCAATGGCCAGATGCACGCCGGGGCCCCATGCCATGGCATGGTCCGGAAAACCGAGAATGGCTGTGAGTGTGGCGCAGAAGATCGCGCACAGAGTCAATACTTTTTTCATACCTCGCTCCCGCGCCCAAAGTAAGGATGTGGGCGGCCAAGTCAAGCTTTTTTCGGTTACGATATAGTAGGATTTATCGCCCGGTTTCCGGAGCAGAAGAGAGCTTTTGGATATTTATTGCAGCATATCGGTAGGCTATGGCGGCCGAGGTCCAGACGATAAGGCAAATGGACCACCAGATGGAGACCAGTCCCAGATCCAGAATTCGGGTGCACAGCCAGAAAAGTAGGGCCGGAGCCGCGAGTTGCCGCCACAGGCCCAGCCAGACGGCGAACATGGGGCGTTTCATGCCTTGCAGTGCGGAAGTGCATACAAAGATGATCACGTAGCCGAAAAAGACCAGTGAATCGATGCGCAAGTATGTTGCACCCATGGCTGCAACGACTTCGTCCTTGGTAAAAAGGTTCATGAACGGTCGGGCAAGTGCAATGACCGGCACGGCGGCAGGAAGCATTATCCATGCGCCATATTTGAGGCAGGTTCGCATGGTCTCGCGGATCCGGTCAATATCACCGGCGCCATAGTTTTGGGCGACGATGGAGAGGGCGGCCACGTTCAGGCCGATGCTGGGCAGCAGGGCGATTTGTTCCACGCGCGTGGCAACGCCATAGGCGGCAATCGCTTCCTGCCCGAAATCGCTAACAAACGTATTGATGATGAACATGCCCATCCCGATGGTCAAAAAATTCACGCTGGCCGGGAGACCCTGTCGGGCGATATCCAGAAATATGCGGGGGCGTGGAATGAGGTTGCGCCCTTTCCCCGTGTGCAGCAGTCCTGTGCGGCGAACCTTGAACAAGAGGTACGAGCTGCCAACGCACTGGATCAGCACGGTCGCCCAGGCGACACCGGCCACCCCCATGGCCGGGATGCCCAGTCCTCCGAAAATGAACCATGGATCAAGCACGCAGTTGAGGATGGCCCCGAGAACAAGAAAATTGCGCATGGTTTTGGTGTCGCCCGTGGCCTGAAGCGTGGCGTTGAACATGTATATCAGCAGAAAGGCCGGAGCCGCCGAAAAAATGGGCACCGTGTAGGCCATGCAGGTTTCGAGATAGGCCCCGTGCGCTCCCATGGCCCGGAACAACATGGGGGCGAACCAGATGCCGAAAACAGCCAGCAGCAGACTGACGACCAGCCCGAAACTCACGGTTTGCACCACGTACAGGCATGCCTGATTTTGCCTCTTTTCGCCGAGGGCCGAACCGATCAGGGCCATGGAGCCGACCTGTATGCCCGATCCAACGGCTATCAGAATGAAAAATACGGGCAGGGACAGGGAGAGCGCGGCCTGTGCTTCGGTGCCGATAAGCCCGGCAAACCATGTGTCCACCACATTGAACATGGTGTTGAAAAAAAGCCCCACGCTGGCCGGAATGGCGATGCTGCGAATCAGGCCGGGGATGGGCTGGGTGGTCAGGGTGTTTTCCTGCATGATGTTTCCAGATTAACCTGCCCGCAACGTCGTGGCAATGAAAAGGCCGCCCCGCAAGAGCGGACCGGCCTTTGGTTCTTTGTTGGGAGAGAAGGGCACTATTCGAGGCCCAGCGATTTTTTGAGCGCCTGGAAGTCGATGTTGTCGGCCACGAGGTCCGCGCCCTGCTTGATTTTAATGGCATCGCGCAGTTTGTGGCGGGAAAGGATGGAATCCATTTTCTTGGCCACGGAGTATGTATCTTCGCGCACCATGATGATTGGGGTTTCCAGAACTTCCGAACGTGTCAGGATGATGTCGTTGGGGTAAAGGTTGCCGGTCAGCACCAGACAGGGGCAGTCTCCCTCCAGCGCAACAAGCTGCACGTCGGAGCGGTCACCGCCCACGATGATGGCGGAGTTCTTTTTCTTGCGGAAGTGGGTCATGAAGTTTTCCACCTGCATGGTGCCGATGAGAAAACTTTCCACCACCCTGTCGGCCTTGTTATGGGCGGAGATGACCTTGCCGCCCAGCCGCTCCGCAAGGTCGCCGACCTTGATGGCTCCCATGAGCGGATCGCGCGGGATGACGCCCAGCACATTGATGCCGCGGCTTTTCAGGAACGGAGCCAGAAGTTGTTTGACTTCGTCCATGAAGTGAGGCGGAACGTCATTGAGCACCACGCCGATAAGATTGTCGCCCAACACCTCTTTCATGACCGCGAGGTAGTCGTACTTGAGTTCCTTGGCAAAGCGGTCGATGATCACGGTCTTGACGCCGAGGCGTTTGACCACGGTGACGGCGTCCGTATCGCAGTATTTGCCTGAGTACATGGAACCCGATCCCGCGATGAGGGTCACGTCCTTGTCTTCTGAAATAATCTTGTAGTTCTCGGCAATGCTGTCGGCCAGCCCTTCCATCTTTCCGGAGAAGGCCTTGACCTTGAAGTCCTGCGTGACCACGACAGGAGTCACCTGTTCCGGGTCCTGATCAAGCCCGAGGACGTCCTGCACGAACATTGCGTCGTCGTCGCCAAGCTTGCCGTCCACTTCCACGGGCATGGCTCCCACAGGCTTCATGTAGCCTACGTTGTAGCCTTCCTTCTGGAACTTGAGGCCAAGCCCCATGACGATCATGTTCTTTCCCGAGTAGCCGGTGGTCGATCCGATGTAGAGACCGGGCATGCCTTCCTCCTCTTTTGAAAACTTTTGCGTAAAATCATCCCACGGTCAAGCGCAGGTCGGCCACCAGGGCCTCATGTTCATCAATGAGTACAGGGTTCAGTTCCGCGTCCCGGATGTTCGGAAAATCATCCGCCATCTGCGAAACAGTCATCACCATATCTTCCAGCGCGCCGAAATTGACGGGCGCTTGTCCGCGAACACCCCGCAACAACGGATAGGAGCGGATTTCGCGTACCATTTCCTGTGCGTCCTGCAAGGTTAACGGCGCCAGACGCCAGACTTCATCTCCGAGTATGTCCGCAGCAGGTCCGGCCATGGAAAATCCTACCATGGGGCCGAATTGCGAATCCTGGCGCAGCCGGATTTTCACCTCGCGGGCATGGGCCGGTCCCATGGATTGTACCAGACATCCGGAGATGTATGCACCGGGACGCAGACACATGACCCGGTTCGTAATCTCCCGGAACGCGGTGCGTACCTCCTGGGGCGTTTGCAGGTCCAGAACGACCGCATCCAGACCGCTTCGGTGCTTGATGTGCGGAGAAACGATTTTCAGCGCGACGGGATAGCCGATTTTTTTGGCCGCCTTGACCGCCTGCTCACTGGTGCGGGCCAGTTTGGTTTCCGGTACGGGGAGTTCGTAGGCCATGGCCATTTCAAAAGCCTGCGGCTGCGGCAGCTCCGGCAGATGTATTTTCATGGCCCGGTTTACCAGTTTTTCGGCTTTTCCCTTGTCCCGGCGGAAACAGACCTCCACGGGCCAGGGGCGGTTGCGCCAGCGTTTGTGGCGAACCATGGCTGCAAGCGCCCGTACTGCCGGTTCCGGGTATGCATAACAGGGAATGCCCGCGTTCAGCAGCATGTCCCTGCCCGGACTTACGCGCTGGTCCCCCATGAAACAGGCGAACATTGGTTTGTCCGAAGTTTTGGCGACGTCGATCACGGCTTGCGCGGTTTCGGGTATCTGTGCCGATGCCGTGGGAGTGAGCATGACCATGATTGAATCGGTCATGTTGTCCTTGGCCACGGCTTCCAGTGTGGCGCGATAGCGATCCGCACCGGCATCACCGATAATATCGATAGGATTGTAGAGTGATGCATAGGCAGGCAGGGATTTTCGCAATGCTTCCACGGTTTCCGAAGCAGGGGTGGCCAAATGCAGTCCTGCCTGTTCACAGGCGTCCGCAGCGAGGATGCCGGGGCCACCCGAGTTGGTGACAACCGTGAGGCTGTGTCCTTCCGGCAGCGGTTGGCAGGAAAAGGCCCGGGCGATGTCAAACAGGGATTCGATGTCGTCCACCTGAATAATGCCCGACTGGGAAAAGGCAGCGCGGCAGGCTTCCAGAGAACCGCTCACGGAACCTGTGTGGCTGGATGTGGCGCGTGCTCCGGCTTGCGTTGTTCCGGCCTTGATCATGATAACGGGCTTTTTTTCCGTGACCCGTTGGGCCACGCGCATGAATTCCCTGCCGTTGTCCACGGATTCCAGATAGCCGATGATGACCGAGGTGTCCGGGTCGTCGCCCATGGCTTCCAGTGCGTCTGCTTCGGAAATACCTGCCTTGTTGCCAAGGCTCAGAAATTTGGAAAATCCGAGATTTTCACCCGTGGACCAATCCAGAATGGCGGAACAGAGTGCTCCTGATTGTGAAAAGAAGCCGATGTTGCCTTTGGGCGGGACTTGCCCGGCAATGGATGCGTTCAGATTCTGGCTGGTGTTGATCAGGCCGAGGCTGTTGGGCCCCATGAGTACGAAGCCCCAGCGGGTGGCGATGCGGGACATTTTTTCTTCCAGCTCGAATCCCTCGCGCCCGGTTTCCCGAAAACCGGCGGTAATGACCAGCACGGCCCCTGCCCCGGCCTTACCGAGATCTTCCAGTGCCCGGATGACATGTTCTCGCGGCACGATGACGATCCCGAGGTCCGGTTGCTCCGGAAGATCCGCACAGGAACGATAGGCCGTAAGGCCGAGTATTTCCTCTGCTTCGGGATTGACGGGAAGCAACTTGCCCCTATACCCTGCGCCGATTATGTTGGCCGTTAAGACGTGCCCGAGTTTGTGTTTTTTTCGGGATGCGCCGACAACCGCAATGGATTGCGGCCTGAAAAGTGGTTCGAATCTGTCTACGGACTGCATTACGACCTGATTTTGGAGAGTTTATGGACACCGTTGAACTAGAGCAATGTATTCACCATCGCTTTTCCCAAGTCAAGCTCCTGCACCTGGCGCTTACGCATAGCTCCTATGCCAATGAGCAAGGCTGTGAGGGCAATAACGAACGCTTGGAATTCCTTGGTGACGCTGTTCTGGAATTGTGCATATCCGAAGAGGCGTATAAACGCTATCCCCTTGTTCCCGAAGGACACCTCACGCGTATCCGTTCCAACCTGGTCAAGGAAACAAGTTTGGCGTTTTTGGCCAGAAATTTGGGGTTGGATCGTTACCTTCTGTTGGGACGGGGTGAAGACATGCAGGGAGGCCGGGAACGGGATTCTCTGCTTTCCGACGTGTTCGAAGCCGTGATCGGGGCTGTTTTTCTGGATAGCGGTTTTGAAAATGCCAAGCGCGTCGTGGCCGAAATCTTTCGGGATCGCTGGCCGGAAAATACGGTCATGCAGGTGGCCAAGGATTACAAAAGCCGTTTGCAGGAAGAAACCCAACGCCTTTTTCAGGCAAGGCCCGTGTATGTGCTGACCGGCACGGAAGGACCGGAGCATGAAAAAATTTTTGAGGTGCAGGTAACCCTGCCGAATGGCGTGCGTTTTGACTCCCGGGGTTCCAGCGTAAAAAAAGCTGAACAGATAGCCGCCAGAAAGGCGCTTGAGTTTTTGGCCCCCAAAAAGCCAGAACATCAGGGGCCGGAAGGCGCTTAGGCGCCGATCCGGTCCCTGATGTCCCAATCCCTTTCTATCCCGGCAGCCCTATCCGCTGATCAACTGCATGGCCATCTTCGGCAGGGAGTTGGCCTGCGAAAGCATGGCTACTGCAGATTGCGTCAAAATCTGCTGGCGAACGAATTCCGTCATTTCCGTGGCAACATCCACGTCAGAAATGCGGGATTCCGCGGCCTGCAGGTTTTCCGCCTGAATTTGCAGGTTGGTAATGGTGTTTTCCAGCCTGTTCTGCAATGAACCCAGGTTTGCGCGAATCTTGTCCTTGGAGATGATCGCGTCGTTGATGGCGTCCATAGCCGTTTGGGCCATGGCCTGTGTGGAAACGGTCTTGCCCGCGTTGGCCTGTTCAAAGGTCAGGGTTCCGCCGTTGGGGTCCGTCTTGAGGCCTGCATTGTGGCCGAGCCCCAATGCGGACGACGTCGCGGTACTGATGGCAATGTAGTAATAGTCCTCGGACGAATCGTTACCGGTACCGAAGTGGATCTTGATCGGGCCGGAAGGCGAAAGCTGGTTGCCGTCGTGGTCGGACATCTGACCGGACAGGTTACCGTTAAGCAGGTAGATCCCGTTGAAGTCAGTGGCGCTGGCAATACGCGAAATTTCCGAAGACATGGCCTGATACTCGGAATCGATGATCATGCGCTGATCCGAGTTATAGGTACCGGTCGCGGCCTGCATTGCCAGTTCTTTCATGCGGACGAGCTTTTCATCGATGACCTGCAACGCGCCGTCAGCGGTCTGGATCATGGAAATGGCGTCGTTCGCGTTACGCACCCCCTGGTGGATGGATGAAATTTCCGAACGCATGAGTTCGCGAATGGCCAAACCTGCGGCGTCGTCCGCAGCGGTTCCCACTCGCAATCCCGAAGACAGGCGCCTGGTAGACGTACCTAATTGATTGTACGAATTACTCAGGTTTCTGCTGGCATTCATTGCCATAAGGTTGTGGTTAATAACGAGGGACATCAGTAAACCTCCTTGTTGATGCTACAAATCCATTTTGATTGTATTAAGCAGCATATGTGCCAATAAAGATTTATTAAGAAATATCAGCCGTCTGTCTTTTTAAATAAAGTCTAGAAGAGCGTGAAATCATTGGTTGATGACCGGGTTTTTCCGAGTTGCGTCATGGAGTTGGCGCTTTGAAGAGAAAAAATTTCCCAGCAAACCGGCAGTATATGAATGAGAAAGAGAGGGGAAGGAGGGCTTCATGAAACTAAGATATAGTGATGGCAGAACAAAGGGACACGAACAGATTGCCGCCTTGTTTTCGCGGTTGGGATGGACTTCGGGCTCTCAGGGAGAGCGACTGCAAAAGGGGGGGAGAATTCCCATAGCTTCATAACCGCATGGGATGGAGAAAAACTTTTCGGCATGGCCAGCGCAATTTCGGATGGGCACATGGTTATGTATGTATCCTTTGCGGCTGTATATCTTGATTATCAGGGACAGGGCATTGGTTCGGAGATAATGAACAGGCTTATGGAGCGTTATGCCAAGGTCGCCCGCAAAGTTTTGATTGCTCTCGACGGCAAGGAGGCTTTTTACGAGAAATCGGGGTTGTAAAAGCCGGAGGCCGGGTGTCAATGTATCTTAATGATTATTAATACTCGTGCGCGCCGTGGTTACATGGGGATAAATGCCTTTTGCGCTGTGCAGTGCTGAATGCGGCATGGATCTTTCCGTTGACTATATTGCGATATCGAAGAAAACCCTCTGCCGGATATGGGCAGAGGGTTTTCTTTCGTGCTTCCACGCGGGGCGGCGTAGAAGTGGGCATTGGAGAAGGAGTCTTATCTGTACGGATTTTTCGTCAGCAAACTCCGTTCGGGTCTTAGTTATTTTTCATCATTAACGCTTCATGGCAATGACTTCGCCGAGCATGGAGTCCGTGGAGGTGATGACCTTGGTGTTGGCCTGGAATCCGCGCTGGGTAGTAATCATCTTCACGAATTCGGTTCCCATGTCCACGTTGGAGACTTCAAGCGAGTTGCCGTCCACGGTTCCCTTGCCCTGGTCTCCTGCTTGGCCGGTAAGGGCCGGTCCGGATTCATTGTTGGCGGAGAACAGGTTGCCGCCTTCTCGCCGCAGATGCCATTTGTCCGAGAACGTGGCCAGTGTCAGGGCATAGAGCTGAATGGTTTGGCCGTTGGAGTATCGACCTGAAAGCACTCCGTCACGGGAGACGGTGACCCCCTGCAAGACACCCGAGGAATAGCCGTCCTGGTTCTGGAACAGGGTCTGCTTGCTGCCGGCGTTGGCCGTGGTGGCAAGAGCGCTGATTTCCGTATCCTTGAAGGAAGGCAGCACACCTGTGTTGGTAATGTTGTTGGCCACGTCGCCAGCGGTCATGGCCAATGGCGGGGTTACTGCGGCCCAACCGGAAGTGCCTTCGCCGGAACCGTTACTTGTCAGGTCCGTGCAGCGCAGGCCGAAGTTGATTTCCATAAGGTTGGCGTTCTCCTGCGAGGTGGAACTCGCATTGGACTGCCCGAGGAAGTTCGCTGCCACCACGGGGTATCCTTCGGTGGAGAAGTCGGCCAGCTGCCATGAATCAAGGTTCATGGAACCGCCGTTCACACCACCGTTCGACTGCAGGGTGAATGCGCTCATACCTACGAGCTGACCGGTACGGAATGTCATGGTTCCGGTCATGAGCAGACCCGCAGCCGGGGTTCCGGCCAGGGACGTCATGTTGCCGTCCGCACCGGAAAGCATGCGTTGGTCTTCATCAGGATTGATGGTCACGATGTATTCCCATACGGTGTCGCCGCCCGCGTTGGACAGGGTCACCTGGTCGAAATAGATCGTCATGTTGTGGGCTGCGCCGACTTCATCAAATACTTTGAGAGTACTGGAATAACCATAGTTTCCGGCTGCAAGCGGTGTTTCCGCGGATCCGTCCCAGTTTTGCATGAGCGCGAAATAAGGCGAGGACGAGTTGTTGGATTTACTGGTGATTTCCGGCGGCAGGTTGGTGATCATGGACACGTGCGACGTCGCCTTGGGCGGAGACTGGAAGTTGTCCAGCCGAATGTCCGTAGGGGTGCCGACCAGTCGGGGGCCGGTGTCATCGTTGACCAGATCCGAACTGGTGGCCGTGGCCACGCTGGCTTCGTTCTGTTCCACTTTCCAACCCTGCACGGGGTAGCCGTGGGGGTCCACGAGATAACCGTCGTTGTCAAAGCGGAAGATGCCTGCGCGGCTATAATACTCCTGATCTTCTCCTTTGGGAGAGACGATAAAGAAGCCGTCGCCGGAAATGGCCATGTCCGTGGATTCGGTCGTGGTTTCCAGGGAGCCTTGTCCGAAGTCGGAATAGATGGCTGCAACGCGTACGCCGCGCCCAACCTGACTGATTCCTGCGGACGTGGCCATGTCCTGGCTCACGAAGTCCTCGAAATACATGTTTGAACCCTTGTAACCGGTGGTGTTGACGTTGGCCAAGTTATTGCCGATGACCGTCATCTTCTCACCGTGGGCGGAAAGACCGGTAATACCGGCGTACAGTGATGCTGACAAACCCATGATGTACCTCCTGATCTCTTCTCCAATTTGCGCCTGCCGTTTCCCTTTTGCCGGGAGCCCTTTTGTGGCGTTCTCCCTTACCCCTAAGTTGATGCGCCGGGCTGTTCCGGTTGGCGGGGCGGCTGGCTGATTACCCTAATGCCTTGTATGCATTGCGGCGTTATGCCGCTATGACTCCTTCCCTGAATCCGAATCCGAATCGGAATCCGAGTCGTCTCCGGTGTCGATCTTGTTGGTGTCGACAACTTCGGTCACGTTGGCGAAGCTGATGTAGCGTCCGTCCTTGAGGCGCAGGTAACTCTGGTTGTTTTCCTGCACGATGCCCGCGACCTCACCGGAAATTTCCGTCTGGATCATGACCGGTTTGCCGTCAGCGTCCTCCGCGAGAATACCCACGCTGTAGGTGCCGTCCTTGACCAGGTTGCCCTTGTCGTCGCGACCATCCCACAGGTATTCGTACGTGCCTTTTTTCTTGGCGCCGATGGTATCATCGGTGCGGACAATAGCGCCTTCGCTGTCGTATATGTTGACCTTGACGCCGGCCACGGCTTCGCCCACACCGTAGTAAATGGTGCTGACTTCGCCGTCTTCCTTGGAAACGTTGTAGCCCTTGGCCTTGACGTTTTTGCCGATGAAGCTGACAGCACTGAGCATGTCCGTGCGCGTTTGCGCATCGTTGAGGCTCGTGATGCCTTCATTGATTTTGGTGAGTTGTTCGAGGCTGGAAAATTGGGCGAGCTGGCCAGTCATTTCCGTGTCGTCCATGGGATTCATCGGATCCTGATTGGTAAGCTGCGCTACCAGGAGCGTAAGAAAGGAATCCTGGTCCATACTCTTCTTTTGCGAAGGCGTATTGGACTCAGCAAGATATTTCTCGTGTTGACCCAGAATGTAACTGGTAGAAGTGTAACCCATGACTTCTTCCCCAATGCGGACCAATGTCTATGCGAGGAGAACGGCCTTGTTCGGCCGACCTGTCCTTGCGGACCATGATCCACTGTCAGTTTGATAAACTGCTCACCTGCCGGTCCCTAAACTCCGGCTGGTGTGTCGTCGCAATCCCTAATTATGCGATGACGTGCAAACCCTGTTCGGCACTATTTGCCGATCTATTCATATTCTGCACGTTGTGGGCCAAGTTGCCATTGACGGCGCGCAAATTACGCATTCTTTCGCGCATGCGGCTCATGGCTTCCCGTTCACGGGCCAGATTATGCTGCTGCTCTCCCTGCCAGTTTTGCTGGGAGCTGTTGTCCGAAAGCCCGGTTTGTACGTCGAGCTTGTGAACTTTAAGACCTTGGTTTTCAAGGCTTTGCTTCAGTGTCTCAAGATTTTCAGAGATGACCTTGGCTGCATCCGCGTTTTCCGCGCGCAGAGTGGCATTGACTTCCTTGCCGTCCACTTGCAGGATAACCCGCACCGCACCCAGTTCTTCGGGCTTGAGGTTCAGAGTCAGCTGATTTTTTCCCTGTCCGAGGTTTTTGAGTGTGGCATCGGTTACCTGCTTCATGACCTTGGAAGAGGAAATTTTTTCCCAAGCACTACTTTCCTTGCCCTTTTCGCTGTGAGCAAGATTGGTCTGTTCGGCCAGCAGCCCCTTGACTGTTTCGGACGTCTTGGTCTTTACATTCTGGGTCGTCTCACGGCCGACGGAACTGGCGGAGCTGTCGTCGCTGCGCAGCTTGCTGAGGAAACTTTTTCGGGCACTTTCTTGTTCAGTGCCATCTTCGTCAATAAAAGGCTGATTCGACCAATCCTTGCGCTTTGCGTTCTGTTGCGCCTGGGTCTGTCCTTGGGCAAACTGCTGTTGATTGGTATTTGAATTGTTCGAATTCGTGTTTTGGCTTGACTGCTGGGACTGGGCGTTTTGGGACGTAGTCTGTTTGTCTGCGGCCTGAGCGGAACTCTTCTTGTTTTTGGAAGAGGTCTCGTGGTCGTTTTGTTGCGCCTCGCCGTTGGTTCCGGCGTGCCGGGATTCGGTCTGGTGCTGTTGCCCCGAGGTGTTGCCTTGGGCAGTTTCCCTTGCGTCGGTATTGGCGTGAGACGTTTGTGCGTCACTTGCCACGCGTTCCTTGAGATCCACGTGCTGGCCGGTATCTGCGGCCGCCGAGGATTCGCGCACTTCCTTGCCCAGGGCCTTGGTGAGCGCCTTGCCCACGGATTTGGTCAGCTTTTCCTCTTTTGACTCGGTCTCCGCCATATTCTGGCGAATCATGGAAAAGGCTTCCTTGACGTCCTTGGGCAGGGCTTCCTTGCCCAGCAATTTCTTGATCTCTGTCGTAAATTCTTCTGAAGCGTTGACCGCCGAGGCAAAGGACTCAACTTCGCTCTTGGTGAACATGAGCTTCTTGTTCTCAGGCAGGGCTTCAAGCTTTTCGGCAATGGACTTCATCGCCTTGTCGCCTTCACCGTTCATGAACTGGTTCACCAGCTTGGAGGATTCCTGCTCCGTAAAGCCCAGTTTGCCGAGGAAAGATGCGAGTCCCTGCTGCTGTTCGGCGGAGAGTTCGACCTCTTTGCTTTCCTTGATCTTGTTTTCAAGCTGCTGCGTGAATTCGCCCCATGTCAGGCCGTCTTCACTATTGATCTGTTCTTCGATTTCTTCGATTTCGGAATCGCTCAGTCCGTACTCTTTGAGATCGTCGCGCATTTCATCAAGATCTTCGGTGGTCATGCGAACATCTTCGGCATGATCCTCAGGCTTGTCTTCTACGGTCGTTTCTGCCGGCTTGAACAGTTCTGTGGATTCCGGTTCGGAAAGAGAGGCCGCTTCCGGAGCAGTTTCATGCATTTGGGAGTCCGTGGAAACAGGTGCCGTTGCCAGCTCCTTTCCCATGAGATTGTCATGCTGCTCGAAAATTTCATCGAACAACTCATCGCGCTTGGCCTTGTCGAGATCCGCCTCTGTCGTTTGCGACTCGGTCTGCTTATCGATGAGTTTCGAGAACTCTGTGGCAGCGTTGCCCTTCACCTTTTTGGAAAGGTTGGGCACGTTTTGCTGAAAGTTCATATCTTCGAGAAACGGAATGTTTTGCATAGTAGACTCCTCGGCTTTTTTCTTTCAAAGGCCGTGCCAAAAGAATCTTTATGAATTTTAATGGACTATAAAGAAAATGAGGGGGCAGTATTTGCCGCAGGGAGAATTTTTTATCCCGGAAAGGGGCGGCTAACTGTCGCGTCCGCGAAGTTCGTTCTCAATACGGTCCGCGTCCTGGGCGTTGAGTTCGACCATGCGGCGCAGATGGGTGAAACTGTCCGGGTCCATGGATTCGAAACGGATGGCCGTTCCCTGTTCCGTGGTGCGGACGATTTCGCCCTCAATGGCAATGCGGACGCCTGCGGCCAGAGGGATGATGAGCGAGCAGGGGCTACCGGGCGAAAAAGTCTCCAACCCGCGGCACAGGGCGCCGTTCATGCTCAGGTTGCTGGTGACAACCGGTGTGGTCACGCCGTCCGCTTCGATAAAGGCCTCGATGCCCATGTGTACACGGCTGCGCTTGCGGTGTTCGGAGCGAAGCCCGGTACGAAGTTTGTCGATCCAGTCTCGTATCATGGGGGCAGGATACCATGGGACGGCACGAGCCGCCCATTAGATTTGTTACGAATCTATTTCACTTCCTCGATGACCTTGAGATCTTCACGTTTGATGGTGACGGACATTCCTTCTTCGTTTTCAAAGGAATATGTCTTGGATTTTTTGTCGTATTCAGGACGTTCCGTTGTCGTGTAGACTGTCCCATCCACGGTTTTCACCTGATATGTGGAACCGCAGGCCGTTGCCGCAAACAGGAACAGAGCCAAAAGCAGTGATGCACATACTGTCTTCATGATGCCTCCGGAGGAAACGGATTGTATACCGTTTCCTCCATACGGCATTTTTGGCTTTGTGTGCAACCGGGTTATGCAGTTGCCTTGACCGGAGCCGGTTGCTCCGGTGCCTGCTTGAGGAATTTGCCTGTTACGGATTTGGGGTCGGCCAGAATCTGTTCCGGTGTGCCTGCCGCCACGATCTGTCCCCCGTGTTCACCGCCGCCCGGACCGAGGTCGATGACATGGTCCGAACTCATGATTACGTCCGTGTTGTGTTCGATGACGATTACCGTGGCCCCTTTGTCCACGAGCTGGTGCAGCACTCGGATCAGTTTGCCGACCTCGTGCATGTGCAGGCCCGTGGTGGGTTCGTCCAGAATGTAGAGCGCACCGGGCAGGCTGCGTTTTCCCAGTTCCCGGCTGATTTTTATGCGCTGGGCTTCGCCGCCGGAGAGCGTTGTGGCGGGTTGGCCGAGGCGCAGGTATTCCAGCCCTACCTGCTCCAGCACGGTGAGCCTGCGCGCAAGGGCCGGATGGTGTTCAAAAAAGACCTTGGCCTGGCGCACGGTCATGTCCAGCACTTCGGCAATGTTTTTTTCCCGATAGGTCACTTCAAGGGTCTGGGCGTTGTAGCGTTTGCCCTTGCAGGTGTCGCAGGTCACGTACACGTCAGGCAGGAAATGCATTTCGATCTTGATCTGTCCGTCGCCCCGGCAGGCTTCGCAGCGGCCTCCCTTGACGTTGAAGCTGAAACGTCCCGGTTTGTAGCCGCGTTTTTTGCCCTCCTTGGAACCCGCGAAGAGTTTACGGATTTCATCGAAGATCTTGGTGTAGGTGGCCGGGTTGGAACGCGGGGTGCGGCCGATGGGCGTCTGGTCGATGGAAATGACCTTCTCCACCTGATCCAGCCCTTCAATGCCGCCGATGGTTCCGGGGTTGTCTGCCCGTGTGCCCATATACAGCTGCAAATGTTTGTACAGGGAATCCACGACCAGCGAACTCTTGCCCGAGCCGGAGACGCCGGTCACGCAGGTGAGCACGCCAAGGGGAAAGTCCACATCCAATCCCTTGAGGTTGTTGGTGGTCACGTTTTTGAGGCGGATATGGCCGGTCGGCTTGCGCCGTTCCGTGGGGATTTCAATGCACATGTCCCCGCGCAGGTATTTGCCGGTCAGGGAATCGGCCTTGAGCAATTTGTCCACGGCGCCCTGGAATACGATTTCGCCGCCGAGCATGCCGGAGTTCGGTCCCATTTCGATGACGTGGTCCGCATGGCGGATCGTGGGTTCGTCATGTTCGACGACCAGCACGGTATTGCCGCGGCCCTGCAAGGAACGCAACGTGTTGAGCAGCCGTTCATTGTCTCGCGGATGCAGGCCGATGCTCGGCTCGTCCAGCACGTAGGTTACGCCCACCAGCCCCGATCCGAGTTGGGAAGCCAGGCGTATGCGTTGGGCTTCGCCGCCCGAAAGGGTGGCCATGTTGCGGCCAAGGTTGATGTAATCCAGTCCCACGTTGACCATGAATCCCAGTCGATGGGTCAGTTCCTTGAGCAACGGTTCGGCTATGAGGATTTCGTGCCCCTTGAATTCCAGTGTTTCCAGCCATTCCAGCGCACGCCGGATGGACATGGATACGAAGTCGAAAATATTTTTGTCCTGCACCCGGACCGCCAGCGATTCGGGGCGCAGACGCGCTCCATGGCACGATGGGCATGGGCGGGTCTGGCGGAAGGTGCTCAACCAGTGGTCCCAGACGTCCGACTGCTGGAAGCCGTATTCCAGAATGGGAATAACGCCTTGCCAGTCGTGTTTTTTGCTACCGAAGAACAGGGCATCCCACGCTTCTTCGGAATAATCGGCAAGCGGAGTGTCCAACGTGAAGCCGAAGGCTTTGCCAAGCTTGGTGAGTTGTGGGCCAAACTGTTTTTGGCGGTAGGCGGATTTCCATGGGATGATGCCGCCTTTGTTGAGGGAAAGCCCTCTGTTCGGAGCCACCAGATCCGGCTCGAAATAGTCCACGGCCCCGATACCCTTGCACTGGGGACAGGCTCCCTGCGGGCTGTTGAATGAAAAAAGTTGTGGTGTGAGTTTCGGCATGGAAATGCGACAGGAAGGACAGGTGGACAGGGTACTCATGGCCCGTTCTTCACCGTTTTCTCCCATGGTGACCACAAGAATGCGTTCCTCGCCGTATTTCAGGGCCAGTTCCACGGAGTCGCCCAACCGCTTGCGTACGCCGTCCTTGATGACCAGACGGTCCACAATCAGCTCGATGGTGTGTTTTTTGTTTTTTTCCAGATCCGGCACGTCGTCGATGAGCATGATCTGGCCGTCCACCCGGACGCGCACGAAACCCTCTTTTTTTATCCGGGCCAGCAAATCCTTGTGGGTTCCCTTCTGGTGCTCGGCCATGGGAGCCAGCAGCATGAATTTTGTGCCCTGCTCCATGGACAGTATGTCGTCGATGATGCGGTCCGTGGTCTGGGCCTCAATGGGCAGGCCGCACTTGGGGCAATGGAATTTGCCCAGCCGGGCGAAAAAAACGCGCAGAAAATCGTATATTTCCGTGACCGTGCCCACGGTGGAGCGGGGATTGCGCGAGGTCGTCTGCTGCTCAAGAGAAATGGCCGGGGAAAGGCCTTCCACCTTGTCCACCTGCGGCTTGTCCATCTGGGGCAGGAACTGGCGGGCGTATGCGGAAAGGGATTCGACGTAGCGTCGCTGGCCTTCGGCGTAGACGATGTCGAATGCCAACGTGGACTTGCCCGAACCGGACGGACCACAGACAACCACCAGTTTTTCACGGGGGATGTCCAGAGTCAGGTCTTTGAGATTGTGGTGGCGGGCGCCTTCTATATGGATACAGTTGTTGGATGTGCTTTTGTTCATCGCTTGATGGTAATCATTCTTATTTTGTTGGCAAGTTGAATTTACGGATTGTTGCAAAATAGTCGGAAACATGGCTTGACCATTTTGATCATAATCGCGGTGTGCCTTTTTCTGCGTTTGGAATTTTTACTAGAATCATATGGAAGAGGCGAGAGCTATTTGTTGGATTTTTCTTTTTTTTAGCGTAATGGCTCTAGGCCTTATTCTTTTTAAGCCCCTGCGGGACAGCAGAGGGATTACCTCGGAGGTATCATGGATTTGTTGGCCCTTTCGGAAATCAATCAACAAAAAGCCCGCCAAGTCATAGCTGAAACCGGCATCGTGGATATCTGGAAATCCGTGGGTGCGGACGCCCAGCTTGTGGGCTCGCTCCGTACCGGGTTGCTTCTGGACAATCTGGACATTGATTTCCACATCTATTCCGAAAATTTCGTGCTGGCCGACAGTTTTGCCGCCATTGCCAAACTGGCCGAAAACCAGCGTATCAGGCGCGTGGAATACGCCAACCTGCTCAATACTGAAGAACAATGCCTTGAATGGCACGTCTGGTATGAGGATGCGGAACAAAGCCTCTGGCAGATCGACATGATACACATCCTCAAGAATTCTCAGTTCGCGGGCTATTTCGAGAATGTCGCCGACCGCATTGCCGCGGTCCTTACCCCGGAAACACGGGAGGCGATTCTGAAGATCAAAAGCTGTCGCAGCCCGGAGGTCAAGATCATGAGCATTGAAATCTATCAGGCCGTGATCCGCGACGACGTTCGGAACCATGAGGAGTTCCTTCAATGGCAGCAGGAACATCCCAATCCCGGCATCATCGACTGGATGCCGTAGCCTCTGTTTGGTGCGTTGGCTCTTTGTCTAGCGCACCAGCAATTCCTGAGCCTTGCCGAAGCACCGGTTGCGAACCAGCCGAACTACAATGACCGAGCCCAAGGCCACCGACGCCACAAGCATGAGCATGACCATGATCTGGTAGCGGATGGACACCATCGGGTCGGCACCGGCCAGAATCTGCCCGGTCATCATGCCGGGCAAAAAGACGATGCCCACACCCATGAGTGAATTGATGGAAGGGATCATGCCTGCCCGGATGGCGTCGGCCACGAACCTGCGCGATGCTTCGGCCGGGGTAGCCCCCAGTGCAAGCCGCATTTCGACTTCATTACGATGGGCTTTGAGGTCCGAAAAGAGCCGCTCCAGCGATATGGCCACGGCTGTCATGGCGTTGCCCACGATCATCCCGGCCAGAGGAATGAAATATTGCGGTTTCCACCACGGGTCCGCTCCGACGATAACGCCCGTGACCATCACCGACATGGCGAAATAGCTGATGAACATGGCCGCAAAGGTGGGCAGGACCACGGAAATGTCCTTTTGCCCGACTCTGCCCCGGATAATATGCGTGGCCGCACCGACCATGATCAGGAAGAGACCGATGACCGGGGCCGCCATGTCCAGCCGGAATACAAATTTGAGCACGTAGCCCATGAGAAAAAGCTGTGCAAACGTTCGGACTGTCCCGATGAACAGGTCGCGACCGAGCCCCAGCCCGTGCGCCATGGAAGCCGCTCCCGCGATGATCGTGAACAGGAGGCACAGAGCCAGTTGCAGGGGACCTATGTCCGTAATGGGACTCATCATGTGCGTTCTGCCTTTCCGTTTGCAAGCGTGATGGTGCCGGTAATGCCGGGAGGCGGTTGCTCCGCGTGGGAAACCAGAATGACGGTGGCACCCTTTTCATTCTGCTCGCGGGCCGCTTGCAGCACAATGCCGGCACTGTCAGGATCGAGGGCCGACGTGGGTTCGTCCATGAGCAATATTCCGGGGGAGAGAAGCAATGTTCGCAGCAGGCAGATTCGTTGGGCCTGCCCTACGGAAAGTTCGGAAGCGTTTTGGTCGAGAGGGATGGACTGGAGCAGAAAGCCGTTCAGGGCGTTGCGCAATGTTTGTTCGTCCGGGGGCGGCAGGTCTGCATTGGCCTTGAATTCATAGGGGAGCAGAAGGTTGCCGCGTATCGAGCCTTCCAACAATGTCGGTGTCTGTTGAATGAGAGCTATGCGGCGGCGCAGATTGGTGGGGGCAATTTTTTCGAACGGGATTCCGTCAAGACTCAGGTCGCCGGAAACGGGCAACTCCAAACGGCATAGCAGGCGCAGCAATGTGGATTTGCCTGCGCCTGATGGTCCCTTGATCAGAAGGAATTCCCCCGGTTCGATGGTCAGGTCCGCATTGTCCAACACCGGAGCGGCTCCCTGATAGGCAAAGCTCACGGCATGCAGGCGCAGGGTCATGACCCGCCCGATGGATTCATGTACTCCAGAAATTTCTTAGCTTCCTCAAAGTTCGGATTCAGGGTCAGAGCCTCCTCAAGCTGCTCCACACACTGGTCCTTTTCCCCTTTGCCGAAGTAGGCGCGAGCCATGTTGTAGTGCAGGTTTTCATCGGCTTTTTGTGCCGTTTCAATGGCCTTGCCATAGTATTCGATGGCCTGGTCGAAGAGGTTGGACTTGCGCAGGTTGATGCCGAATTCATTGAACAGGTGCTTGTGCTCCGGGGTGAAGGCAGCGTCCAGCCCTACCAGCCGTTTGAACATGTCGTTGGCCTTGTTGGCTTCGCCGCGTTCCATGTAGGTCAACCCCAATCCGAAGTTGGCGCGTACGTTTTCCTCGTCCACGGACAACGCCTGCTGAAATTCGAATTCCGCGCTGTAGTGCGCGCCCTGTTTGCGCTGTTCCTCAGCACGTTTGAGGGAGTTATCCAGTTCCCTGATTTTGGGAAAGACCTCTTTCTGATAATATTCGGGTTCCGGGTTTAACTTGGCGATAAAATCTTCGCGCGGGAGTTCGGTCTTGGGGCCGGAAGGAATGTTGTTCACGTTCAAAGGCTGCATTTCCACGATGCCGTCTTCGCGTTCCTGGCAGTACCAGAAGGTCTTGCTGACGGTTTTTCTGCTGGTTGTTCCTGTTCCGACCTTGTCCACCTGCTGCGAGGAAAAAAGTCCGCTGATCAGGGTGCGGGTCACTCCTTCGGGAACCGCAAAGCCCTGTTCGCTGCCGTTTGTTTCAGGGGTGGCCGGGTTATTTTGTTCTGTCGTGCCTTGGGTCATAAACTCGCCTCAACGTGATGCGCTCTGGTTACTCAAAAAGGGGAAACATCAAGTTTTATAAATACTACCCCGACGGACGATTTGCAACTCTTGCCGTGTGAAACCGTATCGGGACATGCCCATGCCCTTCGTGACTTTCAGGAACGTTTCGCGTAGATGCTGTAGTATCAAAAAAGGGAACCGGGAATGAAACCGCCACCTCCTGCCGGGGTATCACCGTGCCGGGGAGTTTTATTCCGCGGTCGCGCCGTCCGGCTCTTTAGACCGCACTAAACCATGGAGGACGCATTAATGCAGGACAAGATTGGCAAACGGATCAGGTCATTCAGGGAAAAGCAGGATTTAACCCTTGAGGCCATGGCCGAACGCACCGGCCTGGAATTGGAATTTCTTGCGGCCGTGGAGGAAAAAGGCACATACCCCTCTCTTGGACCGCTGCTCAAGATCGCCCGCGCTCTCGGTGTCCGTCTTGGAACATTCCTGGACGATCAGGTTTCTCGTGATCCGCTTGTTGTCCGTCTTGACGAGCGTCATGAAGAATTAACCATGATGGGTAGCGACCATATGGCCGCGTTTCGCTATTTCCCGTTGGGGCAGGGCAAGTCCGACCGCCACATGGAGCCGTTTTTCATCGAGATTCTTCCCGAGTCCGGCAAGGACAAAATGCTTTCCTCCCATGAGGGCGAGGAGTTCATTCTCGTCAAATCGGGGCAGTTGTCCGTGACCTACGGCAAGGAGGAAAGCATCCTCAATCCCGGCGACACCATTTATTACAACTCCATAGTGCCGCACAATGTCTCCGCCGTGGGCGACGAGAAATGTGAGATCTACGCGGTGCTCTATTTCCCGGAATAGGGGGCACCATGCGAGAAACGGCACTCAGAAACGTGACTCTCGGCCAGATTCTGGACGAAACCGTCCAAAAGTATCCGGAGAAGGACGCTGTCATCTATGTGGACCGGGACTTCAGGCTCACATGGTCCGAGTTCGGGGACATGGTGGACGATATGGCCAAGGGGCTCATGGCCATGGGCATCAAGAAGGGGGAAAAGGTGGCCGTATGGGCCAACAACGTGCCCTATTGGGTGGCCCTGCAATTCGCCACCGCCAGGATTGGCGCAATTCTGCTGACGGTCAACACCCATTACCGAACCCATGAGCTGGAATATCTGCTCAACAATTCGGAGTCGGAAAACCTTGTGATCATCGGCGAATACCGTGATCATGACTACCTGAACACCACATACGAACTTATTCCCGAGCTGCGGACGCAGGAGCGGGGCCATTTGCGCAGCGAACGGTTTCCGCACCTTCGGCGCGTGTTTTTTCTCGGTGCGGAGAAACATCGCGGCCTGTATTCCATGCCCGAGGTCATGGGCATGTCCGCCATGGTGGACGACGCGGAATATGCGGCCCGGCAGGATTCGCTGGACCCGCACGACGTAATCAACATGCAGTACACTTCCGGCACCACGGGGTTCCCCAAAGGGGTGCAGCTGACGCATTACAATATCGGAAACAACGGATACTGGATCGGCAGGAACATGCATTACACGGCCGAGGATCGGTTGTGCCTGACCGTGCCGTTGTTCCATTGTTTCGGCTGCGTGCTGGGAGTGCTGGCCTGTGTGAACCATGGCACGGCCATGATTATCCTTGAGGACTTTGATCCCATGCAGGTCATGATTTCCGTGGAAGAGGAACGATGCACGTCCCTGTACGGCGTTCCGACCATGTATATAGCCATCCTGCAACACAAGGCGTTTTCCAAGTTCGACTTTTCCTCGTTGCGTACCGGCATCATGGCCGGCTCCCCGTGCCCGGTGGAAATCATGAAGCTGGTCATCGACCGCATGCATATGCCCGAAATAACCATCTGTTACGGGTTGACCGAGGCCAGCCCGGTCATGACCCAGACCTTGATTGGTGACAGCCTTGAGCACATGACCGAATCCGTAGGTCCGGCCATGCCGGAGATTGAAGTGAAGGTGGTGGACCCGGAGACCGGAAAGGCCTGCGCTCCCGGAGAGCAGGGCGAAGTCTGTTGCCGGGGATACAACGTCATGAAGGGGTATTATAACAATCCCGAAGCTACAAAGAGCGCCATTGACGGCGACATGTGGCTGCATTCCGGCGATCTCGGCGTTATGGACCATGACGGGTATCTGTCCATTACCGGCAGGCTCAAGGACATGATCATCCGCGGCGGCGAAAACATTTATCCCCGTGAGATCGAGGAGTTTTTATACTCCATGCCCGGCGTGCGCGACGTGCAGGTTGCAGGCGTCCCGAGCAAACGTTTTGGCGAGGAAGTGGGCGCATTCATCATTCTTGAGGAGCGGCAGGATATTCAGCCCGAGGACGTGCAGGATTTTTGCCGCGGCAAGATCGCCCGCTACAAGATCCCTAAGTATGTGGTCATGGTGGAGTCATATCCCATGACCGCAAGCGGCAAGATCCAGAAATACAGGTTGCGTGAAATGGCCGGGGAGATGTTCCCGGACGCATAGATTCGATGTTTCGGGTGGCATGTTTTTCATGCCATCCTTTTTCCCTTGCCTTTGTGGGGTGGAGGGATATCGTTCGATTGCGGCTGCTTCCGGCAGGGAGAGCCGCAGGTTTGTTCTTTAAAAAAAAGGAGTTGGCATGGAGCAGTATAAGGACATTGCTCCGAGATTGGCAGGACTCAGGGACGACATGGGCTGGACCGCCGCGGAAATGGCGGATCGCCTCGGTCACAGTGTCGAGGAAGTCGAGCGGTACGAGTCCGGGGATGTGGAGATTCCCGTTGGATATCTGCTCGACGTTTCGCGGCTGTGCAAGGTGGACCTGACCACGCTGATTTCCGGACGGGAGCCGCATCTCAAGTCGTATGCGCTTGTGCGAAAGGGCGAGGGCTTTGCCGTGGACCGCAGGAAGGACTACGATTACAAGAGTCTGGGCTACAAATTTGCCGGACGCGAAATGGAACCGTTTTTTATCAGTGTTCCGCCCAAATCCGGTGACGACATGGTCGAGACCAGCCACAAGGGGCAGGAATTCATCTACATGCTTGAAGGAAGGCTTGAATTGCGCATCAACGGCGAAGCGTTGGTCATGGAACCTGGCGACAGCATTTATTTTGACTCGGAAGCTCCCCATGCCCTGCGTGGGCTGGACAGCGAGCAGGCCGTATTCATCGACGTGATTCTATAGGGCTGGCCGTTTTTCGGTCTGCCCGCTCCAAACAGACAGAATCCTATTGGAGAAGCGTACCACGGTTAACCCTATGCGAATCGCGGAGAAGATAATGCAAGAGAAACAGAAGTATACGTCCTACGAGGACTTTGCCGCCAATTATAAACTCGACGTTCCGGAGAATTTCAACTTTTCATTCGACGTGCTGGATAAACTGGCCGAAGACCCGGATGCCCTGGCCATGATTCATGTGGATCCGGATGGCAGGCGTGAGGAATATTCCTTCGGCTATTTCAAGGAACAATCCTGCCGACTGGCCAACGCCCTGCAATCCCGCGGAGTGAAAAAGGGTGACCGCGTCATGCTCATTCTTTACCGCCGGGTAGAGTTCTGGAGCGCCATGCTGGCCCTGCACCGTATCGGGGCTGTTCCCATTCCTTCACCGTCCCTGCTGACCAGAAAGGACATTCGCGAGCGCGTCAACTACGCCAATATCACCACCTTCATCTGTGAGGATTCCATCGTCGAACGTGTCGAAGCCGTCCGGTCGGAGTGCCCGGGCCTGCGCACACTGGTTCAGGTGGACGGGCAGAGTTCTCCTGACGGCTGGGAGCTTTGGGAAACGATGCTCGCTGACGGTTCCGAAGATTACCCCCGTCCGGACGATGCCCCGGGCGGCGATGATCCGCTGCTGATTTTCTTCTCTTCGGGCACAACGGGCATGCCCAAAATGGTGTTGCATAACCATACATATCCTTACAGCCACTATACCACGGCCGCCTATTGGCATGACCTTGAGCCGGGGGATATACACCTGACCGTGTCCGATACGGGCTGGGGAAAGTGCCTTTGGGGCAAATTTTACGGCCAATGGATGGCCGGTGCCGTTGTTTTTGTCTGGGATTTTCGGGGCAAGTTCGTTCCTGCGGAGTTGCTGCAACTCATGGCGGATCATAAAATCACAACCTTTTGCGCGCCGCCCACGGTATACCGCTTTCTGGTGCGTGAGGATCTTGCCGGTTACAACCTTTCAAGCCTGCGTCATTGCTCCACGGCAGGAGAGCTGCTCAACCATTCCGTTTTCTACGCCTGGAAAGAGGCCACAGGACAATCCATTTATGAAGGCTATGGCCAGACCGAAACCACCTTGCAGGTGGCGACGATGCCGTTCATGGAGCCACGGCCTTCGTCCATAGGCCGTCCTGTTCCGGGCTGGGATATCGTCCTGCTGGGAGATGACGGCAAGCCCGTCCCTCGCGGAGAAGAAGGCGAAATATGCATCAGGATGCATACCGATCACGGCAACAACGGTGTGTACGGCCTGTTTGACAGCTATATGGACGAGCCGGAAAAGACTGCTGCCGCAAAGGTCGACGGTTACTACCATACCGGTGACAAGGCGTGGGAAGACGAAGACGGCTACTTCTGGTTCATGGGCCGCACCGACGATCTGATCAAGAGTTCCGGCTATCGGATCGGGCCGTTCGAGGTTGAATCCGCGTTGGTGTCCCATGACGCCGTGGTGGAAGCCGCAGTGACGGGGGTGCCGGATCCGGTTCGCGGTCAGGCGATCAAGGCCACCGTGGTTCTCGGATCTTCCTACGAACCGTCGGATCATTTGACCAGGGAATTGCAGGATCACGTCAAAAAAATTACGGCTCCGTACAAGTATCCGCGTGTCATAAAGTATGTCGATGAATTGCCCAAGACAATTTCCGGCAAGATAAAGCGCGCTGAAATCCGAACCGAGGATGAAAAGAAATTCTCGGCGTAACGCTTCAAACAAAGGCGCGGCAAATGATGTTTGTCGCGCCTTTGTCGCAAGATAATTTCGAAGGTTCCGGCTGGAGAACCGTGCCGAAGTGCCCCCGTTGCGCTGCTCTGTTTGCGAAAGCTTTCACAGCGATTGCCAGACGTGCGAAATCTGGTATGCTGGGCCGCGCCGGGACTGTGCCGCCAATCAATGTGCCTCGGCTTCCCGGAAGACACCATCAAGGAGACATTCATGCTTTTGGAAGGAAAGAAAGTTCTTATATTCGGCGTTGTCAACGACAGAAGCATTGCTTACGGCATTGCCAAGCAGTTCAAGGAGCAGGGAGCGCGTCTGGCTTTCAGTTATGCCGCGGACCCCATCGCCAAGCGGCTTGCTCCCATCAGTGAACAGCTGGGCGGCGAATTCATGTACAAATGCGACGTGACTTCGGACGAAGATATTGCCGCAGGGGTTGATCTGGTCAAGGAAAAGTGGGGCGACGTGGACGTGATCGTCCATTCCATTGCCTATGCCAACCGTGAAGATCTCAAGGGCCGTTTTATCGACACCAGCCGGGAAGGCTACAAGGTGGCGCTGGATGTTTCCTCGTTTTCGCTGGTGGCCCTGTGTCGCGCCTATGAATCCCTGATGAATCCCGGCGGTTCCGTGCTGACCCTCAGCTACTACGGTTCGGGCAAGGTTATTGCCAACTACAACGCCATGGGTGTTGCCAAGGCCGCATTGGAAGCGTGTGTTCGTTATCTGGCCGTGGACCTCGGAGAAAAAGGTGTGCGTATCAACGCCATCAGCGCCGGACCGGTCAAGACAATGGCTGCCAGCGCCATCGGCGGTTTCAAGACCATTCTCTCCACCATTGAGGAGCGCGCGCCGCTGCATCGCAACATCACCACGGACGATGTAGGCAAGTGTGCCTTGTATCTTGCCTCCGACCTGTCCTCCGGCACCACTGGCGATGTGATCTTCGTGGATTCAGGATACAACATCATGGGCGTATAATCCCTTTTGGGGATTGACAGGGCGCTGCCCTGTCCTTGCAAGGGGCATCCCCCTTAAACCTTTTTCCGTTTTGCATTCTGCTGTGTGAATCGGAAAATTTCGGATTGAGCCAATCGTAAACGCGGTTCGCAATGCGAACCGCGTTTACGCACCAGAACGTTTCGGAGATTTTATAGTCCCTTTCCCCAAATTTTTTTGGCTGCCATGGGTAAAAAAAGTAACAAAAAAACTCCGGAGTTTGTTCGGAAACGACTCGATTGCCGTTCAAAATTTCAAAAAAACGGGACTGACATGACACAGAAAATGGGAATTATCGGCTGGCCTTTGGGCCATACAATGAGTCCGACACTGCATAATTTTCTGTTCTCCAAGCTTGGCGTGGATGCGAAATATGAGACCTGGCCCACTCCGTCCGGCGACCTTGCGGCCTTTATTTCACGGGTTCGCGAGGAAAAAATTCAGGGCGTGAGCGTGACCATTCCTCACAAGCAGGCGGTCATGGAATACCTCGACGGCATGTCGTTCAGGGCAAAAAACGTGGGTGCAGTGAACACGCTTTTCTGGAAAGACGGGAAGCTTTTTGGTGAAAATACGGACGTGCTTGGACTGATTGCACCGCTTCGCGAGCTTGAAAAAAAGCCGGCAAGCGCACTGGTTCTTGGCGCTGGTGGCGCGGCGCGAGCTGCCGTTGCCGGGCTGAACGAGCTGGAAATAGACGCAGTTTACGTGGCCAACCGTACCCGTTCCAAGGCCGAGATCATTGCACATGACTTTGCAGTACGGGCCGTAGATTGGGAAAAACGGCGGGAGATTGAACCGGAACTCCTCATCAATACGACTCCGCTGGGTATGTCCGGAGACATGCAGGACATGTCACCGTGGCCGGATTCATTCTCCACAGACTGTATTGTTTATGACATTGTCTACAATCCGCTGCGCACCCGTTTGTTGCGCGAGGCGCAAGAAGCCGGTTGTACGACCATCGAAGGTCTGGAAATGTTTTTGCAACAGGGGCTGGCCCAATTCCGCCTCTGGACCGGGCTTGAGCCGGAGGCAAGCGTTGCAAGAAAGGTGCTGCGTGAAGCGCTTGCTTCCTGACCTGCCCGGAACGGCTGCTCAAGCCATTTGTGATGATAATAATGGATAGAAAAAATCGGGAAGCGATATATTCCATGCAGACGGTTATTGGCACCCGGCTATAGGGAATGCCCTCCATTCCCCATTTGATTCAGGCGGCTATTCATCCTCCAGGCCGCCTGAATCCTGTTTTGGGGCAGGAAATTGACTTGGCCGTCCGCTTGACCTTCTGCCCGGGTTGGCATACCCCGTACCTCGCGGAGCACGTCCCGGGACGTGTCGCAACTCCTTATCGTTCCCGTCCCCTATAGCATGACACTTCGGCCCGCCGCGACCTGGTCGTAATGAAAACGGCACAGGCGGCATGGTATCCCGGATTATTGACCTTCGGCCCGTCGGGAGCGTTTTTCAACGATCAACCACAGGACAACATGAATCCTTTCAAGAAACTCGGACTTTCGGATAATACGGTAGCGGCTCTGGAGAAAAAGGGCTTTACCGACCCCACGCCCATTCAGGAACGCACCATTCCCATGCTGCTGTCGGAAACCACGGATATCGTGGCCCAAGCCTCTACAGGTACCGGCAAAACAGCAGCTTTCGGCCTGCCCATCATTGAACGGGCCGATGAATCCGTTCGCGCTGTGCAGTCGCTGGTGCTTGCCCCCACGCGGGAACTGGCCATTCAGGTGGCGGATGAAATCAACTCTCTCAAAGGCAAGGGGCGGCTGCGCGTGGTCCCCGTTTATGGCGGACAATACATTGGCATGCAGCTCAAGAGCCTGCGTCAGGGCGTGGATGTCGTGGTCGGTACTCCGGGGCGTATCCTTGATCACCTGAACCGTGGGTCGCTTGATCTTTCCAATATTGACATGGCCGTGCTCGATGAAGCGGATGAAATGTGTGACATGGGATTCATTGACGACATCCGTGACATCCTGTCCCAGAGCAATCCGGACCGGCAGACGCTGCTTTTTTCGGCCACCATGCCGCCGCAGGTCATGCGCATCGCTTCTGAATTCATGGGTGACTACAAGACCGTGAGCGTCAAACCCAAGAAAAACGAAGCGCCGCTCACCTCGCAGGTCTTTCATGAAATTGCGGAGTCCGACCGTTTTGAGGCTCTCTGCCGGGTCATTGACGCCGAGCCGGACTTCCGCGGATTGATTTTTTGCCGCACCCGCGCGGATGCGGACGAAGTCGCTTCCCGGCTGGCCGAACGCGGATATCCTGCCGAGCCCATTCATGGTGATCTGAATCAGGCTCGCCGCGAACACATCCTGGGAAAATTCCGCAACGCTTCCATCGACATTCTCGTGGCCACGGACGTGGCGGCGCGCGGCATTGACGTGCCGGATCTTTCCCATGTGGTGAACTTCGCCCTGCCGCAGGATCCCAAAACCTTTGTGCACCGTGTGGGCCGTACCGGCCGTGCTGGCAAGGAAGGTAAGGCCGTGACACTTATCGCCCCGCGAGAATACCGCAAGCTCATGTTCATCTGCCGCACCACGGGCATGAACATCGCCAAGGAACAACTGCCCCGGGTCGAGGACGTCATCTATAACAAGAAGACCCGCATTGTAGGCCAGCTGGACGAGATTTTCGCGACCGAGGATTTTGAAACATACATGCCTTTGGCGCGGGAATTCCTGCAGGAACGGGATGCGGAACAGGCCATGGCCGCCTTGCTGCGTTATGCCTTTGGCGATGAACTGGAAGAACAGGCCTATCGTGAAATTCGGGATGTGCGTCATGACAAGCAGGGAAGACGCGGCGACCGCGTCCGCATGATTGTGGAAGTCGGCCGCAAGCAGGGCATGAATCCGCGCAAGTTTGTGGATTTCGTGGTCAACAAGACCAAAACGAGGCCCTTCAAAATACAGAATATCAAGGTGCAGAACCACCAGACCGTGTTTACTGTTCCTGATCAGGAAGTGAAGTTCATTTTGCGCGGACTGAATCGTGGCGGCGGTCGGCCCATGTGTCGCAAGGGCTGATTTCGCAAACAGGCAAAAGTTTTTTATTATTCAGTGACGGGTATCACAAAAAAAGTCCGGCACCTTCAGGTGCCGGACTTTTTTTGTGTCATGTTTGACAGGGTACTAGCGGATGTAAACCTTGATGCGTTGCCCCGTATAGATGGTGCCTTTTCTGTTCAGGCCGTTCCAGCGACGAAGGTCGCTGATACGTACGCCGAACCTGCGGGCGATTTTGGAGAGGGTGTCGCCCCGGCGTACTTTGTAGCGCACCAGTTGGGCGGTCTTGGCATTCTCGGCTTTTTTGGCGGCTGTCCGCGTAGCAGCCTTGGAATGGTCGGGGATGAAAAGTTTCATTCCCGGCTTGAGGCTGTTGGACCCCAATCCGTTGGCGCTTTTGAGCGTGCTTACGCTCATGCGGTAGCGCTTGGAGATGGACCACAGGGAATCGCCCTGTTTAACGATGTAGTTTCCCTTCTTGGCCGCAAGAGCTCGTTTTTTGGTGGAAGTGGACGCATAGGCCGAAGAAGTCTTTCCGTTTTTGGGAATATTGACCTGCTGCCCAATGCGCAGAGTGTTGCCGCGGCGGTTGTTGGCTGCCTTGAGGCGGCTCACGGAGACACCGAATTTGCGGGAAATGGTCCACCAGGAATCGCCCCGGCGTACTTTGTAGCGGCCGGATGTGGGTACGGATTTCGTACCTGAAGAGGCAATGGCTTTTGAAGATCCTCTACCCGGGACCATCACGTGGTGTCCGGGGCGCAGAATGTTGGTCCGGGTGTTGTTGACCTTTTTGAGTACGGAAATGGGAACGCCGAACTTGCGGGAAATGCGCCACCATGAGTCCCCGCCGCGCACAAGGTAGCGCACGTAGCCTGCGTAGGGGCGCGAGGACGGGTTGGCAAGATAGGCAATCATCTTGTCCGCCTTGTCAACGGGCAGATGCGCGGTCGCTTTGAAGTCCGGAGGGCTGACCTGCCTGCGGAAAGCCGGGTTCAGTTCATGGAATTCACGCCAGCTCATTTTCCCTGCGCGGGCTAGGGCCAAAAGGTCCGTGCCGCCGGGAATAGCCACGGCCACGGTGTCCTTGTTCTGATTCCAGCGAACAGGTTCGAAACCGAGCATGTCCAAGTTCTGGAAAATCTTGGAAATGGCGATGAATTTGGGAACGTAGTGCTGGGTTTCCTTGCGCAGGCGGCTGCGGCGCGAGAGCTTGCGGTTGTTTTCGCACAGCTCGAAAAAGTCTTTGGTGTTGGTCTTTTTCAGGGCGCGGGAAATTTTCCCTTCCCCGGCGTTGTATGCGGCCAAAGCAAGATACCAATCGCCGAAACGGGCATATAATTCCTTAAGGTACTTGGCGGCCGCTTCCGTGGATTTGTACGGGTCGCGCCGTTCGTCGATCCACCAGTTGACCTTGAGGCCGTACTTGCGGCCGGTAAAGGGCATGAACTGCCACATTCCCCCGGCTCCGGCCCAGGAATATGCTTTGGGGTTGTATCCGGATTCCGTGAAGGGCAGCAGCACGAGGTCTTGCGGAAGACCGTAACGGGTGAGCGTTTTGCGCACATGGGGCAGATACGGTTCGGAGCGTTTGAGCCAGCGTTCGAATGTGCGGCGGGCTTTGTGAGTGAAGTATTTAAGGTATTGTTCCACCTCTTTACTTTCGTGAGGTTCAAGGTCGAACAGCAGGCCAAAGCGGGAATTGAGTACGGTTTGCTCCGCTTCGGTCAGGGAAGAGTTATCGGATTGAGGATCGGCCTCCAGTTCCGGGTCCAGCGATTCATCCGCACTCTTGGGACCAAAGGATTCTGCGTAAACAGTTTGATCCGATGCAGCCTGTTCGTCCGTGGTGACGTTTTTGGGTGTACAGGCCGCCAGGAACATGGCGCTGGCCGTAAAGAATAGTAGGAAACGTATTGATTTGAAATTATGCAAAAAATCCTCCAAATAGGTGCCTGCAAGTTGATCGCCCTTGGCATCCGGGAGTCTAGAAAATGTCTTAAAAATAGGCTTTACCTTGAAGATACCTGCTATCCTACCTGCGTGCCAATTGCAATAGCTGCCCGAAACGGCTACTCAGGGCCTATGCGCGTAAGCGCCGACTATACTCTGAATTTGGAGCGAAAATGCAAAAAAACGAAGATAAGTCCCAATCGGGCGGAAAGTCTTTTGTAATAGGCAACAAGCCGGTCTTGGAATTGTTGCAGGATTCTCCGGCCCGTGTGGACTTTGTCTATTTCCGCAAAGGCCGCCATGACAAGGGGCTGGAGCAGATTATTTCATTATGCAAAAAGGTCAAGATCCCTTTCAAGTCCCTGCCGGGCCAAAGTCTTGACCGCATGTACCGTGGCAATCATCAGGGCGTGATCGCCCAGGCCGCAGCTCTGGAATACGTCAGTCTTGATCATGTGCTGGAGGCTGCCCATACTGCGCCCTTGCCATTGGTGGTTGTGCTGGATCAGGTGCAGGATCCCGGCAACGTGGGCGTTTTGGCCCGTACGCTGTATGCCTTGGGCGGAGCCGGTATCGTGGTGGGGCGGCATCACAGTGCCTATCTTGGAACCGGGGCGGTTAAGGCCAGCGCCGGAACCCTGAACCATTTGCCTGTGGCCAAGGCCGGGAACGTGAGCCGGGCTCTGGAACAATGTGCCAAGCAGGGGTTTATGATTTATGGCGCCGGGACAGGTGAAGAGGCTGAACAGGCGTATGAGGCTGAACTGCGCACACCGGCCATACTGGTGCTCGGCAATGAGGAGAAAGGCATCCGTCCCGGTGTGGCCAAACATTGCGACACCATGCTGGCTATTCCTTTTGCCCGTCCGTTCGATTCCTTGAACGTGGCACAGGCCGGCGCCATTCTGGTAAGCCGTTTTTCTGCCCAGGCCATAAAATAGGCACGGGCTACAGAGTCCGTATTCCCGTTACGAAAAAGCCCCGGTTCCATATAGGTACCGGGGCTTTTCGACTACTGTATCCAGCCGTTGAGCGCTTCCACGATTTTTTCGGCCTGCGCTTTGCTGGAGATGTTGAATTTGGACTTGGGGCGATAGGTTCCGCTTACTTTCTGGTAGCGGCGAATGGAGTATTTTTCCGGTCCATATTCGCCCTTGGCGCGGTTCCATTCCTGATAACGAAAGAGAATGGTTGTCCATGCGCCTTTGGACAGAATGACCTTGTCCAGTTCCTGAACGATAAGTTGGTCGTCTTCGGAATAATTGATGGTAATTTCATCTACGGTGGCAGCCACTGTCTATATCCTCCCTGAATGAGATGAGCCGCTCATGCGGTCAGAAGGTTGCTTACATGGATGGCCGTAAAAGGGCAACCCGGTTTGGAGGGTACGGATTTTCTGTGCTGGTCATACGGCATCGCCTTCGGCTGTCGCTATATTTTGTGGTTCAAGGATGTGTGGTGCGCTTGCATCGGCCACAAATAATAATCTCCGAAGCCAAAAGTTTTTTAATTTCGTACTTGACAGAAGGGTTTTTTGTGAGAATAGTTATTATTAACATTGCGACGTCACACGCAACAGGGGCAGCTTTTACCTCCTCCCACAGAAGCATTGCCCCGAACCTCGATCACACTGTTCCGGATTCGGCTCTTTTCCGGAATGGGTTGGTTTAAAAGGGACTGCGGAGGGGATATTGCCGCAGTCTCTCAGTCCCGGCCTCAGCCGGATCCTCCTTCCCTCTGTGCCTTTTGGCAGAGCGGCCTCTTTCCCAGGGAAAGAGGCCGCTTTCCTGTTTGGCAAAAAAATGAAAATTATTTTATGTATTGGGGAAGATTGATGAAAAGCGTTCGCGTGTAGGTGATCATCTTGTCCATTATCCATGGGAACGCAACCAGCAAAGCGATGAAAATGGCTATGATCTTGGGAACAATGGTCAGGGTCATTTCCTGAAGCTGGGTCGCGGTCTGGATGATGGACACTGCCAAACCCACGATCATGCCGATAGCAAGCATGGGCAGGGCTATGGTCAGGGTCATCTCAATGGCTTCCCGCGCAAATCCTATGACGAATTCCGGTGTCATGGCGTACTTCTCCCCTATAAGGCCGTCATTGCATGAATGTGTTGACCAGTGAGCCGACCAACAGGTTCCAGCCGTCAACAAGAATGAAAAGCAGAATCTTGAACGGCAATGAAACCATGACCGGCGGGAGCATCATCATGCCCATGGAGAGCAGTATGCTTGCCACAACCATATCAAGAATCAGGAACGGGATGTATATGAGGAATCCGATAGTGAAGCCTGTTTTGAGTTCACTGATGGTGTAAGCGGCTACCAACATGATGGTAGGCACGTCGTCCTTGCTGTTGGGACGGGGTTCCCCAGTGATGGAGTAGAAAATGGAAAGATCTTTTTCCCGCGTGTGCTTGAACATGAATGACCGGATCGGAACCTGTGCTCTGCTCAGGGCTTCCGAAAAAGGGATTTCTTCCACCAGATAGGGCTGCAACGCATCGTTGTTGATGGCATTTCCCACGGGCCACATGATCACAAAGGTCATGAACATGGCCAGCCCGGCCATAATCTGGTTGGGCGGCATTTGCTGGGTGCCCATGGCCTGCCGCAGGAAATGGAAAACAATAATGATGCGGGTGAAGGAGGTCATGGTCAGCATGATTGCCGGAGCCATGGCCAGCACCGTGAACATGAACAGGATTTCCAGCAACATGGAAATGTCTTCAGGTTCGGCCTGGCCTGCCGCGAGGTTCATGCTCAGTTTGGGGATGATCGGGTCCTGGGCCGAGGCAACGGCAAAGAATGCCAACACCATGGCGGTGGTGGCAAACAGAATAGCCAGAGGCCGGGCAAACCGGCGGGCGTCAGGAGTCCGAAGCATCCTCGACCTTTCCCTTGAGCAGCCCGGCGAATTTTGAGGTGGACGGTTTCTGTTCGTCCGATTCCTCGTAATCCTCTTGTCCGAGCAGGTTGATCTGATGCTCGGTCACACCCAGCACCATGGTTTTAGATTTGAAGCGTACAACAGCCACGCTTTGTCTGTTGCCCAGATACAGCCTGCCCAACAGGTGCGGGGTGTGTGAATTGTTTGCCCCCGTGCCCATGCCAAACGATCCGAACCGGCGCAACAGCCAATACAAGAAGAAAAGAAAGCCGAGAAGCAGGCACAGGTAGCCCAACATGGAGAGAACGTTCGCTCCGGTATCGAACACCGCACCGGACGATTGGATCGCCCCATGCGCGCCCTGTGCCACGGTTGCGTTATCCAAGCTGTTTCACCCGCTCAATGGGACTGATGATGTCCGTCAGCCGGATACCGAATTTTTCGTTGATGACCACAGCCTCGCCGCGAGCGACCAATTTGCCGTTGACGTAGATTTCCAGAGGCTCACCCGCGAGCTTGTTCAGCTCGACGACCGATCCCTGTCCAAGCTGCAACAGTTCGTTGATGAGCAGCTTGGTGCGGCCGAGTTCTGCTGAAACATCCAGTGGAATGTCCAGAATGAAGTCGAGGTCGCGTTTTCCGCCTTCGCCTGATCCTGACTTGGCTTCCGCCGTCATGTCCGCGAAGTCGGCGGAATGGGCCTGTGTGGCCAGGAATTGCTGTTCCTTTTCGTCCCGGACTTCTTCCTGCTCGGTATCGGCCAACGCTGCGGCCCACTCATCGGCTAGGGCCTCGTCCGAACCCGATTCGACATCTGCAGCCATATCGGCCATGGCGTCTTCTGCGGCGTCCGGGGCTGCTCCTTCGTCTTCGTCACCACCAAGGGCGGCGGCCCATTCTTCAGCCAATTTGTCTTGATCGTCAGACATGTTCATACCTCTGCAAAAAAAAGTTCAACATCGGGGACACAGTCAAAATGACGTCGGTCCGAGCATTGATCTGCAATAACCGTGCTATTGGATTACCATTTCCGTTATGTACACGCGCAGAATACTGCCGTTGCCGAGAATCTGGTTGAGCCTGCTTACGATTTCCTGCTTGAGTTCCACTTTGGCTTTGAGAGTGGAAAGTTGATCGAATGTTTTGCTGGAGAGCAGGAGCAGCATGGTATCCTTGATTTTCGCCTCGTTTTTGGAAAGGCTTTCCGTGACGGCTTCGTCGCGCACCTCGACTTCGAGTCCGAGTTTGAGATAGCGTCTGCCCAGCGGGTCCGCAAGGTTGACGAGGAATTGCGGCAGCGGAACCAGTTGTCCTTCTGCCGGTTGCTCGGCCTGTTGTTCCGCGGCGGCTTCTTTGGCCTGCGTTTCATCAGCTGGTGCGGCAAAAAATTTGGTGTAGGCAAAGTAACCGCCCCCGGCCAGCGCAATGATCAGTACGGCCAGAATTATCCATTTGAGCATGCCGCCCTTTTTCTTTTCTTCCTGGGGAAGCGCTTCATCAGCCACGAATACCACCTTTGTTGTTCGTTGAAACCTTCAATGTATTACCCTGAATCCCTCTGTTTTGTCACTAGAGGTACGAGCCGACAGCCACCCGGGTTTTAAGCAGGATTTCCACGCGCCGGTTCTTGGCGCGTAGGTCGGGATTGTCGCCGGTATAGCGCGGCCTGTCGTTGCCATAGGCCGAAACGGAAAAGCGTTTTTGCTGCACGTGTTGGTCCAGAAGACATGTCAGCACGGACATGGCCCGGTCTTCGGAGATTGCATAGGGATCGGCGTCCGGGGCTGTCGTGTCCGTATACCCTACCACATTCACGGGCGCAGTCATGTAGTTGATGACCGGCGCCAATCTGCCCACGACATATTTGCCGTTTTCACTCAGTTCGCTGGAGCCTTCCCTGAAGAGCAGCTTGTCCGTGATCACAAGTGCCACGCCGTCATTACGGGCCAGAATGTCAAGGTTTTCGTCAAGATCCTGTTTGTTCAATTCCAGCGGCATGGAGTCTTCGGGATAAAGCAGATCCTTGATACGATTCTGCTTGTCGATGACTTCCCACGGCTTTTCCATCAATTCTGCAACCAGCCGTTCCGTGGCCGTGACTTTACCCGAACCTCGGATGTCCAGAAGCCCGAGGTCGGCGGTGGTCAGGGTAACTGTGGTCAGCAGGCTGCTGTCCATGGACGACATGGTCAGCAACAGCACGAAAAATGTCAGCAGCAGTGTGGTCAGGTCCGAGAATGTGACCAGCCAGAGGGCCATGGGCGGACAGCTTTCTTTTTTCTTCTTGGCCATGGTTATTGCTCCGGCGTGGTGTCGCGCACGTCAAAAAGGAATCCGTTCACATCCACGGTGCCCGGTGCCTGCGGTTCCGTGTCCCGGGTATCCTCAATCCGGTCCCGCTCAATGCTGGAACGTTTGTCCAAAACAAAATCAACACGCCGGTTCTTTGCCCGCGTGGCAGCCGTATTCTGGGGCCAATGAGGCTTGAATTTGCCGAATCCTTCCAGCTTGAGCTTTTCGGAGTTCACGCCGTTGTCCATCAGCCAACGATAGACGGCCAGCGAACGGTTCAAGGAAATTTTCCAAGACAGGTCGGGGATTTTATCGGCATCACCCGGATTGTAGCCCATGCCCAGTTCATCGCGCAGTTCGGAGGTATGGCCGGCCAGCAACAGGGGGTAGTCCAGCCCCTGGATTGTGGGCAGCAGTGTCCTGAGAAAACGTTCTCCTCCGGGAGAAATGGTGGAACCGCCCGGAGTGAAGAGCAGCTCGGCGTTTACGGAAAGGACTTGCACGAAGCGGCTGGAGCGGAAGTCGAGATCCTGCTCTGCATAATCCCACATCAGGGGTTTGAGCGGCATGAGGTCTCCAGAGTCGATGGGACCGGGTTCCACGGTGCGGCGAGTGTCATGGCGAGTGAAAACGCGATAGGATTGGTCGTGGAATCCGAACGTACCGATAATGGAACCAAGCACCACCAGCTTGCGGCGTTCGTCCACCTTGGCCATGGATACCAGCAGCACGAAGAAGGTCAGCATCAGGGTCATGACGTCGGTGAAGGTGATGAGCCAAGGGGCCATCTCTTCGCATTTCACCTTTTTCTTTTTTCTGGCCATGACGCGCTCCGAAAAATGCCGGTAGGGTTAGCCCTGATCCGTGACCCTGTCCTTGGGCGGCAGGAAACTGTTGAGCTTCTCTTCGATGATGCGCGGGTTTTCACCCTTGGATATGGAGAGGATGCCTTCGAGAATCATCTCGCGGATCAACACCTCCTCCTTACTGCGGGTCTTGAGCTTGCCGGACATGGGGTTGAACACAAGGTTCGCCAGAATCGCGCCGTACAGCGTGGTGAGCAGGGCAACGGCCATTGCCGGGCCGATGGTGCTGGGGTCGCTCATGGTCTGGAGCATCTGCACCAATCCGATAACCGTACCGATCATACCCATGGCCGGAGCCATGGTTCCCAACACGGCTACAACGTCCGCCCCCGTTTCGTGGCGCTCCTGAAGGTAGGAGATTTCCGTCTCCATGATTTCCTGAATGGTCTGTGGCTCCAGTCCGTCCACGGTCAGTTGCAGGCCCTTGCGCATGTAGTCGTCGTCAATTTCCTTGAGCAGCGGCTCCAGGGAGAGGATACCTTCACGGCGTGCGCGGTTGGCGTAGTCCTTGAATTTGTCGATGACCGAGGCCGGTGTTTCCAGATTGGAGAAAAGCGTGTTTTTAATGACGCCGATGACGCCGATAACATAACTCAGGGGGTAGTTGACCAGTGCCGCGCCGATGGTACCGCCGATGACGATAAGCGCCGACGGCACCGAGATGAAGATCATCAAGCTGCTGCCGGTCAGGATGGCTGCCACCACCAGGCCGAAGGACAACACGGTGCCGATTACGGTTGCGAGATCCATACTACCCTCTTCAAGAGGTTGTTATTTCTGGGGCCGTGCCCCGAATATCCTGGTTCCTATGCGGACCAGGGTTGCTCCTTCCTGAACGGCTGGAACAAAATCACCTGTCATCCCCATGGACAGGTGCGGCAGCTCCATGTCCATGCGTGCCGCCATCCGTTCGCGCAGCCTGCGCAGCTCCGCGAACACGGGGCGCGCCCGTTCCGGGTCGTCGAAGAACGGAGGCATGGTCATGAGTCCTTGTATACGCAAACCGTCCATGGCCGCCACTTCGTCAGCCAGCCGGTTCAGGCCTTCTTCTGCCACGCCGGATTTCTGTTCTTCTCCAGCTATGTTGACCTGCAACAGGATATCCTGCACCACGCCCAGTGAACAGGCTTTCCTGTTCAGCATGGTGGCGAGCTTGGCCGAGTCCACACTATGAACCAGTGCGAATTTTCCGGCAACATACTTAGCCTTGTTGCTTTGCAGGCCGCCGATGAAATGCCAGCGCAGATTAAGGGTCGACAGTTCTTCCTGTTTGGCCGTGGCTTCCTGCACGTAGTTTTCACCGAAATCAATCTGGCCGGTTTCAGTATGCACGGTCCATATCGCTGCGCCCGGGTGCAGCTTGGAAACAGCTACCACCTGAACATCATCTGCGGCCCTGCCGCATTTTTCTGCGGTTTCGGCTACCTCTTCCCGAACCCGGAGCATGCGTCCGGCCAATTCTTTTTCGTTCATAATCTCGTCATATCCATGCCTTAGGGCTTCAAGTCCCTTATCGGCTGTTTATTCGTTTAGTTAAGTGATTAGTACCGAATTCCCGTACAAAGAACAACATGACTCAGGAGAACCTGTTATGCAACTGTTCGGTATCATGTTGGAATGAAAAGAAATAGATTTTTTCTAGAGATTTTCAAGTGTTGTGGTGTTTTTTTTGGGAATTTAGTCGGTGAATAATGGTGGCTACACCGAATTTGTCTGTTTTTACGCACAGATTTCCAGAAACGCTTCCAGCAGGGCCATGGTTTCCTTCCATGCCTGTGGGGAGTAGTCGCCGTTCTGCAACAGCATGTGCGCAAAACCTGTCAGCGGTTTGAGGCGTTTCGGGCTGTTGGCCCAAAAATCGTGATCGAGCATTTCGCCGGAAACGAGCCCATGCCGGAATTGACGGCTCATGGCCGGAACATGGCCGAGCATGGTTTCCACGGCTTCAGGATGCTCCTGTCGCAGGGTCTCCCAGTGGACTCGCGCGTGTTGCTCTTCCATGCGGCCCAACCGCCACCCGAACCATGCGGTCCAGAAGCGGCTTGTGAGGCGGTGTTCATCGGGTTCCGAGCAGAGGTTATGTAAATGGTACATGCCGGTTTCCGAGCGTCCTGTCCGGAACAGGTCCAGTCCGGGCAGCCTGAGGCGGGAGAGCTTGTCCGGTCCATCTCCGGCCGCAATCCGTGCCGCAAGCATGGCGATGCGTTTTGGTTCAAACGGTTCGTGGCAGGCAAGAGATTCGTCCGGGCAGAGCCAGCAGCCTTTTGCGCAGTCCATGGATGCGCGCAGCACGAAGTGGCCGGGCTGGTACGGGCCGGTTTCCCACGGATTGACGTTGCCCATGGACAGGTTCAGGCATTTGAGGCCAGTCCATGCCGCCAAATGCATGGGACCGGTGTCCGGGGTGATGAACAGGGCGAGGCTTTGCCCCACTTTGGTGAAGTCGTCCAGTCCGAGTTTGCCACAATAGTCGAGCACCGGGCCGTTGAATAGCCTGCGAACTTCGCCGCTCAGGTCCATTTCAGCCGGGCCGCCGAAGAGTACCGGCCGCAAGCCGCGCTTCAGGAGTTCACTGACAAGTGTGGCCCAAAATACCGGAGTTGGCCGTTTGGCAGGATCGCTGGCTCCCAGAAATAGGCCGATGCGGTTTTCCTTGCCCGGCAGGGTGCGCGGTTCCTCGAACAGAGTGCCCCCCACGACTTTATGGCTCACGATGTCCAGTGCGTTGAGGTCCGCCCAGTGAAAACGGTTGTAGCGGTTGTTGGTCACCAGCGAGGCCCTGTAGAGCTGCCATGCGCCCCGGATGTGCGAAGCCCCGTTTTCAATCATCGGTCCTATTTTGCGTTTTGCCGAGACTTCCGTCGTCAGCGTGGCGGCCTGTTCGCGGATGCTCAGGTTGACCACCATTTCGTATTCATGCCGTTTGATGAACGCAGTGCTGGTCCATGGCATGAAGACCACTTGCGGGGCCAGCGGCATGAGCGGAGTATAGAAATCCGGTTCGGCGACCATCCAGACAGGATGTCCCGGAAAATGGCGTTGCACCCACAATAGCATGGGAAAGGACATGATCAAGTCCCCCATGCGTTGCATCTGGAGTATGAGTATCGGTTTCTTTTCGGCCACGGCCAACCCTTGCTAAAGAACGGTATCGCGCACCGTTGTCAGCAGTGAAATCATGCGGTGGTCGTAAGTGTGTTCGGCCAGAACACGCTTGCGTCCTGCTTCGGCAATGCGTTTGCGTTCGGCTGGATCGGCCAGAAAGCGTTCCACCATGCCCGGAATTTCATCCATGGAATTGTACACGGCCATTTCCTTACCCGGTTCGAACAGTTTTTCGATCTGGTCGCGGTGGTCCGTGAGCAGGAACGCGCCGCAGCTGGGGACGTCGAATACGCGCTGGTTGCAGGCGCCCTTCATCTGCTTGCTGGTGCAGTTGAAGTTGATGTCGCTGGCCAGATAAAAGTCCGGCAGGTCGTCATAGTAGCTCAGCTCAGGATGGTAGCGCCATCCCTTGACCCGTCCGAGGATGTCGTTCCAGCCGTCATCGCCCACAATGAGAGGCTTGAACGGCATGATCCGCAGCAGACAGTCCCGCCGATAAAGACAGGTAGCCAGCCATGTCAGGTATGTTTCAAAGGCCAGCGCCCGCATTCGCGGTTGGCGGGCCATTTCCTTGATGATGTGCGGCCATTCCCGTTTCAGGTATTCCCGCACCGTGCGTTCAGGGGCTTCCATAAAGCCTTCGGCCATTTCAAAGCCCGACTCCATCATGGTGAAAGTCGGTTGCGCCGCGTCGAAGCGCAGTTCGGTTTTGGTCTTCATTGAGTTGCCCACAAAGGAAACTCGCGCCTGCAAATCTTGCGGCACTTCGTTCCCTTCGGGTGAGAAGCGGTGCGGGTCCGCTCCCAACGGAAGGTGAAAGACGGATTCATACCCCTCGGCTTTGAGGCTTTCCACAGTGTCCGCATCCCACGTGAACAGGATCGGACGTTCCGAATTCGTGTTGTTGTAGAGATCCAGTATCAAATGGGGATTGTCTACGAACCAGCTGACGAGTGGTACTTTCACCTGATTGAGGATGGACATGAGTACGCCCTCATGGTCCACACCCAGATGGTTCACGGTCAGGACGATATCTGGCTTGAATGCATTCAATGTTACGGTCATGAGCCGTACGAATTCATCCAGATCCATTTCTTTGGCCGCGAGGTCCAGCAGTTGATGCTCGACGTCGAGCCGTTTCAAGGCAGCCTCGATTTCGCCCATGATGAAATATTGGCTGGTCAGCAACAATACGCGGGGCTTTTTGCCGGAAAGTTCCGGAATACGGGGGGAGTCTGTCTGTTTCATGGTATTTATTTACCCTTGGGAAGAGGGGATGTCCATACCATGCGCGGAAAGGGCGGGAATGTTTGTTTTTTGGCCCTGTCCTTTTGTTTTGGAGGTGAGCAGCGTCTTGGCCCGCCCAAGGGAACGAAGCCCCTATGTTGACAAGTCGAATTGGCGCGTCCATGTTCCGAAAACGATTCACAACATTTTGCCAAAAAGGATACTTTGATGCGGAATATATTCCTGGCCGCTTTTCTGATGCTCAGCTTTTTCCTCGTGGCCGGAACAGATGCCTCAGCCTCTGAGCAGGAAATGAATAGCCTTGGAAAAGCCATTTCGCTCATTCCTTTAGATTCCGATGGCGCTGAAGCTTTATTATCCAAGCGTTCAAATCCTATCGCCATTGGATGGCGTATGTATATCATTGCCTCTTCAAGCCCAGAAAATTCTGCCAAATATGAAAAGCTGGCGCAGGAATACAAAACTTATTTCAAAAAAGAAATTCCCATTGAAGGGGCAGATGTGAATGTCGAGAACGCTCTTGAATACGTAATGTATGCCTACTTGCAGAATAAAGATGACAAAGGAACCGCCTGTATTCCCGCATGGCTATTCAAAAAACATCCGAAGGCGGCGATGGAAGCGAGTTGGGCTGGTTCATACGGAGGATTCAACTCCCTGTTTATTCGAGACAGCTACTGCCCGCAAACCGAAGATACTCCATGTTCGATCCCGGAATACCTGGCCTTACGTAAGCTGTTGTACGAGATGGATGGGGCCCATGCTTCGCCTTGTCGGGGCAGCATTGAGTATGCTGTTGGTACCGCCCGCTGGAAATGGGAATACATGCTCGGGGTAGACATTGCATTGCTGGAGCTGTTTCGGGAATGCAAGGCTCTCTCCAGACTTGAAGAGTTTATCGACCTTTGGGCCAATAAAGGCGTGTGGGAAAAGGCGAAGGTCCGGGCGTATCATACTCAACGGGCGACAACAGTCGCTGCGCTTGAAAAATGGTTTGAGGAACACAAATTCTTTTCAAGCGAAAAGGCTGCAAAATATGCGGCCATGATCGCCGATGAACTGGCCAGCCGTGTCGTAGGGCGATTCCCGAAAGAACTTTTGAATGAAACGAAAGCCCCGTGGTATCTTTTTGCCACAGCCCGTGACCACGCGTCTGCTTCTTTGGACAGGCTGAAAGCCGTGTTGCCGAAAAAACAGTTAACGCTGAATTACATGCTGCATGTCTGCGTTTTGAACCATCAGCCTGTAGAGATTATCAAAGCACTTCACTCTGCTGGGGCAACGTTGAAAGATGATGCGGAAAACGAAACCATTCTCGCCGTAGACGACGCTCATTACCTTGAACAAATATTGACGCTCGGCGTTCCTGTGGATCACGTGAACAGGTTTGGAAAGTCTGCGTTGAGTTATGCCGTGCAGCTTGGATACTTGGATTCAGTCAAGGTATTGCTTGCGCATGGTGCAGATATCAACAGGGCCACGACGCCCCTTGAAGGTTCTTATGATGACGGATGGGAGAAAAATAATCCTTTCTGGTATCCCGGCTGTTACGCGGTGGATGGAGGAAAAACGCCGTTAATGTATGCTTGCGAACAGGCAAGCTTGAGTATGGTCAAATTTTTACTCCAGCATGGCGCGCAATCCTCCGGACAGAACAGTGGCGTTTGGAAGCAACTTCTGGAGCAAAATGAAATCATGACGTCTGCGGAAAAAGATGAGGCCCGCACGCTGTTTTCTCTTCAGTAGAACGAACCAGATTCCTCGCGCTACAGTTGTTCGGCATGACGACCTTGCAAAGCCTGCTCGGGGTGTTTTTTGGGGGGAGAAGTCTGTGGAGACATTTAGTATGCCCATAGTGTTCTATTTAAATTAGGTTTAGCGTTTTCCATAATCCCGTGTGAACTTCCAAGCGGTGTTTTGAACTTAACTTGGCATTTGTTTTACGGTGCCTCCATGAATATCGTCTCTTTCCGTCAATCTCCCAACTATTACCAACCCAAGAAGCGTTAAATAAGACTCTCGCGATTTGAGTGGCTTTTTGATTTTCTGATATTAAGCCTAAATTGATCAAAGCTTCTTGAAATTCCTGTATGGAGAAATTTTTACCAAGGTCTGTAATAATATCGGATATCTCTGTGCGTATGTTTTCACCGACAAATCCAACAAGAGCATCTTGAAGTTCTTGGTGAAACCAATCTGAATAGTTATTTAGTGCTGAAAGAACATCTATTTCTGAAAATGGGGGTTCCTTAGAAAAATTTTGTAGTTCCCGGAAAAAACTAATTAAGTCACGAGGTAAATAACGCGTGTTGGTTAATACAAAATAAAGTGAATCTTTACCGTGAATTATTTTAGGAAACCAGCTTCTCCAAAGTTCTTTAATTGACCCGTCAAAGCCTGCTAGATGTGCTCGTTTTTCAATGATTTCTAATAAATTTGTATCAAACGGTGCTCGTGTATTATCATACCAGCGAAGTTGAACGCCATTATCCACCATTCTTTTGGTTAAATTAGGGTCGGGGAGGATTTTGATAACGTCATCTCGGATTAAGATAATGACTTTTGCGTCTATCCCCAAGCTACTAAAGTATAAGTTTAGTTCTCGAGACGCATTGATTAAGTCTACAATTTTAGAGCTATGGTTGCGGCCTGCCCTTAGTGTACAGTCTAACCCATCTAATAATAAATAATAACTGGATTGAGTTGGAGAGAGCGTTTTAAATTCTTCTTTGATTGAATTTAGTAACGCTGATGGATCTTTAATTTTATATTCTTTTTCATCTTCGATCTTTCCTTGGATATCAGCGAATGCTTTTTTGAAGCTTGCATATACTCCGCGACGGCTAGTGTATTGGACAATTTTTAATAAACTTGAGGATTCGACAAACCCATATTTTTTTAATGTTGCTTCAAAAGATACTAGCCGATTATTTTTTGAGCAAAAATTTTCATCACATAAGAAGACGGGCAACAGTCGTAAAAACAGCAAGAGCTGCCAGACAGATATAGAACCTCCTAGCTGTTTTCCTCCGCCCGTTTTTTCAAGTAATTGATATTCAAACTGTTCAAGAATATCCGAATTTACAAAGATGTCCCAAGAATTGGCACCTTGTAATGATAACTTTGCAGAGAGAGCGGTTTTCCCCGCCCCTTTAGGTCCAATGACCATAAATTTTTCTGGAGAACGGATGTTTTTAAGAATAGCATTGATGTCTACGTAAGCCTCTTCAAATAACTCAGGGTGACGGCGACATTCTTCATCTGCATCTGTATACTTAAAGAATATATCTTGAAACTTAGGCACAACTGCACTCCTTTCAATTTGTCTTAATATAAGACCAAAGATTAGAAAAGAATGTCAAGTATGACAAAATCATATTTTATAGTAAATACGATCATAGTGGCTGTATAAAGGGTTGTGTTGCATTGTTATATTGAATTTTTGGGCTGGAGAATTTTCTCTCGCCCATAACGAGAAGGCCCTAGCGGGACAACCCCACGGCCTCGTTGCCCTTTGCGTCTTGCGCCGAAGTAGCTTTCATTGATTTCAAATTTGCCAAATTCCATCCCTTCATTGGATTCTTCCTCCGCTAGAATTCCCCGCAGCCGATGAAAGTAGAACGTTGCTGTTTTGCTTGCCCCCACTAGGTTGGTAGCACAACGAGCGGTGGTTTCAGCTAAAAATGTTCGATCAAACGAATCTGCTTGTTACGATTTAAATGACTTTTTCGCATTGCCATACCGATACCCCAGAGGAGTTATCTTTTTTAATCTGGTGTCCATCTTCTGTTGTCGTTTTATACCCTTTAGGATGCCCTTTGATTTACTCGCTGGGATTGTTGTTTTTGTTTGATCTGATTCCCATGCACAATGAGCGCAATTCCGATAACGAGGCAAAGACCCCCCGCAAGGATCATGGCCCACTGAAAACCATAAGCGGAAGCTTGGTGGTAAATATCAAGGGTCTGTTGCCCTATTGAATGTTTTTCCATAATTAGACGTGCTTTCGAAGCGGCGCCTTCCGCACCTAAGGGAGAGAATTGAGTCTTGGCGTAAAAAATAGACGCTAGATTCATTATAGAGCCTAAAATGGCGATGCCAAATGCCATGCCCGCCTGTCTGAGTGCATTCATTATAGCCGAGGCAATTGAAAGGTTTCCACTGTTCGCATGACTCAGCACGCTGATGCTGGTTGCAGGCACTGCTAGGCCGGCTCCAATTCCCAGTATACCCAGACAAAAACCTATGTACCAATATGACGTTTCTGTTGTTGAAAATCCGAGTGTGCACATGGAAATGCCGATCAAAATATATCCGGCTACGAATAACTTGTGGGCTGAAAATGTTGCGTTTAGCTTCCCAAACACGAACGATACAATTGCAGTGAATGCAAAAGCTGGTACCATCCGGCTCCCGGCTTGTGTCGCGGTCAACCCCTGTGCCTCTTGAAAGAAAATAGATAGGAAAAACAGACTGCTGTAATATGAAAATCCGAGCACAAACGATGCGGTATTCGATAGGGAGAATGACGATGACTTGAAAAGTGAAAACGGAATCAGAGGCTGCACAGCCTTTTTTTCAACAAAGAAGAACACTACCAACAAAATTAACGAGAACAAAAATGTGGCTAAAAGCCATGTCGACCGTCCTCCATCAGCATTACCGATTTCGATCAGGGTATAGACCATTCCGCTAATAAATATGATGCTTAATACCTGCCCAAGTATATCAAGTGGGAGGCATTCTTTTTCTACAATTTCCTGTACTCCCCAAGCGCCAAGAAGCAGGGCAGCGGTCCCGATCGGGATATTAAGTACAAAGATGCCTTTCCACCCGACTGTATCGACCAGAAGACCACCAAGTGCAGGCCCGCAGATTAGGGCAACGGCTGTGCATGCGGACCAGCCGCCGACAATGCGAGTTCTTTCCTGATTATCTTTTATGGAGTGGAAAATAATCGAAAGCGCTCCTGGAATGATCAAAGCGGCAAAGATTCCTTGTAGGCCTCGTCCAATGAGCAAAAGGTTGAGGCTTTCAGCAGCTGCGCATAAAAATGAAGAAATAACAAAACCGACTATGCCTAACATCCACATTTTTTTCATACCAAATTTGCAACTCAATCCGCCAGCTGCAAGGAGAAAAGCGGCAAGACAAACTGCGTAAGCGTCAATAATCCATTGTATCCCGCTCATTGACACCCTGAGGCTTTTTTGGATGGTTGGAAGGGCGACATTCACTATGCTGATATCTAAAGTAGCTATGAATGTTCCGAGATATGCTGCTGTGACAAGTGCCAGCATTTTTTTATTCATGAAAATTTCCTTTTGAAATTGATTTTATTCCCGTTACACCTACTTGGGGTAACAGACCGACCGTCGGTCTGTAAACCGTTTTGTTTTGATTTTTCTGTGCGATTGTGAGAAATTACTGTGAACTAATTTAAGGGGTTTTTTATGGTCCAGCGAGAGGACAACTCTCATGCAGTCTCTGGAGAAAAGACGGATAACCTACTAAGTGTTAAGGAAAAACGCCGTATTTTTCTACTTGATACTGCCGAGGCCGTCTTTTTGAAAAAGGGTTATGAGACCGCAACGGTAAGGGACATCCTTGAGGAAGCAAATCTTTCAAAAGGAGGGTTTTATCACTATTTCAAGTCCAAAAGTGACGTTTTGGATGCCCTCCGGACCCGTTACACTCGTTGGTTCCTGGGAGTGGTTGAAGCGAAGGTCAAACCCATTCCCGTTGGTCAGACAGAAAAAAAGTTTCTGGTATGGATCAATGCCTATTGTGAAGCGTATCTTTCAACGGTCGGCTTGCATGATTTAGTTTACCACTCAGTGCATACAAGGAAAACTAATGAAGACCGTGTCGCAATTACCAAACATGTTGAGCAATTGCTGAGGGAGGGAGTCATGCAGGGGATTTGGACTCTTTCTTCTCCACGGCTTACCGCCATAATTATCTATTCATCCATCCATGGGGTTATGGATGATGCTATTGCAAGGCAGGATAAAAACATGCCCAAAATTGTAAAACAACTAAGTACCTGTTTACGTCTTTTGCTTCAATAGGCTCGTTCAAGTGGAAGGAGTACTGTCCGAGGTATAGGAACCAGTAGAAACGTTTGCGAAGTCATCAGCATCTTGATGGACGTACTGTTTAATTGTGCAAATAATTTTTACAGTTGGAATATTTGATAAAAGTATGTTCGTCCAACGTCGTACGGTGTTTTTTTGTACCGTGTTCATGTTGAAGACATGAAAGTGCTTCCGTGAGAATCTGCATATGCCAATGCTGAACTGAAGAGAAACGAAATTACAGCCCCAAATATTATTATACCGGTGTCCTCGTTTCAACCGATTCTGGTTTGTCATTCAATGGAACTCCGTCATCTCCAATGCCGAGGTCCTGCCGCAGCCACACTGGTAACTCGGAAAGTTCTTTTTTCGTTGTTGTCTCCTCATGACGTTTTTTCATTTTTTTTATCCAACGGTATAATCTGCTGGTTAAAGTGTAGATCGTGATCCAAAGCCTATTCCCCTTGGTGAAATTCAACTCGTTATAAATGTCCATGTCCGCTCCTTACGGTTGCTGGTGATTGAAACGCAATAGCGTGTCTCCAGACTTACGGTGGGCATGAATATTTGACCAACGAATTGTTTTCATAGTAATCATCAATAAAAATTATGATTGAGGCGTATATGCAGTTTTCCAATGATCTTTTGAGAACGTTCACAGCCGTGGCGGATTGCGGCAATTTTACCAGGGCAGGCGAGGTGGTTAACCGAACCCAGTCAGCTGTATCCATGCAGATCAAGCGGCTGGAGTCGGAAGTTGGGCATGTTTTGTTGGAGCGAAACGGAGGCCTTCGCAGCATAACCCTGACCCCCAAGGGAGAAGAGTTGCTTCGCTATGCCCGCAGGATTCTTCTGCTGCATGACGAAGCCGTGGCCGCTGTAGCGCGTCCCGGTGTTGAGGGCAAAGTTCGCCTTGGTTTACCGGAAGATTATTCCAGTACTTTCCTGCCGGAAGTCCTTGCCCGATTCGGCAAGACCCACCCCAACGCACAGGTGGATGTTGTCTGTGCACCGGGTACGGACGTCAGTTCGCTTCTGGAGGCCGGCAAGTTGGACCTTGCCATTCGTGCGGAAATTGATCCGTTGGAGGGTACGGAAATGTTGCGACGGGAGCCGTTGAACTGGATAACTTCGCCTTCAAGTCTGGTACATGAACGTACACCCGTCCCGCTAGCCGTGTACTGGGAAGGCTGTACCTACCGGAAGTGGGCCATGCGCATGCTGGAAAACGCAGGACGTGACTATCGCGTGGCATTCACAAGTCTTTCCATTTCCGGGATATTAGCTGCCGTCTTCGCCGGGCTGGCCGTTGGCGTGGTTGGTTCCACAACGCTCCCGGAGGGCGTTCGTGTTTTGGGAATCGATGATGGTTATCCTTCCCTTCCGGATGCCTCCATCATGCTGCAATACCGATCCGGCCCAAAAAATGAGCTTATGGATTGCCTTGCCGAACATGTCCGGGACGCTTTTCAGGGAATGTAGATTTGGTTTTTGGCAGCTGCGGACAGAATTTTCAGAATTTTTCACTCGCCCATAACGAGAAGGCCCCAGCGGGACAACCCCGTGGAGCCTGTTGGTTCTCGTTACAAAAGAAGAAGGATACTGTTTTTGTAGCAATGGCCGTGCCAAAAGACGGATATCTCTAAGGAATAATTTTATATCGATTTATTTTAAGCACTTATAAGAGCTTTTGTTTCGTAGGCCCGTTCGGCATTGTCTCTGCCTGTGGTTCAAAAATTTTTATATTGCGGGTTGCGGCTGTTGGGAGGTCCAAAATTTTTTACCCTATGACTGGTAGGTTTTTTGGACGTCAGTAGGCCAGCCTGCCCAAGGATTTCATGATCAGCGTGCAGCCCATGGCGAACATGCCGGTCAGCCCCATGCCGCAGGAGAAACCCGCCAACAGCACTGGCGCATAATGCCGCCATTGTGCGCCATATTTTTTCAGGAAATAGAAGCGGCCGAGCAGTGCGCCCAGCACTTCCAGCACCAGCCCGTGCGGTGTGGATTGCCCCAGTCCTCGCACCACGCCGTATACCAGCAGCACCGGCAGTCCCAAGAGGTTGAGCGTCGTATACATGACCAGACCAAGCCCGATGCCGGCGCAGACAATGGGGCCGGAAAGCGCCTCGAAAAACAGGGAATTGCCTTCGAGTGTCGAGGTTTGCATGAGCAGGGTGTTCAAAGCCTGCAAATGCCATAATTCCTGTGCAAACGGATATTGGGGCGAAGGAATTGGAGCCAGCCGCCACAGGAATTGGGAAAAGAGCAGCGAAGCGATCATGACCACAGGAAATACGACCAGTTCAGCCTTGATGATGCCACGCAGACTGGTGCCGGTCAGCTCGATCTGGCGGAATTGCACGGTGGCCTCGCCGTAATTGTGGATGGGGATGGGCGCATACCAGATTTCAATGCCCTGATAGCCAAAGAACTTGGCCCCGGCGATGAACGAGAACTCACGCACCATGGGCAGGCTGATGAACTGCCCGGCCACGCCTTCCATACGTGCGGTGATGTAGGAGACCACCGGCGTGTACACGAATCCATAGAGCACGAAGAATATCCACGGGAACGACGGCACCAGCCAGACGCACATGAATATGTATGCCAGTGTGGAGGCAACGTAGATGCCCAGCGAAATCCAGATATTGATGTCGCCGCGATTCTTATTGGTTTTGAGCAGGGAGGAAAAGTCCATGTCGCCCGAGGCCGAGCGCAGGGATTTGATCACGTACCACAGGCCGATGAGCGCGATGCCCAGCCCCAGCCCGATGCCGAAACTCATATAGAAATCAAAATTGTTGGCAAAGACCGTTTCCACGGTTTCCATGCCGGGATGCCAGCGGTGCAGCACGCCATGTGCGTAGAGGATGGGGTTGGCGATGACGGTAATGAGCAGCCCCACAAGACCGCCGATAACCGCCCAGAAAGGCAGCACCATGCCGATGAATACCAGCCCGAGGTCGAACTGGAATCCTGTTGCCACGGCCGGGAGCAGGTCTTCGGTATGGCGGGTCAGTTCGATCCACGGGATGGGAATAAGCCGTATGGGTTCCTGAAAGAGTAGCCCTGAGAGCGCTGGCAGCAATACGTAAAAGAATCCGAAGGCCAGTCCGATCATGCCGCCGATGGAAAAGACGCGCCATTTCCAGCCGGACTTGCGTTCGTCCGTGGATTCGGCCAGCGCCATGGTTCCGAGCGCGCCAACCGGAGCCATGGGAAACGGCAGTTTTTCCACGTCCGATGTCAGGCGGTACAGGCTGTAGCCCAGACCGAAGTGATCGATGCGTTGCACCGGTTGCGCACCTACCAGCAGCAGGA
>CAJXRQ010000018.1 GCA_913060505.1 uncultured Desulfovibrio sp.
GATAGGATTGATCGTCGGACAAATGGTGTTGTTTCATGCCCTGCTGGCGGCAGGATCGTTTTTCGCACTGGGATTCGTATTTGTCTTCGGACGGTTCGCTTCCGTGACATTTGGTTATCTGGCCCGGGATATGGCCCGGCCCGGTTTGGGGCGTTTGCTGATGCAGGGAGCGACCTTCGGAGGAACGGTTTCCGCGTTTGTGTTGACGGCTGTTGTTGGTATTTTTTGTATGTCGCCCTTTGCCCTGCTTTTGGCGTTGGCGTTGCTCTGTGTGGTTCTCTATGCCTTGTATTCGCTGGCTCGCAAGGTCGAGGGAGCCAATGGCGATTTCCTCGGCGCGGTTACGGTGCTGGCCGAATTGTGTGCGGCATTGGCGGCCGTGGCGTTATTGTAAGTAAAGATGGTGGAAGCCACTTTCTGCGTAATGCATGGATGGTTTCGCCTTTGCGGACAAGGGTTACACCCCCTGCATTCCGTTTTTGCATCTTCGAAACGGAAAATATTATTAAAAATAATTAGATAGCCAGTCCACCTGTCCCCCGTTTATGCGCCGTCAGACGCAGAATGGTTTCCCAAGGCTATAGCCTTGGGCCGCCGGAGGCGAGATCCTGTTGCCAAATGTCGCCGCAGGCGGCTTCTGATTTTCTTTTTGCTTTTCTCCATTTTCCACAAAAAAGCCCGCGCATCGGAATTGATACGCGGGCCAATCTGTTGCTGTGTGCCGTCGCTATTTTTCAGCTTTCACATACCAGCCGGACGACTGGGTCAACAGCGACTGAATACGACCTACCAACGCATGCGGGTCGGTCAGATAACCTTCCAGCAACAGCGCGGATTCGTACAACTGGCGCGCGGCCTGCTCCACAAAAGGATCGTTTTCGTTTTTGGTGTAAATGTCGATCATGTTCCGCACCAGCTCGTGGTCCGGATTGACCTCCAATACCTTGACCGGAATGGAGGTGTCCTTGCTCACCGCACGCATGATCTTGTCCATGGAGCTGGTGACATGGCCGTCCGGGTTGGAAAGACAAACCGGAGAGTCTGAAAGACGGGCGGAAACCTTGACCTCGGAAACCGAGTCTCCCAACACTTCCTTGATGCGGGCCATGAGCTTGTCCAACGTGGAGCTTTGCTCTTCGTTCAGCTCGGGTACGTCCTGCTTGTCTTCGTCTTTTGTTTCAAAGCCGTTCAGGGCTGCCGGGTCCGCATGTTCGGCGGCCACCAGTTTGAATTCTTCAAATTCGCGGATGGTGTCCATGGCGAATTCGTCGATCGGCTCGTAAAGATACAACACTTCGATGCCCTTGCGCCGGAACATTTCCAAATGTGGGTTCAGGGCCAACGCTTCGCGGGACGCGCCGTAGGCATAGTAGATTTCTTTCTGTCCTTCGCGGGCGCGGCTCACGTATTCGGCCAGAGACGTCAGGCTGTCCGTGCCCTCCAGCGCGGAAGAATCGAAACGCACCAGTTTGGCGTACCGGTCCTTGTGCAGGAAGTCCATGTATCCGGCCTTGAAGATGGAACCGTGTTCCTTCCAGAACTCGGCGTAGCGATCCGCATTGTCTGCGGCCATCTTTTCAAGATGCGAAAGCACCTGCTTGGTCAGGGTGGAGCTGATTTTGCGCATGAGCACGTTGTCCTGAAGGGTCTCGCGAGAGATGTTCAGGGGCAGGTCTTCGGTGTCCACAACACCGCGAACAAAGCTCAGATATTCGGGCAGCAGATCCTTGTTCTGCCGCTGGATGAGCACGCGGCGAACGTAAAGATCCAGTCCCCAGTTGTCGCGGTTCATGCCCGTGAGGAAATCCGTGCTCTTGGGGGGGATGAACATCAGCGCGTTAAACTGTACCGGCGCATCCACAGAGGTGTGCATGGTATCGAACGGGGCTTCGCTGTCGTAGGTGAGGAACTTGTAGAATTCCGCGTATTGCTCGGGCTTGATCTGGAACTTGGGTTCGCGCCACAGGGCCGGGACCGTATTGACTCGCTCGTCGCCCACCATGATGGGGAAGTTCACGAAGTTGGAATGGCGGGTCAGTACCTGTTTGATATGGTCCTTGTTGGTGAACTGGCTCTTGAGGTCATCCATGAGCTGCACGGTGATGGACGTACCGTGGGGCATGTCTTCGTCCAGTTCCTGCAACTTGTAGTCGGTGCGTCCGTCCGAAGTCCAGGCGATGACCGGGGAGTCCGGGTGCATGGAGCGGGTTTTTACGGTAACCTCGTCTGCGACCATGTATACGGAATAGAAGCCTACGCCGAACCGGCCGATAAGCGTGTCCAGCGATTCCTTGCCTTCCTCTGCCATTTTGGCGATCTGGGCCGTGCCGGAATGGGCGATGGTTCCGATGTTGGCCATGACCTCCTCGCGGGTCATGCCTACGCCGGTGTCCGTTACCGTGAGGGTTCCGGCTTCCTCGTCGGTTTCAATGCGGATTTCCAGAGGCTGGGAATCGTCGGTTCCGTTTTCCGCGCTGCTGGACTGGAAACGGTATTTTTCCAGTGCGTCGGATGCGTTGGAAACCAGTTCACGCAGAAAGATTTCCTTGTTGGTGTAAAGGGAGTGGACAAGAATATCGAGAAGTTGGCTGATTTCAGCCTTGAACTTGTGGGTTGTTTTTTTACCCATGGATATACCTCCTTGCAATACGCCCGATAACCGGGCGGCCACAGGGCCGCCCGGACCGGTTCAAACATATGGGGGAATGGTTGCCGCGAAACGCAGACTGCGAACCGCGACCGAGATATTAGGTAGTTACGGTTTTGATCTTGTCAAGGAGGTACTTTTCCATCTCTCGGCGGTCCTTGCGGATGCGGACGAGTTCGGCCTCCATGATGCGCAGTTTTTCACGCAACTCGGCATTTTCACTGCGTAGGGTATCCACATCCTCGCTGCTGGCCGTAATTCGGCTCACGGCTTGCTGCATTTCCTCGCGTATGGAATCCAACTCCGCAGAACCGGTTGTGCCGGGCGTCAGCACGCTGTGAATGCCTTCACCGATGGACCTTGCGATTTCCAAGCCAATGGCCGAGGCCATTTTCATGGCACCGTCCATGCCTGCCCCGCTGCCTCCCTGGGCTGCCGGAGAGGTCTCTGCCGTGGCCGGAACAGCATCTGCCTGCAATGGGTAGTTCTGGCTCAACCGTTCCATTACGTCCCGGGCGGTGTGCCCCTCCTTGAGCAGGGTGGAAATAACGGAAAAAATTTCAACGGCCTCGGGCTTGAACCGCTTTTGCCTCCCGCGCCCCACGCTTGGCAGATGTTGGGCAAAGCGGTTTTTCCAGTAGTGGACCGTGGATTCGGGCAACTCCAGCTCGCGCGCGATCTCCGCAACGGAAAGCAACTTCTTGGCAGTCATGAAACCCCCTCGTTTGCAGACTGTTGTTTTTCATTGTAGTACAGCCTTTCGAAGAGCCATGCAAGCCCTGTCATGCAAGTAATCTTCTTGATTCTCGGGGCTTTTTTTTGAGGTAGAGAGTTTGTGTTCGTTGTAGTCCGAAATTTATGATTTTTTCTAGACTTTTTCACAAGAAACCCGTGCGCAGGGCGGTCCACAACGTTTTGCCGGTAGCAAAGCAGTCGACTTCAAATCTTTTGATATAGATTTTATCTATTGATGCGATAGATATCTACCGATAATAACAATTGGTTTCTCCTCTTCCAATTCCCTATGATTCAAAATCGCCGAAATTGCCCGGAAAAAACTCGGTTCGGTCTGGCTTCGGCACATCCAATTCCAAGGAGATGGGCATCATGAAAAACTTTCTTGCCACGAGATCGGGAATCGTGATCGTGGGACTGGTTATCGGTATTCTCGCCCCGCTGTTGCAATACATGGGCAATCCCGGAAACATGGGCATTTGCGTTGCCTGCTTTGAGCGCGACATTGCCGGGGCCATTGGCATGCATCGGGCCGGGGTGGTCCAGTATCTGCGGCCCGAGATCATCGGGTTTGTGCTCGGGGCCATGGTGGCGGCTTTTATGAGCCGCGACTTCAGGCCAAGAGTCGGCTCCGCGCCTATCGTGCGGTTTGTATTGGGGGTCTTCGCAATGATCGGCGCCCTTGTATTTCTGGGCTGCCCGTGGCGTGCTCTGCTCCGATTGGCAGGCGGCGACCTGAACGCTGTTTTCGGTATCGTCGGCCTGGTTGCCGGTGTTTGGATCGGCACATTCTTTTTTCGCAAGGGCTATTCGCTGGGCCGGGCTACCAAGGCTCCGGCCACGGTCGGCCTGATCATGCCTGCCATCATGCTTGGTGCGCTGGTGCTTCTTTTGCTGTTCCCGCAAATATCCGGCCAGCCTTCCAACGGCGTACTGTTCTACAGCCTCAAGGGACCGGGTGCCATGCATGCTCCCGTGTTTATTGCTCTGGGTGTCGGACTGCTTGTGGGCATCATCGCGCAGCGCAGTCGTTTCTGCACCATGGGCGCGTTTCGTGACGTCATTCTCTTTGGTCAAACACATCTGCTTTCCGGCGTTGCAGCATTGCTGGTTGCCGCTGTGGTCGTGAATTTGCTTCTGGGGCAGTTCCATGCAGGATTTGCAGGACAGCCCGTGGCGCACACCCAGGGCGTATGGAACTTCATGGGTATGGTGCTGGCCGGGCTTTGTTTTGCCTTGGCCGGTGGTTGCCCCGGACGCCAGCTTTTCCTTTCCGGCGAAGGAGACGGCGATGCCGCTGTTTTCGTACTGGGAATGATCGTGGGGGCGGCTTTCGCGCATAACTTCGGGTTGGCCAGCTCACCCAAGGGCATCGGTCCGCATGGAATGGCTGCGGTGATCATCGGGCTGATCGTCTGCCTGATTATCGGGTTCACCATGCGCAAGAAGGCGTGATCTGAAACATTCCATTTACGATCAAGGAGAAGAACATGAATACAGTGGATGCACGGGGGCTTTCCTGTCCCCAGCCGGTTCTGGACACGCTTTCCGCCATTGCGGAACAATTAGCGGGTTCCATTGAAATTCTTGTGGATACGCAAGCCTCGCGTGAAAACGTATGCCGCGCCGCCCAATCCAAAGGCTGGGCTGTGGCCTCCGATACCGAGGAAAACGACGAATACCGTATCGTAATTACCAAGGATTGACGTGGGATTCTGGCTCTTCGGTAAAAAGAAAAAGACTCCCGGTCCGGTTTCTGCGGACCGGGGGTTGCTGGTTTTTGAAAATACCAGCGAAGTGATCCGCGCCGAGGCTTTGCTCAAATCGCGTGGTTGGAACATACGCGTCATGGGGCCTCCTCCCGAATTGCGCACCGGGTGCGATTTGGTGATTGAATTTCCCCTCATGGAGGAGCTGGATGTCATACGGCTGCTGCGGGGTGCCGGTGCGTCGTTGCCTCTGTCCGTGGTTCCGGTGAACAGCCCGTTACTGACCCCTGTGGATTTGTTTCAGATCAAGGACTTTGGGGATTTCATCATGGTTCGGGCCGCAAACATGAAATTGACCGTGGAAAAGGCAACGCGCACCATTGTGAATGTTTCCGGCGGGGGATGCCCGGACGTTCCGTTTCTGGCTGTCCGGCTTATCGGTAAAACGCTTGATGATGCGCCGCATCCTCGGGAGATCGGCCATACGTTGTGCGGGTACGCCCTTGCTCTGGCTTTTGAGGAGATGGGGAGGCAATGCTCGCAATAGTCGGAACCATACCAGACCCGGCTGTCGGAATTCTGGATGGCCCGGTCCACATGCAGGCTTCGGAAATGTCTGTTGAGCAGCAGTCCGTAAACACGGATCGGGGAACACCAGCCCTGTTGGCGGCAGCCCATGCTGCCTGTGTTTTTCTCGGATTGGAAGCTCCCCACGCATTGCTGGTGGGCGATGAAGGGCTCGGCCATGGTAGCCGCAATCTTTATCAATACCTGACAGAAGTGCTACCCGGTCGAAACTATTCGACTATGGCATATCATTATCTGCAACCGGACGCCGATTGGCACGACCGGGTTCTCCTGGCCATGCAATCCATGGAAATCATGCCGAAGATCATTGGGGATGCAGGATTTATGTATGCGGCCAAGATGAGCGGACAGTCCGAAGCCTATGACCTCTTCACGCCAGACGCTGGCGAGCTGGCCTTTCTGGCTGATTCTGACGCGCCGCACCCATTTTATACCCGTGGCTTCATTTTGCATGAGGATGGCGAGGTTTCGGCCCGAATTCGCGAGGCGTACAGGCATGGCAACAGTGCGCGATGTTTACTGGTCAAGGGAAGCGTGGACCGTATCGCCGTGCGGGGTCGCGTTTTGCACACAATAGGTGGTCCGGATTTGCATGAAGCGGCCATTCAGGGCATAGAAGCCATGGAAGCCATCGGTGGAACCGGAGATACGATTACAGGCATGGCGGCTGCGCTCATGGAGTCCGGGAGGGACGCTCCCGAGGCTGCCCGCATTGCGGCACAGGCAAACAGGATTGCCGGAAGCCTTGCACAACCGACGCCTGCCAGCCACATTCGGGAGTTGGTTATGCACATACCTGCTGCGCTGGAGCGGGCCATGTGTCAAGCCTGAAAGGTTGATTCATGATGACGAAAAATACTGAGCCGGAAAATGAAACCATTCGGCCGGAAATGACCCTGTTGGACATGGTCGCCCAATATCCGGGTACGGAACAGGTCATTCGCTCCCGGGATGAACAGGCTGGAAAATGCCTCTTGTGTACGGCGCTGTTTGATTCAGTGGAACAGGTCGCCCGGGACAACGGCCTTGACCTGGACGTGCTGCTGGAGGAATTGAGAATCGCTGCCTTTCGGTAGCCGTTTTTTGCGCCACTGTCTGTTTTTGTGATTCATTTCGGATAATTCACTTCTTTTTTTCGCTTTTTACCATGTCAAAAGCCCGCCTTGCATAATTTCATGTGCTTGAAAGTAATATTTGTGTTAATTTTTTATAAAGAAAAAAGATTGACACAATATTTTTTTATTAGATAAATAATTAGTGAGAAAATTTCTTATTTGAAACGGAGAGGAGTTTCATGAAAAAGTCTTTTGACACACATGACAAACATCTGGTGGCCGCGTTGACCCGTGACGGCCAGATGTCTGTCGGCAAGGTGGCGGACCGGCTTGGGGTTACTGCTCCCACCGTCCGTTCCCGACTCAAGAATCTGGTCAAGGCCGGAGCGGTTCGCGTAGCAGCGCTGGTCAACCCCATGAAGGCGAGCGGCCTGACGGTCGCCCTGGTGGGCATGTCCCTGCAAAGCCATAAAATGCTGGATGAAAAGCTGGAGCAGATCTCCAGACTGCCTCGCGTAAACTGGTGTGCCGTCGTGACGGGACGGTATGATATCATTGTAGAGATTACCTGCACTGAAGACATGGGCGATCTTTATGATTTTCTGGACAAGGATCTTTCGCAGGTGGGGGGCATCAACTCCAGCGAATCGTTCGTGGTCATGAAGAGCAAGCGCAAGTGGCTTTATCTTCCCGAAGTCGTGACCAGGGGGTTCGAGCAATAGCGTTTCGGACATCCGGAATGGGAACCGTGATTCGAATGTGGTGGTATGGCGGTGATCGCCAGCTTTTACATGATAATAACCTGCACAACTTGTGTTTCTGCTTCCGCGGACTTACACTATGGGTATGCAGAATACTTTCGATCCCGAACTGCTTTATGTGGAGTGCACCCGATGCGGACAACCGCTGCTCTGGCGTACAGGTGAAACCACCCGCCTTTTGAAGATGGCAGGTGTGGATACGGCGGTGCTGGACGAACACTGTATGTTGGTCTCGGACGGCTGCCCCTCATGCCAGCCCGGAGAAACCCGGTTTTCCACCCGCGTGGTGCGTTTGGCCCAGGATGTTCGAAAAGGGAATAATGATGAAATGCCTGCCGATGCCTGAGTAGTAACGGAGATATTTAAACGCAAACAGGGCCGCCCCCGATCTGGGACGGCCCTGTTTGCGTTTATGGGGCTGAATCAGTGTGCCTTCGGTCTTACATTATTTCCGCCTTGGAGAGCACGAAGATAAGCTTTTTAATCAGTTCCGGGTCGAACCGGTCCGTTTGCGATTTGATATGGGAAAGTGCTTCAAACGGCGTGAACGCCTTACGCCAGGGTTTTGTGCGGGTCAGGTTGTCGTATTCGTCGCACAGGCCAACCACCTTGGCATGCAAGGGCAGAACACTTCCCATGGCTTGCGAGGGAAAGCCGGAACCGTTCTCCCGTTCGTGATGAAAGAGGATGCAGTGCAGTGCTTCTTGCGGCAATTGGACTGAAGCGCACTGGCTCACGCCGAGTACCGGATGGGAATGCATTTGCTCACGTTCTTCCGGAGAAAGTTCATCCTCATGCACGTCAAACAGGCTGCCGGGCAGCTGGAGCTTGCCCACATCGTGCAGGATGGCACCGGAGCATACGGAAACCATATGGCCAACATCGTCGTGAGCCATCGTATTCATGATCCCGGCGGCCAGGACCATGACCCCAATGCCATGGTGATAATGTTCGCGGCCCTGAGAAACAAATTGCGAAAGATGCTTGAGCACGGCCGGGCGGGAGAAAAAGGTCATGCTTTGGCGGAGCACCTTTTGAATTCGTGAAAATCGCACGTTGTTCAGCGACTTCGGAAGCGTATTGTCAAACGCCTCGCGCGCCAGGGCAGTGGTCGCATCCAACCAGACTCCGGAACGTTCCTCCCCAGGAATGGATTCATCGGCCAGAATGTCGGCCAAATGTTCCCGGACGTAGTTGTCGAAAAACTTCTTTTCTGCCTGTTTCACATACAGGTGTTCGACTCCCCGATCAGCCAGACGTTCGCGGTGTGCTTCGGAAAAAAGCTCGCCTCGTGTAGCATACAACACCATGGTACCGTTTTGGGAGAGATACAGTTCAAACTCGCCGCATTGCTCTGGCAGAAGCATGGACGGTGAAATAGGATGCAGCTCCGAGGAATCCAGCGGGATTTCGGCTGCAGAATCGGACTTGGTTTTGGGCATTGGCACATTCCCCCTTACCAAACCCGCAGGGAGACAGGGACGTGGGGCAGACGATAACGGCGACCCGGTGGGGAGTCACCGAAGAGAAGGGAGAGTTCGTCAGCATTGGCAACCCGGCTATCTCTGGGAGATCCGTGGCTTTCCGTCCCTGCCTCGCGGCAGGTTTGGCTTTTTCGATCCGCCGGACATTATGCAAAACCGGATGTGTTGTAAAGTCCATTATCGAAAAAATATTTATGGAACTTTACTGCACATCCGGTTTTACCCTATTGGTTCTTCAGACCCCTTATTATTTGATCCAGTTGCGCGGCCTGCTGGGCGAGGTCGGCAATGGCTTCGGAAGACTGGACCATGGCATCGGCCGTTTCCCGGGATATGGTGTCCACATCCTGAACCGAGATGCTGATTTCTTCGCTGACAGAAGATTGCTCTTCTGCGGCACCGGCAATTCCCCGGACCTGATCAGCGCAGCTTTCCACAATCTCCACTATTTCTGTCAGGGCTTCGCCCGCATTACGGGCAAGTTTCGTGCTTTTTGTCACCACGTCGTTGGCCTCGGCCATACTTGCCTGGCTGCTGCTTGTGCCGTCCTGAATGGTACGCACAGCGTTTTCAACGTCCTTGGTCGCCTGCATGGTTTTTTCCGCCAGCTTGCGGACTTCGTCCGCCACCACGGCAAAACCGCGACCGGCATCTCCGGCACGTGCAGCCTCAATGGCCGCATTGAGAGCCAGCAGGTTGGTCTGGTCCGCAATATCCGTGATTACATTCATGATGCGGCCGATGTCTTCCGCATGCTCGCCAAGGTTGTCCAATTGTCTATGCACCACGGCAGAGCGTTCGCTGACATTGGTAATGGCTTCCATGAGCGACGTGACCACGCCAGACCCGGTTTCGGCCTTTTCCTTTGCGCTCATGGTGCTGTCGGCAGCGTCGCTGGCGTTGCGAGCCACTTCCAGCACCGAGGAATTCATTTGGGACATGGCCGTGGCGGCCTCGGAGCTGCGGCGGCTTTGCTGCTCTGCTCCGGTGCTGGCATGCTGAACCTGTGCGGCCAGTTCTTCGGAAGACGAGGAAATGCGTTCAACCACCAGTTCCAGCTCGGATGCGGCCTGATGCATGCCTTCACTCCGGGCACTTTCTGCTTGGGCGCGGGCTTCTTCGGCCTCGTGCACGGCCTTTTCCGCCATAAGGCTCTGTTCCTCGGCCTCATGCGTTTTGCTGTTGGCTTCCGCTATTTTTTCCACAAGACTGGCCACCATGTTGCGCAGGGCTTCGGCCAGCGTGCCCAGCTCGTCCTGCTGGTGAATGGGGATTTCCGTTTCCAGCTGTCCTCCGGCAACAGTCTCGGCTGCATTTGCCAATCTGTTCACAGGGCCGACAATGCTTCTGGCCACGAGGACGACGATGAGCACTGTAAGCAGCACTGCGCCGGCAGCCATGCCGCCGGACAAAACCATCATACTGTTTGCTTCAGCCATGATTTCATCCGTGGGGATGCACACCCCGAAACTCCACGGCTTGTCGAAGCTGCCGATGCGGAAAGGAACGAACATGTAATACATGTCGCGTCCGGTTTTGGCGTCGATCATGTGGAAATCAAGATTGCGGCCCTTGGACACCGCTGTTGTCAACGGCTTGCGCATGTTTTCGTCCATGAAGCTGTAGACCACGTCGCCCAGCATCTTGGCTTGCGGATGGGCCGCGATGACACCGTCGTTGGAAATTGCAAAGCCGAAGCCCGTTTCAAAAAGGACTTCCCGGCGAACCATGTCAGAGAAACCGTCCATGACAATGTCTGCCCCGGCCACGCCGACCACGGTTTTTTTGATGATGATGGGAACGCTGACGCTCACGGTGAGCATGCTTTTTCCGTTAATCCTGCGGAAAACCGGGGTGGTTATGTACTGCCGCCCTGTGCGCAGCGGCTCGTAGTACCAGGCGGACATGGGATTGTCCTCCTCGAAATTTTCCGTATGGCCGCCGACGAGTTTGTCGCCCTCCCGGTGCCAACTGGCCGCAAAGCGCCCGTTCTTGTCCGTGAATTCGTCAAAGTTGCGATAGAATTTGTCCATGCGGTCGAAAGCTTCCGGTTCCCATGTAGTCCAAACCCCGTACAGCTCATTATGACCTTGAAGAATGTGGCGCAGGATGCCGATGATCTTTTTGCGGTTGACCATGCGCGCTTCCTTGGAACCGGCCAGCACATCCGCAAGCGTTTGGGCCACACCAAGGGCGGCGTCGATATCCCGGGCCACTTTCATGCCCAGGCTTTCGGCCATTTCCCGGCTCAGCGCTTCGGCATCGGCGCGTGAAGTTTGGCGGACTTTGTACAGCGTGATGCTCATGAATATGGCGAAAACAAGCACCACTGCAGTACATATGGGTAGCAGAATTTTCCAACGCATTTTCAGATTGCGAAACATGTAGGGACTCCCCTTGTTGGATCATGACGGAAGTGCCGCAACCCTCTCAAGCGGCAGATTCCTACGGCAACCCCCCTCAAGGTTGCAATGTTCTGCTTGATTACATGAATTTATAGCCAAAATAAAGCATTCATAGGTTAATTCAGACTTCTTGAGCGTGGTTTTTTTGATGAAAATGAAAAAAATGACGTTTTTATATCTTTTTCATCAAAATACACTTTAACAGACTTGGCAAACCGCATTGCATTGTGAAATAAAAAGAAACCACCTTGCACCTTGCAATTCCAAATTCGGTACGGTCCAATGCCAATACTCTCGTCCGGAGTGCGTCTCATGCTTGCTGCAGCGGTCTGCTTCAGCACCGGCACCCTGTTTATCAAGTTGGCCGGGGCGCGCCTGCCTGCCATGGAGATTCTCTTTGCCCGCTCGGTGATTGGATTTTTCTATTGCTTCTTCCTCTTGCGGAACACCGGCTATTCCATTCTTGGAACAAGACGCCTGTTTCTTGCGTTGCGAGGGCTTCTTGGATTTGGCGCCATGTTTTGCACGTTTTATTCTTTCGTGCGCCTGCCATTGGCAGATGCCACGGTCATTTTTTTTGCGCATCCGGTATTTGTTGCCATTCTCGCGGCCTTTCTGCTCAAGGAAGTACTCGGTACGCGCGGCGCGGTCTGTACCACTGTGGCCTTGGGTGGAGTGCTGCTGGTGGCCAAGCCTTCCTTTCTCTTCCACACGGCTTCCACGCTTGATCCTTTTGCCGTAGGCGTGGCGCTTTGCGCAGCCGTGCTTTCGGCGTGCGCCATCGTAACGGTCCGTTTTTTATCCCGAACCGAGCATCCGCTGACCATCATTGCCTATCCAACCATGGCCATCCTGTTTTTAGGCCCATTGGTGAACGGCCATGGGTGGTTCATTCCCACGCCTACAGAGGCGGTTTATCTATTGATAATGGGTGTGATCATGAACATGGGGCAGCATTTCATGACCTTGGCATACCAGCGGGAACGGGCAGCCATTGTTGCTGCCGTGGGATATGTGGAGATTCCGGTATCTGCATTTTTCGGGGCCATGGTCTTTGGGGCCATCCCGGACGTATGGACCTATGCAGGTGCTGTACTGGTCGTGGTCGGAACGCTGTTTTTGGGGCAAAAGAAAAAATCATGACCTGAAGCCGCCCTCAGCGATTGTAATGACAGGATTTCGCCTCCGGGGTAATTGATCAGCCTTGTCTTTTCCCAAAAGAAACGGCGATACCTTCAGCCAATGAATAATCAGTCCCGGACTGCAAAGCAGACCGGGATCGGCGCCAAAATTTTTTGGAGAGTGGGGTTTGGGGAGGGAACCTTTTGCAAAAGGTTCCCTCCCCAAGGTCTTTTTCTCTCGAATTATCCTTTTTCGATGTCGGACAGCAGAATGGCCAGCGCGTTCACGGAAATGCGGATTTCCAAAAAGGATATCCACAGTGATGCCAGCAACAGGGCCAGGCTGAGGCCGAACATGATTTCTCCGGCAATCTGCCAGTTCTCAAACAAACAAATCATGGACAATACACAGGTAAACATGGACATGACACCCAGTCCCTGCATGTTTCGGATCATATAGATACGCTTGCGCAAGTTGTCGATTTGCTGGCGGGTCGATTCTTCATTGGTTTGGCGGAAGTTGTCGTGCAGCGCGCGAACCCGGCTCCCCAGTGAGAGAAACCTGTTTGTGAAGGCCAGCATGAACAGCGATATGGCTGGAAACAGCAGAGCCGGGGTCGTAACGGTAATAGTCATGAATGTGCTCCTTTCGTGGTGCGCGTTGTGCTGAAATGGTGGGCTACGCAAGGCTTGCTGTCAAGAAATATGCGTTCAAGCCGCTGCAATCGTACGGGAAAGATCAGTAGAACTGAAAGAAGAATCCCAAAAACGGAAAATATGACATAAGTCGTTTTTTCCATTGACAAGCCAGACCGTTATCTCTAAATAGGAATCATTCCTACTTCGGAAGTCGCAGCAAGTGCCCGGAACGGTAGCAGACAAAACGAATTTCGACAGGAATATTGAAATGGGATGGACGCCACAGGGCGCAAAGAGGATTTCAGGCTTTGCCTGAGTCCGCCGAAAGGCGAATCTTTTGAAGAATGCCTCCCAGGGCGGCTTCAATGAACAAACAAAATACTGATTACAAGGAGTGCAGACCAATGAGCAAGACACAGGAAGACCTCAAGAACGCTTTTGCAGGAGAATCCCAGGCCAACCGCAAGTACCTCGCTTTTGCCGCACAGGCAGACAAGGAAGGCCTCAGCCAGGTCGCCAAACTTTTCCGCGCCGTTGCGGAAGCCGAAACCATCCACGCCCATGCGCATCTGCGCCTGATGAAGGGTATCGGTTCCACGGAAGAGAACCTCAAGGCTGCCAACGACGGCGAAGTCTATGAATATGAAACCATGTACCCGGCCATGATCAAGGACGCCGAGGAAGAAGGCAACAAGGCTGCCGCACGCTATTTCGATTTCGCCAATCAGGTGGAAGAGCTGCACTCCGGCCTGTACTCCGAAGCCCTGAAGGATCCGAAAGGTCTCGAAGAAGTGGACTACTACGTGTGCTCTGTCTGCGGTAACACCGTAGCCGGCAAGCCCACCGAAAAATGTAGCGTCTGCAACGTGGACGCGGACAAGTTCTTCAAGAGTGAATAAATCCCCCGTGTCCGGGGCGTGCCGAGGCCTTTGGGCCAAAGCGCGCCTCGGACTCGCTCCTCCTCATATCCCCTGATCATTCTTTACAAAATTGCTTCGGCTATATACGAAGGGTGAATTAGGGCTGTTGCATTGCAATGCCCGAGGCTGTCCCATGAACGGGATAGCCCGGGCTTTTGTCGTTCATGGGGTGAAAATGGGAGCGGAAAAGGCATGATAGCCAAGGTTCTGTGCGCCGCGTTGTTGGGAATTGATGCCCGTCGTGTTGAGCTTGAGGTGGATTTTTCCCGTTCGGGACTGCCGGCGTTTACCATGGTGGGACTGGCCGAGGGCGCTGTGCGCGAGTCCAAGGAGCGGGTTTATTCCGCGCTCAGGAACAGCGGCTACAAGCTGCCTCCGGCGCGCATCACCGTGAATCTGGCTCCGGCCAACATGCGCAAGGAGGGCAGCTCCTATGATTTGCCGCTGGCCATGGGACTTCTGGCCGCATCCGGCGTGTTGCCGCCCGAGGCCGTGCATGGCTGGTTCATGGCAGGAGAACTTTCCCTCACCGGGGAATGCAAGGCCGTCAACGGCGTCTTGCCGCTGGCCATAGCCGCGCAACAAGGCTCTGCCCGTGGGCTGATTGTGCCTGCGGCCAACGCCTGTGAGGCTGCCGTGGTGCGCGATCTGCCGGTATACGGTGTGGAAACGCTTTCGCAGGCCGTGGCGTTGCTGTTGGGTGAAGAGGAAATGGACCCAACGGACGTAGATATCGACACGCTTTGGGCTGAACGACGTAATTTCATGGTGGATTTTTCCGAGGTCAAGGGACAGGAACACGCCAAACGGGCCATCGAAATCGCGGCAGCAGGCGGACACAACCTGCTGTTCATTGGTCCTCCGGGAAGCGGCAAGACCATGCTGGCGCAGCGCATTCCGACCGTGCTGCCTCCGCTTGATTTTTCCGAAGCCCTTGAAGTTACCAAGATTTATTCCGTGGCTGGCCAGCTGGACCGCAAGCGTGCGCTGATGGTCACACGGCCTTTTCGCTCGCCGCACCATACCATTTCCGACGTCGGTCTCATCGGCGGAGGACGTACCCCCCTGCCGGGTGAGGTTTCCCTTGCCCATCGCGGTGTACTTTTTCTGGATGAAATGCCGGAATTCAAGAAGGGGGCGTTGGAAGTGTTGCGCCAACCCATTGAGGACGGCGAGGTCTCCATCTCCCGTTCGCTGGTTTCATTGAGCTACCCGGCCGATTTCATGCTTGTGGCCGCCATGAATCCCTGCCCTTGCGGTTACCTGACTGACGACACCCATGTGTGCACCTGTTCGCCGCTGGCCGTACAACGCTATCGGGGCAAGCTTTCCGGCCCGTTGCTGGACCGTATTGATTTGCATGTGGATGTTCCGGCCGTCCCCTATGAGGATTTGAAGCGGAAAGGGAGTTCCGTGGATTCGGCAAGCATGCGCGCCCGGATTCTGGAAGCCCGGAGCCTTCAGCGGGAGCGGTACGCGGATTTGCCGTTGCATACCAATTCCGAATTGAATGGCTCCAGCCTTGAAGAGCACTGCGCCTGCGGTGCGGAAGAGCACGCTTTTCTGGAACAGGCCGTGCGCACACTTGGTCTTTCCGCCCGGGCTTACACGCGCATCCTGCGTATCGCCCGTACGGTGGCCGACCTTGAGGCCGCGTCCTTCATTACCGTGGATCATCTTGCCGAGGCCATCAACTACCGAACCATGGACCGTATGGCGGACGGGCCGGGGAACTAGGTGCCAGCCGGCTTCGGAGCAGACCGGAATCTCAGATCTTTCCCAACTCGGACAGATATTCCATGACAGTGGTGGCTTCCGAGGCTGCCATGGTGCCGCCCAGAGAGATGGCCACCCCGCAGGCTTCCATGATTTCTTCCGGGGTTGCGCCTTCGTTCAGCGCATGTTCCGTCTGAAAAATCATGCACCCTTCACATTTGCTTGCCACGGCCACGGCAATGGCTATGAGGCGCTTGGTCTTGGTATCCAGCTGCCCCGGCGCATATGCGGTTTTGGCCTGTTGGTCATACGCCTCGCCCATTTCCGGCATGCGATTTTTGAATTGCTGCCAATGGTGGGCGACCGTGTCGTATTGTTCCGTTCTTTTCATTGAGGTCTCCTTGTATCATCTACGTAAACTGGACTTTTTTGTCCGTCAACGGCCTGCCTTGGGCTTTGAATGAAGTGGTGGGGCGTCCTGTTCTGCCCACGGTCTTGCAAAAAAATACCGTAATTGATCTTTTTGCGTTGGCGAGTATATGGTGGCCGCAAAACGGACTGCGACATACGGTCCGAGAGGGGGGAGTCATGCGTTCGGGAATCCTTACCATTCTTATGCTTTTTGTTTTCGCCCTGCCCTGTACAGCCGAGAATTTTGCCGGTTCGGTCAAAACCGTGAACGGCGATTGCCGCATCCTGCGCGGTGAGCAATCCATGCCTGCGCAAAAGGGACAGCATGTGCTTCAGGGGGATGTTCTGGAAACCGGCTCCGGTTCCATGGGAGTGACCTTCCGCGACGACACCATGCTTTCCATGGGGCCGGGATCGCGTATTTCCGTGGACTCCTTCGTCTTTGATCCGGCAGGAAAGTCTACGGATTTTCTGGTGAACATGACCAGGGGAACAGCCCAGTTCATTACCGGGCAGATGGCCAAGGTGGCCCCGGAATCCATGAAAGTGCGCACGCCGCTTTCAACCATTGGTATTCGCGGCACCCGTTTTCTGGTCAAGGTTCCATAGCAGGCCGGTGCAAGAGGCCCGTTACGTCTCGCATCTTTGATGAACGCCTGAAATTTCCATGTATGAAGAGAGGACGACATGAAACGCCTGCTGTTACTGCTGGGAATGGTTTTGGTGCTGGCCGGATGCGGCAAGGAATCCTTTGTGCTGCTGCCGGATCTGGACGGCAAGGTGGGTGCCATTGCCGTAACCCCCGAACAGGGATCCCCTGTGGTCGTGGACACGGCCTATACTGCGGTTGAAGTCCATTCAAAATCCGAGTCCGGAGAGCCTGAGTCCGTTTCCAAGGAACGTGTGCAGCGTGTTTTCGGAAAAGCATTGCAGGCCGCACCCGAGCGACCGGCTCGGTTCATCCTGTATTTTTTTCATGATTCCACTCGGCTCAAGCCGGACTCCGCCAAACTGTTGCCTGATGTGGTTCAGGCATGGAAGGACCGCACTTCTACGGACGTGAGTGTCATCGGTCACACCGATTCCATGGGCGATGCCACCTACAACTACGGGCTTTCCCTTCGCCGGGCAAAGCGCATCGGCACATGGTTGATCAGGCAGGGACTGCCCAGGGATATCGTGCAGATCATTTCCCACGGGGAAGAAAACCCGCTGGTCCCCACAAAGGACGGCGTGAGCGAACCCCGGAACAGGCGTGTGGAAGTCATTGTGCGCTAGGTGCGGTTCTCAACACGGGATTTTTCTTTCAATATGTAAGAAAAAAGTTCGCGGGACACGTCGCCGTACATGCGGATGGCGTCTTCGTTCAGCGGGATATCCACATATTGCATGAGCAGCCTGTCACCGCCATCGTGAATGTGCGGCATGATCCCGGCAAAGGAGAAGCCCATGGCTTCGCACTGTTCGCAAAGTTGCGGACAGGCGGGGGAAGCCAGCGGCAAAAAGGCGTATACCGCGTCCATGCGTTTCTGCCTGCATTGGCGCAAGGCTTCGGCTACTTCCGTTTCCTTGCCGACTGCATGTACCACGATGAACGTGGTGTTGAGTTCCTCGGGCAGCGGGAAAACACTGACGATCGATTCCCCGGCCGGTTCCTTTGGTTCGGCGAATGTCCTTTCAAACCCGATCCAGCCATAGATCGTGGCGATCATGTCTTGATGGCGTGCCGGTGCATGGATGGTTTGCGGAGCATGGTGCGCCGGACAGGGAAAGTGAGCCTGGCAAGCAGAATGGGCTGGGGGGCAGTCGTTTTTGCGGGCATGTGGTATTCTCGAAAGGTTGGAGTTTTTTCGGAGATCCGGCAGCCGGGAACGGGTGTGGGAAATTTTACGGGTTGGTTTGATGATTCTAGCAGCTGGAAAGCGCACGCACAATGATAGCTGCGTGGGTGTCCATTCTTTAAATTCTCATATTGACTTTGAAATTCAATTTCAATAATACCGAATTGCGCCCAGCGCATGGCAACAGAATACAACGAGTGAGGATACCAACATGTCCAAGGTTTTGATCGTGTACGGTTCCACCACCGGGAATACGGAAACAACCGCCGAATACATTGCGAGTGTTTTTTCCGACCGCGGTTTTGACGTAACGCTCAAGGACGCGGCAAACGCTTCCGCCTCCGAATTCGGCAATGGCGAAAATGCCTTGACGCTGCTTGGCAGCTCCACGTGGGGCGATGACGAAATTGAACTGCAGGATGATTTCGTGCCTCTGTTTGACGATATGGACAACGTGGATCTTTCGGGCAGGAAAGTCGCTGTATTCGGATGCGGCGATTCCAGCTACACCTACTTTTGTGGTGCCGTTGATGCCATTGAGGAAAAGGCCGAAAAGCAGGGCGCAAGTCTTGTGGGCGATTCTCTCAAGATTGACGGTGATCCGGACCGTGACGAAGTTTGCGCATGGGCCGGGAAAGTGGCGGACGCCGTACAGGCCTGAACAGCTTCCTGAATCCATGACACAGGCCGGTCCATGATGTTGCGCATGGGCCGGTCTGTTGTTTTGCTCTCTCCTCCCCCTGTTCCCTACTTTGCTCTCCCTCCTTGACGAAGCGTATTGAAGACCTATCTAGTAGGACGTGCTTTATGGAGGTAGCAATCAATGACGAGCAATATAAAAACCGTTTTGTTGCTGGGCCTGCTTACGGGCCTGCTGATGCTCATCGGCGGCATGTTCGGCGGCCGCGCCGGGCTGTTTATCGCGTTTGTGGTGGCCATTGTCATGAATATTGGAAGTTACTGGTATTCCGACAAAATAGTGCTTTCCATGTACAAGGCCCGTGACCTTTCTCGCGGCGATGCCCCGGCCATCCACGCCATGGTGGAGGAACTGGCCGCCAACGCGGGGATTCCCAAGCCCCGTATCGTGCTGGTGCCGCAGGAGCAGCCCAACGCCTTTGCCACGGGGCGCAATCCGCAACACGCGGTTGTGGCCGTGACCCGGGGTATTGTGAACATGCTCAACTCGGATGAACTCAAAGGTGTTCTTGCCCATGAAATCGGGCACATTGCCAACCGCGATATTCTGGTCCAGACCATAGCCGCCGTAATGGGCGGTGCGATCGTCATGCTGGCCAACATTCTGCAATTCACTGCAATTTTCGGTATGGGAAGCGACGACGAGGACGGCGGCAGCCCTCTGGCGGCGTTGGCCATGGCTCTTCTGGCGCCCATTGCCGCGACCCTGATCCAGATGGCCATTTCCCGTTCCCGGGAATTTTTGGCGGACGCAACCGGGGCGAAAATATCCGGGGAACCGCTTTCGCTCGCCTCGGCTCTGGCAAAAATGGATACGGCTTCACGCCACATCCCGATGAAGGGCTCCCCTGCCACGGAAAACATGTTCATCATTTCGCCGTTCAGCGGACAGCGGGTAGCCAATCTTTTCAGTACGCATCCGCCTATTCCGGAGCGCATCCAGCGGTTGCAGCGTATTGCCCGGAGGCCGTAATCATGGTGCGTATTCTTTTTGCCGTTCTTGTTGCTCTGGTCTGTTTTCCCGTTCCCGGTCGCGCATATGTGGATGAACTGCGCCGGACTCCGGTAGTGCAGGCGGTACAAGCCGTCAGTCCGTCCGTTGTCAGTATCACCGCCGTGCGCATCCGCGAGCGCGGCACCGTATTCGGGGACGATCCCATCGCCCAGTTTCTGGAGCAGCGGTTTTTTGGCGGGCGTCCGGGGCGCAAGCAAAAGACCGGCAGCCTTGGTTCCGGGGTCATCATCAATGGCAAGGCCGGATTGGTATTGACCAATGCCCATGTCATTTCCGGTGCGTCAGAGATTTCCGTTCGGTTGACCGACGGGCGGGAACTGCCTGCCAAGATGATCGGTTCGGACCCGGATTTCGATCTGGCCGTGTTGCGCGTCAAAAGCAAAGCGCCGCTACCGGCCGTGAAGATGGGCGATTCGGACGGTATTCTCATCGGCGAAACCGTTATCGCCATCGGCAACCCTTATGGTTTTGACCACACCGTGACCACCGGCGTTATTTCTGCACTCAACAGGACCATCAACACGGATCGTGGGCGTTCCGGCAATTTCATTCAGACGGATGCGGCCATCAACCCCGGCAATTCGGGCGGCCCGTTGCTGAACATCCGGGGTGAACTCATCGGTATCAACACCGCCATTCATTCCAAGGGCGAGGGCATCGGGTTTGCCATTCCCATCAACAAGGCGCGGTCCGTGGTCACGGAGCTTATCAGCGCCGGGCACGTGGCGCCTGTGTGGCTCGGACTTTCCGGCCAGAACCTTGACCATGACGCGGCTCTGTATTTCGGGCTTTCCAGTTTGAACGGCATGCTCATTACTGAGGTTTTCAAGAACACGCCTGCCAGAGCAGCAGGGCTTCAGCCTGGTGACGTATTGTTGACCGTGAACAAGACCGCTATTCGCGACAAGGATGATTACCTTGTCCGTTTACGCAGCCATACCCGTTCGGAAGATTTGCGGTTGGAGCTTTTGCGTGGCGGCAAGAAGGTGCGTGTAAAAGTACGCCCTGCCGTCATGACGCGGGAAACCGCGGCCAGCCTGATGGCTCGCCGTTGGGGGTTCCGTCTGGCGAACAATCCCCGGGGGCGGGGAGCCGTGGTTTCCAAGGTCGAGCAGAATTCCGCCGCCCAGCGTATTCATCTGTTACCCGGCGACATCATCCATCAGATCGGCAACCTGCCGCTGCGTGGAGCGGGGGACATGCTTTCCGCGTTTCTGCGCAACCGATTGGCCAACACCATCTTGTTGCGCGTACAGCGTGATCGTCAATTGCACTGGGTGCGCATGAGCTTATAGGCCAAACGACATTTTGAATGCCGCTTTGGCGGCTTTTGACGACGGGATTTTGCCTCCGGCGGACAAGGGACACGTCCCTTGCAACCCTGCTCTGTTTCGGATTCTGCGAATCCGAAACGGGTGAGAGGGCGTTAGGAGTGAGTTTGGTTTCCTGCTTGTTTTACTTTTGTTTGGGTGAGTGCAAACGATGGAGCGTATCGATTTTCACTCAATAAAAAGCATAAAAACTGCGGCCCGTCCTGTTTTTTGCAGGACGGGCCGCAGCGTTAAAAAGTTTTGGTGGAGGGGTCTCCCCACCATCTTGCTATTTAATAACCAGTACGGGGCATGAAGCCGTGTGCAATACCGTGTGGGTCACACTGCCGAGAATCAATCCTTCAAGATCGGATTTGCCTTTGGAACCCATGATGATCAGATCCGCCTTTTCAGCCTTGGCAACGTCTGTGATCACCGGTCCCGGCTTGCCGCCGACAATCTCGGTGCGCACGGCAACCCCTTTTCCCTTCAGAAATTTTTCATGTGGCTCCAATACGGACTGGGCGGCTTTCATATAGTGCTCAAGCATCATTTGCGCGTTGGGCTCACCTACTTCAGAGGGCACGGACCGACGGCAATGCAAAAGTACCACCTCGGCGTTTGCAGCCAGCGCATATTCCGCCGCATGCTCGGCAGCCTTGCGGGAATACCCGGAATCGTCCACAGGCAAAATGATCGTCTTGATGTTCATGCGCCCTCCTGTATTTTTCCTATTGTTCGCCCTTGAAGGGCTCGCAAGTGGCCTGCCCGGGCTGGGCGATGCCTTGCCTCGTGACGAGCCGCTTCAGGGTCGTGAGCAGGATTTTCAGATCCAATGTCAGGCTGCGGTTGTCCACATACCAGACGTCCATGGCCAGCCGCTCGGGCCAGTCCACGGCGTTGCGGCCGTTGACCTGTGCCCATCCCGTGATTCCCGGCCGAACATCGTGCCGCCTGGCCTGCTCCGGGGAATATCGCTCAAGATATTCCATGAGCAGCGGCCGCGGTCCCACGAGAGACATCTCACCTTTCAATACATTCCACAGTTCAGGCAGCTCGTCCAGCGAAGAGGAACGCAACAGGCTTCCGAATCGTGTCAGTCGCTCGGCATCCGAGGCATCTCCCTCGCGCATGGTGCGGAATTTGAACATGGTGAACGGCTTTTTTTCCCAACCGGGACGTTGCTGGCAAAAGAAAACGGGGCGCCCCAAAAAAAGCGCGACAGACAGACCAACGACAAGAATGACCGGCGAAAGGAACACCAACAGCAGGGCACTGACCACAATATCCATGCTCCGCTTGAAAATGCGCGCAAGAAGAGACATGCCTGATCCGTGAGCTTGAACGGTCATGCAATCTCCATGAATTCGAGAATGGCCCGGTTGACCTTTTTGACGTCGAAACGCTCTTCGGCAAGTCGGCGGCTTTCCCTGCCCATGGTCCGGACAAGGTCCGGCTCCATGATGAAACGCTCCATGGCCTGTTCCAACTCGCCCACACCGTGCACGGGCACCAGAAACCCGTTAATCCCGTGTTCCACCGTTTCCCGACACCCCGGAGCGTTGGTGGTGATGACGGCGCGGCCCATACTCATGGCTTCCAGTATGGAACGGGGCGTCCCTTCCCGGTAGTAGGAAGGCAGCACGTAGACTGAAGCATTGGCGATGAGCGGCCGCACGTCTTCCACCGGGCCGAGAGTTTCCAGCCCGCAGTCGTTTTTCCATGCGGCCAGTTCTTCGGGGGTGATGCCGTCTTCACCCTTTTCCATGGGACCGGCTACCCGGAAGATCGCATGGGCATGCCTGCTGCGTATGCGCCGGGCCGCCTCTGCAAATTCGCCAACGCCCTTGGCCCGGATCAGTCGGGAAAGACATAGAAATACCGGGGCGTCCCTTTCCTGCTGCACCGGGGAAAATCCATAATGGTCGAGGGCCACGCCCGATCCGCCGGTGATCAGTGAGGGTTTGTCCTTGGGCAATACGCCCATGCGAGCGAAAAGGGCGCGGTCGTCCGGGTTTTGGAAAATGACGCCGTTGGCAAGCCGCAATCCGGCAGCATACAGGCCCTTGGCTGCGCTGAAAATCATGCGCCGCCGGAATCCGCTGGTTTCGGTAAAGGCATACCCCAGTCCGGTGATCATGGCGTAGTTGCGCGGGATTCCCGCCAGGCGGGCGGCGAGCATGCCGTAAACAACGGGCTTGATGGTGTAGCCCAGGAATATATCCGTTTTCAGGGAACGCAACGTTCGGGCCAGTCGGAGAATCAAGGCAGCGTCTGCAACGGGATTCAGGCCGCGCCGCTGCATGGGCATGGGAATATATTCGGCACCCATGGCGCGGATTTGGCTGCCCATGTCCGGTACGGTGGGGGGACCAAGCGCACACACCTTGTGTCCGCGCCGCACCATTTCGGTTATGAGCGGGCCGCGAAACTTGATCAGCGATGGGGTAAAACTTCCGAATATGGTTATATGCATGCAGTGGCGCTTGGCTTGCCTATCCGGGACGCAGGATGGCGACACAGGGGACGGCGGTCTGCCCGGATGGTAGCAGCAGGGCGGCCAGCCGGGCAAACTCTTTATTGGCCTCTCCCAATCCTTTGCTATGGCGATTGTCTTTTCCTGGCGTAACTTTGGAGCCTCGGTATCCGTCCAGATTACCGGATCGGAATATTTTGTTCCGGCCAGAAAAACGGGAGCCGGATTTTCCCTGATGGCCTTTTGTTTCACGGTGTTGTGACCTGCCTTGCCGCAGTCCCGGCTTTGGTTTACATTGCGCTCAACTTGCCTCATGGCAACAACATCGGAAAAAGGCGAATGGCTCAGAATACGAAAAAGATTTCTCGCAAACGCGCCATAAAAATAAAGCCCCGCGGTGTTCGTGTCCGCAAGGAAGCCCCTCGGTATGATGCCGTGGCGGCGTCCTCCCGTTTTGTTTCTTCCGTGCTCTGGATTTTGGCTATCGGACTGCTTTTCAATCTGGGGCAGGCCGTGCGCTGGTATAACAACGGCACCCAGCTGGCCGTGATCGAGCATGAGCTGTTCGGGGAATACCGTTCTGTACTTGGCAAGAATCCGGGTACAGAACCGTTTGGCCGGTTACAGTTCGAACACGAGAAGTTGGCGGCTGAACAGCAAGCCGGTTTGGATCCGTTGTCTGTGGCTGCGGCCTTGAGCAGACATTCGGACGCCATGGTCCGTGTGGACGCCATGAAACTGGGCCACAAACAGGGGCTGATTCGCGGTCTGTACATGCCGGATCCGGGCGCTTTAAGGGAGTATCTGAAACGGCTTGCATGGGACGACACCTATTCTTTTTCCCTTGAAGATCAAAAAGACGTGTTCGGCGGCATTGAATTTCGTCTGCGGGTGGAGCGTAAATGAGCATGCGGACGCGAAACTGGTTTTGGCTCAAATGGCCCGAGCACAAGCAGAAGCGCTTTATGCGCCTGATGCGTTGGCTTGCCATCGTGTTGATGTTGTGCATTTTCGGCCCCCAGTATTTCATGACCGTGGCGAGCGAAAAAGAGATTGTGCGCAAGCGTGATCTTTACACCCGGGTGGTCCCGGTTGCGCGCAACCTCAAGCGTTTGCGCGCAAAAAAAATTGCGGCCTCGGACTCTCTCCGCTCAGTCGTGTTGAAGATGGCCGAGATTTCCGGGATTGGCTGGGACCAGCTTTCCCTGAAGAAGGAACCGTTTGAATACGGTGAACCGGGCCTTGCCGTGGAATTGCAGGGAATTACCCTGGTGGAATTGACCTCGTTTCTGGAAGCATGCCGCGAACAGGCCGGCCTGCGCTTCCTGTCGTTTGAAATGGAGCGGGACGAGAACCAGTCTGTCCTTGCCAACGCAAAAACCTTGCTGGTCCGGTAGCTCCGCATGAAACGAACTCCATCTTCTCCCTCGCGTAAAAAGAGATTTTTCCTGCGTTTTCTGGCCATTTTCTTGGGCCTTGCCGTAGGCGTGACGTTGTTCATGCCCTGGGAAAAAATTTGCGTTCGGCTGGTGGAACATATCGACTCCCGACTGGTGAATACGCGTTTTACATGGAGCGACCTTCGCCGCGCAGGCCCCTCTGGTTTTCGAATCGACGACCTTGCCGTTGGTTTTGCCAATGCACCGGGAGCCATGTTCTTTGAGCATGCGGATTTGCGCTTCGGTTTTTCTCCGCTGGCCCGGGTGCGTTTGAACACGGGCGGTTCGGAATGCTTTGTGAGCGTGGATTCCAAGGGCCGTCTCACCATAGACGGAGAGGTGAACCTGACCTATCTGTTCGGGCGCAGTGAACTTGGCGGACTGGTACACGTCAGAGGCAGGCTTATCCCTAGCGGTGATGGCCTGCTGCTGGGGACGGGATGGTTTGATTTGCGCGCTCCGCGTCTTGAATTGCCGGACGGAACCGTGTGCAGCGAAGTGGCAGCCACCGTGGCGCTGAATAATAATCATTGGAATATCAAGAATATTTCCCTGAAAAAACCGGTGGACTATCAGGGCAAGGGTGTCCTTGAACTGGACCAGACCAGCGTGCCGCACAGTCTGGTGCGGCTTGAAGGCGACCTGATAGTCGGCGGGCAATCCCATTCCTATTCATTGCAAGGCAGGTTGAAGGATCTGCTGTCCGGGGTTCGGGAGAACGGCTTATGATCTCCATGAATCTTCGTGGGCACTTCTCCTCTGCCTTTGATACGGAAGCGCTTTGTGCTCCGGGGCGGTTTGGCAAGGAAGCACGTTGGCTTATTGTCGCAGCATGCCTGTGCTATCTGCTGACGTTGTTTGCCCGTCTGAGTCTTTGGGGCGTGTGGGATAATCCTGCCTGCCGGGTGGGCAACGAATTCATCATGGCCACCCACGATTCCTATCTTTGGCTGGCCCATTCCCGTGTGGCTGTTTTTGGCGACGGCAGGCCAATGGCGCTGTTCACCCGCTGGCTGCATGAATGGTTCGGACTGGGGCTGGGCGATATCGGTTTTTGGGGACCGGCCTTTCTCTCCAGCCTTGTTTCCGTGGCATGCCTGCTTTGGGGCTGGCTGTTGGGTGGTCGCAACAGTGGACTGTTCGCCGGGCTGGCAGGGGCGTCCATGCCCGGATTCTACGCCCGCTCCCGTCTCGGCTATTATGATACCGATTTGTTTACCCTGCTGATGCCCCTGATGACGGGGTTCCTGCTGGCGTGCTGGATTCGCGCCAACGCGCGGGAAACATGGCTGCCTGACAACAGGGACGACGGCAATGGGGCACGATCCGGGGCAAGCTTATGGCTGGCGCTCGGAACCGGACTGTTCGCCCGTATGGCGGGGTGGTGGCATCTGGATATCGCGCATTTCAATGTGCTGCTTTTCCTCGCCTCGCTTGTTCTCGCGCTTCTGTTGGCCCGTTCCGGCCGACGTTCGGGCCTGCTCCTTGAGGCCGCAATAATCATTTTGGCTGCGTTTCCCGGTCTGGATTCATTGCATTACAGTTCCCTGATCAGCACTCTCGGAGTATCGCAGATTACCGTGGGATCGTGCAGCGTTGTGCTGGCCACAGGGCTTTGCTTCATGTTTCAGGCCCGGAAACAGCGTCTTTTTTTCCAACTTCCTGTTTGGTTCCGTTTGGTGCTGTTTGCCGTTGTTCTTCTGTTGAGCGGCATCGCAGATCAGGCGGTAACCGCTCCTTTGAACAAGCTGATGCTCTATATCAAGCCCAGTGTGCCCCAGGGCCCGGTGCTACTTGAAACGCCCATATTCCCGGGGGTGGTGCAAAGCATCATTGAAGCCCGCCATATCCCGCTTGATGAATTGTTTTTCCGCTTGTCCGGGTTTTCCTGGGTTGGTTATGCCGCATTGGCTGCCTGCATTGTGGTCGTGATTGCCCGCCCTCTCTCTTTGTTGCTGCTGCCGTTGGTCGTACTGGCCCTGTTGAGCTTCAAGATAGGGGTACGTTTTTCCATGTTCGGAGGGGCGCCGCTCATGGTGTTTCTGGGAGTGGGCCTTGCCGCGTTGTTACGGGCCTTCTTACGGCCCGGCGCGCATGGAAAAAGGCTGTCAGCGCTGGTTTGCACCGCCGCCGCTCTTTTGCTGGTGACACCGCTTTATCTTCGATACGCCTCGTTTCGACCTCATCCGGTGCTTTCGCCACCCCATGCCCAAGCGCTTCAATGGCTGGGAAGGGTTGCTCCAAAGGACTCCACTGTCTGGACATGGTGGGATTGGGGATATGCCTCTCAATATTACAGCGGCCTTTCCACGCCTATCGATGGCGGCCGCCACGCTGGCCCGGAGCTGTTTCCCACCGCCGTGGCCATGGCCACGGAATCGCCGGAAAAAGCCAATCGTCTGATCCGGCTTTGCGCACAATTTCCGCATCAGGATGCTGCTGCCCTGTGGAAAGGACTCTCCGGGGCCGAAATACAGAAAAGACTCGACACACTTTCCGAAGATACACAACCGCTCAAATCGGTACCGCCGCAGTATCTGGTCATTTCCTATAAGGATTTGCGCATAGCCAGTTGGATTATGTATTACGGTAACTGGAACGTGCAAACCGGTGATTCCGTCACCCCCGAGATATATCGTTACAGTGCCGGTTCTTTGGGGTTTTCCCTTTCGGACGGCGTTGTGAAAAACGGTGGAGACAGGCAGGGACGCGTACAGACCGTGGATATTCTGGGCGTTGACGGAGTTGTACACAGGGAGTACGCGGAAGAAGTCGATGCAGGAGATTTTCTGGCCGGTGCGCCGCACATGGTCATCAACGACCTGACCCGGGAGAGCCTGTTTTTTGACCGGGAAAGCTATGACGCGCTCATGGTTCGCCTTTTTACAGAGGCCCCTGTGGGCAAGGATATATCGAAATATTTCCACCTTGTTGCGGACGGGCTTCCGTTCGTGCGGATTTATGAAGTACTGCAACAGTAAATAAGGATATACATATGGGAATACCTTTCATTGATTTGAAGGCGCAATACAAGCGCGTGCAGGATGAAGTGAAAAGCGGCATTGACGCTGTTCTGGAACATGGTGCCTACATCATGGGACCGGAAATCAAGGAAATCGAATCGACTCTTTCCGATTTTTGTTCGGTCAAACATGCCGTGGGATGTGCTTCGGGAACCGATGCCCTGACCATGTCGCTGCTTTCCTTGGGCGTGAAACCGGGCGACGCCGTGTTCACCACCCCGTTCACGTTCATGTCCACTGCTGAAACCGTGGCCCTGCTGGGTGCCACCCCGGTGTTCGTGGACATCGATCCCGTTACGTACAATATCGATCCGGCGGACCTCAAACGCAAGATCGCCCAGGTGCGCGATGAAAAGAAGCTGACGCCCAAGGGCGTGATTTCCGTTGATATTTTCGGCGTCCCTGCGGACTATGACCGCATTGAACCCGTTGCCAAAAACAACGGCCTGTTCCTGATCGTGGATGCCGCCCAGTCGTTCGGCGCCACCTACAAGGGCCGTTCCGTGTGTTCGTTCGGCGATGTGGCTTGCACTTCCTTCTTCCCGGCCAAGCCTCTTGGCTGCTACGGAGACGGCGGCATGGTCTTTACGGACGATGACACCCTGAAGGATCTGCTGCTTTCCGTGCGCGTGCATGGTCAGGGCAAAGACAAATACGACAACGAACGGTTGGGCGTGACCGGTCGGTTGGACTCCATGCAGGCCGCCGTGCTCAAGGCCAAGTTTACGATTTTCCCGGAAGAGATCGAGCTGCGCAACAACGTGGCGGCCCGGTATGCCGAGGAACTGGCCGTGGTTCCGGATTTGGTCGTTCCCACGGTCCCCGAGGGGTGTGTTCCCGTATGGGCGCAGTATTGCGTCATGGGGCGCGATTCGGAACATCGTGCCGAATTGCAGGCCAAGATGCAGGCCGAGGGTATCCCCTCACCCATCTACTATCCGATTCCGTTGCACTTGCAGACCGCCTATGCCTCACTGGGTTACCAGAAGGGTGACCTGCCTGTGAGCGAGGATGTGGCCAGCCGCATTTTTGCGCTGCCCATGCATCCCTACCTCTCACATGAGCATCAGGATTTGGTAGTATCCACGCTGGCCAAGACGGAATAGCCGAATGGCGGTGCGCAACAGGACAGGCTTCGGCCGTTTGTTTCTTTTGGGATTGGCTTTGGCCTATCTGGCTACCGGGCTTGTGGACAAGCCCGCTCCCATTCGTTTTCGGGAGAGAGCTGCCGTATCCGGGCAGGGCTCGGCTCGTGAAACCGATGGCCAGGCCGTGTTGCGCATGAACATTTTCAAATTGGGTGACCCCTTGTCCATGCAATTGCTTTCCCCGGAGGCCGCAGCCGAGTCCGGTGGCGAAAGCTGGAGCTTCAAGAGAGCGGTAAAACCGTTTGCCAACGGGGACGCCAAGGAAAAATAGACGTCATTCATTTCGTAGATCACAAGAAAGGCCCCTGCCGGTTTGTCCGGCAGGGGCCTTGTTTTTTCATGAGTGGAACTTCGCGGCTACATGCCGAAGAAGTGCAGTGTTTCGTTCATGTAGTAGGTTGCGACCAGACCGGTGATGGACATGACAATGGTGTAGGGCAGCGCCAGCATGACCATACGTCCGTATGACAGCCGGATGACCGGTGCCAGAGCCGAGGTCAGCAGGAACAGGAATGCGGCCTGTCCGTTGGGGGTCGCCACGCTCGGAATGTTGGTTCCCGTGTTGATGGCTACGGCCAAATGGTCGAATTGTTTCATCTCCATGGCGACGGTTTGCTGGATGGCTTCCGGCAGCTTGGCGATGATGTCCGCGCGAACAAGATGCGGATCGGTCAGGGAAGCCATGAGCGCCTTGGCGTCAGTCACGCCGGGAAGGGCGGCAAGCACGTTCACGAAGTGCATCTTTGTTTCCGAGATGTACACGGTGGCAACGAATACGTTGTCCGAGATCATGGAAAGGATGCCGTTGGCCAGATAGTATGCGGCCAACTGGGTGTGCCCTTTCAGGCTGAGCACGAAGTGGATGACCGGGGCGAACAGATGGTTGTCGTGGATCACGGCTACGATGGCGAAGAAGACCACCAGCAACGCGGTGAAGGGCAGTGCCTCTTCAAATGCCTTGCCGAACTGGTGTTCCTCGATGAAGCCGTTGAAGGCCGAGAGCAGCACGATGACCGAGAGGCCGATGATTCCGACTTCCGCCAGATGCAGCCCCAGCGCAATGATCAGCCAGAGGCCCACGCAGATTTGAATGATGAGCTTCATCTTGCCGCGCACGCCGCGTTTTTCCTCGTCGCGGGTGGCCTGTTCCAGAAGAATGGAACGGACGTTGCCGGGCAAAGTCGCTCCGTAGCCAAACAGGTGGAATTTTTCCAGAGTGGCGCAGGTCAGCAGGCCCATGATCAAAACAGGCATGGATATGGGAGCCACCATGATGAAGAAGTCCAGGAAGTGCCAGCCCATTTCATGGCCGATGAGCAGGTTCTGCGGTTCACCGACGATGGTACACACGCCGCCGAGCGCGGTTCCGACGGCACCGTGCATCATCAGGTTGCGCAGGTACGCACGGAATTCCAGAAGGTCTTCGCGACCCATTTCCACGGCCTCGTCATTGGCCAGGTCGTGGGATGAGGTCATGGGGACGCCGGAAGCGTAACGGTGATAGACGTTATAGAATCCGTAAGCCACGGAGATAATGACCGCCGTAACCGTAAGGGCGTCCAGGAATGCGGAGAGGAAAGCTCCTGCAAAACAAAACAGCAGAGATATGAGTACCTTGGACTGGATTTTGACCAGTAGCTTGGTGAAGGTGAATTGCAGCAGGTCTTTCATGAAGTAGATGCCTGCCACCATGAAGATGAGCAACAGGATCACCGGGAAGTTGTGTACGGCTTCATGATAGACGCTTGCCGGCGAGGTCATGCCCATGGCAATGGCTTCTATGGCCAACAGACCTCCTGCTGGGAGCGGGTAGCACTTGAGCGCCATGGCGAGGGTGAAAATGAATTCACCAATGAGAATCCAACCGGCGATGAAATGCCCGTTGGGAACGCCGAACCAGACGATCGGGTTGATAATCAGGAAGGCCAGCATGCTGAGCTTGTACCACTGTGGTGCAGAGCCCAAAAAGTTGGCCTTGAAGGCTTGACCGAGAGTCATTCAGCTTCTCCTTTATTTGGATGAGATGGAGCCAATTATCCAGTATAATAGTATTGCAGCTTATGTAACGGGTTTACATTAATGAGTCCAGAAAATTCCAAATACAAGGGAGTTGCGGTACTGTTTTTTACATTTTGCGAAGTGATAAATATTTATGGCAGTTTTCCCATGAGTTTTCTTAATTGCTCATTTGTCGTCATATGGCTGTGACGCTGCGGGGGTAAATCCTGTTTTAGCGACAGCGTACAGAATCTCAGTGTACAGAACCTCCCATCCTGACAGTTGGCGCGGCGGCCCCCCACACTTGCCGCCGCGCCAAACCTCTCTTCCGGGTCTCAAATCTTGTCAAACTGGTCCGATTATGGTTCCCTGCCTTGAATCAGGAGAGCGAACCAACCATGAATACATATATTTTTCTGCCCCCGGCGCGAAAACCGACCGGCGGTATCACGGTACTCAGACAGATTGCGGATATTTTGCATCAGTCCGGGCGCAGCGTGCATCTTGTTGCGCGGGAAACGGGCGGCTGGCGCCCTGAAGGGCTTGAGGACGCCGCGCCGACAATGGAGTGGAATGATCTTTTCCTGAAGCCGGGCGATCTGTGGCTGGTTCCCGAAGGGTGGGTCAATGCCCTGAGCCCGGGGTTGCAGGCCAGGGTGCGTTGCGTCAGCTACGTGCAAAACTGGGCATATCTGTTTTCCTCCCTGCCTTCGGGGGTGCAATGGCATTCCCTGCCAGTGGAATTCTTTTCCGTGTCCGACCCTGTGGCTCGTTATGTGGCACAGGCTACGGGGCGTCCTTCCTTGATTCTCCGGCCGGGGATCAACCGGGAGATTTTTCATGCCCCGGATATTCGGCCGGGCGGCCGGGTTCGCATTGCCTACATGCCGCGCAAGAACAAGGCCCTTGCCGCACAGATCCGTTCCCTGTTGGAGCACCGGATCGGAACGGAGCGGGTGCGCTGGGTGGAAATAGAAGGCATGGACACCTTTGGTGTGGCCGAGACTCTGCGAAGCTCGCACATTTTTCTCATGACCGGATTCCCTGAAGGCTGTCCCCTGCCGCCCCTGGAAGCCATGGCTTGCGGATGCCTGCCTGTAGGTTTCTCCGGATATGGCGGTTGGGATTACATGCGGCAGGCCGAAGCAGAGCCGCGTTTTATGCCGTGGTGGTCCCTGCGTGAGGTTCCCTGGAGCGGTAACGGCCTGTGGTGTGCGGACGGGGATGTCTTGGACGCGGCCTTATGTCTGGAAACAGCCGTGGGCTGGTTTGAGAATCGTGATGAAATCCTGCCGACCGTCTTGCAGGCCGGACAGCAGACCGCGGATACGTATGACCTTGAAGCGCAGCGGACCAACGTTCTGGCCATTTGGAAGGAAATGGAAGAGCAATAGGTTTCGGTCTTTGTCAAAAAAAGTAGCCCCCGGCCGCGTATTGTCGCAGCCGGGGGCTTTGTCTTCATGGGGTGGATGGTTGTTACTCGGAAAGTCGTTTGCCGAAGATGCGCACGGTGGCGGCAACGGCAACCAGTCCCAGCGGGAGCACAACCGGAATGGGAAGTCCCAGTCCTGCGGGCAGGTAGCCGAACAGGATGGAGATGAGCGCCACGGTCACGGCGTATGCCAGCTGCGTTTTCACGTGATCGATGTGGTCACAGGCAGATCCCATGGAGGACAGGATTGTGGTGTCCGAAATGGGAGAGCAGTGGTCGCCGAAAATGGCGCCGGTGAGCACTGCACCCACGTTGATGACGACGTAGGATGCGTCCGGTGTCAGGGCGTGGGCCAGTGGAATGGCCAGTGGCATGAGAATGCCCATGGTGCCGTATGATGTCCCCGTGGCGAACGAGATGATGGAGCCGAGGATGAAAATGATGCTCGGCAACAGAAATGCAGGCAGGGCGTCGGAGAGTACGTTTACCAGGTAGACGGCCGTGCCCAGCTCCTTGATGACGCCGGACAGGGACCACGCCAGCAACAAAATGACTGCGGTGATGGTCATGGACTTGATGCCCGTGATCCAGGTTTCGATGGCGTCCTTGATGGACAGGATTTTTTTGAACACAGCCATGACTATGGCCACGATGCCCGCAATAAGCGCTGCCTGGAACAGAACCACCGAGGCGTCGGAAGCCCCGAAGGCTTCGCGCATGGAGGTGAAGGACATGGGGGAATCTTTCATCAGCGCAATAAGTGTAGTGTTGTCCCCGCCCATGATGGCATCATATCCGTTGCAATAGAAGCCCAGAAAAGCGGCCACAATCAGTGTGCCGATGGGGATAATGGCGTTCCAGACGCTCAATTTTACGCCAGTCTCAGGCTTCAGGCCGGTGGCTTCGTCCGAGGCCATGGGCTTGGCTTTATCGTCCAGGACTTTGCCGGTGGTGCGGGTGCGGACTTCTGCCTTGTGCATGGGGCCGAATTCGCGCAGCATCCAGATGGTGCAAATGATGAAGAATAAAATCAGAATGTTGTAGAAACGATAGGGAATGGTCGACACGAATACGCCATAGGCATTGGTGGTGATGCCGATGGATTCGTATCCGTCCCGGATCAGGCCGACTTCATAGGCCACCCAGGTGGAGATGAGTGCGATGCCGGCAATGGGAGCGGCGGTGGCGTCGATGATGAAGGCCAGTTTTTCGCGCGAAACTTTCATCTTGTCCGTGACCGGGCGCATGATCGGACCGACGGTCAGGGAGTTTGCATAGTCGTCGAAGAAAATGAGCAGGCCCATGACCCAGGTAACGAACTGGGAACTGCGCGGGGAGCGGGCACGTTTGGCCAACGCATCCGCAATGGCCTTGGCGCCACCCATTTTGGAAACCAGGGCGATGAGTCCTCCGATGGCCAGACATTGCAGGATGATACCCGCATTCCATGAATCGGCCATCGAATTCAGAATTTCATTGGAAAGACGCATGAAACCACTGACAAATCCGGCGTAGATACCGCCCACCTTGTTCTCCAGCATGAAGCATCCGGAGAAAACGCCCAAGAACAGGGAAAAGACCACGTTTTTGGTCAGAAAGGCCAGAACGATGGCTACAACGGGCGGAATAAGTGTCAGCAGTCCGAATACGGCGGCGTTTTCAACACCTTTGCTGGAATCCGCCGCCAGCGCCGGGCAGGCCATGGTCAACACAGCCATGGCGATCAGAAATAGTAGTGCGAAATTTTTTTGATTCATGAAAAACAACCCCACGTTTTGAAAATTGATTCGTGCACCCTTGGGCGGCCTCCCTCCTGCGCGTGATACCGAAAAAAAAGAAAGCTTCCACTTGCTCGACAGTCTTTTGAAGCGGGGCTTTCGAGTATCCTCTGTTTGGCTTTTTTTATGAAGTATATCAAAAAAACCGATACACGAGGATAAAATCTCTCTTTTACGATATCGCGAAAGCGGATGTAAAACATCCGTTTCAAGCCGTCAAGCGGGAGCGTTGCCGGGAATTGCAGATCAGCTCTTGATTCCGTATAGTCCCCGGATTCCGGGAAACCAAAACATAAGGATTCAATATGCGATACATAAAGACTTTGTGCGCGATGGCGGCATTACTGGTGGCATTGTGGATTGTTCCCGCACAGGCGGGACCGGCTCCGGTAGTGGTGTTGGAGACAACCATGGGCAAGATTATTCTTATGCTGGACGAACGCAATACGCCGGAAACAGTGAAGAATTTTTTGCGCTACGTGGACGAGGGCTTTTATGACGGGACCATCTTTCACCGGGTGATCAATTCCAAGGACATGGCCATCGTACAGGGGGGCGGTTTTGAATACCCCATGAAGCGCAAGCGTACCTATGCCCCCATCAAGAACGAGGCTCTCAACGCAAAGAGCAATGATGAGGGCACTGTGGCCATGGCGCGGAGCACTGCACCGGATTCCGCCACCTGCCAGTTCTTTTTCAATGTGCAGGACAATCCCGTTTTCAACTACAAGGGGCCGTCAGATCCCGGCTACGCAGTGTTCGGCAAGGTTATTCGCGGCATGAATGTGGTCAAGGACATCGCCAAGGTCAAGACCGGAAAAAAGGGAATGTATCAGGACGTCCCCAGGGAACCTGTATATATCAAGAAGGCCTACCGCATGCATGGGTAAGCCCAGTCTGGACAGGAATAAAACGCCCTTGTTCCGGTTGTCCGGAGCAGGGGCGTTTTTTTTATGTGTTGCGTGGGCCGGATGAGGCATGGCATGCCGTTTCCGGGCAGACTTGACCAAAGGCAGGGGAACAGCCGTGCGAAATGTTATTCGTCGGGATTCTCCAGTTTTGCCATGATGATTTCCGCATCCATGCTCCGGGCTTCCTTGCCCATGGCCTTGGAATCGCCATGGCAGGTCATAACGCCGTCGCGCAGCTGCACGTAGCCAGCTCCTAGCACCGTGGCGTAAGGCATCTGTTCGCGCATATCCATGTGGTCTATGCGGTTGGGAAAAATCACGGGTACCGGTTGTCCTGCGAAGTCTTCGAACATGATGTACTTCATGATGCGCTCCTTGTACTGAAATGGGGCATAATCATACCTTGGGCGGCCATGTTAGGCAATGCATACGTCCGGGCAAGAAATTTATTGAAATTCCATGAGAAATGGATCAGCTTTTTTCGTTCTGGAGATGGTATGACCGCCATTCGTCTGTTTTGAATCATGCCGCTTCTTTTCATTTTTTTGAATTGGGAGAATCTATACATGAACGTACGCGCCGTCCGTGCCGATATTCTTTTATTCTTGACCGCCGCCATCTGGGGCTTTGCCTTTGTGGCCCAGCGTGTGGGCATGGAACACGTTGGCCCACTGACATTCAACGGCGTGCGCTTCGCTCTCGGGGCAGTGGCTCTTTTGCCGCTTATCCGTTTCATGGAGTCCTCACGTTCCCGCACGAATAAAGTATCCGGCACCCGTCTGTTGTCGGGCGGAATCCTGCTTGGCCTGGCCCTGTTCGCCGGATCGACCCTGCAACAGCTCGGCCTGGCCGCTCCCCTGCTCCAGTCTTGGGGCGTGGCATCCTCCACCGCGGGCAAGGCCGGGTTCATCACGGGGCTGTATGTCGTGCTGGTGCCCCTCATGGGGCTTGTTTTCGGCCAGCGCGCAGGCGTCGGCTCGTGGGGAGGGGCGTTTCTGGCCGTCGTCGGCATGTATATGCTTTCCGTGACAGGCGGAGTGAGCGTTGCTTTTGGTGACATACTGGTGATGGGCAGCGCATTCTTCTGGGCGGGGCACGTATTGCTGGTCGGCAAACTCTCGCCGGGCATGGACGCCGTGGACGCGGTCAAACTTTCCAGCATTCAATTCGGGGTTTGCTCGGCACTCAGCCTTTGCGGCGCTTCATTCATGGAATCCATGACCCTTGAGGGAATCATGGGCGCGACGCTTCCCATCCTCTACGGCGGACTCATGTCCACGGGCGTGGCGTATACCCTGCAAGTGGTCGCCCAGCGCGACGCCAACTCCAGCCATGCGGCCGTGATCCTCAGTCTGGAGGCCGTTTTCGCAGCTATTGGCGGATGGATGTTGCTGGATGAAACGCTGGGGGTGCGCGCTTTGATTGGTTGCGGCCTCATGTTGGTCGGCATGCTTGTTTCCCAGCTCAAGCCGTAAAAATGTCACCGTGGATATAATTGTGCCTTTCCGGTAGCGGGGGTATGGTTCCCTGATGGACACCCGCTCTTTTTTCCCATGCCGTCTACTTGTCGTAGCTGTCCTTGTCCTGAATTCGCTTTTGTGGTCAGGCGGTCTTGCCTGCGCGGCGGGTGCCAGAGTTCTGATGCTGTTTTCCTACAGTCCGGATTTCCCTTCGTTTATGGACCAGTTGCAGGGCGTCAAGGCCGGGTTGGCCGGAACCGGTGCCTCGCTTGCCACGGAATATATGGATAGCAAGCGCTTTTATGATGCCGAGCATCTTGAGCATTTTCGGAAGGGACTTGAGCGTAAACAGGCCAAGAAGAGCAAGCCGAACCTGCTTATCACAGCGGACGACAACGCCCTGAAGTTTGCTCTGGATAATCGCAAAGGTCTGTTCAGAGGCGTGCCCATTGTTTTTTTGGGCGTCAACGATCCTGTTTTGGCCGAACAGGCTCGTGCTGCTGGCAACGCTACCGGCGTCATGGAAAGCACGTCGCCCAGAGAGACCATTGCTTTGGCTCGCAAGCTTTTTCCGGAAGCAAAGGAAATCGCTATCATTTACGACGGCACTACCAGCGGTAGGGTGGATTTCAAGAATGTTCTGCCGTCCACCCGTCTTTTCCCATGGATTCGTTTCGAACGCTTCAATCTTGCGCGTATTACTTATTCCGAGATGGCGGCCGGGTTGCGCGCCTTGCCGAAAAAATCACTGATATTGTTGCTTTCCGCATACAGGGACAGGGAAAACCATACAATGGATTTTGCCGGTTCCGTTGCGTTTATTCGTAAATCCAGCCACAGCCCCATCCTGCATTTGTGGAAGCATGGCATTGGCGAGGGGTTGCTCGGCGGCAAGGTCGTGGACCAATTCAACCAGGGCAAGCTTGCGGGTGAGGATGCAGCCCGGATTCTCAAGGGCGAGTCTGCGGACGATCTTCCCGTGTTGAAGGGTGAAGATGCGAACAGGTTTATTTTTGATTATGAACAACTTGCAAAATACAACGTGCCTTTTGAATCCATTCCCTCCGAGGTCACGCTGATCAACGGTCCACGGAGCGATTCGGGGCGGAAGGAGAGTCCGTTCCATGCGGTTTTGATATTCTCCCTTGTAGCTGTGGGCGGTTTTCTGATCTTTCATTTGATGCGTTCACGGGCAGTGGCCAGAAAGCGTTATACCTATTGCCGTGATCAGCTTGCCACGTTGCTGGACAATGTGCCCACCGGAATCGCTGTCATGGACAATCTCGGCAAGCTGCGCAGCAGTAATGCCGAGTTGGGCCGCCTGACCGGGATGGACGAAGACGTATTGACAGGCATGGCTGTTGTGGATCTCCTGGTTCAGGAAGAACGTGCGGATTTCATGCTGACATATGACCGCCTTGTCCGGGGCGAAGAACAGTTTTCCGAGCGTGTGCATTTGCTACGCGCAGACGGGAACATTCTGCCTGCGGATTTGCTGGCTGTGAATTTTCGACAGGGAATATATGTGGGCTTCTTCATGGACATGGCTCCCCTGTTACAGGCCAGGGCCGGGCTGGCTGAGAATGAGGCCCGGTTCCGCGCCTTGAACGAGCAAACCGAAGACGCCATGTTCATGCACGACCTTTCAGGGCGCTATGTACTGGTCAATCGCAAGGCGTGCGAGATTCTCGGCTATACCGAAGAAGAGCTGTTGCGGAAAACGGTTTGGGACATTGATCCGAAGATTCCGACGGACGCGGAGAAAAGGCTTTGGGCGGAAGTCCCGCGCAAGATGGACGCCATGTTCCGGCGCAAGGACGGCTCGGAAATACCGGTCGAGGTTCAGCTTTCACGCATCAGGTTCGGGGGGAGGAAGGTCGTGCATGCTCTGGCGCGCGACATTACAGACCGCCGTATAGCTGAACAGCGGGCAATGCGTGAATCCATGGTCAATCTGGCCCAGGCAGAGATTGCCAAGGAATTGACGGCGCCGGATTCCAGTATCGAAAGCCTTGCCTCGGTGGTGCGCCAGCACGCCATGATAATCACTGGCAGCACTCATGGTTATGTTTCATCCATTGACCCCAGAACGCGCGAAAATATACCCCATACGTTTACGGAAATGATGAGTAACGGTCAGTGCCAGATGGAGAAGGACAACTTCCGGCTGTTGTGGCATGAGGCTGGATACTCTTCCCTGTGGGGTGTTGCACTTAACGAGCACAAGGCTTTCTACACCAACGATCCCGCCAATCATGAACATTCGCGCGGATTGCCCGAAGGGCATGTTCAATTGGAACAGTTCCTTTCCGCTCCGGCCATGTTTGAAGGCCAGCTGATGGGACAGGTCGCCCTGGCTAATCCCGGCCGTGATTATACGGATGAAGACCTTCGCGTTATTACGGCACTGGCCGATCTGTTTGCCCTGGCTGTGCAGCGGCAGGAAGTGGAAAATGCATTGGTGTCCGCAAAGAACGCGGCCGAGGCGGCCAGCCGGGCAAAGGGCGAGTTTCTGGCCAACGTCAGCCATGAAATTCGGACACCGCTCAACGGGATTTTCGGCATGCTCCAGCTTATAAAGGCTACCAATCTTGATCCTGAACAGGCGGAATATTTGCAGACCGCCGAAACTTCCGGGCAGAATTTGTTGCGCGTCATTAACGACGTGCTCGATTTTTCCAAGATCGAGGCCGGGAAGATCGAGTTGCAGGAAGAGTCGTTTTCCCTGCATAAACTGGTCAAGTCCGTGCATGCCATCTTCAGCGTGCAGGCCGGGGAAAAGGGCGTTGACTTCCGCTGGAACGTGGACCCGAATGCGCATGACCAGCTGATCGGCGATGCCGGAAGAATACGTCAGATACTGTTCAATCTCGTGGGCAACGCCATCAAATTTACCAATGAAGGTGAAATCATTATTGAAGCCGACACTGTGGGGGAGATTTCGTCTCCGGGCTATCTCAACCTGTTCATTTCGGTTTCCGACACGGGTATCGGCATCCCCGAAGAAAAGTTGGATCTCATTTTCCGCGCCTTCGAACAGGTCGATGGTTCCTATTCGCGAAAATACCCGGGAACAGGTTTGGGGCTGGGCATCGTACGCCGGTTTGTGGAACTGATGGGGGGGCAGGTTCGCGTTAAAAGCTCTGTTGGTATGGGGTCCACGTTCAGTTTTACCGTGCGTGTTGGCAGAGGCGAAGCGGGGGCGGATGCCACTGCTGACGAAACCGGCTCTCTGGAATTGCCGCCGCTTTCGATCCTGTTGGCGGAAGATGACCGGGTCAACCGCATCACCGCGCAACGGCTTCTGGAAAAGATGGGACATACTGTCGAATGGGCACAAAACGGCTTGGAAGCCCTGCAAAAGATAAATAACCAACCATTCGACTGCGTGTTTATGGATATTCAGATGCCTCAGATGGACGGCCTCGAGGCTGTTGGAAGGATGCGGGCCTCCGATGATCCGGAGATTGCCCAAATGCCGGTAATAGCTCTTACTGCCCATGCCATGAAGGGGGACAGGGAAGAATTCCTGAAAGGCGGTATGGACGGCTATGTTTCCAAGCCCGTGAGCAAGAATGATTTGGAGGCCGCCCTGCGGCAGGTGTTGCTCAAAGGCGGTTCATATCGCGGATTGGACTAGCGGTCTCTGTGCTATTCGCCGAGTTTTCCGGCCAGACGTCTCACCACACGTTCGTAGTATGGCGAGTCTTCTTCTACCGGAGTCGGTTTGCCGCTGAGTCTGGAAAGGATATTCAGGCGTCGAATCCGTCCATAAGTGTTCTGCTCTTCGGGAGCGTCCCGCAACAGCTCAAGGGCTGTTTCCGGCACCACTTCCGGCGCATTGTTGGGGTTTTCGGCAATGAAACCACTGCTTTTGAGAATGCGATAGGCCATACGTAATTCTGGAGGCATGGCCGCAGCTTCATCAACGGGCAGGGGTTTTCCCGCGCCTTCGAGATTTTCGAAATCACCTTTTTTGATGGCCGCGTTAATGCGCTCTTCGGCAACGAGCATGATACCATATTCCATGAGAATGACTGTATGGAAGAGGGCAATTTGCTGTCAAGAAGAGGCTAGCGCATGGCGTAGCGTTCGATCTGCTGTTTGTAGGCCAACACGCCGCGTACGATGCCACGTGCCAGTTGTTTGAGGTAGGCCTCGCTGCGCAGGCGTTTGTTTTCCGTGTAGTTGGTCATGTAGCCCAGCTCAATGAGGATGGATGGCATGGTGGCACCCATGAGCACATAAAATGGCGCCTGGCGCACGCCCATGTCCTTGAGATTCCATTTGCGGCGAACCTCGCGCAGGGTTTGCTTTTGCACACCGGAAGCCAGATCCTTGCTTTCTTTCATCTTGGAGTTTACGGCCAGATCCGCGAGGATAAACTGGAGATCGCCTATACTCTTTGCGTCCACGGCATTTTCACGAGCCGCAACGCGGACGGCTGCCTTGGTTTTGGCAAGGTTGAGCGTATAGGTTTCGAGACCGTGGATTTTCTTGTTTCGATGGGCGTTGCAATGCACGGAAATGAACATGTCCGCTTTTTTCACATTGGCGCGGGCCGTGCGTTCTTCCAGCTCAAGGAAGTTGTCCTTGGTGCGGGTGTACAGGATTTTGAAGCCCTTTTGGCTGAGCATCTTGCCAAGAATTTTCACGAACCTGAGGTTCACGTCTTTTTCCCGGAGACCGTATGCCTGCGCTCCCGGGTCTTTGCCACCGTGACCGGCGTCAAGCATTATGGTGTGGATGGTCAGGCCAAGCTGTTCCACAAGCTCCCCCGCCATCTTTTTGCTTTTATACGACGGCTTGAATTTGGTGGGAGTGCTTTTTTGTCTGGCTTTTGCTCGACGCTGTGCCTGGGCGACGGTTTTCTTGTCCGGAGCGTAAACGTCCACCACAATGCGGAACGGGTTGTTCAGGGGGAAAACCTTGTAGTCTTGCAGGGTCTGGAAATCCAGCACTACGCGAGTGGTTTTTTTGTCCTTTTGGCCGGAACGGATCTGTTTGAGTATGCCGTCCGAAACGGTAGTACTGCGTTTGACGCCGTTGCCGATATGCGTGTTGCTCAGGTCTATGTACAGCCGGTGCGGCCGTCCATGTTTCGGCGCCGGAGCCAGCATTTTGTAACGGAAGGTGGTCTGGTCGTCCATTTCCAGCACAACGCGGGTATATTCGTCGCTGCTGGTATAGCGGACCTTGCCCAGATGCGCAGTGTTGGGCGGATCGGAATGTTTGGCCGACGGCGGTGTGACGACAACTTCCTTGCGGGGAATGACCTTTGGCGCCGCGGGGCGCTTTTTCGTGGAAGAGGTAGTTTGTGTAGTGCCTCTGCCGGGCTTTCCGCCCAATTCGGCAATGTATTTGTCGCCCTTGCCCAGTTTTTTCAGCAGGGTCCGGGCCTTGGGAGCCATGTCCGAGCGGGAATACTTGACAATGACAGTGGCCAGATCTCGGCGGGCGTTGGTCCATTCGTTCAGGTGCTGGTAGCGTATTTCAGCCCGGCGGTAGATGCAGTCGTCCGTCCAGCCGTGGCGAGGGAAACGGCTTTGGCAACGGCTATAGTAGTCCACGGCCTTGCGGTAATCAGATTTGAGACCGCTGTGACGGGCCAGTTCTTCGTTGGTCCTACCGAGGTAGTACAGGGCCTTGGGTGCGAATTTGCCATGGGGATCTTTGCGATGGACGGCGGAAAATTCGCGTTCCACACGGATCCAGTTGGAGCGGTAGCGGGCCTTTGAGCGGTTTTGTTTGAGCGTGTGGAAGCTTTTGTAGGCCTTGTTGAACAAGGCGCTCGTGGAGGCAGCCTGTGCAGGGGGGGCAAGAAAACATGCTGCAATAATCATTGCCGCAAGAGAAAAATATATTCTGCTCAGTATCGACTTTCTGTTGATTTCCATGGGTTTGGACCGAAACTTCGTTAAAGGCATGAAGTGTTAAAAAAAGAGCCGTACGTCGACCCCTCCCCAGCATACGCTTCGTATTTTCCAGAAAAATCTAAAAAAAGTCCAGAAACAATTCCCGATGGGTGTGGGAATCACGAGGCCACGCCGTTTTGCAGCCAGTTCGCCCAGTCTGTCCGTCCTCTTTCCATGGCTTGCGCCGCTGCGGCATTCCAATTGTATTCCACCAGTACGTCCTGAGCCTGCCAATCATTCTGTTGGCGGGAAATGATGGCATAACGGGCATGGGGCGACCCTGCGCTCATGGTGTGCGGCGGTTCGTCGTCGCGGTATGCCGGGAGTCCGACACTGCCGGGATTGACCACCATGGTCTTCCCGCAATGAATGATTTTGGGCAGATGCGTATGACCGCATAAAACCAGCGAGGCGGTATATGTTTTCAAATGTGCGGCAACGTCTTCGCACGGGCGGACGACAGGATTTCCCGAGGCCGTTTCTTCTGTCAGGTATATCGTATCATCCTCGGGCGTGCCGTGACAGCAGAGGATCGCGTTATCCGCAAGGTGGACGACGGGCGGCGTTTTGGCAAGCCGTGCAAGATCACCCGGGGACAGATTGTCCATGACATACCGGAACGTTGGATTGGCAGAGAGGGCTGGTGTCGGCTCAAGCAACATGCGGTCCTGATTTCCGAGAACGGAGACGGGGTTGAGCTTTTCCAGCAGCCGTGCGGTTTTGGCCGGATCCAGCGGGCCGTAAAAGGAGTCTCCCAGGTTCACGGCCCGGCAGATGCCACGTTTGCGCATGTCGTCCATTACGGCGGCAAGAGCCAGCGCGTTGCCATGGATGTCAGCCAAAACGGCAAAGGGTTGTTTCCAGTTTCCCATGCTCATGGGTTTTCTCCTTTTGTGAACAGAAAAATATGCAAAGGGTTTCGCTTCGTGAATCATCGTGTATAATGTAATGGCCCTGAAAAGCGATACGTCCTATTGTACAGCGTTGTTGCCTTTATCGCGTACTGAACCGGAGCCGGGATGAACCCTATTGTCGTCAACATATCGGACATGAAGATCGCCACGAACTCTGAAGACGTGCTGGCCACCTATTCATTGGGGTCTTGTCTCGGTGTCACCGTGTATGATCCTCAGGTTCAGGTCGGCGGCATGATTCACTGCCTGCTGGGCCGGGCTTCGGCTGCTCGTGAACGGGCAAAACAGAATCCCTACATGTTTGTAACCACGGGAGTTCCGCTCATGGTTCGCAAACTGGTCCAGAAGGGGGCGGTCATCGACCGCATGGTATTCAAGGCCGCCGGAGGTGCCAATATGCGTCGTGACAACATTTTCCGGACCGGCGAGCAGAATTACATGGCCCTGCAAAGGTTGTTGGAGCGCAATGATATTGCTCTTTCGGCGGCAGCCGTGGGTGGCGATATTCCTCGCAGCATGTACTTGCATCTGGACACGGGTCAAGTCTTTATCAAGACGTTCGGGGAAACCTCCGAGCTGTAAAACGCCAAGCAAATCGTTATAAAAAAAGGGCCGAAACGGTTGATCCGCTCCGGCCCTTGAATGGTCTTTGATCAAAAGGCTAATCGTAACGAACCGCGCTGAACTTCATCAGCGATTCCCAATCATGGATGGCTTCGACATATCGGATCGTGCCAGTCTTGCCGCGCATGACCAATGAGGAAGTTTCGGCACCGTGTCCTGTGTACTTGACACCCTTGAGGAACGTGCCGCCGGAAATGCCGGTGGCCGAGAAGAACAGGTCGTCGGAATCCACGAGATCACCCACGGTGTATACGCGGCGGATATCCATGCCGGACTCGGACAGAAGGTTTTTCTCGTCCTGACGCTGGGGGTCCAGCTTGCAGAACATTTCTCCGCCCATGATGCGAATGGCAATGGCCGAAAGTACGCCTTCCGGAGTTCCACCTGTACCCATCATCACGTCCACTTCGCTGCGGGGGTCGATGGCCATGAGCGAACCGGTGATGTCGCCGTCTGTGTGCAGCTGGATGCGTGCGCCCACTTCGCGGATTTCACTGATAAGTTTTTTGTGGCGGGGTTTGTCCAGCACAAAGACCACCAGATCGTCCACATCCTTTTCCAGAGCCTTGGCAATGTATTTCAGGTTGTGCTGCACCGGAGCTTCGATGTCCACCACGTTTTTGGCGGCCGAGGGCACAACCAGTTTCTGCATGTAGAAACTGGGGCCTGGATCGAACATGGTTCCCTTGGGCGAAACACCCACAACGGAAATGGCGTTGGGACGGCCATATGCAAGCAGGTTGGTGCCTTCCAGCGGGTCCACAGCGATGTCTACGCTCGGTCCGCCGTCTGCGCGGCCCAGCTTTTCACCGTTATAGAGCATGGGGGCATCGTCCTTTTCGCCTTCGCCGATCATGACCGTACCGTCGATGTCCAGCGAATTGAAGCAAAGGCGCATGGCGTCAACAGCTGCGCGGTCAGCTTCATTCTTGTCGCCCCTCCCAAGCCAGCGGGCGCATGCAAGCGCCGCGGATTCGGTAACGCGGACAAGGTCGAGGGCAAGGTTCTTTTGCGGGACTTCCATGAGTTAAACTCCTAGTATTTTTCCCTGATGAGCCGGGCAAAGTTCTCCGGGGTAAAGCCGTATTTTTCGGAGAGCAGTTTACCGGGCGCGGATTGACCAAAATGGTCCAGGCCGAGGACAACGCCATCACAACCAACAAACTTGTGCCACAGCTCGGTTCTTCCGGCTTCGGCAGCGGCACGGGCGGTCACCTCGGACGGCAACACTTCTTTTTTATACGATTCAGGCTGGTCGTCAAACAGTTTGAAGCTGCAAATGTTGACGACACGGACTTTGCGTTTGAACAATTTGGCGGTTTCCAGGGCCAGCGAAACTTCCGAACCGGAAGCTACGATGATCAGGTCCGGGGTTCCTTCGCAATCCTTGAGCACGTATCCGCCCTTGCGAGCGCCGTCCTTGACGGCCGGATATTCGGCCGGGTCCAGAACCGGCAGACCCTGGCGGGTCAGGAACACGCAGGAGGGATGCTGGTCCTGCTTGAAGGCAATGTCCAGACACACGGCGGTTTCGGTTGCGTCCGCCGGGCGCAGGTCAATGAGGTCCGGAATCAGGCGCAGGCTGCTCACGTGCTCAATGGGCTGGTGTGTGGGGCCGTCCTCGCCCACCCAGAAGGAATCGTGGGTGAAGATGTACAATGAGGGCAGCTCCTGCAGCGCGGACATGCGGATGGCGTTGCGGCAATAGTCCGCAAAGGTCAGGAACGTTGCGCCAAAGGGAATGATGCCGCCGTGGAGGGCCATGCCGTTCATGACGGCGGCCATGGGGAATTCGCGCACGCCATAGGCCAGGTTGCGGGCGTCGTAGCCGTCGATGGCGAAATTGCCGACGGTTTCGCGGAATTTGGTGGTCTGGTTGGACGGGTCGAGGTCCGCGGAACCGCCCAGCAGGTTCGGCAGCTGGTCAGTGATTTTGTTCAGGCAGGCGCCCCATGCCTTGCGTGTGGCGATGCTCTCGCCGGGCGCAAACTCGGGCCACTCGATCTTCAGGGCCGAGCGCTTGGTCATGATCTGGTTCCAGAGCGCGGCAAAGTCCTTGTCCGAAGCCAGTTTGGCTTCAAGGTTCTTTTTCCATTCCGCAACCTTGGCGCGCATGCCGTCGTGACGGCGGCGGAAGTGTTCCTGCACGTCGCCGGGAACATGGAAGTCCTCGGCGGGCAATCCCAGTTTTTCTTTGGAGGCCGCTATTTCGTCAGCCTTGAGGGGAGCACCGTGGGTGTTGTGGTCACCTTCCATGTGGGCCGTGCCCTTGGCCATGACCGTGTTGCAGACCACCAGCGTGGGCTTGGAGCCTTCCAGCCTGGCGTCCTGAACAGCCTTGCGGATCTGTTCATGATCGTGGCCGTCGATGTCCAGCACCTGCCAGCACATGCCCTCGAATACCTTGCGGATGTCGGCGCAATCCACGCGACTGGTCGGGCCAGCCAGCTGGATTTTGTTGGAATCGTAGAAAACGATGAGCTTGCCCAGTCCCCAGAGTCCGGCCAGCGAAGCGGCTCCAAGGGCGATGGGTTCCTGAAGGTCTCCGTCCGAGCTGAGCGTGTAGGTGAAATGATCCATGACGTCTGCACCCAGCTTCTGGCGAAGGAAGGCTTCTGCCACGGCCATGCCCACGGACATGCCGAAGCCCTGGCCCAGGGGACCTGTGGTCGCTTCAACGCCCGGAGTCAGGTGCACTTCCGGGTGTCCCGGCGTCAGGCTGTCCATTTGGCGGAAGTTCTTGATCGCATCCATGCCCACAAAGCCTGTCAGGTGGAGCAGGCTGTAGAGCAGCATGGATTCATGCCCCGCGGAAAGGATGAAGCGGTCGCGGTTGAACCACTGGGCGTCATCCGGGTCGAAATTCAGAAAATCAGAGTACAGCAGAGTTGCGAAGTCTGCGGAGGACATGGCTCCGCCGGGGTGTCCGGAGTTGGCCTTGGCCACCCCGTCCATGATCAGCCCCTTGACCACGGCAACGGTCTTCTGGTCCATCCGGCTATCATCCTTCATGATTCTCAATCCCCTTTGCTCTTACTTGCTGACGGTTTCAATGAGGTCGATGCGGCGTTTGTGGCGATCGCCTTCGAACTCGGTTTCAAGATATGCCTTAACAATGCCTTCGGCGACACCGATGCCGATGACGCGTTCTCCCAGGCAAAGCACGTTGGCGTCGTTATGCGCACGTGCCATGCGGGCCATAAATTCGTTGGTGCATACGGTGGCACGTACTCCGGGAAAGCGGTTGGCGGTAATGGACATGCCCAATCCCGTTCCGCAGATCAGGATGCCGAGGCCCTCACCGTTGGCGGCCTTTTTGGCCACCGAGGCGGCGAACTCGGGATAGTCGCAACTTTCGGCACAATCCGGGCCCATGTCCAATACGTTCATTCCCCATGACTCAAGGACGGCAACCAGATGTTTCTTGAGGTTGAATCCGCCGTGGTCCGAACCGATGATAATGGTCTTGGCCATCTCTGCAATCCTTGCCGTGGTCGGCTATTCCCCGCCTTTTTGAGCGGCGGTGCGTTCCTGTTTTCCCTGTTCCAATTCGTCTTCAAGAGTCCCGATCTCCTCTTTGAGAAACCGGATCTGCCTGAGAATACGTTCCTTTTCCTCTTTGCGGCCTCGCGGCGCTTCCGCGATGCGGCCGAGATGCACATATTCCTCTTCGAGCTGCTTTTCAAGCCGCCCGATTTCAAACCTGCGCAAGGAGGTCTTGCCCATCCATCGGATTTCGTCAAGCCAGACCTTGAATCCGAACACCAGATTGTCGATGATGCCGTCGGGGTGATATCCACTCATGGTTTTTCCTCCGTTGGCCTATGGCCGTCCAGATCAAACAGCTCCGTGCCTTCGGGCAGCGGAAGATCAAGTTTTTGCTCTGGCCACGCCTGTTGTTTCAGTTCACGGCTCTTGATGTGCAGCACGCCTTTTTCTCCGGTTTCCAACTGGAGTGAAATCATGTTGGGCTGCGGAGCGGTTCCCGTTTCCGGATAGCGATTGAAGTCTATGCTCCAGTGGAGTGTCGGGCGGTTTTTGAACTGTGTGATACCTTCCATACGCACCGGGCGCGCCCAGCCGTCGAGCAGCAGACGGGTCACCGGCCCCTGATTGAAGGTGTACTCAAAGCCTTTGGCGGAGCGGATAGCCTCATGAGGGGGATACGGAAGCAGTTCCGCATATGATCCGCCCAGCATCAGGGCCAGATCACGCAACGGAAAGGGAAACGGCATGCCCAGGCGTTGGGCTCCGACGACGGGATAAGGGTGTGTGTATGCGGCTTTCTGGTCCGGGTAGTAGGCGGTCAGGCCGCCGTCGTCTTCCCGAATATGGGTCAACATACGTCCCATTCCGGCGGCCACATCAAGGCGCAAAGGACGCGCAAAGTCGCCCCACAACCTGATTACGGTCCGATTGCTGCGTTTGGTTGGTTTGACGCGGGTGTAATACAGGCTGGCCGAAACCACGAGAGACTTGCCCTGTGGAGGGGCACAGTATGCGTCTTTAAAGACGGCATAGGCCTTGTCCGGGCCGTCCATGCCCGGAGCAAACACTTTTTTGGGCGCACACCCGGCGAACAAAGCCGAGCACGCACACAGGGTCAGCAGGGAGAAGCAGACTGTGCGGATGTTCATAGCTCATTCAGCTTGCGGTTCAATTGTTTGGGATCCCCGCCACGTTTCAGGGCTTTCTGATAGCCTTTCCGGGCTTGCTTGGTCTTGCCGACAGATTGGGCGATGTCACCGTAGTGTTCCCAGATGGTGGGGTCGCCGTTTTCAATGGAAACGGCTTCAAGGATAGTTTTCCACGCCTTTTTGTATTCTTTGCGCTTGAAGTGGACCCAGGCCACGGAGTCCAGAATGAATCCATTGCCGGGATCGAGGCGCGCGGCATTGTTCACCAACACCAGAGCACGGTCCAGATCTCTGCCTTCCTCGGCAAGGGAGTAGCCCACGAAGTTGAGGGCTTCGGGATGATCCGGTTGTTTGACCAACAGGTCTTCCATTATTTTCAGCGCTTCGGAACGCTGGTGCATGCTGTCCAGCAGCATGGCGAGTTCATACATCAGCTCGGAATCGTCCGGTTTCCTGTCCAGTCCGTTCTTCAGCACGTCCAAAGCGGCCTGTTTGTCTCCGCGTGCGGAAAGCAGCGACGCCTTGAGGATGTAAAAACGGTTCTGCTCCGGGAACATTTTCAGCCCCTGAGCAACGGTGGCTTCGGCTTCCTGCTTTTTGCCCATCAGGTTCAGCAACTGCGCACGGAACTGGAGAGCCCGCGGATAGTGCTTGTCATCCTGAGCAACATTGGCCAGAAATTTAAGGGCTTTTTCCGGATCGGATTCGCCTTCATGGGCGATGACCGCCTTGTAGAACCAGTATTCCGCCGGAATGGGGGTGGTTCCGCCCAAAACGTCCAACACGGTGGATGCCTGCGCATAAAAGCCTTCGGACATGAAACTGTTGGTCGCATCCAACAGAAACGATTTTGTCTTGGGGCCGTCCATGGCAAGGTCCAACGCCTTGTCTGCGTTGTTGAGCTTGACGTTGATGTCGATGAGACGCAGCCGCACTTCCGGGCCGCCGTCCACCTCAAGCAGGCGTTCGTAAGTCTTTTCGGCAAGGGTGAACTGGCGGGTGAGTTCATATTGGTAGGCCAGCTCCGCAAGGCCTTCCACAAAGTCGGGATAGCTCTCAAGGGCCTTTTTCAGGTTGTCGATGGCCTTTTCCCTATCGCCCAGTTTGCCCAGTGCGCGGGAACGGTAATAGTAGGTTTCGGCTGTGCTTTTGTCCTTGGGGATGGCGTTGAGCTGGTCCAGACCATCGGCGTATTGGCCAACTTCCACCAGCATCTGGCCGTATTTTTCCCGGGCCTCCATGTCATTCGGCCGTTCCTTGAGGTATGCGTCCATGATGGATGCGGCCCGTGCCGTCTTGCCTTCCATGAGCCATGAGTTGACCAGATACATGGTCATGATCCGGTCACCAGGATATTTATTCAGGCCTTCTTCCAGAATCAGGCGAGCCTTGCGGCCATTTTTTTCTTCAGTCCAGTAAAGGGCTGCCTTGTCCCTGTAGAGTTGGGGCGAGGAGTGATCCACCATGAGCCTTTCCAGGGCATCAAGAGTTTGCTGCTGCAATTTGCCTAGCTGTTCCCGCGTTACGCTGCCGGGAGTTTGCAATGCACGGTTCAGTTGCCCGGCAAGATCCTGATAAACAAGAAAATTATATGTTGTTTCGGCTTTGGGCGATATGGCTACCGAACCCGTTGCCGCCGGGTTGTGGGTGGACTGTACGCAGCCGGTAACCGCCAGAGCCAGGGCTGCCAGAAGACAGAACCGGACCGGAGTCCGGAAAATAGTCGCACGATGACGCATTGAATTTCGCACTACGCTTCTTCCTCGATCCAGTCCCTGGAGAAATCCTGTACCTGTTCCGCGAGGTGGTCGCGGATTTTTTTGAGCAATCGTGCTTCGATCTGGCGAACCCGTTCTCGGGTCACGTCAAACTGTTCTCCGATTTCTCGCAGGGTGACAGGATCTTCGGAAAGCAGGCGGTCATTGAGAATGACTGCTTCCTTTTCGTTGAGCAGGGGCTCGATGGTCTTGAGATTGTCTATGAGCAGGCCGGTTATCTCGTCGTTGGCGAGCCTTTCTTCCACGCCCGGATCCAGCGCAGGCAGAAAATCCATGTGCGTGGCGTCGGAGTTTTCTCCCACGGGCTGGCTGAGTGACATGTCGTTTTTGGAAAGCCGCAGGTCCATTTCCTCAATGTCCGCCTGTGAGACGTTCAGGTTCTCGGACAATACTTCGGTAGTGGGGTCGAACCCCTGAGTCAGCAGGCGCTGGCGTTCCTTGTTCAGGTTATAGAACAGCTTGCGCTGGGTCTGGGTCGTGCCGATCTTGACCAGCCGCCAGTTGTCCATGATGAACTTGAGGATGTAGGCCTTGATCCAGAAGGCCGCATAGTAGGAAAACTTGATGCCTTTTTCCGGATCGAATTTCTGCACGGCCTTCATGAGACCGACGTTGCCTTCCTGAATCAGGTCCAGCGCGTTCTGCATCCATCGGCGTTGGAAGTCCATGGCTATTTTGACCACCAGACGAAGGTGTGATGACACCAGCCGGAAGGCCGCGTCCTGATCGTTGTTTTCACGAACGCGCACGGCCAGATTATATTCCTCGTCCGGTTCCAGCATGGGGAAACGGGCGATTTCCTTGAGGTAGAGTTGCAACGGATCGCGCAGCCCGACTTCCGACCCTTTGAGTTCAAACGGCGCAGGAAGAGTGTCGGACTTTTTTTTCACCAGATCCTTTGACTTTTTTGCTTCCACGATTTCCGGGATGCGGACTGTTTCTTTGGGTTGTTTTTTTTTGGATTTCATTATGGCAAGTTATTTGAAAGGCGCCTTTGGGCGCCCGAATATTTTTCATTGTGCGTCCAAAGTATATGACTATAATTTTTATTCGTGCTTTTCAATGTTTTTCAGTCCGGAGTGGCTCTGTTTGTTTTGGCAGCCCCACCCCCGGCCCCGCGCACTTGATTTTTTCATGGGCACGGACTACATCAAGCAATCTTGATATATTTACAAAGGCAAGGACTGCGCCGCATGTGTGGGGTGTTTGCCTTTCCCGGGAGGAGCAAATGTCCGATTTCAGAAGCATACTCGAAGACGACAATATATATTTTTATGACGGCGGGTACGGTACCCTGCTTATGGAACGGGGGCTACCTGCGGGGCTTTCCCCGGAATTGTGGGGGCTTGAGCAGCCCGATATCATCGCGTCCGCCTACCGCGATTATGTCGAAGCGGGAGCCAACGTCATCACTTCCAACACGTTCGGCGGTTCCGGTCCCAAGCTTGGTGCGAACGTGGATGTCTTCGATCTGAACCGGCGCATGGTGGAGCTGGCTCGCAAGGTTGCGGACGGCAGGGCTTTTGTGGCTGCATCCATCGGCCCGACCGGAAAATTTGTGGAGCCGTTGGGTGACATGAGTTTCCGCGAGCTGGTGAATATTTTCAAGGAACAAATCAAGGGGTGCGTGGCTGGCGGGGCCGATCTGATCATGGGTGAGACCCATTTCGATCTTGCCGAAGCCAAGGCCGTGGTGGTGGCTACCCGCGAGGTGTGCGATCTGCCCGTTGCCGTTTCCATGACTTTTGAGGGTGATGCCTGTCTGACGGGCACAAGTCCGCTGACGTTCGTGGACACCATGCAGAACATGGGTGTGGAGCTTATCGGCACCAACTGCTCGGCTGGTCCCGAGCAAATGTATAACACCCTGGCTTCCTGGTCTTCCCGGCTTGCCACGCCGACTTTTGCCGAGGCCAACGCGGGACTGCCCGAACTGGACGACGAGGGCAACACCATATTCCGTTTGGCTCCCGAACCGTTTGCCAGGCAGGCCGTACGTCTGCTGGACGTGGGAGCGAAATTCGTGGGTGGCTGTTGCGGCACCACGCCGGAACATATCCGCCAGCTCCGGGCCTTGGCCGAAGGCCGCAAGTGGAAGCGCCCTGAACCTTCGGACACTGCGCAAACCGTGCTTACTTCCCGTTCCCAGAGTGTTCCCGTCGGATTTGATCATCGCGGTGTGATCATCGGGGAACGCATCAATCCTACGGGCAAGAAGCAGCTTACAGCGGAATTGCAGGAAGGCGAATTTACCGAGGCCCTGCGCTTTGCCGAAGAGCAGCTGGAACAGGGCGCACCTGTTCTGGATGTCAACGTTGGCGCTCCTTTGGTGGAGGAAGCTTCCCTGCTCCCCGAATTGGTCAAGACGCTTGTTTCTCGTTTTCCCTGCCCCCTGTCCATCGATTCCAACGATTCGGATGCCGTGGAAGCGGGATTGTGGAACTATCCGGGATCTCCTCTGGTCAACTCCATTTCCGGTGAGCCGGGAAAAATGGAACGGCTCGGCCCGGTGTGCAAAAAGTTCGGCGCGCCTTTCATCCTGTTGCCCATTCAGGGAAAGAAGCTGCCTGTCACTTCCGTTGAACGCATTGCCGTGATCGAGGATTTACTGGATCAGGCGCTTGCGCTGGGCATCCCCCGCCGTCTCATTGTGGTGGATTGTCTTGCTTTGACGGTTTCCTCCAAGCCGGAGGCCGCAAAACATTTTTTTGAGACCGTGCGTCACTGCAAGGAACAGTTGGGACTGGCAACCACGGTAGGGTTATCCAATGTTTCCTTTGGGCTGCCCGCCCGCGAGTTGCTCAACTCCACGTTTATGGCCATGGCCATGACATCGGGTTTGACTTCGTTCATCTCCAATCCGAACTCCGAACGCCTTCAGGAAACACTGCACAGCGTGGAAGTGTTGCTGAACCGCGATGCGCAGGCCGAGCGATATATCAATCGCTATGCGGACTGGACGCCGGGCAGCGGCTCCGGTGCGGCTTCAGGAGCGGCCCCTGCCAAAGGCGCCGGAAAAGATTCGGCTGGCGGTGACACCGGAGCGCAATCCGTGCTTTCCGCCGTTGTTTCGGGGAACCGGGAAGGTGTGGTCGCTCTTGTTGAGGCAGAACTGGACAAGGGGATCGAGGCCATGAAGATCGTCAACGACATGCTCATTCCGGGCATCCTTGAAGTTGGCGAAAAGTATGATCGCAAGGAATATTTCCTGCCGCAACTGTTGCGTTCCGCCGAAACCATGCAAACCGCGTTTGGCCGCCTGCAGCCCCTGTTGGACGCTTCCGAGGAAGGCCACAGCAAGCCGGTCGTCATTATGGCCACGGTGGAGGGTGACATTCACGACATCGGCAAGAATATCGTTTGCCTCATGCTCAAGAACTACGGATTCGAAGTGGTGGATCTGGGCAAGGACGTTCCGGCCACGCGCATTGTGGACGCGGCCGAGGAACACGGCGCAAGGATCATCGGGCTTTCTGCGCTGATGACCACGACCATGGTGCGCATGGAGGATACGGTCAATCTGGTCAGGGAACGCGGCATGGATACCAAGGTTATTATCGGCGGGGCTGTGGTCACGGACAAATTCTTCCCCTCCATCGGTGCGGACGGCTGGTCCACGGATGCCATGGAGGCCGTGAAATTGGCCCAAAGGCTGATTCAGTGAGCCCAAGTGCGCGGGAACTGCTTCAAATCCGGTGAAAAGCTTGCTATAGCACGCGCAGAAAACATCGAGGTGCTTATGAAAAAGTTCCCCCTGCATACGAAGGCCGCCACGCTTTTGGCGGCTCTGATTTTCCTGTTTGCGGCCTGTTCACAAGGCCGGACCGATGCCGGATTTCCCGACATGGATTCCGCAAGGCTTGACGAGTTGCTCAAGCAGAGCGAAGGCAAGCCCGTCGTGCTTTGTTTCTGGACCACATGGTGCCCCGCATGCCGCGAGGAAATACCCGAACTGGCCCATTCCGCGAAGGAGTATGGGGACAAGGTCGTGTTTGCGGCGGTTTCCATGGATGAAAAGCGTGACGCTTTGGAAACGTTCTTTGCGAACAAGGAACCGGGCGTCCCCGTGTATCTGGGCGACCCTGCACTGGCCACGCGTTTTCAGGTGACAGCCATTCCGCATTTGGTCGTGTTCGACCGCTCCGGCAAGCCCGTGTTCAGCCGTGCCGGATTATTCCCCAAGGACATGCTGTCCATGATTTTGGATAAAGCCTTGGAGAAATAGGTGCCGGCACCACTCGTACGAAAGGCCCGGATAAGCGATGTGCGGGCCATTCATTCGCTGCTCATGCGCAGGGACCACGAGGCGTTGGTTCTGCCCCGTTCCATCAGCCAGCTCTATTCACACCTGCGCGATTTTTTCGTGGCCGAACAGGGTGGCGAGATAGTTGCCTGCGTGGCCTTGTCCATCACGTGGGAAAATCTGGCCGAAATCCGTTCTTTGGTCGTTGCCCCGGAGCTGCGCAACGAAGGAATGGGAAAGACCATGGTGGAAGCGGCTTTGAGCGAGGCGGTGGCCATCGGTATTTATACTGTTTTTACCCTGACCGAAGTCCCCGGATTTTTTGCCAAGGTGGGCTTTGAGCAGGTCGAAAAGGAGACCCTGAACCAGAAAATCTGGGCGGACTGTCTCCATTGTCCACGGTTTCCTGACCACTGTAATGAAGTGGCCATGATTATTCGTTTTTGACTTCCAAACCCGGCAGGACCAAATGGCCCATAAATTGAAACCATTTATCACGGCAGAGGAAATCCGCGATCGCGTCAGGGAGGTTGGACAGGAGATTTCCCGGTCCTACGATGACGATGCCCCTCTTATCTGTGTCTGCGTGCTCAAAGGCGCGTTTTTATTTTTTTCGGACCTGATTCGGAATATCGACAGGGAAATCGAGGTGGATTTCGTTCGACTCGCCAGTTACGGCACAGCCACCGCCCGGGGAGAAGACATTGTCTTTTCCAAGGATATGGAGGTGCCCGTGGACGGAAAACACGTGCTTATCGTCGAAGATATCGTTGATACCGGCCATTCCATGGATTTTCTGCTGCATGTGTTGAAAAAGAGAAATCCCAAGAGTTTGAAAATTTGCGCGCTTATTGATAAACATGAACGGCGGGAAATCGATATTGAAGTTGATTTTCCTGGTTTTGACATTCCCTCGGGTTTCATAGTGGGCTATGGTCTCGACTATGCTGAACGCTACCGGGAACTGGACGCCATCTACGAGCTGGCAACGGATTCCGGCGAATAACCCGCCGATAAAACTGGAGATCGCCCAATGATTGTTACGTGTTCAAATTGCCAGACCAAATACAATCTTCCTGAAGATAAAATCGCCCCGGGCGGTTCCAAGGTAAAATGCTCTCGTTGCGGACATCTGTTCAAGGTGACTCCTCCCTCCGCTCAGGTGGAGGAAGAAGTCGAAGCCCTGCTTGAGCAGGACGCCCCTGCTGAAAAACAGGAATCGGATGCATCGTTTGATGCTGCGTTCGACGAAGCCAAAGCCGAGCATACTGCCGAGCCTGCCGCCCCGTCGGAGCCGGCCCAGGAACAGCCGGTGGATGAAGAAGCGCCTGTGAATGATGCCGCAGGAGTGGATGCGCCGCCCGAAGATGATTTCAGCGACCTGTTTGATGATCAGGATGGCGATGAACCCACGCCGGAAGCCGGTGAAGAAGAGTCGTTGTTTGAAGGCGGCGAGGAAGACCTCTTTGGCGACCAACCGGCTGAAGAAGCTCCGGGCGCCAGCCCTGAAGAAGAAACGGAAGACATTTTCGCCGATGAGCCTGAAGCCCCTGCCGGGGATGCTGCCGGCGCGGACGAAGACTCCGGGCTTGGCGACCTGTTCGATGACGACGATCCGAAAGCGGACGGTGGAGACGATATCTTCGCCGATGCCGATGACGACAGCGAAGACGATCCGGATGAAGAGGAATCCCTTTTCGAACAGAGTCTTGATCTGGACGAGAAGCCCAAGCGTAGCATGACCGGTGTTATCGTATTGCTGGCTTTCCTGCTTGTGATGGGCGGAACCATATATTTCAAGGCCTGGACGCTGGTCGGCATTGATCTCGGTTCCACATTCCAGAATGTTCCCTATGTGGGCAGCTGGTTGTCGGATAAAGATACTCCCGGTGCCGAACCGGGCGAATCACCGGAACAGCGGGTCAACAAAATCGAACTCAAAAACGTCCGCCAGTTCTACGCCAAGAACGAAAAGGCCGGAGTCTTGTTTGTCATTCAGGGCACAGCGGTCAACAACTTCGCCACTCCCAAGGAGCGCATCGAAGTGCAGGCGCAACTGTTTGACGCCCAATCCAAGGTGGTGGCCGCGCAGAAGTTGCTTTGCGGCAACGTGCTTTCCATGTTCCAGTTGCAGGTGCAAAGCCGCAAGGAAATCGAGGACGGCCTGAAGTCCGAAGTGGGAATCCTGTCCAATAACACCTTCCTGCGTCCCGGAGCCTCCACGCCGTTTATGTTCGTGTTCTTTGAGCAGCCCGTGAACGACATCAAGGAATTCGGGGTCAAGGTGGTTGACGCCAAAACGCCCAAATAGAAATATTCAAAATGATTGCAAGAGGCTGTCGGCATGAAGTCGGCAGCCTCTTTTTTCTTTTGGAGGGGCGATGTTGCATATGCCGGTCCGTGCAGGCTATACTGTCGGACGCCAGTCGTCAGGAGGGGGCATGAAGGACGCGAAGCAGAACTTGGCCGTGCTGGTAGTCATGGCCGACGAATTTGAACGGGAGCGCATTGCCGCGCTGTTGGGCCGGGTCGCCGGGACCGTGTTCGAGGCGCGTGACGGACGCGAAGGATTGCGTTCCTGGCGCGACAACCAGCCGGACATGGTGCTCACGGACATGGTGCTTCCTGTGCTGGACGGCCTGGACATGATCGCCACCATCCGGGGTGAAGACGAGGACGTTCCCGTGCTTGTAGCCTATGATCTTTACAACCCCAAAACGTTGCTCAAGGCCGTCGAGATGAACATCGACGCGTTCCTGCGCATGCCTGTTCGGGACGAGCGTTTACTGGATGCCGTTCGGCGTTGTGCCCGAACCGTCTTCATGCGCCGCAAGTTGGCCCGCAACGATACCATGCTTTGGAGCCTGCTGGATATTTTTCCGGGTATGGCCCTGTTGGAGCACAATGGCCGTACCATATACGCCAACCGGCATTTGGCCGCGTATCTGGGTTTTGACTCGTTTCTGGACATGCGTGACTCCGGTGTTTCCTTCGGGAGTAACATTGTCGAATTGAACGGTGCTCCCTACACAGGCGGCGATCATGGTTGGGTTCGCGTCATCGTGGACGACCAGTTGGACCGCGATCAGGTCGTTCGTGTAAACAGCCCCGGCAACCCCTCTGGCAGGGCGGGCGTTTTTGCCGTGACCCATTCACCGTTTCCCAACAGTCGGCTGCGGCTTTTCTCGTTTCAGGATATCAGCGAACTGGAGGACGAGCGGGCAATGTTGCAGGACGAAGCATCCACTGACCCGTTGACGCAGGCCATGAATCGGCGCAGCTTCTTGCGGCTGCTGGATTCGGAGATGGTCTCTGGCCGTGCGCTTGGTTTGATCATGTTCGACATTGACCATTTCAAGTCCATTAACGATGAATACGGGCATGATGTGGGGGATGCGGTTTTGCGTGAGATTTCAGCTTTGGTGCGCGATAACATCCGCGAGACTGACCGTTTGGCCCGGTGGGGCGGCGAAGAGTTCATGGTTTTGGCTCCGGGGTCGTCCATGGAGCGCACGGCACAGGTGGCTGAGCGTCTGCGCGGAGCGGTGGAGAGCTTTTCCTTTACGGGCGTACCTCGGCCTGTGACGTCGAGTTTCGGAGTGGCTGTTGTGGAGAACGGTGAAAGTCAGGATGTGTTTATCAAGCGTGTCGATACTGCCCTGTACCATGCCAAGGAAAGCGGACGGAATCGCGTGGTGCAGGGATAAGGGCGGTATACTGTTCCTTTTGCCTTGCTCTTGACGTCAGAGCAAGGGGCAGGTAAAAATATCGATAAGTTTCCGAAAGGCATATTTCCCTTTTTGAAAAAGGCTGTCGATAGGTGACGATGAATGACGATTGAAGATGGCCGATTCCGTGGAATGCACGCTTTTTGCGTGGGTAATTCTTATGAATGGGCACGAAAAAAATATGTACTCCGGTTGGCTGGAAGCCGCTTTCGGCAGAAGTCCGGCCCAATGCACCCGGCGCGCATCATCCCGGCTTGGAGCCACGTGTTGCGAAACAGGCCCGAAGGTGTGCGCCGGTCCGATGCTTTTATTTCCCTGACGACAACAACGAGAAAACGCCATGTCTGAGACTTTGACACATAAAGACCTTGCCGCGCTTTGCGGTGTTTCCGAAACCACCATCAAGAGCTATCGCCGCAAATTCCCCACGTTCATCCCCGTGCATACGGACGGCAAGCCCATTCGTTTCAAGCCCGAAGCTGGCGACGTATGCCTGTGTATTCGCGATTGCTTTGTAAAAGGCATGAGCATCAATGAGACGCACAAGGTTCTCAAGGGGAAGTTCCGCGAGATTCGACGCAAGGATCTCAAGCAGCCTTCGGCTCCTGCCGGAATCGCCGCTCCGTCCGGTTCCGGCATGGAAGGTGTTTCCAGGGAATATCTGGACAAGTTTTTTGAAACTGCCGGGCAAATGATGCATGGCATGGCCCAATTGGCCACGGCGCAAGTTCGTGCGGACAAGCGGCTTGAAAAGGTTGAGAAAGCGTTGGGTGATTTTGCGGATGCCGAGGCCCGCAATGAAGAGATGTTTTCCGCACTTCTGGATCATTTGCGCACGAATCCGCCCGAAGGCGAGGCAAAAGTCCGCGCCCGCAAGATCATCAACGTGCGCGGGAGCGAGGGCACCAAGTCCTATACCTTTGAAAACGAGAAGGCGGCAGAGCATGTTTCAGAGCCGGAAAGCGCAGTGTCCCATGCGCCGGAACACGAACATCTTGAAGAGCGTGAAATGGCCGGGCACGCGGAATCTTCAACCGAAGCAGAGCATTCGACCAAGCCTTCTGATTTGCCCCGCCCTTCGGATACGTTTATGGGAACGCCGATTGTCATCCGTACTGATCAGGGCGAATTCTTGGGACTGCCCGGGCGAGTGCCGTTGGAAGGCTTTGTGGACGCCCTGATTCGTGAAGGAAAAAGCACAGGTCTGAGCCTGACCAATTGGGAACGACGCGATCGGTCATGGGTGTTGACCATGCAGAACGCCAACAATGACCGTCATGAGCTTTTCTTTGGCGGGACCAAGACCCCGCGGGGCAATCTGGTGGTTCTGTTTTGGCGGTTGGACATCAACGGCGAAGAAACCACTCCTGCATTTCTTCAGGAATTTTTCCGGGAGATCAAGGACAAGATCGGCGGATAGTTTGATCGTCGCCAGGCGCGGCTAATTGCTCTGCCTATCCCTTTTTCCTTGCCGCCTTCATATACGGGGCGGCAAGTTCTACTCTGCCGCATGTTTCGGCAAGATGCAGGTAGAGCAGCCGGAGAAAGGTTTCATGAATGGCCGGGGCCTGGCGTCTGCGTTCCGCTACCAGCGCGTCCAGATCAAAACTTTCTATCCAGCCGACAAATTCCATAGCCCGGTGGCGTGCCCGGTGCAAGGCGTCCACCTTGGCAAGGCCACTGGCCCCCACCTGTTCGCACAACTCCGGTTTTTTCAATAGGCGTTGGGCTGTTTGCACCAGCGCGTCAACGTCATTGATGGGGTAGGTGAACAGATCCTGCCCGTCCTTGAACAGATCTTCCTGCCCATGACCGATGGCCGGAGTCAGTAGACAGCCGCCACAGCCAAGTACCTCGAAAACCCGGTAGTTCAGGTCGCCGCGTTCGGCGATATTCAGGATGACGCGGCCCTGCGGATAGAGATCCCGGTATATCCCCTGACGCACGGTAAGGCCGGGCAAGCGTTTTTCGATTTCGCGCAGCATACGCGTGCGAACCGGAAAAATGTCTTCGCCCACGTTGCCCACGAAAAGCAGATCCCACTGTTTTGCCATAGTCTTTGGCAGGTCGTCGTCCTTGGCAAAGGGCGGAAGCCAGAGCAGGCGTTCGTCAGGCAGCCGTTTGTTGCGGAAGGTTTCCATGTGGTCCCGCAAGCTGACGGAACACAGGTCAAAGGCTTGTGCATAAAAGGGATACCAACTGTGAATATGCGTATCCACGCACAGAAAAACCGTGGGACACGGGTAGTCTTCCACGCCCAGCAACGGCACGGGCAGACTACGGTCTCCATAGATCAGCAGGTCCGGTTCGAATCCCGCGGCTTGAACCACCCCCTGCCAGTCAAGAGGATGCCCGTCCGGCCGGACATGGGTCACGTCCGCTCCCATGGCTAACAGGGGGTCCACAAAATATCGTTCACCGAACCAGAAGACTTTTTTCCCGGCAAAGGGCACAGCCAGATTCTCATGCATCCGCTTGTTCCTTATGGTGGGTTTGCACGTTGTGATACAGACGGAGATAGTCGTTGGTCATGCGTTGCATGGAGAATCGTTTCTGCCCATGGAAAAATGCGGCCACTCCCATTTCCCGCGCCTGACGCGGCCGGGCCAGCAACGTTGCGGCGGTTTCCACCAGTGCGGCAAAATTCTTTTCCTGCACCAGAAGGCCGGTTTCCTTGTCGCATATCTGTTCAGGGATGCCGCCAGCGGCAAAGGCCACGGTGGGCAGAGCCTGCGCTTGCGCCTCCAGCACCACGAGCGGGTGGTTGTCCGCCAGGGATGGGTAGAGCAGAACATCTGCCGCCGCCAGCAAGGCCGACATGCGCTTTCGCTCCACATAGGGCCAGAAGTGCAGGGTGTTGTGCGTGAACGCGGTGTCCCCTCCCACGGCGAATCCGACCAGATTGGGAATGCGTTTGCAGAGGTCGTCCCAGAGGTCGCGCCAGCGGCCGCCAGCCTTGTATGCGGCCTTGTCACCACCGTGGGCGGCGAACATGGCAACCCGCGCAGCCGGATGAATGCCGATGGCCTTGCGCGCTTCGTTCTTGTCCGGTGGATTTTCAGGCCATGGGATGCCATTGGGGATAACGTGTACGTTGTGGCCGGGCATGGCTTCCCGTGCCAGTCCGGCCAGCCATGCCGAAGGGGAAACCAGTGTGGGCGTCAGCTTGTCCACCAGCAGTTGTTTGGCCTCGCGGTACCCGGCACATTGCGGATAATCCCGTGGGCACGGCTCTTCACAGTTATTGGAAAAATGGTCGCAATTCAGGGGATAGGCGCAACCGCCCGTAAACAGATCGCAATCGTGCAGGGTTATGATCGGCCTGTGATGCAGCGAACTGAGCAGGCGGACCCAGTCGCCGCTGCCATGCACATGGACAAGCGCGTTGCCGGGGATGCTGTTGCCTACAAGGGAGCCAAGCTGGTCCGGCGGCGTGACCGGCCAGGCATCGCTGGTTTCCGAAAATTCAAAAGACGCCGAGCACGTAGCGCCGGCGTCTGCCAGGCCGCGTAGCAGCAACCTTGCCACGCGCACGGCGCCCCCGCGCAGTTGCAGAGCCGTATGATGGTGCACATGGAGACTCACGCCTGTTCTCCGGGAATCGGGTTCAGTTCAAGCTCCATATCCACGAGGTCGGGATCATCCTTGGCCGGGAACACGGCAAATCCGAATTTTTTGGCCAGCCCCTGCATGGCCCGGTTTTCGACCATGGTTTGCCCGGAGATGCGCAGCGTGCCGCGTTCCCGTGTATATTCGATGCCGCGACCGAAAAGCAGGGAGCCGAGACCGTCGCCCTTTTGGTCCGAGCGGATCACGATGGCGAATTCGGCATCCGAGTTGTCCGGCTTGGTATTGGTGCGCATGACACCAAGGGTCTCGATTTGCCCTTCCTCGTTTTCCGCCTGTGCGATGAAAGCCATTTCCCGATCATAGTCAATTTGTGTGAACCGTGCCAGATCCTTGTGGTCGAAGTCGCGGCGCACCACGCCGAAAAAGCGCATGCGCAGGTCTTCATCGGAAAGCCGTTCCAGAAAGACCCGGTGGGTTTCTTCGTCCTCCGGTCGTATGGGGCGGATGGTCACCTTGCGGCCGGAGCGGGTCCTGATGCATTCTTCCAGCTCGCGGGGATAGGGCCGGATGGCCAGCCGTTCCTGCCCGTCGCCGTCAAACGGGCGCACGCGAATCTTTCCGCCGAGCGCCAGCACGCCCTCGCTGTCCGCGTAGAGCGGGTTCAGGTCCAGCCCGGCAATTTGGGGCACATCCACCAGCAATTGCGATATCTGGATTATGGTCAGGCAAATGTCGTCAAGATCGGCTGGGAGTTGGGACGGCGTTCCCTTGAGCAGTTCGAAGATGCGCGTCCGTTCAATCATTTCCCGGGCAAGGCTCATGGAAAGCGGCGGCATGGCGATGGCGTCGTCCTTGATCATCTCCCGGGCCATGCCTCCGTGCCCGAAGTGGAGCACCGGACCGAATACGGGGTCCACCTCGGCGGATACAAAAAGTTCATGCGCGCCCGTGCGTCGGCCCATCTTCTGCACCACAAAGCCTTCAATATAG
>CAJXRQ010000019.1 GCA_913060505.1 uncultured Desulfovibrio sp.
CCCGGATGAGCCACGTGGTCATCCACGACATTTCCAAACGTCACAAGGCGGAAGAGGCCCTTCTGGAAGCCAAGAATCTCGCGGAAGACGCCAGCCGGATGAAAAACGAATTTCTGGCCAACATGAGCCATGAGGTGCGCACGCCGCTCAACGGTATGCTCGGCATGTTGCAAATCATGCGTGATACGCCGTTGGACAGCGAGCAACTCGAACTGTTGGAAGCTGCCCAGCAATCCGGACAGGGCCTGAGCACCCTGCTCAACGACCTGCTGGACTTTTCCATGATCGAATCCGGCAGGCTGCCCCTGCGCACGACAGACTTCAACCTGCACACCATACTTTCCAACATCACCATGGTATTCAGGCGACAATGCATGGACAAACAGGTTGAACTGCTGTTGGAAATGGAAGGCGATGTTCCTGAACATATGCATGGAGACAAGGGACGGCTGCGCCAAATTCTTTTCAATCTTGTAGGCAACGCAGTAAAATTCACGGAAAACGGCACGATTACGGTTCTGACTTCTCGCCTCGCTTCCGACAGGGACGATGAAATCCGACTCATGTTTTCGGTCACGGATACCGGCATCGGCATTGATGAAGAAAAGCTGAACGAAATCTTCAAACCGTTTACCCAGGTCGACGGTTCAGTGACCAGACGATATGAAGGTGTCGGCTTGGGACTCAGCATCGTCAATCGCCTGGCCCGTTTCATGAACGGCAGGATATCCGTGGAAAGCTGGCCGGGAGAAGGAACCAGCATTCATGTCGTGCTACCGCTTCTTAAAGCGCAAACCGAGCGTGCCAAGAGAAAAAAACAAGACGCCCATCCGCGTAGGCAAAGGCAAGGCAGAGTGCTCATTGCCGAAGACAACCCGGTCAACCGCATCGCCGCCAAGCGTTTTGTGGAAAAACTCGGATTCGAGGCCCATTGCGCACTCAATGGCAAGGAAGCCGTGGAGCGTCTGCGCACAGAGCCTTTCGATTGCATACTCATGGACGTACAAATGCCCGTCATAAGCGGTGTCGAAGCAACTCGCCAGATCCGCAGTGATACCAGCGGCGACTTTGACCCGAATATTCCCATTATCGCGATGACAGCTCATGTCATGACCGGGGACAGGGAATGCTTCATTGAACAGGGTATGAACGCATATCTGGCCAAACCCGTGGACTATGAGGAACTTGCGGAGGTTCTTGATGCCTGGATACGATGAAACTTGTCCAAACCATTCCCATAGGCTAGATAATGCGTACAATTTCATGAAAGAGACGGGGAAGCATGGGAATTCTCGGCACTGAAGAGCTGAAGGAAGGCATGATTCTGGCGTCGGATCTCCGAACGCTGGAAGGCCGGACTATTCTCGAGGCCGGACAGTCACTCACAGCGCAGGCTATTCGTACCTGCACCGTGTGGGGTGTCAACGAGGCCGATGTCATTGATGCGCCAACGGGCAAAACGGACCCCAATCCGCCCGAAGAGCAACAAGCCATTGCCGAGCCATACAAGAAACTGACAGTCCACCGCTTCCGCCTGGCCGACACCAAACATCCGGCCATACGTGTTCTGGCGCACGACTTCGCAGAAAAAGTTTCCAAAACAATTTCCGAAGAGCAGGCCGAGACTTTGATGGTTCCCTATGGTCAAAACCACTGTGAGCCGCTCCCTGGTTATCAGGACATGAAGAGAATTCTCCGGGAGAACGCCGAACTGGTCAGCCTCCCTGCGGTTTTCCACGAAATTACGGACGCCTTGCGCAACCCGTGCAGTTCAGCCGCATATGTGGCGGAAATCATCAGCAAAGACGTTGCCCTTTCCGCCAAACTGCTGCGTATGGTCAACACGCCATTTTACGGATTCCCGAGAAAAATCGACACCCTTTCCCGGGCCGTAACCATTGTGGGAACCAATCAACTCACCAGTCTGGCTCTCGGTATTTCGGTCATTTCCTCGTTCAACAACATTCCCGAAGACCTTATCCGGGTTCAGGACTTCTGGTTACAAAGTATTACCTGCGGCAGCATAGCCCGCCTTCTGGCCGTGCGCACGGGAATCCCCGGCGACGAACGTTTTTTCGTGGCCGCACTACTGCACAACGTGGGTCGGTTGCTCCTGCTCCGCAACCAGCCGGACATGGTTCGCAGCGTACTTGAACAGGCGCATGCCTGCGCCATGCCGCTACATGAACTGGAAAAACAGTGCTGGGGCTGGGACCATTGCGAACTGGGCGCCGCCCTGCTCAAACAGTGGAAACTTCCCGTATTCATCGAGCATCAGGTCAGGCATCACCACACGCCGCAATACGCCATCCGCCCGGAAGAGGCAGCAGTCACGCACGTGGCGGAAGTGGCATCCCACGCGATCATTCCCGCTCACAACGGCGCTCCCTATATTCCATCTCTCAATCCGGAAGCATGGGACAGGCTTGGAATATCCGGCAACGATCTACTGGACATCATCAATCAGGCCAACCAGCAGGCCAAAACCGTAATGGCGGCATTTTTCAATGAATGAAAAGAAAAACGCGCAGCCAATCATGGACATTCACCTTCTGAACCGCCGCATTGAGCATCTCGAAGAGGCGGGCAGGCATACGCTTGAGGCTTTGGAAATGGCCGCCCATCTTGGAGACTTCCACCGCAAGGAACAAGGTCTTGAAACGCCCGAGGCCGTGCTGAAGGAAGCCTGCCAACGCACCAGCCAACTGCTTCGTTTCAAGGGCGTGAGCACCTACCTCGTGAACGACCTGACGCTTGAATTCGAAAAAAGCTACGAAAGCGCCCCCGCATACGGGGAAGAACTGGACATGGAATATGAACGGCTGGTCAAGAACAAAACCATTGCCTGGGCCCTGCAACGCAAGAAGCCCACGTTCGCCCCTTCACGGGAGGGATACGATTCCGTGCTCATCCACAGCATTGCCACGGCCAACAAGACCAAAGGCCTGTTCATCGGCATTCTGGACGAAGACGTCAAAACAATCATGGATTCCTCCCTTTCCGTACTGTCCATCATCCTGCTCAACAGCGCGAACATGCTGGAAAACATGCATCTTCTCCAGCTTAACAAGGAGGCGAAGAACACGCTTGCCGTCAAGGTCCGCCAATTGCGCGAGCAGATGAAAAGCCGCAAACGGGCCGAAGCCGAGCTGGAAAAAACACGACATTTTCTGGACAGGATCATCAATACGACCCCCGAACCGCTTATGGTCAAGGACGGCAACCACCGGCTCATGATGGTCAACGATGCCTTTTGTCTGGCGCTGGAGTTGCCGCGTGAAACACTGCTGGGCAAAACGGCCCACGACTTTCTGCCACGGGGGGACGCCAACGCGCTGCAACGGCTGGATTCTCTGGTTCTCAATACCGGACGGGACCATGTTATTGAATTCGAACTGGCAAAACCGGGAAAACGGGTCGAAACATTTTCCATGAAAACCGCGCTGCTGCCCCACCCGGACACCGGGGAAAGCATTCTGGTCAGCGTACTGCGCAACATCACGGAACAAAAACTTGCCGAACGCATGATCCGGGCCGAACGCCAACGCCTTTTCTCCCTGTTGGAAGAAATGCCTGCCGCCGTATACGTACAAAATACGGACTTCTCCATTGACTACGCCAACCGTAGCTTCCGGGATATTTACGGCGACCCGGACGAAATTTCCTGCTTCAAATTCTTTCATGGGGAAGATTCCTCCAAGCCGTGTGACGGATGCCATGCCATGGAGTTATTCAAGTCAGGCAAAAAAAGTATTCGGGAAACCACAGTCAATGATAGAATCTACCAATTCCACGACTACCCCTTTACCGATTCTGACGGCACAAGGCAGCTATTGAGCATGGGCATTGACGTGACCGAAGAAAAAAAGGCCACAGAGACCCTGCAACAGGCCAAGGAAACGGCCGAATTGGCAAGCCGGGCAAAAACGGAATTTCTTGCCAACATGAGCCACGAGATCAGAACTCCGCTCAATGGGGTGTTGGGAATGCTCCAGCTCTGCTCCTCTACGGATCTGGACGATGATCAGCGCGACTATGTGGAAACGGCGCTGGAGTCCGGCCGCAGCCTGCTCACGGTCATCAACGATGTTCTGGATCTTTCCAAGATCGAGGCCGGAAAATTCGAAATCGATGAAAACCGTTTCGTACCACATGACCTGCTGCAATCCGTGGTCAAGACCTTTGCGCACAATGCGGAGAGCACCGGTATTGAACTCGGGTTCACAGTGGACAAGAATGTTCCGGAAGTGGCCTTGGGCGATGCGGGACGCATTCGTCAGGTTCTTTTCAATCTGGTGGGCAACGCAATAAAATTTACCCCCTCGGGCTACGTGCATACCTCCATCGTCAGGCTACCGGGCGGCAACGAAAAGATGGCCCGACTGCTCTTTACCGTGGAAGATTCGGGAATCGGCATTCCTGACGACCGCATCGATCACGTTTTCGAGGCCTTCACACAGGTGGACGGTTCATTCCGGCGCAAATACGGCGGCACCGGGCTTGGATTGGGAATCGTACGCAGATTGCTGGACCTCATGGGCGGCTCGATTTCCGTGGAAACCAATATGCCGCAGGGAACAACTCTCTACGTTCGAATCGACGTGAAGCTACCGGACAGTGCGACCCTGCGCAAAAAGGATCCCACCGGAGAAACCAAATGCATCCTGCCCGCGGGCATGCAGATTCTGGTGGCGGAGGATAACAGGGTCAACAGAATCATGGCCAAACGCACGCTGGAACGAATGGGATTTACGGTCCATTGTGCCGAAAACGGAGAGGACGCGTTGGGCATCATGCAATCAACGGTCATGGGCTGCGTACTTATGGATATCCAGATGCCGACCATGGACGGCGTGGAGGCTGCCCGTCGCATCCGAAACGGCGAAACCGGCGAAGCCAACAGGGATGTCCCCATCATTGCCCTGACCGCACACGTCATGAAAGGCGACCGGGAACGCTTTGCGGACGCGGGCATGAACGCCTACATCCCGAAACCGTTCGAAGTGGATACCCTGATCCGAACATTGAACAGGGTGCTCTCGAAAGAAGATGAATCCTGATGCCGTCCGATCAGAATGAAAAAACGTTTTCCACCACTATTCTTCTTCAGCCATACGCCTCTTCACCTCGGCAATCACGGCCGCCCCTTCGCCTTCGTAGGCAACACGTTCGTCCTGCGGCGTCGGGCTTTTCACTTCGGGCCAAACGCCCGCAACAGGATTGGCCCCTTCCTGCGCTGTTTTCGTAGGCTGCAAATCGGTCATGGCAGGATAACGCCGTATATCCACATTCGGTTCGGCAGCGCTGAACTCGATGGGGATTCCATTGGGATCAAACGCATAGATGGAACGGATAAAGCCATGGTCCACTACCTCGGAAACCCAAATACCAGCGGCCTCCATGCGATCCTTGAGCTGCCAGAGATCTTCGTCCGAGGCCACACCCAAGGACAAATGATCGAATGCCACAGGGCCGCGAACCGGAACACCGTGATCTTTCTCCGGCAACGGTTCCACCCCGTCCCATTCGAAAAAAGCGATCATGTCCTGTCCGGTCAGTTCAAAAAAGTAATGCCGGTATCCGGGATGTCCCAGTCCCACGACCAACCGCATCCCCAAAAGGTCTCGCCAAAAGCGAACCGTGGCGTCCATGTCGCCCGTAACCATGGCCAAATGGTTCACGCCCGTATATTGTACCATGTTATGCTCCCCTGTTTTATCCACACCATACGGTAACGCGGACGTGCCGCACAACCCCGAACAGGGGCCGTGTTATACTCATAATAACGGGCTGGTCTTTGGCCGGGAATTCGCCCATGGTGTTCTCATCACCCCTTCAGGAGCATACCCGAGGCACCCATGACGAAAATGACCCTGCTTTCGCTGATCCGAACTGGAGAGCCGGAACTTGTCCGGCACATGACGGATTTTGCCGCACAGCAGGGGCTGGACCGGCCAGACGAGGCAGGGAAAGCCATTCGGCAGGCCGTTTCGGAGGGAATTTGCCAAACAGGAAGCAGGGTCGAAAACGATTTGCTGACGGGATATGCCTCAGACCTTGCGGCGCTTCCCCTCGGCCATGCGGCAATATTCAGGTTGCTCAAGCATTCCCGCCAGTCCTATTTCAAACTTCTCGATCAAGCCGGACCTTCGCCGGAAAGCTCTCGCTGGAAGCAACAAATACTGCATTTTTTCGACCAATTGGAAACCGCTTTTGTCGAACAGAGGGCAAAAATCGGCTGCATCCGGGATAAACGCCTGTGCAAAACAGAAAAACAGGCCAGAGCGCTGTTCGATTCCTCGCCAGATCCCATGTTTCTGTTTGATGGGACCGGCCGATTTCTGGACGTGAACAATGCGGCATGCCAACGGCTGGGCTATAGCCGTAAACTGCTGCTGCGCATGAACGTCGAAGATGTTGATTCCCCAAGGTTCGCCTCGCGCAAGGGAAAGCGGATCATGGAAGTGCTGGACACAGGCTCGGCCCAATTCTTTTCGGAGTATGTTACCGCTTCAGGCGAATATTTTCCTGTGGAGGTTCGGGCGGCAGCCGTCAATTCCGACAACGGAAAACAAATTCTGAGTTCGGCAAGAGACATAAGCCAGCAGGATCGCCAACGCCGGGCATTGGAAAAAAGCGAGGAAAAATTCAGACGGATTTTCGAAAACATGGAGGACGCCTACTTCCTGACCAGCATGGACGGCACCCTGCTCATGGCCAATCCTTCCACCCTGCGGCAACTCGGCCGCAGCCGGGACGAGGCCATAGGACGCAACGTGACCGCAGTTTTGTACGCCCACAACGGGGCGCGAGAGGTCATGTTGGAAAAGTTGTACGAAGCTGGCCAGCTTTCCGGCTATCAGGTTGATTTCAAGCGTAAGGACGGCACCATCGTCAAGGGCGAACTAAACGTCAACTTCGTATACAATGAACAAAACGAACCGGTGGCGCTGGAAGGCATTTTTCGTGACGTCACCGACCGCTTCAATGCGGCGCAACTGTTGAAGGAACGAGAGGAACAATATCGCGGTTTTTTCATGAACAACCATGCGATCATGCTCCTCCACGACCCGCAGGACGGCAGGATTCTGGATGCCAACCCGGCCGCCGAGGACTTTTACGGGTACGAGCGAAAAAAACTTCTGCGTATGACCATTGGGCAGCTTCAAAACGGCTCGGACAAAGATCTGTTTCGCGAAATGGTCAAAGCCGGAAAAGAAAGACGCAACCATTTCATGCTGACGCACAAAACCGCCTCGGGAGATTCCCGAGACGTGGAAGTCTACAGTGGGCCGGTAACGGTCAACAGACGCATGGTTCTTTATTCCGTGATCCACGATGTCACGGAACGCAAACGGCTCGAACTCGAACTTCAACGCATGGCCACCGAGGATCCGCTCACCGGCGTTGCCAACCGGCGGGAATTCCTGCGCCAATGCGAAGCAGAACTTTCCAGGGCCAAACGCTACAAAACCCCCTTGACCCTGCTCATGCTCGACCTGGACCACTTCAAACAGATCAATGATACGCACGGGCACAAAACCGGCGACCAGACGCTCTGTGCAGTTACCCGCGCCTGCCGGGAAACGCTGCGCGATTCCGACCTGTTCGGACGCATCGGCGGCGAGGAATTTGCTGCGGTCCTGTCCCATACCGGCAAGGAGAACGGGGCCATAGCTGCCGAGCGTCTTTGCGCGGCAGTACGAAAGATGAGCATGGAAACTCCGGACGGTCCTTTGTCCGTGACCATCAGCATCGGGCTGGCAGAGCTTTCTCCCGCGGATAGGAACATGGAAGAAATAATGCACAGGGCGGATAAAGCTCTCTATCGTGCGAAACGTAACGGACGGGATAGAGTGGAAACGGCCTGAAGTCCCACCGCAGGAAACCCCGCATCCGGCAAGGAAAAAGTCCCTTGAAAAAGGGCCTTTACCAACCGGCATTTTTGTGGAAAAACCTTGACCTTTCCTAGACCGCGTGGAATAGGGATTGTCAGTTTTACGTGACGTTTTTCACACATAACCGAGCCACGGCACACGATCCCGAGCGCACTTCGAAAATGCGGCGGGGTTGCGTTGTCGATTTGTGAGCGCAGGGGCAACCATGGAACGGCGTATTGCCGAGCGCAAGGCCGAATTGGCCGAAAAGTGGGGGATGCTGGTTCTGGAGACCTACCCGGTCGAGACCCAGCGAATTTGGAAAAACAACACAAACAGGTTCAGCAACCCCGTGGGTGCGGCTATCCGCGATTCCACGGCAGAGTTGGTGGACCTCCTCCTGAAATGGGAGGATGCAGAGGCTATCTGTACATCCCTCGACAAGCTGATCAGGGTCAGGGGAGTACAGAGTTTCAGTCCTTCGCAGGCGTTGAGTTTCATCTTTTTATTCAAGAAACTCCTGCGGGACGAATTCTTCAAGGAGATGCAGGCGAACGGTGAGCTGGACGTTCTCCTGCGGTTCGAGGCCAAAATCGATAACCTGATGCTCATGGCCGTGGACATACTCTCCAAAAACCAAGAGCAGGTTTACAGAATGCGCGTGGAGGAGCTGAAGCGATCGCAACATACGCTTTTGAAAAAGGCGCGCATGATCGTGGACGTTACGACCGACAAGGTCGAGGAATAGTGGCGGGGTCTGTGGGTTCTCCACAGAGCCAAACCATAAGCGAGGTGACGGTAGATGAATGCTTTGTACTCACTCGTTTTCGTCTTTATTTTAGTGTTGATTCCGCTTTTCGGGGTCGGTGCGGCGCACCTGAATACCATTTTTGGTATCTGTCTCCCGATGACGGCAATCGGCATTTTCCTGGTCTTTTCCGTGGTGAAAATCGTAAGGTGGGGTAGGAGCCCCGTGCCTTTCCGTATTCCAACCACGGCTGGCCAACAACTTTCTTACGACCCGGAGCTGTTCAAGCAGAACAAATGGGATAACCCGTCCAACGGCATCCAGACCGTGATTCGCATGGTTCTGGAAGTCTGTGCGTTCAGGACCCTGTTCCGCAACACCTCCACTTCCCTGCACGAGACCAAGAACGGTCCCGTTGTGGCGTTCTCTTCATCCAAGTGGCTGTGGGGATTCGCCCTTTTGTTTCATTACTCTTTCCTGATCATTGTGCTGCGCCACCTGCGCCTGTTCCTTGAGCCCATTCCGTTCTTCGTGCACGGGCTGGAGTTCATCGACGGCATCCTGCAGATAGGCGCTCCGGTGATGTACATGTCCGATGTGCTGATCGTGGTCGGCCTGCTTTTCCTGCTCGCACGCAGGCTGGCAGACGCCAAAGTACGGTACATCTCACTGGTCACGGACTACTTCCCCCTGTTCCTGATCCTGAGCGTTGCGCTTTCCGGGATCTGGATGCGCTACTACGCCAAGGTAGACGTCATGGCCATCAAGGAACTGACCATGGGTTTGGTCACCATGCATCCGCATATTCCTGCGGGCATCGACGTGTCTTTCTACATTCACGTGTTCCTGGTCAGCATTTTGCTGATGTATTTCCCCTTCAGCAAACTCATGCACATGCCCGGCGTATTCATGTCTCCCACAAGGAACATGCCTAACGACAACCGTTTCCATCATCACGAAAATCCGTGGAACCCCGACATCAAGCCGCTTTCATACGAAGCGTATGAAAAGGACTTCGGTCCTGCCATGGCTGAGGCCGGTCTGCCCCTGGACAATCCTGACAATGCCAAGGCTCCCGAAGAAGCCTAGCTGGTTGGAAAAACGGTTAGATTCAAACGACAGGAGAGAAGAATATGTCTACGCCCAGTGCTGACGAACTCTTCAAAAGCATAGATTACAATCCTCCGGCTTCGGGCTGGATGGAGACTCCGGTGGACTTCTCCCCGGGCAACTGGTGTTACCCGGCCAAGGAAGACAAAACAAAATACATGATGGGCTACCTCCCGGAAGCATTCGGCAACCCGCGCGAATGGTCTCCGGAGGACGTTGACTGGAAGCTGCCCTCGAACTGGCGTGAAATCGTCATGAACGGTTTCCGCGAGCGGCTGGACAAGTATCGCTCCTTCAAGGTCTTCATGGACATCTGTGTACGTTGCGGCGCATGCGCCGACAAATGTCACTTCTTCATCGGTTCCGGCGACCCCAAGAACATGCCTGTTCTTCGCGCCGAGCTGATGCGCTCCATCTACCGCGGCGAGTTCACGGTGGCAGGCAAGATCCTGACCAAGCTGACCGGTTCCCGCGTAATGGAAGAAGACGTCCTCAAGGAATGGTTCATCTACTTCTACCAGTGCACGGAATGTCGCCGCTGCTCGCTGTTCTGCCCCTACGGCATCGATACGGCGGAAGTGACCATGATGGCTCGCGAACTGCTGCACCTGGTGGGTGTCAACATCAACTGGGTTCTGGAACCGGTTTCCAACTGCAACCGCACCGGTAACCACCTCGGAATCCAGCCCCATGCCTTCAAGGACATCGTCGACTTCATGGTCGACGACATTGAGGAAGTCACGGGTGTCAAGGTCAAGGCCCCGCTCAACGAAAAGGGCCACGAGATCCTGTTCATCACCCCTTCGGGCGACGTATTCGCCGATCCGGGCATCTATACCTTCATGGGCTATCTGATGCTCTTCCACTTCCTTGATCTCGACTACACCATGTCCACCTACGCCTCCGAAGGCGGCAACTTCGGTCTCTTCACCAACTCGGAGACCATGAAGAAACTCAACGCCAAAATGTACACCGAGGCCAACCGTCTCGGCTGCAAATGGATTCTCGGCGGCGAGTGCGGACACATGTGGCGCGTGATCAACCAGTACATGGACACCATGAACGGCGACATTCAGGGCCCGCAGATGCGTATGCCCCGCAGCCCCATCACCGGCACCGAATTCCACAACGCCGCCGTGACCAAGATGGTGCACATCACCGAGTTCACCGCCGACCTGATCAAGCACAAGAAGCTGAACTTGGACCCCAGCCGCAACGACCAGTACAAGGTTACGTTCCACGACTCCTGCAACCCGGCGAGAGCCATGGGCCTGCTGGACGAGCCGCGCTACGTGATCAAGAACGTATGCAACAACTTCTACGAGATGCCGAAAGGCACCATCCGCGAAGAGACCTTCTGCTGCGCTGGCGGTTCCGGCCTGAACACCGAGGAAATCATGGAAATCCGCCTGCGCGGCGGCCTGCCCCGCGGCAACGCGCTCAGGTACGTGCAGGACAAACACGGTGTGAACATGCTGTCCTGCATCTGCGCCATCGACCGCGCTACCCTGATCCCGCTGGCCGATTACTGGGCACCGGGCGTGGAAGTCTGCGGCGTGCACGAACTGGTGGGTAATGCCCTGATCCTGCCGGGCGAGCAGGAACGCACCATGAACCTCCGTCAGGAATCCCTCCCCGGTTTCGAGGACGAGGATGACGACTGGACTCCCCCGAACATGTAGGAGGATTGACGAATGCATTACGGCGGTAAAATCATAATTGGCATCGTCATCTTCGTCGGACTGCTGCTTTCCCCGTTCGTCTTCAACGTCGGAAAAGCCTATAAGCAGCCCGAACTGAAGCTGCCTGCCAACGAAAAAAAGTGTGTCGAATCCCTCGAGTTCATGCGCACCAAGCACATGCAACTCCTGAATGAATGGCGGGATTGGGCTCTGCGCGACGGCAAGCGTGTCTACGTGAACCACGAGGGCAAAGAGTTCGAGATTAGCCTGCAAAACACCTGTATGAAGTGCCACAAGAGCAAGGCCGACTTCTGCGACAAGTGCCACAACGATGCGGGTGTCTCCCCCTATTGCTGGGATTGCCACATTCAGCCGGAGGGGTTGAAATAATGAAAAACAACAGACGTAGCTTCATAAAGCTGGCTGGTCTGGCTGCTGCCGGGCTGTGTGTTGCGCCCAAGGCCACCCTCGCTTCCGGCGGCGGACATTCCCCGGTCAAGGCCGGGCCGAAAGCCGAGCACGCCAAGCGTTGGGCAATGGTCATTGACACGCGCAAGGTGCACACGGAAGAAGACATCAAGGTCTTGCAGCATGCCTGTCATTCCGTGCACAACGTGCCGGACATCCCCACCAAACAGAACATCAAGTGGCTCTGGTCTGCTCCTTACGAGGAATGCTTTCCCGAGCAGCAAAACCCGCATCTGGACGACGACGTCAAGGGTCGTTCCTACATGCTGCTGTGCAACCACTGCGAAAACCCGCCCTGCGTCCGCGTGTGCCCCACAAAGGCCACGTTCAAGCGCCCGGACGGCATCGTGGTCATGGACTACCATCGCTGCATCGGTTGCCGCTACTGCATGGCTGCCTGCCCGTACGGTTCCCGTTCCTTCAACTTTGGCGAGCCAAGGGATTATCTGGATCTCACCAAGCTGAACACGGATTTCCCGACCCGCATGCGCGGTGTGGTCGAAAAGTGCAACTTCTGTGTGGAGCGTCTGGCCAAGGGCCTGCAACCCGCATGTGTCGAGGCATCCGATGGTGCCATCGTTTTCGGCGACCTGGCCGACAAGGACTCCGAAGTCCGCAAGGTCCTGCGCGAGAACTTCACCATTCGTCGTAAACCGACGGCCGGCACCGAGCCGAGCGTCTACTACATCATCTAGAGGAGGCAGACATGCTTGAAAGAGCTCTGAAAGGTTCTCCCAGATATTGGGCCTGGATAGGCTTCCTGCTGGTGATCATCTGCGCTGGCGCTCTGGTCTGGATCAACCAGCTTACCGTGGGACTGAAAATCACGGGCATGAGCCGCGACGTTTCCTGGGGTTTCTACATCGCCCAGTTCACGTATCTGGTCGGTTTGGCCGCTTCCGGCGTCATGATCGTGCTCCCCTACTACTTCCACCACTACAAACCCAACAAGCACATGGTCATTTTCGGCGAGTTCATGGCCATTGCTGCGTGTATAATGTGCATGCTGTTCATTGTCGTAGACCTTGGTCAACCGCAACGCATGCTCAACGTGATGTTCCACCCCACCCCGAATTCCATCCTGTTCTGGGATATGACCGTCCTCATCGGCTATCTGTCCCTGAACCTGCTCTGCGGGTGGGTCTGCCTGGAACATGACCGCATCCGTTTGCCGCATCCCAAGTGGATCAAGCCCTTCATCATCATCTCCATCGTCTGGGCATTTTCCATCCACACGGTTACGGCGTTCCTGTATCAGGGCCTGCCCGGCCGCCACTACTGGCTCACCGCCATTCTGGCTGCCCGCTTCCTGGCCAGTGCATTCTGCTCGGGACCGGCCATTCTGCTGTTGGTGCTGAAGGTCACCGAAAAAGTGACTACCTTCCGGATGCCCAAGCGGGCCGTGGCCACCCTGACAAAAATCATCGCCTACGCCATGGCCGTGAACATGTTCTTCTTCTTGCTGGAAGTGTTCACCTCCTTCTATTCCAACCTGCCCGGACACATGCACCCTCTGGTGTACCTGTTCTCCGGCGTGCATGGACACCATGAACTGGTAGCCTGGATGTGGACGTTCATCGCCTTTGCGGTCATCTCGCTGGCAATGCTCATCCCGCCCAAGCTGCGCGACAACCAAAAACTACTGCCCTGGGCACTGGTCATTCTGGTCATCGCAACCTGGATCGACAAGGGCTTGGGCCTGCTCATCGGTGGTTTCAACCCCACACCGTTCGATACCATCACTCCGTACTGGCCCTCAGGCAAGGAACTGATGGTTTCGGCCATGGTCTACGCAATCGGCGCGTTGATCGTCACGGTTCTGTTCAAGATCGCCACGGATGTGAAACAGGAACTCGGAAACTCCCAAGCTCTGCCCTGCGGCTGCTCCTCGGAAGACGACGATTGCGACTGCGGCACCGCGGAAGAAGCGGAAGCCGAAGAAGCACCGGCAGCAGACGCTGCTGAAGCCACTGCCTAAGCGTCACCTCGCAGGCAAGGCGAAAACGAGTACATGGCCCGTCCCCAAAAGGGGACGGGCTTTTGTTTTATGCCTTTGGCAGAAATCGCGTATTTTTTGTCATTGCTGCCAGTATTGCCTTCACATATGTTGTTTCCATGAAAAAGCGCATGGAAATATTCCTCGACCCCGACATGGTCGCCCTAGATATGACAGGACCGCTGGAAGTGTTCAACGCGGCCACAGAGCTGCTCGCCCACAACAACACATATGTCCGTGATGGCAGAATCATTACTTTACAGGGAATTTCCGCAGGGATCGACATGGCCTTTGGCTGGTGAGGCAAATACATTCACCAGATCATGAGCGCATGCTCAGAAAGGTGCAGCAATACGATCCGGCTCCGCCCTACACGGCAGAAGTATAACGCCCGTTTTCGTGCCATGAGAACAAAAAAAGAGGCCGTCCTGAAGCAGGACGGCCTCTTGAATTCATTTTTCCAGTCGCTATTCTTGGCCGGATTCCGGTTCACTTTCCGTGATCACGGATTCTTCGCTGGCCTCAGGCGTTGCGCTCTCAGGTTCTTCCACTGCCTCGTCAACAGCCAACGGCTGCATGCAGCGGGCAAAAACCAGAAAACCGGTATGAGCAACCATGCGGTCGTCCGGCCGCAAACGGTCCGGGACAGGTTTCCAATGGCGAACCAGAATCTCCATCACTTCCATGTCTTCGAAGCAGGCGTCTTCCAGCGCTCGCAACAACTCGGAAACCTGATTGGTGGTCGGCAGCAGGAAACCGCACATGGCGCCGGGATTCACGGCCTCGGGGATGTGCCGGATATATTGCCACGGAGTACGCACATCCAGGAACAGGGCGTCTGCGCCGGAATGCTCGAATCCGTCCTCGATATTCTTGTTCACCTGTGTCACGCGATGCTCAAGCCCCACGCGACGAAGATTCTTGCCGGCCAGCTTGTAGAAATCCTCACGCCGCTCATAGGTGATGACCCGGCCCGTGTCGCCCACATACCACGCCAATGCAGTGGTCAGACCGCCGGACCCGGTGCCGGATTCGATGACCGTGCACCCCGGGCCAATGCCCAGTTTGAGCAACAGATAGCCGATCTCCTTGGGATACATGATCTGCGTTTGCCGTTTGACACTCTTGATCAGGTCATGCAGGGTCGGCTTGAGTACGAGATAGGGGCGGCCCAGATGTGTCTTGGCCTGCCTGCCGAAACCGGCCGTGCCAACATCGGCCATGAGAATTTTGCCGTCGTTGGTGTGAATTTCCCCCTCGGGGTCAAATTTATACATATACCGCTTGCCCTTGGGGCTGATGAGCAGTACGAGATCTCCGGGTTCAATCATATGGGCCTCCAAATGGGATTCAGGAAACAATCCCCTACGGTTCGTCGGGCCGCAAGTCAAGAGATCACATGCCCCTCTTTCGCCCGATTTCTGTTTTTGCGCATGGAATCATTGAGAATCAGCATCAAAATTGATAGAATTCCTTGCGAATTATACGGAAAAACCGTATGCGCCAAGTAGTGAATGAAATGAAATACCAATATATCTTCGGCCCGGTAATGAGCGGCCGACTGGGACGTTCCCTCGGATTGGACCTGCTGGGAGACCGCGTATGCAGTATGGACTGTATTTACTGTGAAGTAGGTGCGACACGCGTTTGCACGTTGGAACGCGCGCCCTATGTCCCTGCCGAAGACATTCTTCACGAACTGGAGCACTGGATAGACGAAGGCAATGAACTGCCGGATGCCGTCACGCTGGGGGGACTGGGAGAACCATGCCTGAACAGTGAAATGGCTTACGTCATCGAAGGAGCCCGGGATCTGCTGCCTGACGTTCCTGTCGCCGTGCTCACCAACTCCACGCTCATGCTCGACGAGCGGGCACGAACCGAATTGGCACTGGCGGACATTGTGTTGCCGTCTCTGGACTCGCTGGTGCTTGAGGAATTTCTGGCTCTGAACCGCCCATGCGAAGGCATCGGCCCCAATGAGGTGGCTCAGGGATTGATTGAATTCAGCAGGATATTCAACGGCAAAATATTTTTGGAAATTTTGCTTGCCAAGGGAGTCAACGATACTGACGAGAACCTCGGCAGGCTAGAGGCTTTTTGCAAACGCTTGCAGCCAGACCGCATAGACGTGGTCACCCTGACCCGACCCGGAACCGTCAAATCGACAGGGCCGGTGGACAAGGACGAGCTGGAGCGTTGGCGCAAGGCACTGCACGCGGCCACACCGGCCAAACGGCAGGAAAGGGCTGCCCAGCAGCAGGTTGAGGAACCGCGCATGGTCGAAATGATCCGCGCCTCCCTGCAACGCAGGCCCCAGACCGTGCAACAGCTGGTTGACGCGTTGGGCTTGAACCCGACGCAGGCCCAGAAAACTGTGGACGAACTCGTCCGACAGGGCCACGTGATAATGCGAGACGGAAGCGGCGTTCCCTTTTATCATTCCAGCCGCCACGTCATCGAAAGCTAGCCGTGTACGCCATGCGCATAAAAATTTTTATCTCAATGAGAGGATTGAATGACCGCGAAGAAAAGGCGTCAGAAAATGTTCATCTCGGTTCTTCCGGGAGAACAGGTGGAAGTAGTCCTGGCCGAGGAAGGCTGCGTTAACGAATACTACGTCGAGATGCTGCATCAGGAAAAAACCAAGGGCAACATCTACAAGGGATACATCCACAACATAGACAACGGCCTCCAGGCCGCGTTTATCAATTACGGAGCCCAACGCAACGGGTTCCTGCAAATCGACGAAGTCCATCCCGAATATTATCAGGGCAGCTACAAGCTCAAAAAAGGTTCGCGCTATCCGCTCATGCAGCAGGTGCTCAAGCCCGGGCAGGAAGTGCTGGTACAGGTGGTCAAGGAACCCACCGGCAAGAAAGGCGCTTTTCTGACCACATATCTTTCCCTGCCGGGCCGCTGTTTCGTATACACCGTCGGCCGCGACCAGATGGGCGTTTCCCGCAAGATCGAAGACGAAAAGGAACGGGCACGCCTCAAGGGCGTACTGGAAAGCCTCAAGCCGGAAAAGGGCGTTGGTCTCATTGCCCGCACCGCTGCCGTGGGCCAAAGCAAAGCCGCCATGGAACGCGACTTCAAATACCTGAACAGGTTGTGGAAGGAAGTGCGCGATTCCGTGGGCGAGGAAAAACCGCCCAAACTGGTGTACAAGGAAATGCAGCTTGCAGCACGCGCCGTGCGCGACTACCTGACCTCCAACGTGACGGAAATATGGGTCGATGATCCGGATACCTGCGATCAGGTCAAAAAATTCGTGAGCCTTGCTTTCCCGCGCAAGCCCGGCCTGGTCAAGCTGCACACCCAGCACGACAAGTCCCTGCTGGAACGCTTCAATCTGGATAATCAGGTCAAGGAAATATACTCACGCGAGGCCAGCATGCCTTCAGGCGGGCGGCTGGTGTTCGACCAGACCGAAGCCCTGACAGCCGTGGACATCAACTCCGGGAAAATCGGCGGGGAACGGAATTTCCAGAAAATGGCCCTGAAGACCAACAAGGAAGCGGCCGAAGAAATCGCCCGCCAATTGCGGCTCCGCGACATCGGCGGACAGGTGGTCATCGACTTCATTGAAATGAAAGACCCCAAACATTGCCGCGAAGTGGAAAAAACCATGCGCCAGGCCCTGAAAAACGACAGGGCGCGCACGGATGTCAGCCGCATCTCCAGCTTCGGACTTATGGAACTGGTCCGCCAGCGCCTTGGATCCTCGGCCATAGCCATCAGCACCGAACCGTGCCCCTGCTGCGGCGGCACCGGCATGCGGCGCAACATGGAATGGCAATCATTGCAGGCGCTCAAGGACATCTTCCGCCAGCTCAGGCGCGGCAACTGCCCGGATCCGCTGGTTTACGAAGCCGAAGAGGAGCTGGCCCTGTATCTCCTGAACAACAAGCGCGGCGTGCTTGGCGATCTGGAACGCCGCTTCGGCATCAGGATCCATGTCGATTTTGCATACGAATACGAGGACTAGCCCGCAATCCCGGCGGCAGGAGTGAGCTGCATGAAGAAAAAAATATTGCTTCACATCTGCTGCGGCCCCTGCTCCATTACGGTTATCCGGTCCCTGCTTGATCAGGGACTGGATGTGACCGGCCTGTTCTACAACCCGAACATCCATCCGCTCACCGAATACGTGAAGCGGCGTGACGGCTGTCTGGAAACCGCAGACAAACTCGGCATTTCCGTGCTGGTCAAGGACAATGAGTACCACCCGCAAAAATGGTTCCGGGCCGTTGCCTACCGGGAAAACAATCGCTGCTTCCACTGCTATGCGGACCGGCTGGAGCGCACGGCCTCCATCGCCAAAAGAGGAAAATTCAACCATTTCAGCACCACCCTGCTTTACAGCAAATTCCAGAAGCATGACGCCATAGCCCAACTGGGACGGGACATGGGTACAAACGCCACGTCCTTCTGGTATCAGGACTTTCGCGAAGGCTGGAAAGAAGGTATTGCTCTCAGCAAGGAATGGGGCATTTACCGCCAGCAATACTGTGGGTGCCTCTATAGCGAAAACGAACGTTATACAAAGGAGCTGGAGGGATGACAGCGCCGAATTTGCAATCAACGCGCTTCGGTTTCCTGTTCCGCCCCACGACCTTCATTATCGCGTTCGTGCTACTTGCCGTGCTCAACACCCTGTTGGCTGTCACCAGTCCGTCAGCGTCCAATTCCGTCAACGCGAGGCTTCTTTCCATTTTCGTCTATGCGGTGCTGGGTTGGTTTACGTACAAACGTTCGCGCATCTGCACGTGGGTGCTCAGTTGCCTCATGATTCTCAACGGCCTGAGCACGATGACCATTTCCTTCCCGGCTCTGTTGGCCAATCAGGGTAATTCCGGCATGCAGTTGGCCAATCTCGTGGCGGGAGGCTATTTTTTCTATGGCGGTGTGGTTCTGTTTCTGAACCGCCCAGGCCGCCCAACCGACACAACGGACGGAGAATGAGCATGCCCGTGCACAACGGAGATTCCCCGGCCATACGCCCGGCCTTTCCCGCTACCGCACGGCAACGCAGCAGCGAACAGGCGAACGGCCTGCTGCTGTATATTCATGTTCCCTTCTGCAAATCTCGCTGCCATTACTGCACATTTCACTCGCAGGCATACAACCAGGTCACCTTTGCCTGGTATTTGAAAACGCTGCTGCTGGAAATCGAGCTCTGGGGGAAACGGCTCAAAAAGCCGGAACTGGGAACCATATATTTCGGCGGCGGCACCCCCAGCCTCATGGGGCCGCATCAGCTCGACCAGATCATGAAGGCCCTGAGCCAGCACTTCACCCTGCATCCAAACATGGAGACAACGCTGGAGGCCAACCCGGACTCGGCTACGGACGTAAGCTATTTCCGTGCGCTTCGCAGTATCGGGTTCAACCGCCTTTCATTGGGGATTCAAAGCCTTGAAGACCGGGAGCTGATCATGATGGGCCGACCGCATTCAGCGGCGCAGGCCCTTGAATCCTATGCTGCGGCCCGGGCTGCGGGCTTCAACAACATCAGCGTGGATTTCATCTGGGGATTGCCGGACCAAAGGCTCAAGACATGGCTGGACACACTGGAAAAGGCCGTGGAGATGAAGCCTGAGCATATTTCCGCCTACAACCTGACCCTTGAGCCATACACGGTCCTTTCCAAGCGCCATGAGGCAAATGAACTAACCCTGCCTTCGGAACAGGAAGCCGGACGAATGTTCATCTATGGTGCGGAATATTTGGAGTCGCACGGTTTCCTGCATTACGAGGTTTCCAACTTCGCGCGCATGGGCTTCATGTCCGCACACAATTCCGGCTACTGGGAAGGACGTGACTATCTCGGGCTGGGACCATCCGCAGTCTCCACACTGGGCAGGCGCAGGTTTACCAACCCGCGATACATGGATGAATACGATGCGGCCGTACGCGGCGATTTCGCCGGGCAGGATTTCGAGCAACTGACCGACACGCACCTGTTGCAGGAGATGGTCATGCTCAGCCTGCGGACCACCAAGGGGCTCGACCTCAAGGAATTCCGCAAGCGGGCCGGGTATGATCTGGTCAAGCGGCGCAACACGCTGATCAGTGCCCTGCATCGCGAAAATCTGGTGCGCATCAATCAGGGCAAGCTCAAGCTGACCAAAAACGGCATGCTCGTCTCCAATCCCATCGTGCGCCGCCTGATCTTCGACGACTGAGAGAACTAGTTCGTTCCCTGCACCAACTCCCGTAACCTGCGGTGTTGATCGGCCAGCACTTCCAGAAAGTGCCGGGCCATCCGTTCCACGTAATCGAAGTAATACCGCAAGGCTTCCTCGCGTTCATCGTCAGAGCTTTTTTCACCCAAAAAGCCTTCATGGAAACGGGCGTTGTCAAAATCCTCGAATCGCTGCACGAGATAGGATACATTGCCTTTGTCCAGCTGGTTCAATACGTCTGTCCCCACACGCAAATATTCCTCGGCACGCATGTTCGAAAGAACGCCGAGCGGCTCCGCAGTATTGGTCCACGTGCGCATTTCATTCTGCACATACTGCATGATTTGCCCCATATCCGCGTCCGTTCTCGGCTCCATGGCCAGCACGGTTTCAAAAATGCTCTCCACTTCCGGATCTTCCGGCAGTTCCGGATTCTCTTCAAAACGGATGTTGGGGCCGAACAGAATGGTGTCATGCGTCAGGTTGACAACCTCTATTTCCGAAAGCCGTATTTCTTCGGCCAACCACAGGGCAGAGTCCCGAAAATTCAGGGACGTAAACAATTTTTGTCCCCATGGTGTTTCCACCGGATACAGTTGCGGGTAGCGGTGTATCAAGTCCCGATTATTCCCAAGCTCGTTTTCGTAGACACTGCCTTTGGCATATCCCAGCATGTACAGGTCGATTGAGCACAGCTGTGCCCCCGCAAGAATGCACTTGGTGCACCCCATGTATCGGGCAAAGGAAAATGCTGTGGAGATGACTGAACCATACATTCGCAGGAAAGGACGAGTCCCGTACATCTCCGGCATAAAGGAGCCGAACAGGAACCGTTTTGGCGTTGCCTTGCCGCCGAGATAGGACATGCAGTGCCCGGTCAGCACGGTTCGTTCAAGCGGTGGCACACCCTCGAACCCTTTGCCCGTGGCCAAAGAGCTGTCGTTGATGACCACAAAATGCGGTTCAATACCGGCGGCCAAAAGGACTTTGTGGGAAAAAGGTTCTTTGGAATCTCCCAAACCTTTTGGCGCGAGGGCCGCCCTGCCTAAGCAGGACGGCCCTCTATTATTGATAGTCTTTGTAAGGAAACACCGCAGATCGCCATTGCCTCCCCCCAAGCACTGGCTGGTCAAAAAAGGTGAGACGCAAGGAGCAAAAAAAAGGGCAGGACCGATGCGTATTCAACATACGCGAGGGATTGACCTTTTTGAAGCAACGACGCAGATCGCCATTTTTCAACAGCCAGTCAGCGTTGGTCGGGAAGTAGATTCGAGGAAGAAGCAGCGGTGCGGGCCAGTTCGTCACAACGTTCGTTTTCCGGGTGCCCGCTATGTCCCTTGACCCAACGGAATTCTACCTGATGTTGCTCAAGCTGCGGCATGAGCTTGCGCCAGAGATCCTGATTCTTGACGGGCTTTTTGGCGGCGGTTTTCCATCCGTTTCGTTGCCAGTTCTTGAGCCAGCCTTTGGTTATGGCCTGCTGCACATATTTGGAATCGGTCCACAGTTCCACGTCACAGGAACGAGTCAGTGTTTCCAAGCCGGTGATCACGGCCAGAAGTTCCATACGGTTGTTGGTGGTATCGCTGTAGCCCTGGGAGAGTTCCTTGCGATTTTCGCCATAGAGGAGCACCGTGCCGTAGCCCCCCGGTCCGGGATTGCCAAGGCATGATCCGTCCGTATACATGGTCACCTTCACTGGGTGGCCTCCTTATTTTCAAGAGCCGTCAGCCGGGACCAGATCATGGTCAGGGCAATCTTGAGCTCGCGTATCCATTGATTATCGTCGAAAGCCTGCGCAAAATGTTCGTCGCGCAGGGAATCCATAAACTCTTGCCCCAGAGCCGGACGCATCAGGGCGGGAAATTCTATGCTCAACTGTCTTCGTGCCGGAGAAAGACCGAGATACAAGGTCTTGGCGTCCACGTCCGGCACAACCACATCACCCTTGAAAACCTGAATACGGCAATTAATACCGAAGGTGTCCTTAAGACTCTTGCCGAAACCGCGCAGGAAATTGATGTCGTCGTGACTCATCTGGCCAGTCTCATCCCATACGGAGCGCGTTTTCTGCACCCGTTCCAGCACGTTCTCATTGTTCTTGTAAAAGGCCCACATGACCACCAGCACGACCAGCAGCATCGCAAGCGTGCGCAGTAGGCGTTCCATGGGGCTTTTCCCGTGCGGTTTGGGAATCTCTATTCTCATGAATACTCCGTTGGTTGTCTCGCCCCTGAGTACCCGCAGAAGCGGATACATGCAAGAGGCCGCAAACCTTGCCCAAAAAGAAAATACAGGTACAATGCGCTCTGGAGGAAACGACATGTATCTCGGAGCACACATGTCCATTGCCGGAGGCCTGCACAAGGCAGTGGAACGCATCATGACCGTAAACGGTACGGCCCTGCAACTCTTCACCCGCAACCAGCGTCAATGGAAAGTCCCCCTCCTGACGGACGAAGCCATCCATCTGTTCGCTGAAGCGCGTGAAACATGGGGGAACCACCCTGTCGCCGCCCATGATTCCTATCTCATCAACATGGCCAGCCCCAAGCCGGACGCCGTAGCCAAATCCTGCGAGGCCTTTGCCGAAGAGATGCGCCGCTGCGAAATGTTGAGGATTCCGTGGCTGGTGACGCACCCCGGCTCCCACCTTGGTACCGGGGTTCAACAAGGCATTGCGACGTACGCGGCCAATCTGGACAAAGCAATCGAGGCATCAGAAACCACGAACGTGACCGTGCTGCTGGAAACTACGGCTGGACAGGGAACCAACCTTGGTTCTTCCTTTGAGGAACTGGCGGTCATCATGGAAACCAGCCGGCATCAAAACAGAATCGGCGTATGTTTTGACACGTGCCACGCCTTTGCCGCCGGTTACGACATCCGCACCCCGGAAACATATACTGGCACCTTCGACGAATTTCATCGTTTGATCGGTCTGGAAAACCTCCATTTTTTCCATCTCAATGACTCCAAGGCCGCACTGGGAGAGAAAAAGGACCGACATGACCATATCGGACAAGGGCATATCGGAGAGCAGGGCTTTGCCCTGCTCATGAACGATAGCCGCTTTATAAAAATTCCCAAGACTCTGGAAACGGACAAGGGAGAAGACCTGGAAGAGGATCGGCGCAATCTGGCCCTGCTGCGTTCGCTCATGCGCTGAGGACGACATCACAGGACGAGTCCGCATCGACTAACGGATTTTACAAAGCTGCTTGTGGCGGGTACACAAAGAGACATGGTCGAACTCAAACACCTCTCATACAATTTCGGTTCCCACTGGGCGCTCAAGGACATCAACCTGTCCGTTGGCAAAGGGGAATTCCTTTTCCTGACCGGCCATTCCGGCGCGGGCAAGACCACATTGCTGCGGCTGCTCTACGGAGCACTGCCGGTCTCTCGCGGACGGGCCACTGTGGCGGGATTCGACCTGCACCGCCTCAAACGCCGGTATGTGCCACAACTGCGACGCCGTGTCGGCGTGGTATTTCAGGATTTCAAAATCCTGCCCCGGCGTACGGTGTTCGACAATGTGGCCATGGCACTGGAAGTCCGGGGCATGGCGCGCTCTCCGCTGGAACGGCGTGTCCGGGCCATCATTCGGGCCATGGGCCTGGAAACCAAAAGCTACACGCAATGTGAACGTCTTTCCGGGGGTGAACAACAGCGCGTAGCCATTGCCAGATCCATGGTCAGCAACCCGGAACTCATCCTTGCGGACGAGCCTACCGGGAACCTCGATTTCGGCCTGACCATGCACCTGATGAAAATTTTCAAACAATTCCACACCTACGGAACCTCGGTCATTATGGCTACCCATAGCCGTGAAGTACTGGAAGCGGTTCCCGAGGCCCGTGTTTTACACCTGGAAAACGGACGAATTCACGATCTGAACAAACCGGATGATACAGAAGACGACATCGAGGAATTTGAATGATCGGCCAGTTTTTCCGACTCACGGGACGCGGACTCGGCGATATCCTGATCCATCCATGGGCGCACCTGCTTACGCTGGTGGCCGTTGCCATGGTTTCCCTGCTGGCCGGTTTTGTGCTGTTGGGGCTGCATAACGTGAATATGCAGCTCATGAAATCCCGTGGAGAAGTCCAGTTCCAGATATACTGGAAGACCGACACCGACCCCAAGATCATCGAATCCCAGTGGGAAGCCGTCGGTTCCATGGATCATCTGGTAGACATCAAGGGATTCACCCCGCAGGACGCACTCCTTGAACTGGCGGATACGCTTGGTGAAGCCGGTGATTTCGGCTGGCTCAAGGAAACCAATCCGCTGCCCTTTTCCGCGCTTGCATCCTTTGCCGTGCCGCCCTCCAGCCAGCAGGAGGGGTGGGCTGCGGGCATTCTGACCAAACTCAAGTCCATGCCCGGCGTTGAAAAAGTCAACTATTCTCCATTGCAGGAAGACCTCGCCCATGGCTGGAAGCTCATCAGCAAGGCCGTTATCTGGCCTGTCATCGGATTTCTCGGGCTGGTGGTGGCCATGGTGGTCGGCAACACCATGCGTCTCTCCCTGCTCACCAGAAACGACGAGATAGAAATTCTTGCTCTGGTAGGGGCCAAGCCGTGGTTTATCCGCTGGCCCTTGATAACCGGAGGCATGGCGCTGGGGCTGACCGGCAGCATGGCAGGGCTCGGTCTGCTCAAGCTTGCCCAGAATACGCTGGCCGACATCCTGAATATCCCCCCCCTGTTTATCCACATCAATTTCATGCCCATGGAATACTGCATTGCACTGGTAGGCGGCATCACTCTGGTAGCCATTGTTTCCAGCTGGGTGGCCGTGCGATAATCCAGCCCGGAAACATGCGCGGCTTTGTGCACAGAAATGCGCCCGTCTTGCAAAGAAAGGCATTGTGAACTAAAGAGCCAAGACAGCCTGTTCTGTTCCCTGCAGAACGGAAAACGATATCACCGGATACCGGACCATGAGAAAAACAAGAATATTTACCATAGCGTTGTTCGCTGCAGCGTTGGCCCTGTCTGGCTGCGCGCACAAGACTATCGTCACCCAACCGCCAGCCAAGCGGCCTGTTTCGGCAACAAAAAAGAAGCCGCCCAAAAAGGTCGTGGCAAAGCCAGCTCCAACACCCAAAAAGGAAGAAAGCACACTGCCGCTCAAGGCTGTGGAACCCGGCCTGCTCTATATTCAGGTGGGGGCCTTTTCAGATCATCACAGTGCGCAGGAAGTTCGCGACGCCCTGATCGCGATGGGATACAAGGGCAGCCGCATGGCCAAAGATCCGGATGACGGCTATTACCGGGTGCAGGCCGGAGTTTTTCCAGACAAGGAGTGTGCCCAGCGTGCTTTGAAGAAACTCATGAAAAAACACCCGGAAAGCTTCATCCTTTCCGGCAAATAATCACCCGCCATAAAAAAAGACCCCGTAACCGAGGTCAAAAAAAAACGCGCCAGAGGGGTCTTCCGTCAGAAACGGAAGACCCCTTTTCATAGGCGTTGTAGTCCAGCTGGCCGCCCCTGCCTAGGCAGGGTTAAGCTCGGCCCGGAACTTTCTGGACAACCGGAAGACCACGACCTTGCGCGGAGGCAGGGTTATGGTCGCACTGGTTTGGGGATTGCGTCCCTTGCGGGCGCGTTTGTCATACGCCTCGAACTTGCCGAATCCACTTACCAGAAGCGCATGGTCCTTTTTAATGGACTCCTTCATGACATCCAGAATGGTTTCAACAAGATCCTTGATTTCAGCACGGTTTTTGTCGGTACGTTCGTAAATGTAATCGACAATTCCGGCCTTGGTCAGTGTCTGCCCACTCATCGTCGCCTCCGTTCTCGAGGTTTGAGAAATTATCTTAAAGCGTTGCGAATCTTCGACGCAAGCTCGTCCATCTCGTCGCCCGAAGCATAGGATCCCTGATCCCACAATTGCAATCCATCACCCCCGAAACGGGGAATCAGATGGAAATGCAGATGCGGCACCAATTGTCCGGCAGGCTCCAGGTTGTTTTGCATCACGTTCAGGCCATCGGCACCGGTTGCCTCACGCACGGCAAGGCTCACGGACTTCATGGCTGCAAACATGTCCTCAGCCAATTCTGTGGGCATGTCCCACAAAGTGGGATGATGCGCCTTTGGCAACACAAGGGCGTGTCCCTTGTTCACCGGAGCAATATCCAGAAACCCCAAACAGGTTTCGGACTCAAAAACCTTGGCGCAGGGAATCTCCCTGGCCACGATTTTGCAAAAAATACAGTCGTTATTCATATCTACCTCACCCTTCAGTACAACAAGAGCAGCTGCCCTTGCATGAAGGGAAAACACATAGTTAATATGGCTATTAACCGACATAACCGTTTAAATCAAGTCATTTAGGCGTTTTTCATCGACTTTTGACAAAGAATGGCCGTGAGGCCACAACTGGCGCGGCTTTTCAAACAGCCTGAAAAGAATGAACAAGTCTTGAGAAAAGAAAGGAGCGCCGGCTGTGCCCGAACCGACGCTCACAAGGGAAGGGGGGAGCCAACCGATGTTCGGCGTTCTATCCGTTGTGAGGGTCTGTTCACGGTAGAAGCGTGGCTCCAAATACTATAGTATTCGCCTGATACATAACACGTTTTCTATTGACGTCAATGAGAAAATTACTTTTTTCAATAAAAAAACGTCTTACCGCAAAAGACTGGTAGGCTGACATTCGAAATTCTCATGAGAATACAACCAAGTGCCCTATTTCACTCCGGAATACTCGGGAACAAGCTCGGAAAAAAGCCCGCGAATGGCAGCGGCATCATGTTGTCCGGCTGCGAGAACCAGACAATTGAGCAATTCGTTCAATTGCTCCTGCTCCGGAACATTCTGTTGCAACAACACAGCAGTCTGTTGCCGGGAGGCCAACACCAGTATTTTCTCATGCTCGGTACGAACAATGCCCTCTCCCGCAGTAATAAGCTCCTCGTGCAACTTCTCTCCGGGGCGCAATCCCGTGAACACCAATTCGATATCCGTGTCCGGCTCTCGCCCTGAAAGACGAATCAGGTCGCGAGCCATGTCCACGATTCGGATGGGCACTCCCATATCCAGAACAAAAACCTCGCCTCCCGGCTTGCTGCCCATACTTGCAGCCTGCAAAATAAGCTGTGCGGCCTCGGGAATGGACATGAAGTAGCGTGTCACATCCGGGTGGGTCACAGTCAGTGGACCACCTGTTTCAATCTGGTGCCGGAACAGCGGCACAACAGACCCGCTGGACCCGAGGACGTTCCCGAAACGAACCGCCATGAAACGGGTGCCAAGTCCAAGACGGGCATGCATGAGCAGTTCGGTGACACGTTTGCTCGCGCCCATGATGTTGGACGGCCGTACGGCCTTGTCCGTGGAAACCAATACGAACCGGGCCACGCCGGAACGAATGGCTGCATCCATCACGATCCGTGACCCAAGGACATTGTTGTGCACGGCCTGCCAGGGGTTTTGCTCGAGCATGGGGACATGCTTGTACGCGGCCGCATGAAACACGATTCCGGGCTGTTGTTCGGAAAAAACGCTCTCCATGAGCGACTCATCGCAAATGGAACCGAGCACACCTTCCACATCGCAAAAGCCAAAATCCTGTTGCAACTCGGACTGGATGGAATACAGGTTGAACTCCCCAACATCCACCAACACCAGCCGTGCAGGCTTGAAGCGCACCAACTGGCGGCACAGTTCCGAACCAATGGACCCTCCGGCCCCGGTTATCAAAACAACCTGACCAGCCACACAATCGGAAATCCGTCCGGTATCCAGCGCAACAGGTTCACGGCCCAAAAGGTCTTCATACCGCAAATCCCGCAACGCCCCCACAGAGACCCGGCCATCCAGAATTTCGCTCATGGCGGGCAAGATGCGGTATGGCAACCCCATGCTTCGACACTGGTCCACAATGGCGCGCATTTCTTCAGGGCTGGCCTTGTCCACGGCAATAAAAAGTTCACGAACACCAAAGCGTTCCACGGACATTTCCAACGCATCCAGACCGCCCAGCACCGGGACATTGTGCACAGCGCGGCCATGTCGGGCCTTGTCCTGATCCAGCAATCCCACAATGCGCCATTCCCGCCTGCCGGAACGCCCTCTGGCCGCAGCCAGTTCATGCACCATGCGCGCGCCTTCATTGCCTGCACCGACGACCAGCACGGGGACTCCCCCGCGCCGGGAAAAGGATAATCCGTTGTGCCAGACGCGAATTCCCAATCGAAGCCCGGAAACCATACCAAGCGTAAACACCCAGTCCAGAATGAACACGCTCCGGGGAAGCCCCCGCACATGAAAAACAAGCAGCCCCGAAGCAACGAGGACAAGACTCTGGAGCGCAGTCAGGCGAAGCAACCGCCAGAAATCCTCCACGCTCGTATAACGCCACATGCCGCGATACTGATTGAAAAGCAGAAAAACGATACTCTTAACCGGTACGGACAGGGCCAACATGCCCCACAGTTGGGTGCGGTAATATTCCGGAACCCGAAAATCGAAACGAAGCTGATAGGAAAGCCAGACCGAAGCCATGAACACGAAGGCGTCCAGCCCCAGCATGATGAAAAAATTCCGATTGCGCAGGTTGGAAAAGGCAAACCTCATGCGGCGCACTCCCGGATAATGCTCGCCACGCGTTCGATGTCCTTCTTGTCCATGGCGGTTCCCGACGGCAGGCACAGACCTCGGGCAAACAGGGATTCCGCAACGCTTCCACCCACGTGCCGCGCCCCGGCGAAGACCGGCTGGCAATGCATGGGTTTCCAGACAGGACGCGATTCGATATTTTCCTGCTCAAGGGCGAGGCGAACCTGTTCCGGGCTGGCAGCAAATTGCTCCGGGTCCAGCAGAATTACGGTCAGCCATCGGCTGCTCTGTCCGTAGTGGGCCTCGGGCATAAAGGAAATTCCAGGCACATCGGACAGCAACGCGACATAGCGGGCAAAAATTTCACGCCTGCGGCTCACGCGCCTGTCCAGCACGTCAATCTGTCCCAATCCGATTGCCGCACAGACGTTACTCATCCGGTAATTGTAGCCGATCTCCGTGTGCTCGTAGTGAACGGCCTGCTCACGGGCTTGCTGGGATAACTTACGGGCATGGTCGGCAAGATCAGCGTCATTAGTGGCCAGCATACCGCCGCCTGAGCAGGTAACAATCTTGTTGCCGTTAAAGGAATAGGCCGCAACACATGCTCCCCGGCCAGCCGGTCGTCCCTGATAAAGTGCCCCAAGAGCCTCGGCGGAATCCGCCAACACGGGCACATCAAATTGGCCGCAGACAGCCCGGATACGATCATAATCCGCACTTTGCCCATACAAATCCGTCGGCACCACAGCTCCCACGCGCCGTCCTTCAGCACGGGCAGTCCCCAGCGCCTGTTCCAACAAATCCGGGTCCATGGTCCAGGTGCGCGCATCACAATCCACGAACAGCGGTTCGGCTCCCAACCACAAGGCCGGAGAAATCGAAGCGATGAAGGTAAGCGTGGAAGCAATAACCAGATCGCCGGGACGGATTCCCAGCAACCGCAGGCCAAGATGGATGGCGGCAGTCCCGGAATTCAGGGCCACGCAATGCGCAAACCCTGTGTATCCGGCCATTCGCCGCTCAAATCGTTCGATATGCGGACCTGCCGGGGCAATGTAATTGGACTCGAACACGGAATGTACCTGTTCAAGTTCGTTGCCCTCCATATGAGGAGGGGAAAGGAATATGCGTTTATCGCTCAAAAGCCTCTCCTCAGGCCTGCCTGCAATCCACAGGATTCAACGCCCGGAGATCGGTCGGGCAGGAACGCCGACAACAGTCGTATCGGCAGCGGCATCGGTGGTGACGGCCGCTCCGGCTCCTGCAACGGCCCACTCCCCGACATGGACTTCGGGAACCGCACATGAACCTATGCCCATGAAGGCTCCCTGCCCAAGTTGAACGAAACCGGCCAAATGTGCGCCCGGCGCAACATGGCAAAACGGTTCCACCGTGCAGTCATGGTCCACGGTACACCCGGTGTTGAGAATGGCGTGGGCACCGATACGTGTGCGTGGATTGACCACAGCGCCGGCCAGGATCATGGCTCCGTGGTCGATAACGGCCTCCGGGGAAACGGTTGCCGAGGGATGAACCACGGTACAAAATGTCCGGGGGCCGAATTCCCCGGCCAAGTGGCTGCGGGTACGGTTGTCCCCGACAGCCAACACCATGGCGTCATGTTCCACACGGTCCACAGCGTCATGGCCGCCCAAAACAGGTACTCCAAGAATTTCCTTGCCGTGATCGCACAGGGAAACGATGCCCACAGGCAGTACGTCGGCTCCGGCTTCACGCATGCGCCACAGGGCGTCCAACACCACAACGCCATGCCCGCCGCTGCCCACGATCACCACGCGCACGGCCTACTCCGCGCCTATGCAACGTTTTACGGCCTGCACAACATCGTCCACGTCCTTGTCCGTCAATTTGGCGGACAGGGGCAGGCTCAATGTCTGGCGGCCCATACGCACGGCTTCCGGGGTGTCTTCCAGTTCCCAACCAAACCGCTCCCGGTAGTAGGGATGTTCTGGTATGCTCAGGTAATGCACCCCTACACCGATTCCTTCACGAGTCATGCGCTCCAGCATGGTGTCACGCTTCACGCCGCAAGCGTCCTCGTCCACCAGAATCGTATAAAGATGTCGTGCATGGCGGGTGTTCGGTTCTTCGGGTGCGGGAACCGTCAACGGCAAGTCGGCAAACGCCTGATCGTATGCAGACCAGATCTCGTTGCGGCGCACCAGATTTTTTTCCACACGAGCCAGCTGGTGAATACCGATGGCGGCCTGAATGTCCATCATGTTGTATTTGAACCCGGCGCCCACAACCATATAATGCTTGTAGCCGTCGTCACTAAAACGCTTCCAGGCGTCCGCGCTCATGCCGTGCAGCCCCAGCACCTTGATGCGGGTCAGGTCATCCTGATCCTTGGCCAGCACCATGCCGCCCTCGCCGGTGATCACGTTTTTGGTCACATAAAAACTGAAACAGCCGAAGTCGCCGAATGTCCCGGCATGGCGTCCCTTGTAGGTCGTCTCAATGGCATGGGCGCAGTCTTCCACCACCCGCAGGCCATGCTCGCGGGCAATCTCCATGATGGCGTCCATGTCGCAGGACCGCCCGGCATAATGCACGGGCACCAAGGCCTTGGTGCGGTCAGTAATTTTCTCGCGGATGCGTTCAGGATCAATGTTGCCGGAAACAGGGTCAACATCGGCCAGCACGGGAGTGGCCCCGGCATGGATGATGGTATTGACCGAGGCGCAGAATGTCAGGGGCGTTGTGATGACCTCGTCTCCGGGCTCCAATCCCAGCCCGACCAGAGCCAGATGCAGGGCCGCGGTGCAGGAGTTGCAGGCCGCAGCATGTTCAGCACCGGTGTAGGCGGCAAAATCCTTTTCAAAACGTGCCACCTTGGGGCCGGTTCCCAACCAGCCGCTCCTGAGGCTCTGTTCCACTTCCGCTATTTCTTCCTCCCCCACGAGCGGGGAGCCGAAAACCAAAAAATCGTCCTTTTCACGGACAGGCATATTCTTGTTTCTCCTTGATATATACGAATGCCGGAAGAATCCGGCCTTATTTCACGATCAACACGGCATCTTTCCCGGTTTTTCCCGGTTCAACCGCCGTTCCCACATGGGCTACCAGATCTCCGGAAGCCTCCAACATGGCGCGGGCCTGCTCCAGCTTTTGTGGTGGCACGGCCAACACCAGTCCGCCCGAAGTCTGCGCATCAAAGGTCAAATCCCGCAACACGGGATCAAGCCCTTCAGCCAACTCCGCACGGCCCATAAAATGATCCCGGTTGCACAGGCTCCCCGCAGGAAGCAGCCCCATACCGGCCAGTTCCACGGCCTCGGGGAGGAACGGCACACGGTCAGTGTGCAACTCGATACGCACCTTGCTGGCCTGAGCCAATTCCACAAGGTGGCCTCCCAGCCCGAAACCGGTAATGTCAGTGGCTCCTTTGAGCGCCAGTTCCCGAATCACGGCTCCGCCCCCCACATTCAGACGCGAAGCCCATGTGTAAAGCAATTCCTCCAGCCGGTCGCAGTCCTGCCACTCGGCCTTGACCGCCGTAGCCAGTACGCCTGTGCCGATCGGCTTGGTCAGCAAAAGCTCGTCTCCGGGCCGGACTCCCCGGTTGGATGCGAAATTGTCCGGGTCGACAACCCCGGAAACCGCCAGACCGAATTTGATTTCGTCATCCTCGACACTGTGCCCACCGGCTTGCACGGCACCGGCCTCACGGACCTTGTCCAGACCACCGGCAATGATCCGCTCCAATATGGTTCCGGGCATGGTCTTGGCCGGGAAACACACGATATTCATGGCTGCCCAGGGTTCTCCGCCCATGGCATACACATCGGAAAGCGCATTGGCTGCGGCCACCTGCCCGAACCGGAACGGGTCGTTTACGATGGGCGTAAAGAAGTCCACGGTCTGAACCAGCGCCTTGCCCGCAGGGAAACGCATGATCACCGCATCTTCATTGTCGCCGCCCATACCGGCGAGCACTCTGGGGTCGTGAAGCCCTTTCAACCCGGAAAGAGCCCGCTCCAGATCACCCGGAGCGATTTTGGCGGCTCAACCCGCCGCTTTCACGGTATTTACAAGCCTGAATTCGGCCACAACCATTCTCCTTATATCGTTTTGGTAGGCGAATCTAACAAAATGCCCCACGCAACGTAAAGTTATTCCGTAGCCTGCCGATATAGGGTTAACAGCAACCACTGCGGAGCATAGTGATGATTCTTCAGGCAAGCCATCTTAACAGCACATTACTGCAACAGAATCAGAGTTCGGACCAGCAGTCCGGCTCCGGTTTCGGCACGCTGTTCGGCTCGTCCGCGAAGAACTCGTCATCGACCGCATCCCCACAGCTGACCATTTCCAGCTCGGCGCTCACAAAGTCATACTCGGCCATCAACGACAAGGTGGACGCGTTTGGCGACATCATGGGTTCGTACCTGAACGGGTTTACGGACAAAAGCGGCGAAGAAAAGGATTCTTCCGGGCTTGTTTCCTCACTTGAGGATACTGTCCGCTGGATTGAGGAGCAATATGGTGAAGATGCCGCCACCGCCGCCATGGGCATGGTGGTGCAGTCGGCTTCATCGGGCCAGAGCGAACAGGCCATTGGCGACGGTTTGCTCAACACCCTGAAGATGATCGACCGCAACTACGGCATCAATGCGGGCAACTCGGCCATAGAACAGTTCAACAACGGCGTGAACAAGGAACTGAACAGTTTCTTCGACAACGGCTCCGAGGAAGTTTTCCATGCCGTTACGACCTCGCAGGCAAGCGATGGAAGCAGCAGCGTTACCAGCCGCGTGCTCACCCAGACGGCCACGGCCGAAGTAACGGACGATGAAGAAACCATCAATCCCACCGAAGAGCTGCTCGCCGCCCTGGAAAAGGATCTGGCCGAGCAGTCCGGATTGCAATCGTTGTCCCAGCAACTCGACGCTGAGACCTCGCCCGAGGAGCTGTCCACGGCAGATGTAACCTCAGCCGTCATGAGCAAGGCCCTTTCCGCCTATGGCGCAACAGAAGCCCCGCAAGCACAGCTTCTCAGTGCTGTAGCCTAAAACAAACTTTTTTTTTCGCACTCAGGAAAACATCAAAGCCGCCGTCAGGCGGCTTTTTCGTGCTACTCCGACAGCGCCGTCACAGCCTTTTCCTTTTTTTGCCCTGCAAAAGCAATGTAAGCTCACACAAAAAAACGGGAGCACCCGACGATGCTCCCGCAATTTTTCTGTTTTGGCAGGTTGTAAAAGCAAGAACCCGCCAGCCGGGTCAACGGTGTCGTCGCCCCCCCACAGGGGTTGGGACAACAGCACAAAACCGGGCAAAGAATGCGCCCATCACTCGAATAATTCCCCGGCGCGACTCAGAAGATTGTCCAGCTGTTCGCTGCTCAGTTCCAACCTGCGGGTCAGTTCCTCGATTTCGGATGCCGCGCCATACAAGGGATAGTCACTTCCGAACAACACCTTGTCTTCCGGGTAGACGCTATACAGTTTCGTCAACAGATCATCATCCACAAATTCGAGGACACTGGAGCAATCAACATAGATTCCCGTGTCCGCGATATGTTCCAAAGCGTATTCCCACTGGCGATAACCACCCATATGCGCCGCAATCATGGTTGTTTCCGGGAAAGCCCTGTACAGGTCGGCCATTTTTTTCGGGCAGGACGGATTCTCTGCCGGGGGAAGGCTATCGCCCACGTGATAAAGGCAGATAAACCTGTCACCCACCTGTTCCATCAACGAATAGAACTTGGGATCGTCCATACGAAAACCCTGAAAGTCCGGATGGAATTTCAGCCCCTGAATGCCGTTCTCTTCAAGACGGTCCAGTTCTTCGGCATTGCGGTCGAAATCCGGATGCAGCGTTCCAAAGGGTATGAACCGGGGATTGTTTTTCTGAAGATTGATGGCCCAGTCGTTGGCCGGAACAACCTGCTTGGGCGAGGTGGCGGCTTGCAGAACAACGGCCCTGTCCAGTCCGGCCTTGTCCATTTGTTCAATCAAATCGTCAGCCTTGCCCGTTCCAACGGGATGTATCCCGTAGTGGCCTTCCAATTGGTGTACCGCCTTGTCCGCAATCTTGGGGGCAAAGGCATGAGTATGTACGTCGATTCGCATGGCTAAAATCTTCGTTGGTCAAAAGTTGGTTTAAACGTTTGTTTGAATAAGGCCCGAACAAAGTATCTTACAATGAAAGAGTCATTTCAGTTGATCAAAACAGGTCAGGCCCCGGACACGTTTGCTGCTGCCCGGAACCTTCAGAGATGCTAGTCACAATGTGTGGATGAGTTATTTCACCAGCATGCCGATACGGTTCCAGCGTACATCCGTGAGGCTTGCCCACGACCAGTGAATGATCAAGGCCTTGCCGATGATGGCCGAACGATCGACGAATCCCCAGAAACGGGAATCGTGGGAGCCGTCACGGTTGTCTCCCATGACGAAGTACTTGCCCTCCGGCACGGTCAGAAGCGGCATGTTGTCACGCTTGGACATGTGTGCCGAGCCATTGAAATAGGCGTCGAATTCATCTGGCGTGAGTTTTTCCGGGAAGCGCTCGGCCTTGGGGTAAATGGTCGGATCCTTGTATTGGACGTGCGGGTTCTGATCCAGTTTGCCGTTCACGTAAAGTTTCTTGCTGCGGATTTCCACGGTATCGCCCGGAACGGCGATAACGCGTTTGATGAAGTCCACCGAGGGATTTTCCGGATATTTGAACACGATGACATCGCCCCGATCCGGATCCGAAATCGGGATGAGGATATGGTCTGAAAACGGCAGCTTGATGCCATACAAAAACTTGCTGACCAAAAGATGATCTCCGATCTGCAATGTCTCAAGCATGGAACCCGAGGGAATCTTGAAGGCCTGCACCACGAAGGTACGAATGAAAAAGGCCAGAATCAGCGCGACCACAAGAATTTCGAATGTCTCGCGCACGGATTTGACGATGTCTTTGCTCATGGAATGTCCTTCACGAGTCGGGAAAGCTGCATGCCCCCGGCCGGGTTTGGTTTAGTCCTCATCGGCCTTGAGGACGGCAAGGAATGCCTCCTGCGGAATTTCCACATTGCCCATACGCCGCATGCGCTTCTTGCCTTCCTTCTGCTTTTCCAAGAGTTTACGCTTACGGGTGATGTCGCCGCCGTAGCACTTGGCGGTCACGTCTTTGCGGAAGGGAGCGTTACGTTCCTTGGCCACGATCTTGCGCCCGATGGCAGCCTGAATGACCACCTCGAACATCTGCCGGGGAATGGAACGCTTGAGTTTCAAGGCTATGGAACGGCCCTGGCGGGCGGAATTCTCGCGGTGCACGATGCAGGAGAAGGCGTCCACCGGGTCGCCGTTGATGAGGATGTCCAGTTTGACCATGTCTGCCTCGCGGTAGTCGATGATCTCGTAATCAAGGGAGGCATACCCCTTGGTGCTGGACTTCAGTTTGTCAAAAAAGTCGTACATGACCTCGGCAAAGGGAATCTCATAGGTGATCATTACGCGGGTGGGCGTCAGGTAGCCCATGTTCTTCTGAATGCCGCGTTTTTCCTCGCACAAGGCCAGCACAGGCCCGACATATTCGTTGGGAACGTGAATATCCATGTGCACATACGGTTCATAAATGGATTCAATGCGCGTGGGATCGGGCAGTTTGCTTGGGTTATCGATGATCAGGGACTGGCCGTCCACGGTGTCCACCTTGTAAACAACCGACGGAGCCGTGGTGATGAGCTTGGCATCAAACTCGCGCTCCAAGCGCTCCTGGATGATCTCGATGTGCAACAGGCCAAGGAACCCGCAACGAAAGCCGAAACCAAGAGCCTGCGATGTTTCCGGCTCGTACGTAAAAGCCGCATCGTTGAGCTGCAATTTTTCCAAAGCCGCCTTCAGGGTCTCGTACTCGGACGGCTCAATGGGATACAGCCCGGCAAAAACCATGGGCTTTACCGGCTTGAAGCCGGGGAACGCTTCAGGCGTCGGGCGCCCGGCATGAGTGATGGTATCACCAACCGGGGCATCGCCCAGCTCCTTCATGCTGGCACATAAAAATCCTACCTCGCCCGGCCCCATGGTCTTGAGGTCGGTAGGTTCGGGGCTGAACGCACCAAGACGGGTGACATCGAAATCCTTGCCCGTAGAGAAAATACGTATGGCATCACCCTTTTTCAGGGTTCCCTCAAGAATGCGGAAAAGCACCACCACGCCCTGATAGGAATCGTACCAGGAGTCAAAAATCAGGGCCTTGAGCGGCTCGTTCGGAGAACCGCCGGGCGCGGGCAGTTGCTCAATGACCGCTTCCACCACCTTGTCCACGTTCAGCCCCGTCTTGGCGGAAACATGCAGGGATTCGGAGCAGTCCAGACCGATAACTTCCTCGATTTCCGCCGAGATGGCTTCGGTATCCGCACTGGGCAGGTCGATCTTGTTCAGGACCGGAATCACTTCCAGATCGTTGTCCAGAGCGAGATAGACGTTGGCAAGGGTCTGGGCTTCCACGCCCTGAGTCGCGTCCACCACGAGCAATGCGCCCTCGCAGGCCGCCAGCGAGCGGGAGACCTCATAGCTGAAGTCCACATGGCCCGGCGTGTCGATGAGGTTGAGTACATATTCCTCGCCGTCAGCGGCTTTGTAAGGAATACGCACGGTCTGGGCCTTGATGGTGATGCCGCGCTCGCGCTCCAGCTCCATCTTGTCCAGATACTGGTCTTTCTTCTCACGGTCGGAAACCATGCCCGTGAGTTCAAGGATACGGTCTGCCAGCGTGGACTTACCGTGGTCAATGTGAGCTATTATGCTGAAATTTCTTATATTTTCTATCTTCATATTCGTCGTTCAGGCTGAAAAAACGGCGAAACGCCGCAGGCGCACCAAAACGCCTCCGGACAGGGAGTTGCCGGGGTCGCAGGCGAAGGTCTTGTACGGCATTTGCGAGCCGTAGTCCAATATATTGTGGTTGACGGTCCCGATTACATGCTGTTGATGACCATATTGCCACTTTTGGTCTTGAGGCGTCCGCCGTGCATGGTCGCATATCCCTTGAGGTCTTTCTCCACTTTGGAGGATACGTCCTGCCCTAATCGCTCCCATGTTGTCCGGCGTGTCGGCGAATTCATGCGACCGCCCCCCACGAGGCGAATCCTGATCTCGTAAAGCAATTGCGTGCCCTTGCCGAGTTTTGCGTAGGAATCCTGTTTGGTAACCACAACTTCGACCCGCTCAAGAGCATCTTCATATTTGTTCAGCACCTTGGTCAAAACCTCGCGCTGTTTGTCCCCCATGTCGCGAAAACTCACATCTCCCTTGAAATGAAGCTTGCGGGCGGCTTCCTTGTCGAAAAAACTCCCCCCACCTTCAAAAAGGTCCAGACTGAAAAAAAATGCCAGTAGCACTGCGGCCACGAGAATCAAAAGGGCATTGCCCACCAGCACACGCTGGCGGGAACGCTTGTGATCGGAACGCATGAAGTATTCTCCCCTCTCTCAGGTTGCCCGAATATGTCCATAAGACATACCATGAACCCCAAAAAACATGAAGCTGGGCACTTCCGAGTGACCACTTCCACCGGATAAACAGAAAAAAATAAAATCAGTCCAGGCCCTTGAGGGCCTGAATAGGGTCGAGGTTCGCCGCATGCCGGGCTGGCTTGAGCCCGAAAACCAGCCCCACAGCCAGAGCACTTCCCATGGCCATGGCAAAGACTTTCCACGAAAAACGAATCTCCAGAATATCGAGACGCGAAAGCAACTGACCAAGCCCCAGTCCGAGGATCAGGCCCAATACCCCGCCCGCCAGCGTCAACAAGGAGGCTTCCAACAGAAATTGTCCCATAATGGCGGAACGATGCGCACCCATGGCCCGTTTAAGGCCGATTTCCTCACTACGCTCGCTTACGCTGATGGTGAACAGGTTGGCCAGCACAAAACCGCCCACCAGCATGGCAATGGTGGCAGTCACACCGAGAAAAACAGCAAGCCCCCCCTTGAACATGGACAGGAACCTGAGCACCTCGTCGGCTGTAAGAATCGTGAAGTCGTCGTCCTGATCCGGCGGGAGCTCATGCAAATGCCGTAACAGGGAACGCAAATTTTCCGTGTGCGCATCCATGTATGACGGTTCGTGAAACTTGACCCTCAAGGCGCGGAAATATTTACGATCCATATTAAAACGGGTCGTCAGTGTTGAAAGGGGGATGATGATACGGTTGTCGATGTCTCCGCCGCCCCCGGTCATGCCCCGATAGGAAAGCAACCCCACTACCTGAAAGGGAATACCGCTGACAAAAACGGTTTTACCCACGGGAGATTCGTCCCCGAACAACTCGCGGGACGGCTTGGAACCGAGCAGGGCCACTCGCGCACCTGTCCGCTCATCTTCAAGCCGGATATCGCGCCCTTCCTGCAAAGGCCAGTTCCAGACCGTGGCGTAATTCTCGGTAGCTCCCACTACAAACACGTCCTGATAATTTTTGTTGCGAAAACGAATGGTCTGGCCGCCCTTGGCACGCATGGGCACGACAAGATATGCGCCGGGCAATGATTGGCGAATGCGCCGGGCGTCTTCATGACTCAGGGTCAGCGTACGCATGCCCACAGCGCGTTTCTTGAGATTCCCTCCCAGCACGAACGCAGCGTCCGGACCGAACATTTCCACGATTTCCAGCGTTTTTCTGTTGGCACCATCCACAGCGGTGACAATAAGCGTGAGCGAAGCAATACCCATAGCCACCCCAAGAACGACAAACAGGGATCGAAGCTTGTAGGCCCATAAGGCTTCAAGGGCCATGCCCTGAATCTGCGGCAACAACCGAATAAATCGCATGCACCCCGCCTCGCAGCCCTCGGGCCGTTTCAAAGTTCCCAGTACCTCCTGCCGCCCCCGAATCAGTCCGCGATGCGGCCGTCTTCGAGATGGATAATCCGCCCCGCCCCGGCGGCCACGATTTCATCGTGTGTCACCAGAACAATGGTTTTCCCCAGCGCATGGACGTCGTGGAACAGCCCCATGATTTCTTCGCTGGTCGTGGAATCGAGTTGCCCCGTCGGCTCATCCGCAAGAATGATGTCAGGCTCATTGACCAAAGCCCGGGCCATGGCCACGCGCTGCTGTTGCCCGCCGGACAGCCGGGAGGGCTTGAAATTCATGCGGTCTCCCAACCCCACACGCTCCAGCAGTGAAACGCCGCGGGAACGCAACTCCGCACGTGACGTACCGGAATACAGGCCGGGCAAAATCACGTTTTCCAAAGCCGAAGCGTATGGAATAAGGTAAAAGCTCTGAAACACGAATCCGAGACAACAGTTGCGCAGGTCGGAACGGGCGTTATCATCAAGACCGGCCACATCGCGCCCCATAAGCGTATAGGAACCGGCAGAAGGCTGATCCAGCAACCCCATGAGCTGCAACAACGTGGACTTTCCCGAACCGGATGTGCCTTGCAGGGCCACGAACTCGCCCCTGGCAATATCCAGCGAAATGTCCTTGAGTACGTCCACCCCACGGTCTTCGCCATTGCCGATTTGCTGCGGTTCCTGCCGGAAGGTGCGATCGATGTGCCGCATGCGGATGGCCATATCCATCCTAAATCCCTTTGCCGCCAAGTTTGCTGCCCGGCACCACCAGTTGCACGGCAACAGGTTCGCCGTCCTCAAGGCCGGAAAGCACCTCGCTCCGCTCAAGACCCTGCAGCCCGAGTTTGGGAGTCACTTCTCGCGGTTCGTCGGTGTCCGGCTCGCCCACGAAAACGACCTGCCTTCCGGAAATCCATTTGAGAGCGGCATTGGGGATACTGAGCACATTGTCCCGTGTTTCGACAATGATCTTACATTGTGTGGTCATCTCCGGGCGGAGAAAACGGGCTTGAGAGCTGTCCACCATGACCAGAGCGCGATAGTAGACGATGTTGTCCCTGACTTCCGGCTCCGGGTAAACCCGATCCACCCTGCCATGGAAAATACGGTCGGCATGGGCGTCCACCGAGAACTCCACCGGCAGCCCCACGTGCACTCGGCCAACGTCGGTTTCATCCACGTAAATCCACATTTCCAATCGTGCCGGATCGAGAACGGTCACAAGGTTGGAAACATTGAGTCCGGAAACAATGGTTTCCCCTTCCTGCGCAGCCACCTGACTGACAATGCCGTCCATGGGGCTATAAATTTTGTAATAGGAGCTCTGCACATGCAGGGTTTGCAAAGTGGCCCTGGCCGCTGCAACCTCGAACCGGGCCACATGCTCGTCCTGAAGCGCCTGATCAAGAGAATCCTGCGCTTCCAGCTTCTTCTGCACCAATTGGCGCTTGCGAGGCAGTGTTTTTGCGGCATACACGCGTCTGGCCTCGGCCAGCCGCAAGCGGGCTTCGGCCTCGGCAATCCTGGCCCGCAATTCACGGTCATCGACCTCGGCCACAAGATCGCCCTTTTTGACTGTATCGCCAACTTTGACCAGCACCTTTTCCAGAATCCCCGTGGCCCGGGCACCAATCTTGATCAGCGCGCCCACCTGAGCCTTGACAATACCCGTAGCCTGCAAGACCTTGCGGACCTGAGCCTTCTCAACCCGTCCGGACTTGATGATCCGCACAGGCTCGGCTCCGCCCCGAAAAAGAAAATATGATCCGGCCCCAAGGACCGCAACCAGCGCCAGAACGATGAGTGCCGTTTTCTTCATGCCTGCCTTTCTTCCTTGGTCATCCGCTTCCGCTCTTGCCGCAACACTTTGCCAAAGGACTGCTCTCGGCCCAGCAATTGCCGCAGGGCCGCCCTGAAAGTCAGGGCTTCATAATAATACCCGCAGTGGGCCGGCGGGTCCACTCCCCGATAATATAATGTCGGAGAAGGATAGTCGCTGCAAATCAAAGGACGGTTTTCATAGTCGGTACAAACACCTTCATCGCTCACGCAGGAACAGGAATAGGTCAGAAAACCGCAACCGTCGCGGCCGATGATGTTGAAACGGCCGTACTCCGGGCTATTCTGTACCAACTGCTCGTGCTGTTTCCGGGAAGTAATCCATTTGCCATTGTCCATAATGCGCAAGTCATGGCAACAACGGCCGCACAAAAGGCAATGCCCACCGATCCGCACCTCGCTGCGCAGCACCTTGGCCCGCACCCAACGAAAAAAACCGCGAGAATAATAATACAGGCTCATATCGGCACCCCAAAAGGCTTCATGCCCCTTTCAAGACCGTTACAATACTTTTTTTGCTCTGTTTTTGCGTTATTAATCACAGGATTCCTTGACCTAAGCCATGTGAACGCCTATTTGGTAAGTATTATGAATTGGGACTGGGAAAAACTCCAAAAACAACGGCAAGGGAACACCGGCGGTACTCCCCCCGGATTTGACGACCTCAACGAACAGTTCAGAAAGCTCAAAGGCTTCAAGCTGCCCGGCGGAAAATTCATCCTCCTTATCGTGGCAGCGCTGTGGCTTCTTTCCGGCATCTACATAGTGGATCCGGATGAGGTGGGTGTTGTCAAGCGTTTCGGCGCATTTTCGCGCATCACCACATCCGGGCCGCATTACCACATGCCCTATCCGGTGGAAAGTGTCGTCACGCCCAAGGTAACGCAAATCCGCCGCATCGAAATGGGATTCCGTTCCGCAGTGCGCAACCGCTCCGTGCCGTTCAGGCAGGGACAGGAACGGGGGATCCCGGACGAATCCCTCATGCTTACCGGCGATGAAAACATCGTCAGCGTACAGTTCATTGTCCAGTACCTCATCAAGGATGCCAAGGATTACCTCTTCAACGTCAAGGACGTGGAAGGAACCATCAAGAACGCGGCCAGCGCGGCCATGCGTGAGGTAATCGGCAAAAGCAAGATCGACGATGCACTGACCACGGGCAAGCAGGAAATACAGGCGTCGACGCGTGAACTCATGCAACACATCCTGGATCTCTACAAGTCCGGCATCAGTATCGTGGCCGTTCAGATGCAGAACGTCCATCCGCCGGACCAGGTTGTAGACGCGTTCAAGGACGTCGCATCTGCCCGCGAGGACAAAAGCCGCTTCATTAACGAAGCAGAGGCATACCGCAACGACATCCTGCCCAAGGCCCGAGGCCAGGCGGCGCGCATAACCAACGCCGCACAGGCATATACCGAGGCCAAGATACGCAAGTCACAGGGTGACGCATCCCGTTTCCTGTCAGTGCTCAAGGAGTACAAAAAGGCCAAGGACATCACCAAACGCCGCTTGTATCTGGAAACCATGGAGTCGATCCTGTCCAACCCCGACGCGGAAAAACTGATTCTTTCCGACGACGCCTTGAAAAAATCCATTCCCTATCTGCCGCTGGATTCAATCCGCCAGGGCAAAACAGCCAACCAGGCCAAGCAATAGGGAGAAGGTATTTATATGAATAAGAACACCGCTCTCCTGATCGGACTCATACTGGTGGCGATCGTGGTCCTGACGCAAAGCGTTTTTACTGTGGACGAGACCGAAGAGGCCCTCGTGCTGCAACTGGGTAAACCCGTGCACAACGATCCGCTCGGCCCCGGGCTGCACTTCAAACTGCCGTTGGTACAGGATGTGGTCTACTTTGAATCGCGCATTCTGGATTATGACGCCAAGCCCGAAGAAATCACTACGGAAGACAAGAAATACATGAACATCGACAGCTTCGCCAAATGGCGCGTTGCCAATCCGTTGGTGTTCTATCAGAAAGTGCGCACCATTCCCGGCGCACAGGCCCGGCTGGACGACATCATCCGTTCCCAGTTGCGCGTCAGCCTCGGCCGCTACACGCTCATCGAGGTCGTTTCCCGCAAACGCCCCGAGATCATGGCCAACGTGACAGCACGAACCAAAAAACAGCTGGAACCATACGGTATTGAAGTCATCGATGTTCGCATCAAGCGCACGGACCTTCCGCCGGAAAACGCCACGGCAATCTTCGGCCGCATGAAGGCGGAACGCCAGCGGCAGGCCAAGCAGTATCGTTCCGAAGGGCAGGAAGCCTCGGACCGCATCAAGGCACAAGCCGACAAGGAAAGAAGCATCATTCTGGCAGAAGCTGAAAAGGAATCCCAGGTACTGCGAGGCCAGGGCGATGCCAAGGCCACGGCCATCTATGCAGAAGCCTTGGGGCAATCACCAGAGTTTTATGCCTTCAAGCGCAGCCTTGACGCCTACCGGAAGTCCTTCAACAAGAAATCCCGGTTTATTTTCACGCCGGAAACACCATTCTTGAAATTCTTCCGGTAAAAGTTTAAAGTATACATCTAAAGTATAAAATCCTATAAAAACGGGGCGATCTGATAGATTGCCCCGTTTTTAATGTGTTTTTCTGTTTCAATACCCGAAGCCAAGCTTGACAAATCTAGGAAATTCCCCCATTCTGAGCTAGGGATTTCCCCCAATTCGTATTAGGAATACCAAGAAATCGCAGCAAAAACTCAATGCTCCATCCACGGAGCAATACTCATAAAGCGCAATTTTCTTGGAAAATGCAGAAAAAAGACATTCCAACCCACCGGGAACGTCATACTGTAGGAGAGAGACATGCCCAAACAAAAGAAAAAGTGCGATGAAGCCCAGCGCAAGTGGTTTGAAGATGCACTCGAACGCATCAAAAAAGCCACAGGTGCCCGCACTCAGGTGCAGCTGGCCGAAGTGCTCGACGTCCGCCAGTCAAGCATTTCCGACGCCAAGCGCCGCTGCTCCATTCCCGCTGAATGGTTTTTGAAGCTGTATCGCAGCCACGGCCTGGACCCGGATTGGCTGGCAGACGGCGTTGAGCCTGTTTACATCAACGCCAGCAAGGCAAAAATCCCCGCGGACACCATTCTGCGAGAGGCCCCCACGCCTTACGGGCGTATGAATTCACGCGGTCGCGTGGTTTCGGTTTCTTCTGTTGCCGGAGCCCAGTCCGACAACAACAAATGGGAACCCCAACCGCTTGAAGAGCTTTCCATTCCGGAATCCTTCTTCCGCCCGCAGTTGCAGGTCATCCGCATGGATTCCGCCAGCATGGAGCCGGTCATCGGGCGCGGCGCCTTTGTCGGCATCGACCAGAGCCAGAAACAGCACCCGGACGGCGACCTCGTAGCCGTGCACTTCCCGCATCAGGGTCTGATGATTCGCCGCGCCTACCTGCGTGACGGAGAATTCCTGCTCAAGGCTGACAACTCCCAGCACAGCGACCTGACCATCCCGGCCGACGAGATGGACAAGCGCACTCTGGGCCGGGTCATCTGGGTGCTCCAGCACCTCGCGCCCATGTAGCCCAAGAGTCTGATTTCAAAAAAAACGCCGTGGCCGAACAGGCCGCGGCGTTTTTTTTGAAGCTCTTTCCCCTTTGCCACGCGGCTTTCATTCGACTATGATAACTGCTCCCGATCATCAGGACGCTCCGTCCGCAAAAAACCGGAGATCACATGCCACAGGACAATACAGATAAGCCATACGGCGGCAAGGGCAAACCGCGCAAGACCATGACAGCTCCCGGAATCACGGCCATGAAAGGGTCAAACCGCAAAATAGCGTGCCTCACGGCATACGACTATGCCACGGGGGTGACCGCTGACAATGCCGGAGCAGACCTGATTCTGGTGGGTGATTCTCTGGCAATGGTCGTTCTCGGCCATGAAGACACGCTGTCAGTCACCATGGAAGACATGATCCACCATTCTCTGGCTGCATCTCGCGGTGTGCAGCACGCTTTGCTCGTAGTGGACATGCCCTTTATGTCCTACCATGTGAGCGTGGAGCAGGCCGTTGCCAACGCAGGAAGACTTGTGCAGGAAGGTCGGGCAAAGGCCGTCAAGCTGGAAGGAGGCGGAGCTGTTGTCGACAGAATTCGGGCCATCGTAGCGGCAGGAATCCCCGTCATGGGACATCTGGGCTTGACGCCACAGCACGTCAACCGCTTTGGCGGGTTTAAGGCCCAAGGCAAAAGTGCTGCCGCTGTGCAGCAATTGATTGATGACGCCATGGCCTTGGAAGAAGCCGGGGTATTTTCCATTGTTCTTGAGGCGATGCCCGAAGAAACCGCAGAGCTTGTGACGCAAAACGTCACGGTACCAACGGTCGGCATAGGAGCGGGCAACGTCACCGACGGTCAGATTCTGGTCTGGCACGACGTTTTGGGAATGTTCGACCGCTTCACGCCGAAATTCGTGCGCACCTATGCGGAAATGGGCAAGGAAGCTACAGCGGCCTTGGCGCGGTATTGCGAAGACGTCCGCTATCATCGTTTCCCCACGGAAAAACACACGCTGCATATGAACGATGAAGAAGCAGCCGCCATGAAAAAAATCAAAATCCGGAAGCGCAAGTAAAATCCATGGAACCTCTGACATGGGCCATGATCTACAAAGGCCTTTTGCTTCCTCTTTCACGGCTCATACTGTTCATCAGCGTGGGCCTGTTCGTCGGTATTCTCATTGAAACCCTGAACTGGACACGATTCATGGCCGTGCTGGCCGCGCCCATAGCCAAGTTCGGGCGGCTCAAGGATGTGGCGGCCGCCAGTTTTTCCATGGCCTTCTTTTCCGGCTTCACAGCCAACAACATGCTGGCAGAGGCCTATGACAAAAAACAGTTGTCGGACAAGGAACTGGTTTTCTCCAACCTGTTCAACAGCTTTCCCGTCTTCTGCCAGCACCTGCCCAGCCTCTATGGCATCATCCTCGGCTATTTCAGCGCCACACCGCACGTGGGCTGGACATACATGGGCCTCACGCTTTCAGCAGCGTTCATGCGAACGCTCATCGTCGTGTTTGTCGGCCATTTTGCCCTACCACCGCTGGACGGGGGCTGTGTGCCCTGCCGCCTCGACGAGGCCGAACAGAAACGTAAAAAAAGTCACCCTCTGGTTTTGGCATGGCAGCGGTTCCGAAAACGTCTGCCCAAAATCGCCTTCATCACCATCCCCACCTACACGGCGATATTTCTTGCCCGGCACTATGGATTCTTTGATTTCATTCAAAAAACGCTTGGCAGCAACATGGGACTCCTCGACTTTTTGCCGCCAGAGGCCTTGAGCATCATTGCCGTGCAGTTGCTTGGAGAAATCCACGGCAGCCTGACATTGGCCGCAGCACTGCTGGGCGAAGGCGTGCTCACGGCCCCTCAAGTCATTCTGGCGATGCTGGTGGCCAACATCCTTTCCTCGCCCATGCGTGCCGTACGGCATCAATTCCCATATTACGCAGGAATATTCCGTCCGCGCATGGGGTTGAAACTCATTGTATTCAACCAAACCTTACGAGCCTCAAGCATAGCGCTGCTGGCACTCGGCTACTTGTTGCTCGTCTATCCCCGATAAGCCCCACTCATTGCACATACCTGCGCACGTCTGTGCAAAAAAATGCAGGGCTGGATGCACATCAAAAACACCATCAACCGAACAAGTCATTGTAATAAAAAGAAATAACACTTTGGCACGCACTATGCTTACAGTCCAAACAACAAGGACGACGAGCATGAAATCAGCACACAACATACTGATCAACGCGGCACACTTGCTGCGAGCGTTTTTTCAAAACCGCCCCCTCTCTCAACGGTGGAAAAGACGCCAGGCTCGAACTCTCGTTCTTGAAACGGGGACCTGTCCCGGAGTCGATGGACGGCCCGGAACTCTCTGCCCTCTAGCCAGCATACCCGTCCGGATCTCCCTCCCCTCCCCTCGTTTCGGACAACTCCCCACCCGGTATGCCGGCTCCGGGCCGATCCGGTTCTCCCGGTACAGGTCGTAAACACAGCCCGCATCCGCGGCGGTCCGGCATCCGAACCTGCCGGGCCGCCCAACGGAGGGCTCCCCGCAACAAGGCCGCACAGCGGCCATAGATCATAATCCTCTCCCCTTCATACGAAACAGGCCTGCGGGCCTGTTTCTTTTTATAACCCAAAGCAACAAAAAAAGAGGCGGTTCCTGACGGAACCGCCTCTTTTGCAAATCAAAGAACCAAAAATATTATTTTTTCGCACCCTGCTTTACTTCGCGCACTTCGGCCACGCCTTCAGTAAGCGAACGAATGTGCCGCTGGCGTTCCAGTTCCACATCAAGCTTGTTTTCAGCCTTGAGAACCGAACGTTCCTTTCCATTCACGGTAACAACCAATTCATACATATCCAATCCTCCTGCCCGTTCCGGCTATTGGACACCGGATACGGCCTGTTGTTCCTGCTCTTCCACAACTTCACATGCTTCTTCAGAAGACTCGCCAACAGGCGCAAAGTCCGCACGAAGCACGTTGGTTATGGGGGCCATCTTTACAGCTCCGCCCGTCATGGAAATGGAACCGTCAAGAACAGCTCCCTGCTCGACAGCCAACTTCTCAGCCACGAGACTACCTTCCAAAATGGACGTTTTCTGAAGAGTGGCCTTTCCACAGACCTCGACGTCGCCGACAATGCGGCCGCAGGAGTTCAGTTCGCCTACGCGCACTATTCCCTTGATGGAAGCTTCACGCCCCAGCACAAGAGTTCCGTCCGTGGAAATTTCTCCTTCAAAGGAGCCGTCTATACGGACAGTGCCTACAAAGTCAAGTTTGCCCCGATATTCAGTACCCACTCCGAGGAAAGCATTCAATTCCCCGTGGTTGGCATCGCTACTGTCTTTTTTCCCGAAAAGTGCCATGAGATCCTCGCATGAGTTCAGAACACATTGTGCTACAATGCGTTCATTTTTCACAACATTAAGCGTATTGTAATAGAAACGGCTACAGCTTCGTGAAAGGCAATCTATAATCACCCATGATATTTGTCCACAAGAGACTCACGTTTTTTGCCCTTTATTTTCGATTTTTCGCATTTTCTCGCAATCTAGCTGATTATACCTCTCATTATTCCCCAGTCATGACGGCTGTCGGCTGTGCATGGTTGTACTTTTTTCTAAATAATTGATAGCATAATGAATCTTTCTTACGGTTCGACCATAAAGCACGGGATGATCAAGGGGAGATCATGACCTCCAAGCAGAATGTTCGCAACGTCAAGGCATTTTACAAGGATCAGGTCATCTTTCGGGAAGGCCAACAGGCTAGCCACGCCTATATGGTCAAAAAAGGTGCTGTGACGCTTTTTCGTACGGACGGCAACCGCAAGGTTGTGCTGGACCGAGTGGGCAAAGGGGAAATATTCGGGGAAAAAGGAGCTTTGACGGGCACTGTCCGCAGCACTTCGGCCGAGGCCGCCGAATACTGCGAACTGATGATTCTGACCGAGCAGACCATTCAGGCCCTGCTGGACCGTTGCCCGAAAACCATCCAGCACCTCACGCGACTGCTCATCGAACGACTCAAAAAACAGGCGAGGCTCGCCAACGCCAATATTTGCCACAGCACGTTCCTGAGCATCTGCCGCATACTGGAGCTTTCATGGCGGGCGCATGTGAACCTGCCCGCGGCACAGGCCAAACGCCTGCCCAACCACAAGCATGGCATGAGCCTTGCCGCGCTTTCGCGTGAAATCAAGGATATCCTGCTGGTGTCCGAGGCCGATATCCGCGTCGCGGTAGATCAGCTTTCCCGGCTCAAGCTCATCGATTGCACCAGAACGAAAAATGCCAAGGCCTTTGAGGAAGTGTTCATCCGCATCAAGGATGCGCCAAACTTCTTTCAGGTGGCCTCGAACCTGCACAAGGAATTGAGCCGCAACAGCGCCCCAGGGCCGGAGCTGGAGTATGTGGACATCTTCGACTTTGCCGAGGATGTTCAGGCTGACCCCAAGATACTCTACAAGAAAATCGCGAACGGCGAGATTCCCGAAAGCCTGTTCTTTTTCCACAAACAGAGCGCCTTGTCCTGGGCTTCGGAACAGCCGGAAGACTACTTCAAAAAGGTCAAACGCAAACGCAAGAAGCTGGAAGAATTTGAAGACGTGAACGACATCGTTTTCGTGGACAACGGCACGCTCAAACAGGTATTTTCGCAGATAGGCTACTACAAGCTCGGCGTACTCATGGCTCTTGCGGACGAGGACGCGCGCAAGAAGATCGAATCCAACCTGGCCAAGAAAATCGCGCGCATCGTCAGTGAAGAGGCACAGAACAGGGCCAGTGTGGACGATGCCGAGGCCGAAGACGTGCAGGACGAGCTTATTGAAATAATCAGGTCCGTCAAGGGAGGCAAGGCCTCGTGAATATAGCAACCATTTTCGGCATTGTTGCCGGTATCGCCGTTCTCTGCTCCGCAACGTTCTTTGCAACGGATTCGGTGCAGGTATTCATCAACCTCCCCGGGCTGGCCATCGTGCTGGGCGGAACCATCGCGGCCACGTTCATCTGCTATCCCCTGCGCGAAGTCATGCGCGTGTTCGCCCTGTTCATGACCGCTTTTACGGCGGAAGAATTGCCCATAGCCAATTATATCAAGGTACTGGTCCAGATCTCCAAAAACGTGGCAGGCAAAGGCGACGATTACCTTGAACGTTCCATTAAAAAAATCGACAACGAGTTTCTCCGCGACGGGCTGCAAATGCTGGCCGACGGATACAGCAAGGAAGAACTCCGCGAAATCCTTGATAATCGCATTCAGCAATACCATGATCAGGAACTCTTTGCCACGGGCATCTATCGAACCATGGCGGCCCTGTCCCCGGCTTTTGGCATTATCGGCACGCTTATAGGGCTTATTGCCATGATGCAGGCCATGGGGGACGACATTACCCGTATCGGTCCGGGCATGGCTACGGCGTTGACCACTACCCTGTACGGCGTACTTTTCGCCAACCTCATTTATCTCCCCATTGCCACCAAAGTTGAGCGCAGGGTGGAGGAGCGCACCATCCTCATGTGCGTATTCCGGGACGGCATCATGCATATCAAGGACAAAACACCGGCAGCCATTATCACTGACAAGCTCAAGGGCTATCTGCCCCCGAGAAAATGGTCGTCCATAACGGCCAGATAACGGAGCACGGCATGCAGCGCCCTCCCATACCTTCTCCATACCGCCGCAAGGAAGAGCCTTCCAACTGGGCGCTTTCCTTTGCGGACATGATGACCCTGCTGCTGTGCTTTTTCGTGCTCATGCTCACGGTTTCCAAGGTGGACCCCACCCGGTACGAAGCGGTTTCCTCAATCATGGCAGAAGCCATGAAAGGCAAGGATGCGCCGTCCATCCGAAAAAAAAATGAGCAAATCTCGCCCAAGGCCAGGCAGAAAAACCTTTTTGAACTGCAATTGGAATTATCCAAACGTATCGGCAATGAGACCGAAGCCCTTTCCCTGAAGCTGCGGCCGGACGCCGTGGCCGTGAACCTGAAGGGAGCGGCATTCTTCAAGTCCGGTGACGCTACCCTGACCACACGGGCCATCTCCATTCTGGACCGGCTGGCAAAACCGCTCAACAGCCAGCAGTACAAGCTGACCATCGAAGGCCATTCCGACAACCTGCCCATCCACTCGGACAAATTCCCATCCAACTGGGAACTTTCATCGGCCCGGGCATCATCCGTGGCCCGTTTCCTGATCGCCAACGGATTTCCTCCCGAGCGCATCAAGGTCACGGGACTGGCTGCTACCCGCCCCCTTGCTCCGAACACGGACAAGGCAGGCAACAGTATTCCCGAAAACCAGGCCAGAAACCGTCGTGTGGTCATTCTGGTTTCGCCCGGCCCCCAGTCCTGAAAATAACTTCCGCAAAAAGCCTTTGAAAGCATCGGGAAATCCCCGTACCCTATGCAAGCCTTGCACACGCCATCCGCACAGGAGGACACATGCACTGGATTGCTCTCGGCGATATTCATGAATCAACAAGCATTTTCTCGGAAATACCGGATCTGGAAACGGCCGCCGGCGTCATCGTAACCGGGGACATCACCAACCGTGGCACAGCCTCGGCGGCACGATCCGTACTGGCAGCTTTGCGCCGGTATAACCCCAATATATTGGCCCAACCCGGCAACATGGACACGGACGACGTTGCGGCAGTGTTGCAGGAAGAAGGCATCGACCTCCATTGCCGCGTTCGCGAACTGGCTCCGGGACTCGGACTCATGGGCGTAGGCTATTCCAAGCCGACCCCCTTCAACACTCCCGGTGAAGTGGAAGAAGATACCCTCGCCAAATGGTTGGAGCAAACCCGTGCCGAGGCCGCAAATTTTGACAAACTCATTGTGGCTGTCCATGAACCTCCCGGCCAGACAAAGCTGGATATGCTCGGCAACGGGCAACACGTGGGCAGCATGGCCGTTCGACGCTTCATCGAACGCACCAAGCCGGAACTGGTCATCACCGGACACATCCACGAATCAAGCGGTTCCGACACCGTTGGGGAAACCATGGTCATTAATCCGGGCATGGCCGCAGGTGGCGGCTATGTACGCATCGATTACGAAGACGGCCAAATTTCTGCCCGACTGGAGAGCGCGTAGATGCGTTCCGTGGGATTCATATGGGTTGGCAAGCCCAAGGAAAAATTCTACCGGGAAGGATGCGAGCATTACTGGAAAAAGCTTTCCCGTTTTTTCAGGTTGGAAGAAAGCGTCATCAAGGACGGCCCTGGCAAGCTTCCGGCTGACAAGCGCAACGAGGTGGAAGGCAAGGGAATCGTGTCCAAGGCAAAATCGTCGGATATGCTGATCATCCTTGATGAATTCGGGGAACGACTTGCCTCCCGCAAACTGGCTTCCCATTTGCAGCAATGGACAGATGATCCGAACCTGCGTCCCACATTCGTTATCGGCGGACCGTTCGGCCTGTCCGACGAGGTCAAAAACAAGGCGCGAAAAACCATTCGACTCAGCGATATGACCCTGCCTCACGAACTGGCCCGGCTCGTGCTGCTGGAACAGGTTTACCGGGCGGCGACAATCATGCGCAACATGCCCTATCACCACGACTGACGGCCCGAGAGCCGCGTACAAAAGAGGATTATCATGCTGGACATGGATTATCTGAATCGGCTGGAAACATACTTCAGGGACGGCGACTGCCAGTTCGAATTCGACAACGGAGACGAAGAGCGACGGCTGGCCATTCTGGATTTTCTGGAAAAGCTCATGGACCTCGGCGAAGTGGCTGACGAACTGGCGACCAAGCTCATCTTCAAGGGCGGCCTCGACATGTTGGCTTCCGGCGGTGCCGTGGGCAGCAACGGAGAACACTAGTGCACCTTTCCATTCCCGGCTTCGGCACACTGGACATTGAACATGTGGTGCTGGATTTCAACGGCACCATAGCCGAGGACGGGGAACTGCTCCCCGGCGTTGCCGAGCGCATGCGCAGGCTGGCAGAAACCATGGACGTTGTCGTCATTACGGCAGACACCCACGGAACCTGTGCGCAAAAGCTCGCGGGCCTTCCCTGCCGTATCGACGTCATCAAACCGGGGGATGAAGCCCGGGCCAAGCTCGACCACGTACAATCCATCGGCGCAGCCCACTGTGCTGCACTGGGCAACGGGGCCAATGATACGCTGATGCTTGAGGCATGTGCCTTGGGCATTGCCGTGATGCAGGCCGAATGTGCCTGCGCACGCGCCGTTACCGCAGCGGATATGGTAGCAACGGACATTTGCCACGGATTGGACCTGTTGCTTAAGCCGGCCCGTCTGCTGGCTGGATTGCGATCCTGACGGGCCTGATCATATCTCCATTCACTCTCCACGCAACAAAAAAAGGGCCAGAAAACCGGCCCTCTGCTTTTCATATTGCGCGGTATGGCTACTGCTGCATCCGGGCGATAAGATCCTTCAACTCGGCAGCCAGCTTGGCCAGGGCTTCAATGGCAATCTGCGACTGTTGCATGGCCGTGGCCGTTTCCGAAGAAATCACATTGATCTCGTCCGTGGCGCGGTTGACCTGCTCGCTGGTGGCCGATTGTTCCTCGGCGGCTGTGGCAATGCTGCGCACCTGATCCGCAGCCTGCTCGACAAGGCTCTTGATCTCTTCCATGGCCTCGCCTGACTGCTGCGCCAGCTGCGTGCTTTTGCCAACGGCGTCACGCGCCACTTCCGTAGCCTGCACGTTACGCCGCGCCCCATCCTGAATATCCGTAATGGCCTTGCCGACCTGTCCGGTAGCGTCCATGGTCTTTTCGGCAAGCTTGCGCACCTCGTCCGCAACAACAGCGAATCCTCGTCCGGCCTCTCCGGCCCGGGCGGCCTCAATTGCCGCGTTTAGTGCCAACAGATTTGTCTGATCGGCGATATCTTCGATAACCTGCATGATGGCCCCGATGTTATCCGTCTGCTGCCCAAGCTGATGCATGCTGTCCTGAAGTTCCTCGGACCGGGCGTCTACCTGGGCAATCGCACTGATCACTTCCTCTACCAACCCGGAAGCTTCCAAAGCCTTTTCGCGGGTCTCGTCGGCATTGGAGGAAGCATCCGAGGCATTGCGCGCCACTTCCAGAACAGTGACGTTCATTTGCTCCATGGCCGTTGCAGTCTCACCGGCACGTTCCTGCTGCACTTGCGTACCACGTGTGGATTGTTCCACCTGGGCGGAAAGCTCTTCGGCAGCCGACGACAGTTGCTCGGCGATGGAGTCCGCATCACGGGCGGCGCCGACGATGCTCTCACGCTGGCTCATGGCCACACGTTCACTTTCCTTGATCTGCGTCGTGTCAGTAACGATGGTAAACGCACCGATGACGTGCCCGTCCATATCCTCCAGCACGGCCGTATCCACGAGGATATCATACCCGCGTCCTTTCTCGCCTTTGCCGCGGGTTTCCTGGCCCACGACAACACTGCGTTCACGGATGCATACTCCCAGCTGGGTCTGCCTGTTTGCATCACCATAAAGGAACTGGGCGAATTTCATACCCATGAAGTCTTCCGGTTTGCCGGGCTTTTGCAACAGATCCAGTTCCTGCTGGTTCACGAAAGTAATTTTCTCTTCCAGATCGACCACCACACAAGGGTAGGTCAGATTCCGCAACAGGCCTTCGGAGAAACCGAGCTTTGCCTTGAGCTCCAGAATCATGGCCCGAACCGCATCGATGGTCTCCCCGATGGCGTCCCTGGCCTCATACGATATTTCGGCATTGAAGTTGCCCTCGGCCACCTCGCCGGTGAAGTCGGAAAGCCGTTTGAGAGGACGGGAAACCACCCGCACAAGCAACAGAAGTACCGCGACCACGGCGATCAATGCACCGAAAGCCACCAGTATGTTGGAAAGAAGCAACTTCCTGTCCACACCATGAAAAATCTCGCCCTTGGTCATGGAAAAACCGAATGTCCATCCCCAAGGCTTGAAGTGGCGCAGGAAGACTTCCTTCTCGGCTCCATTGAATTCGTATTCAACAATGCCGTTGTCCTCGTTCTTGAATAGGGACCAGAACGGATAATCCGTAAGCGTCTTTGACTCGTAGGTGGGGTGCAGTATCAACTTGCCTTTGAGGTCAAAAATAAAACCGTATCCGCTGCCCCCTATCTTTGCGGACTCCACGGCGCGCCGGAATTCCGGGGTAATTATCTTGCGGCCAACGTAAATGACGCCCACGGTCTTGCCGAAGGGATCCTTGATGGGCTTGTATGCGGTCTGATACCATGCGTTGACCACATAAGCGATGCCGTAATAGGTTTCACCGCTGATCACTGTCTTGTACACAGCGCTGTCGGAAGGAATATACGTTCCCACAGCGCGTTGCCCGTTCAGCTTGAGCACGTTGGTGGAGATACGCAAAAGTTTGTTTGGCAATACCTGAAAAACTGTCGTTGTGCCGCCAACCTGTTTTTGCACCTTGTCCACAAGGTCAAAATTTCCGTTGATGACATGGCCGCCGAACTGCAAAGTGGGAATGGTCGCGCTTTCCTTTTCCTTGGTGACCTGATTCACCATATCCACGGTCACGGTGTTTCCCGTATTCAGATATGGAGTACCGAGCTTTCTTATATCCTCGTCAAGGATGTTAAGGTCCGTCTTGACCTTATCCGACAGTAACGAATGTTGCATCTCCATGAGTCCGTAGATGCTTTCGGCAAAGGACTGCATGTTGGTTTCGCCCATTTCCGTCAGCGAATCCTTGATCTGGACCTGCGTCACAGTGGTCATGATGAGAATGGCCAGCGCTACAACGCCGATAGTACCCGTTAGCAACTTGGTCTGGAATGGCATTTTCATAAATCGAGACGACATATGACCTCACTTTTTTCCCACGTCCTGTTCCCCCACGCGTTTGTTTCGCAACGAACAGGAAACACAAAAATTTTTCTATTTTGAATAGTACTGAGAGAGATTTGTAGTGTCAAATCATTATGTTCTGTTCAGCGTGATAATAAAACGCCTACGGACAGGAGGGAAAATCAGGCCAGAAAAGCTGCCGCCACAGCCCCGGCAAAGACAACAGGCAGAACGTCAATACGCATGCGCAAAGCAACGAAAGCACCCAAGGCCACAATCACGGACGGAACATCCCATTGGATCTCCAACAGGAACCGCCCGGCAACGGCAGCCATCAGGCCAACGAGAGAAACAAGGCTCCCCTTGAGAGCCCGGCGAGCGACGGAAGAAGAGGCCAGACGGCCATACAGGGGAGTGGAGCCCAAGAGAATAAGCAGGGAAGGAGTAAAAACAGCGACCGTAGCGACAAATGCCCCGAACAGTCCTCGGAGGGCATAGCCCACGAATGTGGCAGTCATGACGATGGGGCCGGGCGTGATCTGCCCGAGTGCAATACCGTCCATAAGCATGGAAGGATCAAGCCAGCCCCGGACCTCGACAATCTCATGCAGCATGAGCGGCAGGGAAACATACCCGCCGCCGAATGCGAACAAATCGATCTTGAACATCACGGCGGCAAGGGCTGCCAATTGCGGAGTCAGCCAATACAGTGTGGCGATGCCTATTCCCGCGAACAAGGCCAGCACAATGGCCGCCGTCACATGATTGCAGGGGGAGTCATCCCTGGGCAGCGATGTGTTTTCGGACGCCTCTCCCCGAAACAGAAAAACAGCCAGCACACAGGAAGCCACCAGAGCCACGATGGGATTGTTGCCGAAGAAAAGCCACAAGGCAGTACCCAAGGCCAGCAACCGTTCGACCAGTCCCGTAAGATAGCGGCGGGAAAAATCCACGGACGCATGCAGAATGAGCGCTACCACTACGGCTTGCAGGCCGGAGAACATTCTGGAAACCCAGGCCACGTCCCCCGAAGAAAAATACACGAAAGAGAGGATGAGCATAAGCAGAAACGCGGGCAGGGAAAAGCCGATATATGCAGCCAAAGCGCCCGGAGCGCCCCGCGAACGCATGCCCACGTACGCAGCCATCTGCATGGCCGTAGCACCGGGCACCATCTGGGTCACGGCCATTCCGAACCCGAAGGTCCGTTCGTCCAGCCAATGATGGCGTGACACGGCTTCCCGGCGCATATAGGGAATCATCGCCGGTCCGCCGAATGCGGTCATGCCGAGACGCAGAAAGGTAAAAAACAACCGAGACAGCGATGGTCGCTTCATGCCGGACCTCCGGGCATAAGGTGCCACGCAAGGGACGTGTAATGCAAGCGCTCGCCGCAGTTGAGAAAAGCACGCCATCCTGCTACCAGTAAACACTATTGAAAACCATCAACACGGCGGAAACCATGTTTGACGACAACAAGCCTTACACCTTTGACCGCGTAGTGCGCCTGACGCTCGGCGCGGCCGTGCTCTGGGCCGGTTTCAGCCTGATAGCCTCCCTGAGCGATGCCCTGCTGCCCTTTGTGGGAGCGTTGGTGCTGGCCTATCTGCTCAATCCGCTTGTGGAGCTCACGCAACGGGTCGTCCGCTCCCGGCCTCTGGCCATATTCCTCTCCCTTGCCATTTTACTGGGGCTTGCCGTACTGGCCGGATGGATTGTCATTCCCATGGTTATTTCCGAATTAACTGCCATGGGCAAAACCCTTTCCGAGTTGATCAACAACTCCGCCGTGGCGCAACGGGCTGCGGACCGGCTCCCGGCAGACTTGTGGCAGGCTGTGCGTGATTTTGCGGCCCGGGACGATGTGCGCCAATTCTTCAGCGAATCCGGGCTGGCGTCCCTGCTGCAATCCGCAGCAAAAAAAGCCCTGCCCGGCGCATGGCACATACTCAGTTCAACGGCCCATATTCTCTTCACCCTGCTCGGACTGGTGGCTGTGCTCCTGTACCTGATCTTCATACTTATGGACTTCGGGAAATTCCGGGACAACTGGACCAACTATATCCCGGCCGGTTATCGAAATGCGGTGACGGAATTTTTCGACGAATTCACCGGCGCCATGAATCGCTATTTCCGCACACAGGTGCTCATCGCGCTGATCATGGGTATCATCTTCGCAATCGGTTTCAGCATTGCAGGGCTGCCGCTGGCCGTTGTTCTGGGCATGTTCACCGGCTTGCTGAACATTGTGCCCTATCTCCAAATAGCCGGATTGATTCCCGCCTTCATTCTGGCCGGGCTGGACGCCATCATTGCAGGCCACGGTTTTTTGTATGGTATGGTCCCCATAGCCGTGGTTTTTGCCGTGGCCCAGACTTTACAGGATATGGTGCTTGTGCCCCGCCTGCAGGGGAAAGCCATGGGCCTCTCCCCATGGCTGATTCTGCTGTCGCTTTCAGTGTGGGGAAATTTGCTGGGATTCCTGGGCCTGCTCATGGCCCTGCCCATGACCATGCTCTGCCTGACCTATTATCAACGCTACCTCAAGAAGACGGAGCTTCCGAAAACTCGGGGCACCGATGCGGCAAGTCCAGCGCAGGGGCCCCTTCCATCTCAAACGGAAGAATGAAAAAAAATTCATTGCCGTATTCGTGGGCAATATAACCGACCTCGCCCCGGTGCAATTCCACCACCTGGCGCACGAAAAACAGTCCATGCCCGGTTCCGGCTTCATCCGGCTCGTTCAAAGCCCGAAAGCCGGGCTGAAACACCTCCAGAGGGTCCAACAGGGACAGCGGCTTCCCCGTGGTCAATACATACATGCGGATGCCGTCCATACCCGGTGCAAAATGGCCTTTTACCATTTTCCAGCCATAGGACATGAACGCCCCGTTTCGACCATCCGGAAGATCCACTGGGCGCGTGTATTTGACCGCGTTGGAAAACAGGTTGGCAAACACCTGTGAGAGCAGTCCGATATCCACCATCATGCGAATGATCTGATCCGCCGGAGCACCGCCGAGGGTCATGTCCAGCAGGACACCGCGTTCCTCCAGCCGGGGCAGGTAGCGGCGGAGTTGCGGTTCGACTATCTGGCTACGCAAATTGCACGGCCGCTTTTCAAGCACATAGCGTCCTTCTTCAAAGTGTCGCCGCCGAAGCAAGGTCTCCAGAAACATACTGGTCTGCACGTAATGCCGGTAGATTTCGTCAAACTTTTCTTTCATGCCCCCATAAACATCACGGATGCGATGAGCGCATACCATGCAACCGCTCTCTTTCTTCTCCCTGCCGAGGGCTTGCATCTCGTCACCCAGCCTGTCCAGAGAAACGATCATGCGCCGCAGTTGATTGAAATAGAGCTTGAAGTACATGTTGGGAACAATGACATTGTGCCCGATGTCCTCCACAAGATTGCGGATAAATCCCAAATGTTCGCGGTTCCTGTCCCGCAGCAGCCGGTTATGCAATTGGAACCCCACCCGGTTCACATACTTTTCCAGGAACAACCGGTCAGAATCACCCAACCGTTTTGTGCCGCGAAACACGAAATTCCCGATAATGTTTTCCGGCGGACGAAAAGGGAGAAGATCATTATAGTCCGGATTGCAATGCACCGGCAGAAACAAATAATCTCCATCCTGCACGATACCCACTCCCACCTGCTCATCCCAATCGCGAATGGCAGGAAAATCACCGTCAAATCCGGAAGTACGCCCGACCAAAACGAAATTATCCTCATCCTCCAACACATAAAGGCAGGACTCCAGCCCGAACATCATCCGGGGAATGGCCATGCAGGTGTCATAAAAAAGCTCGCGACCGCGAAATTCCTGGCTCAGATCAAAAAAGATGTTCAGAGCACGGACCTGATCCAGCGAAAAATCGTAATGTCCGTAGTCTTCCATCTTGGTCCGGACTCGCTTGTCTACAAAATTCGCGCGGGCTTTTGAAGAAATGAAACAGACTTCAGATTCAGAAGTCGGCCCGTTTTCGGGTGGGTCCGATGTGTTCATGCCGCCTCCATGACTATACGATGGTCGGGGTTTACCCAATCGTATACCCCGACCACCGTAACCTGACAAGGACAGCTGATAAAAAACTTACATCAGAATGTTGAAAAGATAGCCCACCAGCAAAATACCGCAGCCAACCACCGAGGCGAACACAGCAATGAGCCGAACCTTGAGTACCTTTTTGAGCATGAGCATTTCAGGCAGGGAAAGAGCCACAACGGACATCATGAACGCAAGGGCCGTTCCGAGTGCCGCACCTTTGCCGATAAGGGCATAAATGACCGGGACGATACCGGCGGCGTTCGTATACATGGGGATACCGATGACAACGGCCATCGGCACGGACCACCATGCGCTCCGGCCCATGAGTCCGGCCATGAATTCCTGCGGCACATAACCATGAATGGCCGCACCGATGGCAATCCCGGCAACCACGTACAACCAGACCTTGCTGACGATATCATGCACGGCGGTCAGTCCGGCACGAACTCGATCAGAAGGCGTGAGGCGCCCCTGAGCAACACCGCCACCCATGGAAAGCTGGTTGCGCACCCAATCCTGCAACTGGTCTTCCATGCCCAACCGGCCGATAATCCATCCGGCGGCGATGGCAACACACAGTCCGGTCACGGCATACAGTACGGCAACTTTCCAGCCGAACATGCCGTAAAGCAGGACCAAGGCCAGTTCATTGACCATGGGAGAAGCGATGAGAAAGGAGAACGTCACACCCAACGGCACCCCTGCCGTAACGAATCCCACAAACAGCGGTACGGCAGAACAGGAGCAAAACGGTGTGACAACGCCCAACGCTGCTCCCATGACGTTGCCGACAAATTCCGTTCTGCCGGCCAACAACCGGCGCGTGTTCTCAGGCGTGAAAAACGAACGAAGGATGCCGACTCCATAGACGACCAGTACCAACAGCATGAGTACCTTCGGCGTGTCGTACACGAAAAAGGCCACAGCCTCGCCAAGATGGGTTCCGGCCTCAAGCCCCAACAGGCTCTCGGAAAACCAGTGTGCGAAAGGCTTGAGCTGCATATACATGGCAAGCCATGCGCCCACGCCCAACACCGTAACCGCAATAATGGAAACAAGGCTCCACTGTCTGGCCGCAGATTTCTGCTCGCCGCTCATACAGGCGCATGGCTCTTGCGGCGCCATCTTCAGATTCTGCATATCCCTACCTTTCTTTCCGCTGTTTCTTGTTGATGACACAATCAAGCAACGAAGCCACGCACCCCAATTCAAGAGAATAATAGGCCCAGTTTCCCTGCTTGCGGGAAGCCAGCACACCGGCCTTTTTCAACACGGCCAGATGCCGTGAAACCGTGGACATATCGAGTCCGACCAATTCCTGCAGCTCGCAAACGCACCGTTCTCCGCCTGCAAGGGAATGAACCATGCGCAAGCGGGCCGGGTGTCCCAGCGCCTTGAACACTTCTGCGCAACCTTCAAACTGATTTTCCGTAATAATCGGTTCCATACGTTCGACCCTTTTCTATCTTTCCGGGTACAGATGTCCCGTTCAATTTGTATATTTGGCAAAATATGCAAATAGGTCAAAGTCGTCAATAAAAAAATCTCGACCAGAGCCGGATTTACCATCGCGCAAAATTATGCGAAGGTGCGCGCACATTCCACAGGGAGCCGACATGACAGCGAATAAGGAAGAAATAATTCTCGTGCATGTGACCGGGCAGGACCGCCCGGGCTTGACCGCCAGCCTGACATCCGTCCTCGCGGACTACGGGGTCGACATTCTGGATATCGGCCAGACCATCATCCATGATTTCCTGACGCTCGGCATCCTCATACGCCTGCCTGTCGACCCGCAGCCCGTACTCAAGGACATGCTCTTTACCGCCCACGAACTGGGCGTGAACATGAAGCTGCACCCTCTGGCACCGGAAAAATACGAAGCATGGGTAGCTGCGGCCAACCGCACCCGCCACATCGTGACTCTGCTGGCCCGGCATATTTCCTCGGAACAAGTGGCCGCGGTCGCCTCGGTCATGCGCAACAACGGGCTGAACATCGATACCATCCATCGCCTTTCCGGACGCATGCCGCTGGACAGCGACCTTTCCCTCTCGCGAGCCTGCGTGGAATTCTCAGTTCGCGGCGCTCCCGAAGACGCTTCGGAAATTCGCAGTCAACTGCTGGAGCTTTCCGCAAAAGTGGGTGCAGACATCGCCTTTCAGGAAGACAACATCTTCCGCCGCAACCGGAGGCTGGTAGCCTTTGACATGGATTCCACCCTGATCCAGGCCGAAGTCATCGATGAGCTTGCCAAAGAGGCCGGTGTCGGCGATCAGGTGGCCGCCATCACGGAGCGTGCCATGCGCGGAGAGCTGGATTTCAAGCAGAGCCTTGCCAAGCGCCTGTCTCTGCTGAAAGGATTGGATGAATCAGTACTGGAGCGCGTCCATGAACGCCTGCCCATGACCGAAGGAGCCGAACGCCTCATTCGCGTTCTTAAATCGCTGGGATACCGCATCGCCATTCTTTCCGGCGGATTCACCTATTTCGGAGAACGGCTTCAGGAACGGCTGGGGGTGGACCATGTGTACGCCAACCAGTTGGAAATCAAGAACGGCAAGCTCACCGGCAAGGCCGAAGGCGACATTGTGGACGCCTCCAAAAAGGCCGAATTACTGCGCACCATCGCGGAAAAGGAAGGCATCAGCCTGCAA
>CAJXRQ010000020.1 GCA_913060505.1 uncultured Desulfovibrio sp.
ACAGTGTATTGCCGTTGGCGACGGAGCCAACGACCTGCCGATGCTTAACCTCGCCGGACTGGGCATCGCCTTTCACGCCAAGCCCAAGGTAAAGAAAGGCGCACGCCAGTCAATCAGCAACCTTGGACTGGACTCCATCCTGTACCTCATCGGCGTACGGGACCGGGAGACCATGCTGTAAGCGCTATTGGGCCTCATCGTTCCTTTTCCCAGCCCCTGTTCCCCTTTTGCGCGCACCTGCGCAAAAAAAAGCGTGCACACCAGTGCAACGGCCTCAATTATCACACCATATAACAAATAAATACAGCATATTACCGCGTTGGCACGAGGTTTGCCTTGTCTTGCACAAAGATCAGGGAGAACCATCATGCGAAAAACCATACTGCTTCTGTTAACCATATTCCTGACCACGGGATGTATGAGTAACAATGCCCAGCGTGCCGCAGGCATTGGATCGTTGGCAGGAGCCACTTTGGGAGCCCTGACATTCAACAACAAGATAACCGGGGCAGCCGTGGGAGCCGGAGCCGGACTGTTGGTAGGCTACATTATCGGAAACGAAATGGACAAATCCGACAGGATGCAGGTTTCCCGCACACTGGAAGACACGCCTTCCGGCCAGGTGACAAGCTGGCGCAACCCGGATACCGGCGTATACTACGAGGCCCGGCCAAAGCCGCCGCGCTACAGGGACAACAGACCTTTCCGTGAAGTTGAACTGAATGCCACAATGCCCGACGGCCACAAAGATACCGTTCTTGCCGACGCGTACCGGGGTTCGGACGGACGCTGGCACCTCGTGCAGTAAAACTTCACAACCCCCGCGTTGCCCGTGCAACGCCTTCCTCCTTCCCCCCGCTCCGGCCCTCTCCTCCGGGGCGGCAGGCAGACCAGCGGGGAGGATTGCAAAACAATCCTCCCCGCAAAAACAATCACTCAAATTTTCTGAAACGGCTCAGGCGTTTTCAGCCACCGGAATGGTAAAAATAAAGGAACTGCCTTTTCCCTGTTCCGAATGAACCCAAATCCGTCCGCCGTAATGTTCCACGATTTCGCGACAAATCGTCAGCCCGAGTCCGGTTCCCTGAGGCTTGTCCTTGCTGGGACTAAAACTGGACTGATGGAATTTCTCGAAAATCGTCAGCCGGTCTTCCGGGGCAATTCCCACGCCGGTATCCTGTACTTCTACACGAACAAACCCGTTATCGTTGCGGGAACGAAGCGTCACGCTGCCTTCTTCCGTAAACTTGGCGGCATTGTTCAAAAGATTCACCAGAACCTGCTGAATCCGGTCCGGGTCAGCCACTATTTTCGGCAAATCCGGTTCCACTTCATACACGAGGTCCACGCCCGTCTTTTGCGCAAACACGCCCTGAATGGATTGCACTGTTTTCTCTGCAATCTCGCCAAGTTGGACCACCTCGTCCCGCCATCCCATGCTGCCAGATTCGATCTTGTTCAAATCCAACACGTCGTTGATGAGTCTAGTCAGGCGCTCGCCTTCTTCCGTAATGATGGATAGATTTTCCTGAATCCGGGCGCCCCGTTTTTCCAGCAGGGAATCGCCATGGGAAAGAGGACTGAAATTCTTTATAAAATCTTTTTTGAGCAACTTGGCAAATCCGAGAATTGATGTCAGCGGTGTCCGCAGTTCGTGCGAGACTGAGGACAAAAACGCGGATTTCATTTCATCCAGTTCACGCAGACGCTTGTTGGCCTGTTCCAATTCATGCGCCTTGCGGACAAGGTCTTCTGTCCGGGCACGGACCAACTGTTCCAGATGCCGGTTCAGGTCGGCCAGATCCTGCTCGGCTTTCTTGCGTTCGGTAAAGTCTTCCAACATGCCTTCAATGGAACGCAATTCCCCACTGTCGGAATATGTGGCGCGAGCGTTGAGCGCCCCCCAGAATCGGCGACTGTCGCCACGGATGTATTCATTCTCCCAACGCAGCACCTTGCCTTCATGACGAACGGTTTCCAGAAAGCGTTCCAGCTGTCCGGGACTAGGAAAAAGGGAAGTGTCGTCAGCTTCCTGCATGAACTCCTCAACGGTTTCATAGCCGAAGAAACGCGCCAAAGCGGGGTTTGCACTCGTGATCTCCCCTTCGGGAGTCATCTGGAAAATACCTTCCACGGCATTTTCAAAAATACCGCGATATTTTTCTTCCGCTTCCTGCAAGGTGCGGTTCATGGACTGCATTTTTCGCTCACGAGCCTCAACTTCTGCACTCATGAGCCGGAAACGGCGAGCGATATCCAAAAGCTCGGCATGATGGATTTCACCGAAATCATACGAGAAGTCGCCCTTGGCGACCCGTGCGATTCCCTGCTGCAAAATGGATAAAGGCTTGCCGAGAAAAACACGCAGCAATATGCCTGTCACCGCAAGAATGACCACCACGGAAACCATGATGAGCATGACGGAAACGAGCATCTGTCGTTCCAGTCGTTCTTTCTCGCCGCGCAAGGTAAAATCGATTTCAGCACGGCCGATGTTCCGTCCTTCGAAAACAATCTTCTGTACGCGTTTTATATCTGCGGTGGCTCCGATGAATTTTTCATGGGCATAAATGACTTCATTGCGGGAACCGTAAATACGAAATCCCTGCACCATGTCGTTTTGGGCATACACGGAGCCGATCAGGCGGGCATTTTCATAATCCAGATTCCAGATGGGAACGGCCAGAATTTCGGCTACGCGGTCCACAATTTCGTCGGCCTTTTCCCGTGCCGAACGCATCATGCCTTCAGACTGCCGCCAATAGGTATAGGCGGACATGGCTGTTGCTACCATGACCACGATGACCACGAGGCTTGCGGTCAAATCCCGGGAAAGGGACCGGCCACGGTTCGCGAATAATGATCGCTTATCGCTTATATTCTGGGTTTCTTCGCTCATCCCCCGCCTCAACGTCATTAGGAATTTACGGCTACGAACTCACCGCTTCAGACGGACACTAGCAAAAACAGTCCGACTTCGACAGTCTTAATTCCCAGGCAAAACCGTACACTTCCTTTGGTAATGTAAACAAATCTTCCTGACAATCATGTTAGAAAAAATACGGTCTTGCCACAAAGCCGCATTACGTCTAGAACCCCTCCATGAAATGCGCCTTTTCCCAAAAGACACGTATCGCACAATTTTTCCTGCTGGCCACTCTGTTCCTGCTCATGACACCGTCGGCCCATGCCCATCCGCACGTGTTCGTGGACGCCACCCCCACGCTGATCATAGGAAAGGACGGTCTTGCCGGAATCCGCCAACACTGGATCTTTGACGACATGTTCACGGCGGCTTTACTCCCCGATATAGGACTCAGCCCCGCCGACCTGAAAACCCCGGAAGGCCAAAAGGCCATACGTGACGGCGGATTCGCCAACCTGAAAAACGTGGGCTACTTCACCATAGTCGACGTGGACGGGAAACGGATCAAACCTGGTCCCGCCAGTGAGTTTCACGCCTCCATAACCGAAGACAACCGGCTGGTCTACGACTTTTACCTTGCTCTCGACATCCCCGTGCTGCGGCCGACAACTGTCCGCATCACCATTTGCGACCGCGAATATTATGTAGACATGCTACTGCTCAAAGATGACATAGGCATCGACATAGGCGGGCCGTTCAGTACGAGCCATACCATTGGCCCGGCGCAAGACCTCGCCTACTGGGGCGGATTCGTCATCCCGCAGGCCATCACTCTCAAGCTGGAGCCTGTTGGTTCGGCCATGCCTCCGATTCAAGGGCATCCTGATACGGCATTGACTTCGGACATTCCCGAAGCGCAGCCAAAAGTGGCCCGGCCGACGTTGCTGCAACGCTTCATGGGGCAGGTGGTGGCGCTGCAAAAAGTCATCAAGAAAAAGCTGACCGCTCTGGCCGGGGACATCCGCGCCAACCCGCTGGGCAAGGGCTTCTGGATGTTCCTGATGCTTTCGTTCCTGTACGGCGGCGTACACGCTCTCGGCCCCGGGCACGGAAAAACCGTTGTCTGTTCCTATTTTCTGGCCCGGCCCGGTTCGCTATGGCTGGGAGCACTCATGGGACACGCCATAACGTTCGTGCACGTCTCTTCAGCCACTCTGGTGGTTTTGGGCGCCTATTGGCTGCTCGGTTCCGGCATGGGCGGATTCCAGAGCGCGGACAGAATCATCCAGCCAGCCAGCTATGCCCTGCTGGTGCTGGTGGGTTTGGGCCTCTGTATGGTCATTCTCCGCGACCAGAGAAAAGGAGGCCTGCTCCAAGAGGCGAGCTGCCCTGTGGATGCCACGGAAGTGGCTCGCTCCGAACATGTGGGGAGTGTATTGCTGGTATCTTTTGTGACAGGTGTTGTCCCCTGTCCCGGTGCGGCCGTCATTCTCGCCTTTGCCGTAGGACTCAAAATCGTGACCGCCGGAATGATCGCCATGCTGGCCATGGCGCTGGGCATGGGCCTGACCACCACATTGTTCGCATGGGGCGCTGTCAGCGCTCGCGGATTGACCCTCAAGCTTTCCGGCAAAAACCGCGCCCTGTTCAACCGGATCTATGCGGTCTTGTCCATCTGTGGTGCCTTGACCATCGCACTCTTCGGAGTCGCCATGTTCCTGGGAAGCATTTAACGGTTTCCCTTCGGAATACTCAGATACCGACACAAATAAAATGGGCGTTACTTCTGGAGTAACGCCCGAAATTGAACCTTGCGCGGATCACGTGAAATTATGGTCCGGCATTCGTCATTTGGTGGCGATTATGGTCACAAGGCCATTTTCCACCGATGCCAAAATGTCGGCAAAACCGGCGTTCGTCAAATGTTGCTCCATCCACTCCTTCGACAAACGCAGTTTCCTGTAAAAACTTTTCCTCAGTTTCCATTCTCCATTTTCATTTCGATAAACGAGATCATGGACTTTCACCGTGTTCTCTTCATACTCCAAAAAGCACGTAAAAATCGAGCTGTCATCCTCTTTCACGGGAATAAACCGATCCAGTTCGGACAGTTCGAAAGAAAGATCCCGAAAGGTAATCACGAATCGCCCACTCTTCTCCAATGAAGTGAAGGCATCCCTGAAAAGGGCCTCGACCATGGCTGTTGATTCCAAATGAAGCAGCGTATCCGTCATGCAGACGACGAGTTCTGGCCGGGAATCAAGATGCTCCGTAAAATCAACAAGGTTTCCTTGAACCGAGGTGATGGGCAAACCGTCTGAATGACGGCCAAGCTCGTCCAACAACCTGCTGTCGATATCAATGGCCGTGACCCCAAACCCGGATTTGGCCAATGGAATGGACTGAAAACCACATCCGGCGCCGAGGTCAACAGCCACACCAGAACCGAGGGGAGGGCAAGACGCAAGACCATGACGGAACCGACGCGTACAATACGTACGCGGGAGATCGTCATGGACGCAGCAACGCCGCCATTCCCCGATTATCGCCGGATGATGAGGGTTTGGCCGGGATGAATGGTACTCTTGCGAGTCAGATTGTTGAGGCGCAAAAGCGAATTCAACGACATGCGGTACTTTTGGGCTATGCGCAACAGGTTTTCTCCTTTGCGCACCTTATGAACCTTGCCTTTGTGCTTGGCCCGGTACTGGGCAATGAGGGGCTTGTAGCGTTTGGCAAATCCGCTGGCGGCCCCTTTTGGAACAAAAAGGATGTGCGTTCCGTGGGGCAATTGATCGCGCACCAGTTGCGGATTCAGATCCCGGATGGTCTTGTAGGTGGTTCCGGCGGCCTTGGCTACGAGCATGATCGGCGTATAGCCGCGGCAACGCAACCGGATGCGGTCAAAACGGATCGGGCGGTAATAGTCGTCCTGCAAAAGACGGAACCCGTAGCGAACGGGATTGGAAAGCAGTATTTTGGCTGCAATGGCACGTATTACATACCGCTCGGTCTCTTTGTGGAGGCGCAACTGATAGTAATCGTTGATTTCCTGTTTTTTGATGGCCCTCCCCAGTCCGGCTTCTCCCATATTATATGCAGCAGCAGCCAAAGACCATGAATTAAATTGGGTATGCAAGTCGGAGAGGTAGCGAATGGCGGCCTTGGTAGCGAGATAGAAATTGCGCCGTTCATCAATGGAACGGTCCACCTCCAGCCCATATTTTCGACCCGTAGGACGAATGAACTGCCAAATACCGCGTGCACCCTTGTTGGACCCGGCATTAGGCCGCAAGGCACTTTCAATGACCGGCAAATACTTGAGGTCGTCCGGCATTTTGTTGGCGCGCAGCAGATTCTCTATGTGCGGAAAGTAGCGGCCAGTCCGTTTTATCCAAAGCAGGGTTTGCGCTCTGTCCCAGTGCATGAGCAAAAGCTCTTTTTCCAAACGCTCTCGCACGTCGGGCAAATACAGGGGAACCTGCTCGCCGCAGAAAGTCAACGGTCCATGGATACGAGCCACTGACTCCACGGACGGAAAATCCGCAGAAACGAGCGGCATCGCAGGCCGTGCCTGCCCGGAAGGGGCTGAAGCCTGTCCGAAGGCGGGCACGGCCAACGAAATGCAAACGGCAAACGCCAAAAGCGGATGCAGCAACCTGAGCATGAATTCTATCCCTTCAACGCCCGGCAGCAGCACCAGCCGCCGGTTTTACAGTTTTGATTTGAGCACAATATCCGTAATGGGACCGCGAGAACGGTCACCCTTGAGTACCATATGCGCATAATTAGGGTATCCCCGAAGCTTGCGCACAGTCCAGTTCAGACCGTTGTTGGACTCGTTGAGATACGGATTATCTACCTGCCGTGTATCGCCGAGGCAAATGCATTTGACGTTTTCCCCCATGCGGGTGAGCAATGCGCGGGTCTCGCTGCGGGAGAGATTCTGCATCTCGTCCACGATGACGACGGCGTTTTCAATGTTCATGCCCCGAATAAACGCCACGGGCTGAATTTCGAACCGCTTGGGATTGAGCTTCAGGTTGTCCGCGGTGGGGTCCGCAAAAATGCGGTTTGCCGGGCGCATGTCGTGCAGCTTGATCAGCAAATCCTGAATGTAGCGCACATAGGGCAACATCTTTTCCTCAATATCACCGGGGAGGTAGCCCATTTTCGCGCCAATCTCCACCACGGGTTTTACGAGGTATATCTTTCGAAACTGGTTGTCCTTGCGTTCAAGGGTCAGATACAGAGCCGCAGCCAGAGCCAGAAACGTTTTTCCGTACCCTGCCTCGGACTGAATCGACATGAGATCAATGCCGTGGTGCAGCATGAGTTCCAAGGCAAGGTTCTGGTATACGCTTCTCGGCTTCACTCCCCATACTTCGTGCTGATAGGCCACGGGATGCGGACCATCCGGGCCGTGGAAGACGGGAGTGCCGTTTTCCCAACGGAAGCAGTTGGGCTGTACTTCCTTTTCTTCGTCCACAAAGCCGGTGAATTGCTGACTCATGGACCGGAACGGATCCGAGTCGCGGTATTCCTCGCAAGGGATACCATAGACCTTAGCCTTTATCTGCAGAATCCGGTCATTGGTAATGAGAATGGCATCCTCGGGCGCAGTGTGCATGATTTCCTTGAGGATACGATCATCCATCCACTCATCGTCGAGCGTAATGGCGAAATCGGGAGGAAAAACACGAACGTCGTCGTCGTTGAGGATGACTCGCACGGCCTGGGACACAATATGGCCGATACGCGGGTCTTTCTTGAGCTTGTCCAGTTCGCTGAGAACCGTGTAGGGAATGTGGATGATGTTTTCCTGCCCGTTGCGCAGGGCAGCAATGCTTTTGGGATTTTCCAGCAGGACGTTGGTATCGAGGACAAAATTCTTCTGGGCCATTAATCCCCCGTCCGTATAACCGTTAGATGTTGCTACCGGGTGACACCTGACATTGTTCCGCTTCACGCGGCCATCTGCTCGCCGGGTTCCTTTCGCATCCTCCGTTGCGGGTTATGAAACCACTGTGAGCAGTTTTTGAGAAAAAGTCTAGAGCATTAATACGACAGTCGGAACGGAAAATTCATGGCAGCAATGTGACGAATGCGTCATAAGGAATTAAAAGATACCTGGACAAGCATGGCAAGGAGTAAACCGCATGACCGCAACGAATTACACCATACGCACCATGAATCGCCACGAAGTTCATATGGCGGTGGACTGGGCCGCGGCCGAGGGCTGGAACCCCGGGCTGGATGACGCCCACTGCTTTCATGCCGCCGACCCGGAAGGATTTCTTGTGGGCCTCGCAGACCAAGAGCCCGTATCCTGTATTTCGGCGATACGGTACGGCAGAGACTTCGGTTTTCTTGGATTTCACATCGTTAAACCGGAACACCGTGGCAAGGGGTACGGCCTGCGGATATGGAAGGCCGGGATTGAACGCCTCAAGGGGCGTGTGCTCGGATTGAACGGCGTGGTTGCCCAACAGGACAACTACAAGAAGTCGGGCTTTACGTTATCCTGCCGCAACATCAGGAAACAGGGAACCGGAGGCCTTGAAGCATTGATTCCACCAGACGACGCTTCCCGGATGGAAGAACTTTCCTCCCTGCCGTTTTCCTCTGTCGCAGCATATGACCATGCCTTTTTCCCGGACAGCCGCGAGGAGTTTCTGCGCTGCTGGATCAACCGGAAAAACAACCGTGCCCTAGGCCTGATTCATGACGGGGAACTGGCTGGTTATGGTGTCATCCGCCATTGCAGGATCGGACACAAGATCGGGCCGCTCTTTGCCAACACCAGAGGTCAGGCCGAAATGCTGTTGCTCGCGCTCATCGCGCACCTGGAGCCGGACGAACCCTATTTTCTGGATATCCCGGAAAAAAACTCCGCGGCGGTTGAACTCGCCGATCTTTTCGGCATGACAACGGTGTTTGAAACCGCCCGAATGTACAAAGGAGCGGAGCCGGAGCTCTCCATTGACCGCTCGTTTGGGGTTACGAGCTTTGAACTGGGATAAGCGGGTCGGGCAGCCCGGTGGTTGCCCTTGCGGCCGACACCCTGTATAGGCGGAAAAAAACAAGGAGACTTTCCATGAAATACATGGCGTTGCTCAACAAGGAAAAACACGGGTTCGGTGTCACTTTTCCGGATTTCCCCGACTGTACGACCTTTGGCGCGGATGAAGAAGAAGCCGTGGACATGGCGCACGAAGCGCTGGCCATGTTCGTGGAGTTGCAGATCGAATCCGGTATGGACCTGCCCGACCCCATGAGCAAGCAGGACGTATTGGCCCTGCCGGAAACCAAGAACAAGAAAATCGTTACCATTGAAGTGTCCAAAGACGGCACGGATTTCGAAGCCGTCGAACTGACCCTGCATCGTTACCTGCTGGAACGTATCGAAAAATATGCGGACAACTACGGCGTGGCTCCGGCTGACTTTCTGGCCGTTGCCGCACGCGAGGCCATGCGCCGGGACGTGTTCAAGGAGTAGCAGAGGTTACAGTATATGCCTGTCGTGACCATCACCACCCGCACGGGCCGAAGCGCAGCCGAAAAGAAGGCCCGTGCCGTCAGACACGAGCCTTCTTTTTTGTCATGTGATCCAATCTAGCCCTTGATGACTTCAAGCCCCCCCATATAGGGACGCAACGCCTCCGGAACAATGATCGAACCGTCTTCCTGCTGGTAATTCTCCAGCACGGCCACGAGCGTCCTGCCCACGGCAAGCCCGGACCCGTTCAGGGTGTGCACGAATTCCTTTTTCTTGGAATCCTTGGGCTGGAACTTGATGTTGGCACGTCGGCCCTGAAAATCCTCGCAGTTGGAACAGGAGGAAATCTCGCGATACTTTTCCTGCCCCGGCAGCCAGACCTCAAGATCGTACGTTTTGGCAGCGGAAAAACCGATATCCCCGGTGCACAAGGAAATGACGCGGTAATGCAGGCCGAGTTTTTGCAATATCTTCTCGGCAGCGGCGGTCATGGTTTCCAGAGCTTCGTAGGAATGGTCGGGATGGGCCAGATTGACCATCTCAACCTTCATGAACTGGTGCATCCGAATCAGTCCTTTGGTGTCCTTGCCGTAGGAACCGGCCTCGGACCGGAAACAGGGCGTATGCGCACACAGCAGCATGGGCAGCTGGGATTCGTCCAGAACCTCACCGGAATACAGGTTGGTCAGCGGCACTTCGGCCGTGGGAATCAGATAGTATTCGGTATCGCGCAGCTTGAACAGATCCTCTTCAAACTTCGGCAACTGCCCGGTACCGGTCATGGTGTTTTTGTTGACAATGAACGGCGGGATGACTTCGGAATAACCATGCTCTTCCAGATGCGTATCGAGCATGAAGGTCGCCAAGGCGCGTTCCAAACGGGCCGCCCAGCCCTTGCTGACCACAAACCGTGATCCGGTAAGCTTGGCAGCTCTTTCAAAGTCGAAACCACCCAATTCCACGCCAAGTTCCCAATGTTCCTTGGGTGCAAAACCGAACTCGGGCTTTTCTCCCCAATACCGCAGCACCGGGTTGTCGTCTTCGGATTTACCCACAGGCGTATCCTCGGCCGGGATGTTTGGTACGGCCATGAGCCATTCCTTTTCCTCGGCCTGCACTTCGGCCAGCTCCGCATCCAGCGTCTTGATGCGCTCGGCCACCTGGCCCATGCGTTCCAGCAGGTCAGAGACGTCTTCCCTGGCGCGTTTGCGCTTGGCGATTTCCGGCCCGACCTTGTTGCGCTCGGCCTTGAGTTGTTCCACCTCGGCAATGAGGGTCTTGCGCTTTTCATCCAGCGTGGCAAATTCCTGCACGTCAATGGACGATCCGCGCTTTTTCAGGCTTTCCCGGACTTTCTCCGGGTTGTTCTGCATGAGCTTGAGGTCAAGCATATGATAAAACTCCTCGAAATGTTCGTTTGTTCCCACGCTGATACCCGAACTCGACACGGAATGAAAGTCTCTCCGAGGAACGCGGGACCATGGGACGTCAGGCGTCGATACCCGTGGTTCTGTTGTAGCGATAGGCCAGATACACCGCCCACATGGCAACAAGCAGGCTCAACATTGCCATATCGCCGGCCCAAAGCGCCCACACGGCCACGGTGAACAGACCGAGCACCACAACCGTGCGAAAAAATTTGCGTGCGTTCATGGGCGTGTTCAACCAGCGGACCTCGGCAGCCACAACGCTGTCCAGAACCCTGTGCCAACGGCCCGGCCGCATGGGAGCAAGACGCAGGTTCATGAATCCCACACCCACAAGGATCAATCCCAGCGAAACCAGAATGGCACTGTGCAGCAGCAAGGCCGGGACCAAAAATGCACAACCGGCCAACTGGAAAGACATGTTCCAGGGCTGACGATGCCGCACAAGGGCCAGATCCAGAAGGTCGCGGGGCGTGATCATCCCCCATACATAGGCCCCCACGCGGTTCATTGCAACCGGGGCAGCCATGGGGTAAAACGCGAAAAACAAAAGGTACCGGAGGTTTTTACCCATGGACAGACATCTTGTGTCCCGTGCCGTGCAGGAAATCGGCGAATTGCTCGCCTTGGAAAATATGACGCTTGGAACAGCGGAATCATGTACCGGCGGACTCATCGCCAGCACGCTTACGGACGTTTCCGGCAGCTCGAACTGGTTTCGCGGCGCTGTGGTAGCCTATGACAACGAGATCAAACGTGACGTTCTCGGTGTAGGGCAGGAAATTCTGGATGAACACGGAGCCGTGAGTGAACCCGTGGTGCAGGCCATGGCCGCAGGCGCGGGCAGGGTATTGTCCACGGACGTGAACGTGGCGGTTTCCGGCATTGCCGGACCCACGGGAGGGACACCGGGCAAGCCCGTCGGCACTGTGTGGGTAGCCTTTTCCTGGCCCGGCGGCACCCGGACCCGTTCCTATCGCTTCAATGGCGACCGGGATGCAGTCAAAGTGCAAACCGTCATGGCTGTGGTCAACGGGTTGTTGTCGGTACTTCGTTGACCGCCATACCGGTTCCGCGTCCTTGACACACGTGCGCACCTGCCCCACTCTAGCAATATCCGCGAGCAGCAAACGGCAGAAATGATACATTTACCTATCCGTCCGCAATTCGAAAAAATGGCACTTTTTCACAGAATTGCCGCGAAACACCTGCCTTTCGCTATTGCGAATCATGAAACAGTCGGCTATGGAATCTGACCCGGCTCGCTAAATAGGCTGGGAAAATACAATTTTGTCATGGAGAGAAGATGATTCGACCCGATTTCAAAAAAATGAATGGCCTGATTCCGGCCATTGCTCAGGATGCCGAAACCGGTGAAATCCTGATGATGGCTTACATGAACGAGGAAGCCTGGGACAAGACGCTGGAAACCGGCGAAGTGCATTACTTCAGCCGTTCCCGCCAGTGCTTGTGGCATAAAGGCGGTACCTCGGGCCATACCCAGACGGTGAAGTCCATCCGCATTGATTGCGATGACGACACCGTGGTCGTACTCATCGATCAGATAGGCGGAGCCGCCTGTCACAAAGGCTACCGCAGCTGTTTCTACCGCGAACTCAAGGACGGCGAGGTTCGTGAATGCTCGCCCGTGGTTTTCGACCCCAAGGAGGTCTATAAATAATGTCCGACAATACACTTCGACTCGGTGTCCCCAAAGGTTCCCTGCAAGATGCAACCATCAAGCTCTTTGCCAAGGCTGGCTGGAACATCAGGCTGCACCACCGCAACTATTTCCCGGACATCGACGACAAGGAGATCTCCTGCTCGCTGGCCCGTGCCCAGGAAATGGCCATGTACGTGGAACAGGGCACCTTTGACGTGGGCCTGACCGGCAAGGACTGGATCATGGAATACGATTCCGACGTGGTCGTGGTTGACGACCTGATCTATTCCAAGGTCTCCAACCGTCCGGCCCGCTGGGTGTTGTGCGTCAATGGCAACTCCCCCTACAAGCGGCCCGAGGATCTGGAAGGCAAGACCATTGCCACCGAGCTGACCGGGTTCACCAAGAAGTACTTCGCGTCCATCGGCGTAAACGTGGACGTTTCCTTTTCATGGGGCACCACCGAGGCCAAGGTTGTGGAAGGACTGTGCGACGCAATAGTGGAGATCACCGAAACCGGCACGACCATCAAGGCCAACGGCCTGCGCATCATTGCGGAACTCATGCAGACCAACACCCAGCTCATCGCCAACCGCAAGGCATGGGAAGATCCGTTCAAGCGCAAGAAGATCGAGCAGATCAATCTGTTGCTGCAAGGCGCCCTGCGTGCGGAAAAACTGGTGGGCATGAAGATGAACCTGCCCAAGGCCACGCTGGAAGCGGCACAAAAAATCATGCCGGCCCAGACCTCACCCACCATTGCCGAACTCAAGGACGACGCCTGGGTTTCCGCTGAAATCGTGGTGGACGAGAGTGTTGTGCGGGATATCATTCCGCAGCTCAAGCAGCTCGGAGCCGAGGCTATCATCGAGTATCCGCTGAACAAGGTAATCTAGTTTTCAGGGAAACGATTGGGGAGGACGCTTTTGAAAAAGCGCCCTCTCCAACCCCCTCCCGCAAAACTTTTTGGCAGGCGGCCCACCCGGCTTTCGCAGGGTGGGCCGCTGATTTTTGAGGCTCAATTCTAAACGGATTTCATCGCCCTGCATTCGCAGGATGCGAGGCTAGTTCAGGGGATGCGAGAGACAAAATCCTGCCGTCTACCAATCCACGGGCAGCTTGACCTTTTGTCCGGCCTTGTTGGTGAAGAGCACATGGCCGTTTTCCCGACCAAAGAGGTACACGTCACGTGTAACGATGACGTCCTGACGGCAGTATTCGGTAATCAGGTCAAGTCGCCCTTCCTTCCACCATTTGAGAGCCATGAGTCCGTCTGCGGATTTGCCCACGTCCAACGTGGCCTGGGCGATGTTATCCAGCTTGACCCGATAGCCAAGACGCTCGTGCACCTTGATCAGCAGGTCGAGACTGGGCAGCGAACGGAAGGGAAACGGATGCAGCCCCGAAAGCACGGCATAGTCGAATTTGATGTGGTTGAAACCGATGACCGTGTCGAACTGCTTGAGATGGTCCACCAACGCGTCCATCTGGTCCTGTTCATAATCATGCATGGTGTCCGTGCCCGAGTCATACAGGCAGGCAATGGACACGCCCATGCGGTCGGCCCGGTTCCATCCGCCCACTTCCTGCGCGGAGTATCTGGTTTCTATATCCAGCACGCCAAAATGGCCATTGTCCTTGGTGTCGTCATAGTCCAACAGATTCACTTCGATATCCTTGGGCTTGATGTTTTTGGGATCGCCCGAGATGACGGATTCCAGCACAAAGCAGGCCGCTCTCTTGTCGATGGGGCGGTTGCCCGAACCACATTTTGGCGAATGAACACATGAAGGGCAACCCAGTTCACAAGGGCATTGCTCGATAGTCCTCAAGGTGGTGCGCACCAGCTCGTCCACCTTCTGGTACGCCTGCCGCGTCAAGCCTGCACCGCCCGGCATACCGTCGTACACAAAGACCGCAGGGCTGTTCATCTGCTCATGCAACGGTGTGGAAATACCGCCCAGATCGTTGCGGTCCGTCATGACCAAAAGCGGCAAAATGCCAATGGCAGCATGTTCGAACGCATGAATCCCACCCATGAAATGCAGAAATTCATCTTCACAGGCACGGCGGATGTCATGCCCGATTTCGAACCAGATGCCCTCGGTAGTGAACACATTGGCCGGAACGTCAAGAGAGACGATGCCCAACAGTTTCCCCCCGCGCACGGAACGCTTTTCATAGCCCGTGACCTGTTCCGTAACCCGCAGTTTGCCAAAAAACACCCGTGTGCCGAAGCAGGCTTTCTGGCCCAACACTTCCAGAATTTCCGTGGACTTGCTGCTGCGAACCTTGGTGTAATAGCCCACGCGTTTTTTCTCGGCCAGCACGGAACCGGCCGCCGTATGCACGTCCTTGATCACATAGGTCTCGCCCCGATGCAGATAGACCGCGCCCGGATGCGTCTCGGTCCAGACCCGGTGCTGATCCGTTGTGCCGATGACCGGCGCCTTGCCCTCTCCGTTGGTCACGTCCTCAATATGCAGGCTTCGCCCCGCGCTGCGCAGGTCCACATCCCGATGCGGCCGCTTGCGGGAGGAGACTATCTCGACACTGCCGGTCCCTGCATTTTTCCTGTCCTCCACCACTTCGAACAACTCGCCGCGTTCCACGAGATGCCGCACCCGTTCGGAAAGCGCCTCTTCCCGAAGAAACGACTCGTCCGTGCGCAGGGTCAGCTCGGCCGCCGCGCAAACAAGATGCCGGTCCGTGACAACAGGGTTGAAAGGATTGAGCATGACGCTCTCGGGCGGCCGGGAAAAGAAATCATCCGGATTGCGCATGAAATATTGGTCCAGCGCGTCTTCCTGTGCAACCAGTACCACGGCGGATTCCTGCTGTGCCCGGCCCACTCGCCCACCACGTTGCACGGTCGCCATAACCGTACCGGGATAGCCGACCATGATGCACAGATCCAACCCGCCGATATCGATGCCCAGCTCCAACGCACTGGTGGAAATCACGGCCAGCAGGTCTCCCTGCGCCATGCGTTGCTCCACCTCACGCCGCTCCTCGGGCAGAAAACCGGCACGGTATGCGGAAATCCGGTTTTTGAATTGTCCGGAACGCTCGGCAGCCCATAAGGAGATGAGTTCGGTGAGTTTTCGCGACTGGCAATAGACAATGGTGCGCATTTCCCGAGCCAGTGCGGATTGCAGTAAAAGAATCGCTGCCTGCGCCGGGCTGTCGTACGGATTCAGGAAAACCATGTTGCGCGGCCCCTGTGCGGCTCCGGTTTCACGGATTTCATGCACCTCGCGCCCGGTCAGCAACCGGCACAATTCGCCGGGGTTGCCCACCGTGGCCGAGCAGAAAACAAGCGTGGGCCGCGAGCCGTAAAAATGACAAAGCCGCAACAACCGGCGGAAAACCATGGCCATATGCGAGCCCATGACGCCCCGATAGGTATGCACTTCATCCACAACGATATGCGTCAGGTTGGCCAGAGTTTCGGCCCACTTGTCGTGATACGGCAACATGGAGAGATGCACCATCTCAGGATTGGTGAGCACCACGTTGGGCGGATTGTTGCGAATCTTGCGCCTAAAATGCGGCGTGGTGTCGCCATCATAAATGGCGGCCGTTGGGCGACGCTCTTCGGGCAGGAGCGCGGCAAGCGCGTTGAAACTTTTGAGCTGGTCCTGCGCAAGGGCCTTGAGCGGAAAAAGATACAGGGCGTGAGCGTCAGGGTCCGCAAGAAACTGCTCCATCACAGGCAGGTTGTAGCAGAGCGTTTTGCCGCTGGCCGTCGGCGTTGCCACCACTACATCATGCCCGGCCCGAATATGGTTGGCGGCCTCGGCCTGATGCGAATACAGCCACTCGATGCCCATGGTTTCCAGCGCATGCCGCAAAGCTTTGGGCCACGGGCGTTTCGGTTCGTCAAACCGCGCTTCGCTGCCGGGCAGCACACGATGGTGCGCGACCTGATGCCCCAGCCGTTCGGATTCCAGCAGGGCTTCGACGTATTCGGCAACGTTGTTGGGCATGGTCACGGCCTGCCGCCTTGGGCAGCTATTTCACAAACCGCGTGAAGTCTGCACGAAGCGCGGCATCGAGCAGCATGGAATTTTTCTGGGACGTGGCCGAAAAAACAAACGCCAGCACTGGAAATTCACTGTAATCGATCTTTCTGAGTTCCAGCACTTCCTCGAACATGTCGGCAACGCCGTCCCAATCCACTTCGGTGATGGCCTGACGATCCAGACTGGAAGGCAAATCAGCCAGACACAGGCTGTAGATGCGCCCTTCCCGTGATGGCAGGATGTCGTCCCAGTCGGGATGCAGATTGTTAAGGTAATATTCGTAAGGATCAAAACCCCAAGCCATATGGGTCATATCCGCCACACACCAGCCCGCAAAACGCAACGGATTGGCTTCAATGGGGATGATGGTGCCGTCCTCGGCCAAGCGCAATTCTATGTGCGCGGGGAAGTCACGGAATCCGCAGGCTTCGCCGATGTCCTGCATAAGTGCTGAAAACCGCTCCAGATTTTCACGCATGATAGCGGACGACGTCAGGTAAAGCCGGTCGCTCACGTCATCGCCGGAAGAAAAAATGTGGTGCAGGACGTTCAGGACAACGGCCTTGCCTTCATGGTCCCAGTACACGTCCACGGCGTACTCCTCGCCAGCAGCGGCCTGTTCCACGATAAACGATCCGGAATCGACGACGTCAGTCGGATAGTTGGCATTGAAGTCCGTTATCTCGCCGCGCAGAGAAGCCAAAGCACCGGCCCAGTCTTCGGCCTGCTCCACCATGTGCACACCAAGGCTGAAAAATCCGCGGGCAGGTTTGACTACCAAAGGAAAGCAGAGCCGCGCCGGGTCCATGGCGTCCAGCTCTTCCAGCGTGGCCCGGCAAAAGAAATAGTCGGGAAACAGCGAGGCCGTCAGTTCCCGAAAACGAACCTTGTCCTTGCAGGCTTCCACCTGCCGGGGAATATCCGTGTGCCCCAGCAATTTGGCCACATCTTCCAGCGCGTTTTCCGAGTTGGTGTATACCCGCTGCTCGGACAGGTCCGTGAACTCACGTGCCGAGACATAGTTGAGATCGTCCCCGGCCAGAGCACGAGCCCGGTCCGTATCGAGTACTGCGAAATTCTGTCTTTTTATGGAGCCTTTCAGGAAATCGGAAACATAAGGAGCATCGAGAATAATCATTTTGCCTTGCCCAGCAGTCCGTATTTTTTAAGTTTGTATTGCAAATTACTTTTGGAGAGTCCCAGCATCTCCGCAGCCTTGACCTGCACGAACTCCGCACGCACCAACGCACGGCGAACCAGTGCGCCTTCGATCTTGTCCATGGTGTCCGCAAGGTTCAGGCGCGCTGGCAACAGGTCCACAGCACTCTTGAACTGGGATTCTTCATCCTTGATTTCCGGGGGAAGGTCGCCGGTGTCAATGGTCTCGCTCTGCCCGAGCACGGTGCAGCGTTCAATGACGTTCTCCAACTGGCGCACGTTGCCCGGCCATTCATAGGCACTGAGATAATCCATGGCCGCAGCCGTGAATCCCGAAAAATTCTTTTCGTTTTCCTTGGAATATTTTTCCAGAAAATGATCCGCCAAAAAAGGAATGTCTTCCCGGCGTTCGCGCAGGGGGGGCAGGAAAATGGAAACCACGTTGAGCCGGTAAAACAGATCTTCGCGGAAATCGCCCTTGGTCACGGCTTCCTGCAAATTCTTGTTGGTAGCCGCCACGATGCGGATATCCACGTCGATGGTTTCCGTACCGCCCACGCGCTCAATCTGGTGTTCCTGCAGCACGCGCAGCAATTTGACCTGCAATTCCGGGGTCAACTCCCCGATCTCATCCAGAAACAGGGTGCCCTTGCTGGCCTGTTCGAAACGCCCCTTGCGCAGGGCCGTGGCGCCGGTAAAGCTGCCTTTTTCATGGCCGAACAACTCGGATTCCAGCACGCCGGGGTTGAGGGCCATGCAGTTTACGGAAACGAACGGCATATCCTTGCGCGGCGAGTTATCGTGGATGGCACGGGCAATGAGTTCCTTACCCGTACCGGATTCACCCATGATCAACACGGTGGATTTGCTGGGCGCGGCACGGTTGACCATTTCCAGCACTTCGCGCATGCCCTTGCCGCGGGCAATGATGTTGCCGGAACCGAATTTCTCCTGCAATTGACGGCGCAGACGCAGGTTGTCCTGCTGCGTTTCCGCATAGCTGACCGCCTTGGACAGGGATAGAAGCAACTCCTCGTTGGCGAACGGTTTGGTGATGTAGTCAAACGCGCCGATGCGCATGGCTTCCACGGCCGATTCCACGGAACCGAACGCGGTCATGATCAGCACGGGGATGTGCGGATACTGTTTTTTTACGTGCTCCAAAACGTCGCTGCCCGTCAGTTTGGGCATCTTCATATCCGTGAGGATCACGTCCACCTCGGAGTCTTCGAGGTAGGCCATCCCCATCTCCGGGTCGGAAAGGGCTGTTACGTCATATCCTTCTTCTTCCAGAATGCTTTCCAGAATCAGCAGGTAGTTTTTTTCATCATCAAGAACCAATATATTGGCTGGCATTGCGGCCTCCGGGCGGGTGCAAAGTCTTTTTGTTTTCGATGGCTCGGGCTTGTATAGCCCGATGCGCCCCGCTCATCAACCCGCCTTGCCGAACAGCCGCTGTTGCAGGTCCGCCAGGGTATGGCACACGTCAGGATGCACCGGATCATAGCCCAGCCGGTCCGCCTGTTTCAGGCGCGTTTCATGCGCGCTGACTGCCCGAACCTGCCCGTTCAGGTCGATCTCGCCCCAGAAAACGGAGGATTCCGGCAGGGGGCTGTCGAACAATGAAGACAGGATGGATGCGGCGATGGACATGTCCAGCCCCGGGTCGCGGGTGGCGAGGCCGCCGCTGATCTTTGTATAGATGTCGTAGTTGCTCAGGTTCAGGCGCAGACGTTTTTCCAGCACGGCCAGCAGCAGGTGCAGCCGGTTGGTATCCAGCCCGAGGGCCGTGCGTCGGGGAATGTTCAGGTAGCTCTTGCTGACCAGCGCCTGCACTTCCACCACGAACGGCCGCTGCCCGTCCACGGCCATGGCCACCGCAGTACCGGAAAGACCGGCGTCACGCGTTCCAAGAAAAAACGTTGACGGATCTTCCACCACCTCCAGCCCGGAATCACGCATGGTGAAAACCACCAGTTCGTCACTGGGGCCAAAACGGTTCTTGAGCACCCGCAACACACGGGAAAAATGTTTCCGGTCCCCTTCCAGATACAGCACGGTGTCCACCATGTGTTCCAGCAGCTTGGGACCGGCGATCTGGCCGTCCTTGGTCACGTGCCCCACCAGAATCAGGCTGGTGCCGCATTTCTTGGTGCGCTCCACCAAATCCTGCGCCACGGCCTTGACCTGGCTCACGCTGCCGGGAATGCCCTCTGCATTGGGCGAAGCCAACGTTTGCACGGAATCAACAATAAGCAATGCAGGCGGATCATTCTCAAGGATATGCAACACATCCTCCACCCGGTTGGTAGCCAAGGCTGGCAATCCGGGACCGAGCAGACCGAGGCGCTCGGCGCGGGTGCGCAGCTGCGGCAGGGATTCCTCGCCGGACACATAGACGGAACTGCCTCCCAGCGAAGCCTGTTTTCCCGCCAGTTGCAACAGCAACGTGGACTTGCCGATGCCCGGCTCTCCTCCCAGCAGAATGGCCGCGCCCGGAACCAGTCCATTGCCGAGCACCGTATCCAGCGCGTCAATGCCCGTAGGACGCGCCCGATGATTTTCGGGCTGCAATTCCTCAAGCGGCGTGACCGCGGAAACGGCTTCCGGCCGGGATCTGCTTCGCGATGATTTCTTATCCACAGTGAGTGGAACCAGCGTGTTCCACTCCTTGCATTTGGGGCACTGGCCTTGCCACATGGGGGACTGTGCCCCGCATTCGTTGCATTGGTAAATCTGTTTGGTCTTCATGGTCACGGGTATGTTTGGCCGCCGGGCGGTCGTTGCGGTTCAGGAAAAAGGAAACAGAACACAAATATGCCAGACTTTATCTGCGGGGTCGAGGAAAGGAAGGGATGCTGTGCGAGATAGGTTCATATGATGTTACTGTTCGCTTATCCTGCGGTTGCGCTGGCGCGCAATACTCATATTGTTTTTGGTCTGCTGAGAACCAGTTAAGGAAGGGAAGAAAGGGAGAGGGCGAGGACTTCACAGGCTGTGACGGGATGCTTGCAGCTTTTTTGCTTATTTTTTTCTGCTTTGACAAAAAAAGTAAGTCGGCCCAATGGGTCGAAACCTGTTTGAAATGTATTATGGCGAGGCAAAACCACGTGTCGACGCACTCTTAAATAAAAACAATTGAATCATCCCAACCGCTTCCCATATACAGCAGGAAACCCGAGATCCCGCAATCGCTCCACGGTCCGGGCAATATCATATTCCACCCGCTGTACGCGCACCCGGTTCGCTTCCGGCTCCCATATCAAATATTTGGCCCGGGGATCGCCATCCCGCGGCTGGCCTACGGCTCCGGCATTGACGATCACGCGCTGCTTCTGCTTGAGCGAAAAGGAATCAGCAAGCGGCTCACGGAGCACGCCGCCGTCTTGCTGTACATAAACGCCCAGCTCATGGGTATGCCCCACAAAACACCATTGCTCCGCATACGAGGCAAAAACTTCGTCAAAATCGATATCCCGTTTGTAGATATACCTGCGCACGCTGTCCGGTGGGCAGCCATGGACGAAACGGGCATCATGACGAACCAGACTGTGTGGCCGGGAGGTAAGCCAATTGATGACGTCATCGGAAAGCATAGAACGGGTCTTGAGCAGCATGTCCCGCGCCTGCGGGTTGAACCACGACAGGAATTGATACCCCAGCAGGAACTGATCGTGGTTGCCCATGACCGTGTCCATGTCGCGCTCCATGAGCAACCGCGCACAGGCTTCCGGGTCCGGGCCGTAGCCGATTACGTCTCCGAGGCAAATCGCCTGATCGACATTCGCAGCGTCCATGTGCGCCAACACGGCTTCCAGCGCGGCCAAATTGCCGTGAATGTCCGAGAGGACCGCCATGGTAAAAGATTTGTTCATCATTCTCTTAGTATACTCCCAAGACGCACCGGGCAAGGGGCATGCATTGCCGGAGACGCGCAAGTTTGGTATTCCCTCCGGGTCGAATACAGAGAGCGCATGATGATCAAACGAGCCTTGTTCACAGCCCTGTGCGGCCTTGCCATTCTCGGCGTCCTTTTCGTGATGAGCCGCAGCAACTACCTCTTTTTCCATTGTCTTGCACAAACCATCAGCATTGCAGTGGCCTGGGCGGTTTTTGTGGTCTCATGGAACTCCAGGCGCGTGGTCCAGAACAACTATATGCTGCTTCTGGGCATTGGCTTTCTTTTCTGCAGCGGCCTTGATTTCCTGCACACACTCTCTTTTCCGGGCATGAATGTTTTCCCGGACCATGGGCCGAACCTGAGTAGTTGTCTCTGGCTGGGAGCACGATTCATCCAAACCGGCGCCCTGCTCATAGCCCCGGTTTTCGTACGCCGCGACCTCAACGCCTACGCCGCCTTTGTCGGTTTCGCATTGGTTACGACAGTTCTTGGCGGAGCCATTTTCTCCGGCATGTTCCCAGCCTGTTGGATAAACGGCGCAGGACCGACGCTTTTCAAAGTCTCCAGCGAATACGCCATTGCCGTAGGTATGCTGGCGGCAGCCATCAAACTCTATCAGGAACGCGACCAGTTCAGTATGCCGGTTCTGCACATGCTCATGGCTTACATCCTGTTCACCGCCTTGCAGGAAGTTTGCTTTGCGCCGGGCGGAGCTGCCGGCGATCCCTACATGCTCGCCGGGCACCTGCTCAAAATCACGGCGGTCTACTGCCTGTATCAGGCCATGATCGTCACCGGCATAGCCCGGCCGCAGGAAGTCCTGTACTGGCGCCTCAAACAGAGCGAGGAAGCACTCCGCAAAAGCCGTGAACGTTTCAAAACCGTGGCGGATTTCACCTTTGACTGGGAATTCTGGCTGGACGAAAACGGACAATGCGTCTGGGTTTCCCCTTCCGCAAAACGCGTAACCGGATATGATGCCGAGGATTTTTACAAGGATCCTTCCCTGTTCACCAAGATCATGCACCCGGATGACCGGGAGATGCCGCTGGCCTGCACTCCCGAAGGAAACGGCGAAGAACCGCCCTGTTCTCGCGATTTCCGTATCATCCGCAAAGACGGCTCCATTTGCTGGATCGGCCATGTGTGCCAACCCGTTTACGACTCCGCCGGCAAATGGCGTGGACGGCGCGGCAGCAACCGGGATATTACCGAGGTCTGCAAGGCCGAAGCGCTGCGCAAGGACGTGGAGCGCATTGCACGCCACGACCTCAAATCGCCCCTGAGCGGTATCATCAGCGCAGTGGGACTGTTGCGGAATACAGGCACCATCCCGAAACAGGAATGTCAGCTCTTGCGGGAGATGGAAAACGAAGCACGCAACACGTTGAGCATGGTAGATATGTCCCTGACGCTGCTCAAAATCGAAGAAAACTGCTATGAGCCGGACTCCGGTCCGCAGGATGCGGTCAAGATAATCCGCTCGGTAATCAACGACTTGTCGCCGGTCATGCAAGCCAAGAAGATTCGGGCCGATGTCGAAGTGGCCCCGGAATCCGACGACACCATCTTCATGGGTGAGGAACTGCTCAGCCGATCCCTCATGGCAAACCTGATCAAGAATGCCGTGGAAGCAAGCCCGGAAAACGAATCCATTCTCATCCGCATAGCCGGTCCCTTATCCACGTGTTCCATCACCATCACCAACCTTGGTGAGGTCGCCGCCTCCATGCGCGAACGTTTTTTTCACAAATATGCCACGCACGGAAAGCGCAAGGGCATGGGGCTTGGAACCTATTCGGCACGGCTGCTGGCCCGGGTACAGCATGGTGATGTCGTACTCAACGCATCCGAACCGGGCCGCACAACCGTAGTTGTGACCCTGCCGCGCCACTGCCCGGCCTGATACAAACCGGACAGGGCCACGGCGGTCTTTCCGGTTACCCCAAAATCTCGCGGGCTCTGGCCGCAGCTTCCACCATATTGGCCAACGCCTCCACGGTTTCCGGCCAGCCACGAGTCTTTAATCCGCAATCAGGATTGACCCACAAACGGTCTGCGGGAAGCACCCCGGAAGCCCGTTTGAGCAAATCGACCATCTCCTGAACCGGCGGAACACGGGGGCTGTGAATGTCATAGACACCCGGACCGACTTCGGCCGGATAATGGAAACTGCCGAACGCCTCCAGCAGTTCCATATTGCTGCGGCTGGCTTCAATGCTGATCACATCCGCATCCATGGCCGCTATCCATTCGATAATGTCGTTGAATTCGGCGTAGCACATATGCGTATGGATCTGGGTGTTGTCCCGAACACCGGACGATGACAGCCGAAAGCATTCTACGGCCCAGTCCAGATATTCCTTCCAGTCGTCCCGGCGCAAGGGCAATCCCTCGCGCAAGGCGGGTTCGTCGATCTGAATCACGGCAACACCGTCCGCCTCAAGATCCACCACCTCGTCACGCACGGCCAACGCAATCTGACGGCAGGTTTCGGAACGGGGCTGGTCGTCACGCACAAAGCTCCACTGCAAAATGGTCACCGGCCCGGTAAGCATGCCCTTGACGGGTTTTTCCGTCAGGCTTCGGGCATACCGAATCCATTCCACGGTCATGGGTCCGGGACGGGAAACATCACCGAAAATGACTGGCGGTTTTACGCAACGGGAGCCGTAACTTTGTACCCACCCATTGGCCGTAAAGCAAAAGCCATCCAGCTGTTCGCCAAAGTATTCCACCATGTCGTTACGCTCGGCTTCGCCATGCACCAGCACGTCCAACCCGAGCTGTTCCTGCTCTTCAATGCATTCGGCAATGAATCCCTGCATGGCCTGCGTATAGGAAGGTTTGTCCAGCTCCCCCTTTCTGAAGGCCAGACGGGTACGACGGATTTCAGGCGTCTGGGGGAATGAACCTATGGTCGTGGTAGGCAAAAGCGGCAGTCCCAAACGCTCCCGCTGGGAGACAATGCGTTTTTCATACGGACTCACGCGCCGGGCCATGGAATCGGTCACGGCCTCCATACGCTTGCTCACATCGACATCGGAGGTCAACGGACTGGAACGTCGGGCATCCCATGCCGCCCGGTTGGCGGCAAGTTTGTCCTGAACATCCTGCCCCAGGGCAGCCTTGCGCAGGATGTCCAATTCCGCGCACTTTTGCACGGCAAAGGCCATCCACTCCCGCACACGCGGATCAAGACCGGTTTCCACGTCCAAATCCACAGGCGTATGCAACAGGGAACAGGAAGGAGCCAGCATGACGCGGTCCGCGCCGAGAAGAAGCACGGCGTGATCCACCAGTTTCAATGCCGCCTCCATATCCACTTTCCAGACATTGCGGCCGTCCACAAGCCCAAGAGAAAGAGCCATGCCGTCAGGCAGTTTTGTTGCAAACGTGTCCAACTGGCCGGGAGCGCGCACAAGGTCAATGTGCACTCCGCCCACGGGCAAAGAAAGCAACGTATCCGCATGATGATCCACGCTACCGAAATAGGTGGCCACCAGAATCCCGGCAGATCCGGCGGCCTTGGCAAGCCGCTCATACACGGGCCGGAAACGGTCCAGCACGGCAGCATCCAGATCCAGCGCCAGCACAGGCTCATCCAGCTGAATCCATGAGCACTGCGTCCCCAACCGGCTCAACACTTTTTCATAGACTTCAACGACCGCGTTCAAATGAGTCCAACGGTCAAAGCCCGGAGTCACGGACTTGCCCAGCCCCAAAAAAGTAAACGGACCGGGCAGGACGGGCTTCGGCGCATATCCGGCCGCCAGCGCTTCGTCCACCTCGCGGAAAATTTTGTCCGAAGACAGGGCAAAGGTCTGTCCTTCAAAAAATTCGGGGACAATATAGTGGTAATTGGTATCGAACCACTTGGTCATTTCCATGGCGGTAACACCACCACGACCGGCATCTCCGCGCGCCATGCGAAAATATGTGCTGTCGTCCACTTTTTCACTGCGCCATTCGTAACGGGCCGGAACCGCTCCAAGCAACGCCACGGTATCCAGCATGTGGTCATAGTGGGAAAAATCGCCAACGGGCAACAGGTCAACCCCCTGCTCAAACTGGATTTTCCAGTGCCGTGTCCGCAATTGTCGGGCCTGCTCATGAAGTTCCTGTCCGTTTTTTTCGCCTTTCCAATACGCCTCGGTAATTTTCTTGAGTTCCCGGTCAATGCCCATGCGCGGGAAACCCAATGTATGCGTCAGCATTTCAGCCTCCTGTGTTGCTGCGGGCAGACCCGCAAAAAAGTATTCAATAATTTTCCATTGCCACCGTACCAAAAAATCGCCTGCACTCCGACTCAATTCGGCATAAGCCCGGCACGTTCCACCACATCAAGGCACAACCCCGCGCGATTAAAGGGATACAAATGCACACCCGGCGCTCCGGCATCCACCAGTCCCCGAACCTGCGTGGCGGCATAGTCCGCGCCCACTTCACGCACGGCCTGTTCCCCGCCCTTGGCATGCGCAGTTTCCAATGCGGCCAGCAATTTACCGGGAATGGGCGTGCTGCACAGACTCATGAGGCGGCGGACCTGTCCGAGACTGCGGATGGGGAGCACGCTGGGAATGACCAGCTTGGTGCACCCTTTGGCCGCCAATCGTTCCACCATGTCGAAATACTTTCGGTTGTCGAAGAACAGTTGGGTCACCGCAAAATCCGCTCCCGCCTCGAATTTGAGACGCAGATACTCAATATCCTGATCGACGCTTGAGGATTCGGGATGTGTATCCGGGTATGCTGCCACCCCCACACACAGACTTTCATCTGCCTCATGAACACGCTGCACCAGATCGGACGCATGGCGCAGTCCCTCCGGCGCCGAAGCCATTCCGTCCGGAAAATCACCGCGCACTGCCAGCACGTTGCGAATCCCACAGGAACGCATTTCCCGGACCTGTGCGGCAATGGACGAAGGATCGTTTCGCACACAGGTCATATGCGGCATGACCGTCAGCCCCTGCTTCTCGCACAAGTCCTGTGCGGTCTGGAGCGTTCCGGTAGCGCCATCGCCCCCCGCGCCACTCGTCACGGCTGCGAAGAGTGGTTTGAGTCGTGACAAACGTTGCACGGTATCCAGAAAAACCGGCATGGCTTCTTCATTCCTGGGAGGAAAAAATTCCAAGGAAATAAACGGTTCACCATTGCCAACCAGGTCGGGAATCAACATTGTTCTTCTCTCTCCACTTTATATTCATAAATCAAGATATCCGTATATCGAGATTGATTGATATAAAGAAAAAAAAACAAGGTCAAGCTGTAAACGCAAAAAGGCCGGTCACCTTGAGGGGACCGGCCATACATAAAGCTCTGTTGTTACCGATTCCGAATCTAGGAGGCCTTGTATCCGAACTTGCGAAGATAGCGCAGTTGCAGGGGCCACATGGCAAGAACGAATCCTCCGACACCAACACCCATGAGACCGACAAGAATGACGCGATTCAAAAAGTCCGCGGAAGCCGCCCACATAAACACAGCTCCCAGCGTGAACAGGGTGAAGGTCATGATTGATGAGGCCGCTCCCACATACACTTCCACCTGATCCAAAACGATGTTGTTGCTCACCGGGCGGCTTGCCCCGCAACAAAACGCGATAATGCCCATCGACAACGCGAACCACGTCGGCCCCTGTGAACCGAAAGCCAGAATACAGCCGCCTCCCAGCGTCACCCCTGCGAATCCCCAGGCATTGAGGACCGCTGCGGAAAAACGTTTGGAAAGCTTGGCGCACACCAGCGAGCCGAGCATCAACCCAACAGCATTGCAGGCGAAATAGCGACTATACGCGGCACGGCTCAGACCAAACTGTTCCATGTAAATGTATGGAGATGCGGCGATAAAGGCATAGGTCGGTCCCATGACCACGCCCATAAGCGTGGAAGTGGACAGGAAACGGAAGTTGGTGATGGTGCTTAAATACGGTTTCAAAAAACTCATCGCCGCAAGCCGTTTTTCCTTTTGCAATGGCTCTTCCAGATACAACACCAGAGTAAAGGCAGAAACACCATAAAAAGCCTGAAGCCCAAAAATCCAACGCCACGTAAAATACTTGAGGGTCAGGCTACCCAGAAACGGAGCCGCCATGGGAGCAACCGCCATGATCACGCCGAGATAGGCCAGAACCCGTTGGCGGATATGCCCTTCGAACACGTCACGGCTTATGGCCATGGTCATGGCGACGCACGCGGCTCCGCCTGCGGCCTGAAGCACCCTGAAGATAATCATTTCCTGAAAGCCGTTGGAAAGAGCGCACCCGACCGACGACAGGGAAAAGAACAACAATCCGACCATCAGGGCAGGCTTGCGTCCGAACCGGTCCGAAAACGGGCCATACACCAACAGAAAAATGCCGAAGCTCACAAACCACAGGCTCAATGTCAGGCCGCCTGCGGCCTCGCTCACTCCCCAAAATTTAACCAACGACGGCAGCGCCGGGAGATACATGTCATTGGACAACGGTCCCAATGCAGCCAAAAAGGCGAGAAAAAATGTCATTCCCACCTCGTTTTTTTCTGTAATCACTCTTAATTCCTGGGTAAAAAATTAACCATATAACTATTGGCGCAAAAAAATCACTTCATGTTTTCAAATATCTTTTTAAGGACGTCCTTGCAGACGTCCACACGTTCGGGATCGATCCCTTCCACAGCGTGATGGCTATTTTTTTTGGCCAACCTCAACGTGATATCCTGCAACCTATAGCCTGCCTCGGTCAGAAAAACGCGATTCCCGCGCCTGTCCCGGTTCGAACGCCGCCGGATAACGAGACCCTGGTCTTCAAGTTTCGCCAGTATTTTGGTGATGGACACCTTGCTCTTGCAGCACCTGCTACCCAACTCCCGCTGGTTCAGGCCGTCCTGTTGCCAAAGCTCCATCAATATGTGCCACTGCTCCACGGATATTCCCAAACCGGCATCCGCAAACGCCCGGCCCAGTTGCAACCGCATGTTTTGCGCGGCCCGAGTCAGCAGGAACCCCATGGGATCGCCCCTGAAAAAATCTTCTACAGCGCCCATAAAACCTCCATTTCCTCCCCCCCGACAAAGAAGTTAACCGCTTAACTATCTTACAGGCAGGTGTCAACACACATTACGGCACCTTCAGCCTTAATTTTCAGGACGTTCTTGCGAACCGTGCGGATACACTGTAAGAATCAAAGAAGATCATTTTCCGAAAACCGGCCAAAACAGCGCGGAGAGGCATGCCCAAGCTCAAGACGCTGCTCATACACGAAGACCCGCAAACCCGGGCAGAACTGCGCGCCATGCTGGACGGCGTGCCGTTCATTCAGGTGCTGGGAGAGGCAACGACTGCGTTTGAAGCCATGAGATTGCTTGAGTCCATCGCCTATGGCGTCCTTTTCGTGGGCACGGAACTTCCGGGCGGCACATCCGGCATCGAACTGGCGCAAATGCTGACAGGCAGAAAACACAAGCCGGGACTGGTTTTCATCTCCGATTCGGAATCACGGGCGTATGCGGCTTTTGAGCAGGGGGCCACGGATTATCTGCTCTGGCCTCCGGCTCCCGGCCGTTTTGACCGCACGCTTGAACGGCTGGGGGAATTCAAGGCCCGTTTCAAGGAAGTTCCTGAACCTTCCGAACCGCTGGAAACCGCCAATCAGCATGACTCTCTTCAGGATCAGGACGAACGCACCGTACAGTTACCGCTGGAGGAGCACGAACAGGAAAATTTTCTGGCCGCGCTCCGCCTTGCGTGGGACCAGACACGCACCCGCACCCCGGAAATAGACAAGCTGGCCGTTAATCAGGACGGCCGCATGTACCTCATCCCCTATCACCAGATCATTTTCGTGGAAGCGTACGAGGACTATTCCTATGTACATACCTCCGCCCAAAAGTTCCTGACGTCCTACAGACTCAAGAATCTGGAAGACCGCCTCAAGCCGCACCGCTTTTTTCGGGTGCACAGAAAATATCTCGTCAATCTGGACATGGTAACGGAAATCGCCAGCATGCCGGGCAGCAACTTCATGCTCAGAACAGCGGGAAAAACCCGCATCGAGCTGCCTATCAGCCGCAGAAGGATTGCGGAGCTGAAACAGATACTCGGATTATGACCGTTCGACCGCGCCGGAAAGCCACTGGCCGAATAAGGCGGGGCATTGGCGCATGAACATGCTTGAAATAGACTCGCAGCCATGAATCTTGCGCGAGGAGGAATACATGGACCAGTTCGGAACGCTGGATAATTTGTTGCAGGAAGAACGGGTATTCAGACCCCTGCCCCAGCTGGTGATCGAGGCCAACATCAATCCGCAGGAGCTTGAGGCTGCCCGGCGTCTGGCCGAGCATGATCCGCTGGGCTACTGGGAGGAGGCCGCGGACGAACTGGATTGGTTCAAAAAATGGGATCAGGTTCTGGATGAATCCGACCCGCCCTTTTACCGCTGGTTTCCGGGAGCACGTTGCAACATCGTCTACAACTGCCTGGACCGGCATATAGAAACGTACAACAAAAACAAGCTGGCCCTGATTTGGGAGGGTGAGCCCGGCGATTCGCGCAAATACACCTATTTCGAACTGTACCGCGAGGTAAATCGCGTGGCCAACGCCTTGCGTTCGCTGGGCATTGCCAAGGGCGACCGCATTGTCATCTACATGCCTCCGCTGCCCGAAACCGTGATCACCATGCTGGCCGCCGCCAAAATCGGCGCCATCCATTCCGTTGTCTTTGCCGGTTTTTCGGCCAAGGCCCTGCGACAGCGCATCAACGACGCACAGGCACGGCTCGTGGTTACTGCGGACGGTTTTTACCGCAACGGACAGATCATGCCCCTGAAGGAAACCGTGGATGAAGCACTTGTGGGCGCATGCGCGGATTGTGTGGAATCCATGATCGTTGTGCGCCGCTGCAATGTGGGCGTGGAAATGACCGATGGCCGCGACTTCTGGTACGAAGACCTTATTCGCAACGAACGCAACATCTCGCCTACCGAGGTGATGGATGCGGACGACCCGCTTTTCCTCATGTACACCTCCGGCACCACGGGCAAGCCCAAGGGAATCGTTCATTCCCACGCGGGATACATGGTAGGTGTCCACCGCACCCTGAACCACGTGTTCGACATCAAACCCACGGATATTTTCTGGTGTACGGCCGACCCCGGCTGGGTCACGGGCCACAGCGCAGTAGTCTATGGTCCACTCATGGCCGGAACAACGACGCTCATGTATGAGGGGCATCCCAATTATCCCCAGGCGGACCGCCTCTGGAACATCGTGGCCAAATACGGAGTAACCGTATTCTACACGGCCCCCACCATGATCCGCATGCTCATGCGTTTCGGCATCCAATACACGCGCCAGCACGACCTCTCCAGCTTGCGGCTGCTCGGTTCCGTAGGAGAACCCATCAGCCCGGAAGCATGGACATGGCTCTACAAGAACATCGGCCGCAACGAGTGCCCGGTACTGGACACGTGGTGGCAAACGGAAACCGGCATGTTCATGGTCAGCCCGTTGCCTATCTCACTGCTCAAACCCGGCTCCGTGACCAAACCCCTGCCCGGTGTCGAGGCCGACATCGTAGACCGGGAAGGCAACCCGGTGCCCCGCGGCAAGGGAGGACTACTGGTGGTCAAACGCCCATGGCCGGCCATGATGACCGGCATGTGGAATGATCCTGATCGCTACCGGGAATACTGGGAAAAGATACCGGGAATGTACTTTGCCGGCGATGTGGCCCGAAAGGACGAAGATGGCTACTTCTGGATTCAGGGCCGGGCAGACGACGTGCTCAACATCGCAGGGCATCGCATCGGCACCGCAGAGCTGGAAGCGGCCTTCGGCGCACACCGCGCCGTACACGAATGCGGCGTCATCGGTGTACCGGACAACATCAAAGGCGAAGCTGCCAAGGCGTTTGTCGTCGTTCGCCCGGAGATGGAAACCGGCGATGAGCTCATCAAGGATCTTAAACGGCATATCCGTAACGAACTGGGACCGGTGGCGGTCATCAAGTCCATTGAATTCCGCGACTCCCTGCCCAAGACGCGCTCCGGGAAAATCATGCGACGGATTCTCAAGGCGGAAGAACTCGGTCAGGAGATCGGAGACCTCACCGGACTGGAAGAAGAAGACTGATTTTAAAATCAGCATTCATTTCTGGGCGTAGGACAAACGCCCTTCAGTGACTGTAATCACATGCAATTCATTTAACATTCGCTTGAAACCATTTTTCAAAAAACCACAAATCAGCCTTTGACAATCCCTGAAATCGGACTTAGTTAGCCCTCCTACAAAACTGACCAGTCAGTTTTAAGCGAGACAGAACACTTGTTCTCGCCATGACAAAAAAACAACAACGGATCAGAAACATGGCCCGAAACAAAGAAGATAAAAGAAAACGAATTTTGGATGCTGCGGCAAAACTTTTTGCCGAGCAACCGTTTCACAAAGTCCTGCTGGATCAGGTAGCCAGTGCAGCCCGTGTCGGCAAGGGCACGCTATACCTCTACTTCAAGAACAAGGAAGAGCTATACATTGCCATGCGCCTGAACGGCTTCCAAAAATTGATTGCGGCGCTTGAACAAGGACTCGCCGAACACGAAAACGACCCCGAGGCACAGCTTGCCGGAATCATCGACAGACTTGCCGGACGTCTGCTTGAGCACCCCATCATGTTCAAATTCTGGAGGGAGGCCATCATCAGGATGCCGAGCAACATGGATTGGCAGGAACAACTGAACGAACTGTTCGAACTCATTGAAGGCGTCATCCAAAACGGAATTGAAAAAGGCGTGTTCAAGGACGCCAACCCGGCCGCGACCGCTCGCTACATTGCCGGGCTGATCAGAACCCTCAGCATGTTCCGTCCGGAGGACAATACTACGGATGAATTATGCCGACATGCAAAACAATTCGTTTTGAACGGTCTGCAAGCCGCTTGAGTCACAAACTCCCGTTGGACAAAAAGATATTTTTATACGGTGCCAACGGCGCGGCATCGAAAAACATAAAAAAGAATTTCAACATTTTTGAGGGAATAAATGAGCCAGAATCAACCTACAGAAACGGAAAACAAATCCGGCCGTAAAAAAATATTCGGCGATCGTCGCAAGCTCATCCGCATCGGCGGAGCAACCGCAGTTATTCTCATCATCGCATGCATCCCCCTGTACTTGCATGCCATGTCACATGAATCCACGGACGACGCCTATGTCGAGGCGCATGTCACCACCATCAGTCCCCGGGTCGCCGGGCATGTGGCTTCGGTCTACATCACCGACAACCAGCAGGTGAAAAAAGGACAGGTGCTGGCGGAACTCGACCCGCGAGACTTCCAGGCAGCACTGGATGCGGCACAGGCCCGTTTTGATTCCGCAAAGGCGGCAGTTGCCGAAGCCGAAGCCATGGCCTCGGCAGCACGCAACACGCTGGAACAGAAGAAGGCCGACCTCGTATCGCAACACGCCGGACTGGCACGGGCGAAATCGGAAGTGGCCGAGGTCAAGGCTGGTCATGATCGAGATCGGACCGACCTCGCACGCATGAAAAAAATCGTTGCGGCGGGTGCCGTGAGCAAACAGGAATACGACCACGCCAGGGCAACGGAAGCAATGACCCGGGCAAAACTGAATTCCTCCAGGCGCGACCTGGACACGCAGTCGGCAAAAATCAGCCAGGCCAAGGCCGGCGTATTCGTGGCCGAGGATGAATTGAACAAGGCTCTGGCACAAGTGGAAGCCCGCACAGCGGAACTGCATGGTGCTGAAGCCGAAATGGAACAGGCCAGGCTGAAGCTCTCTTACACACGAGTTCTGGCCCCTTGCGACGGCTACATCACGAAAAAAGCCATCGAACCGGGAGCATATACCCAAGTCGGCCAAAGCCTTTTTTCCATCGTCGGTTCGAACATCTGGGTGGTCGCCAACTACAAGGAAACCCAGATCACGGACATGCGGCCCGGCCAACAGGTTGAAATCGAAGTGGACAGCTATCCCGGCGTAACGTTCAACGGCCACGTGGACAGCATCCAGCGCGGCACAGGCTCCCGTTTCAGCCTGCTTCCACCGGAAAATGCCACCGGCAACTTCATCAAGGTGGTGCAGCGGGTGCCTGTCAAAATCATGATTGATGACCTGCAAAAAATGAAAGAGTACGTGCTCGCTCCCGGGATGTCCGTCATTCCCAGTGTGGATATTTCGTCGGAGCCCGTCCAAACAGTGGCCGAAGGTGACCCCACCGTCCTCTCCGACCTCAAGGAATAGTCGTGGGCGCATTCAAAGAGTGCGAGGAGATGTCCTCGGCCGAACGGTGGACCATTGCAGTCACAGTCATGTTCGGCGCGTTCATTGCGGTCATGGACACCAGCGTCGTCAACGTGGCCATGAAGCACATGATGGGCAGCTTCGGCGCAGACATGAACTCCATAACATGGGTCGCCATCAGCTATAGCATAGCGGAAATCATCATGGTCACCATGGCCGGATGGTGGAGCTCTCTCATTGGCCGCAAAACGCTCTATATCGCGTCCTATGCGGTCTTCACCATTGGCTCCATTCTTTGTGGGCTTGCCACCAGCTTCGAGCAGATGATCATATTCCGCGTCATTCAGGGTATAGGCGGCGGCGCATTGATCCCGATTTCACAGGCCATCCTGCGTGAAACCTTCCCCCCTGAACAACAGGGCACGGCCATGTCTCTTTATGGCATGGGTGTTGTGCTCGCCCCGGCACTGGGCCCGATTCTGGGAGGCTGGATAACCGACAACTCTGGCTGGCCGTGGATTTTTTATATCAATGTGCCGGTGGGAATCCTTGGATTGGCTCTCACTGCCAAGTTCATCTTTGACCCGCCCTACCTGCGCCGGGGCATGCAGTCCATTGACTGGCTCGGAATCATCCTGCTGACCACATTCCTGACCGGCATGCAGATTATTCTGGAAAAAGGGCAAAAGGAAAACTGGTTCGAATCCCCATACATTCTCTGGGGCACGGTCGTCACTCTCGCAGCCTTGCTGGCCCTTATCATTTGGGAGCACTATTACCCCGCCCCGGTTGTCAACTTCCGCGTTTTCAAGGACAAAGGGCTGGCGATTGGTTCCACCATGGGATTTATCTTCGGTATATCCCTTTACGGAACAACGTTTATCCTGCCGCAATTCACGCAGCAGATTCTCGGCTATCCCGCCTTTGAATCCGGCCTGGCTCTGGCGCCACGAGCTCTCACGCTCCTGTTGTTCATGCCTGTTGCCGGATGGCTGTATCAACGAATAGGGTCAAAAGGAGCCATTTTAATCGGAATCATCGCCATTATATGGTCCTACTATGACCTCACGAAACTCAGCGTAACAGCAGGCATGAGCAACCTTGTCTGGCCCCTGCTGATTATGGGGGCGGGAATGCCGTTCATGTTCGTTCCTCTCAGCGCTGTATCATTGAGCACCATTTCCAAAAGCGACATGACCGACGCCTCAGGCATGTATACGCTTACCCGTAGAATCGGCGGCAACATAGGCTATGCGCTGGTTGCCACGCTTCTGGACAGAGGCGTTCAGGCCCACCGGGTCTATTTGAGCGAACACATCACCCAGTTCAGCCAAAGCACACAGGCCTATAGGGACGCGCTCGTCCAGTCCCTGACCAGCATGGGCGTCAATTCGCTCAAGGCTTCAAAACTTGCGTTGGGGATGTTGGAAAAAGTTCTTACACAGCAATCAACCATGTTGGCGTACAACGACATCTCCTTTATTTTCGGATGCATGTTTTTCCTGCTTGTTCCATTCCTGTTCTTCCTTCCTCCCCAAGTGAAGACAAAAAAATAACCATTCAAAAAAGACGGCAGGAAAAAATTCCCTGCCGTCTTTCATTTCATTGTTAAAATACTATTGAAGCTGCGCAACGACCTTGGGCACAACCTGCTCCATGACCCCCTGAAGGGCCTCGGTCAAAACCTCTTCCCGACTGTTCACGCCGAAAATAATGGGCTTTTCCACCTCTCCGATAAATGTCTCGCCAGCCTCGGACTTTCCGTTACGCTCCACAGCGACACGAATCTTGACGATACCTTTCCACGTGGTGGTTCCTGTGGACATCATCCGCACGTCGAGCACTTCTCCCGTGACCACGGGCAAGCCGTCCGCCTGCCGCATGCTGCGGTATTTCACGTTGCAACCGGCTGCGTTCAACTCCTCATAAAGGGACCAGCCGACCCAGTCCGCCACATCCGAACCGGGCTGCAACAGATTGCCGTCGCCGTCCCGGCCGATGGAACGGCTCTGGCGCGCATCCTTGAACACCAACACACTTGTGGGCTGCGTGCAGGCGCCCACTGCCGGTGTTGTCAGCGCATAATTCAGGGGAACCATGGTCTTGGGCGTACACGCCGCAAGTAAAACAAAACAGGCAGACACCAATATCAACTGTGTAAGTCTTTTTTTCTTGTTCATTGTCGTTCCTTGAAAAATCTAAATGGACTTTTCGCCTCCCGGAACAGATTCCTGTGCGGGGACTTCAGGTTCCTTCAGTGATTTATCCAGTTCCTTTTCCAATTTCTTCATGAGTTTTCTGGAAAGATCGAGCATCCGCTTCAAGCTGTCTTGGGCAAAGGAACGCGCGGATTCGTCAAGATCGGCTTCCGGGACGCTCTGTTTATCGGGGATACCCTGCTTCCTGAGCAGTTCACCCAAGGTCTCCAACTGTGTGCGAACCAAATCCAGATCCCGCCGGATTGCCGCCAAGGTGTCCCTGTTCCCGGCCTGCAAGGCTTTCACTTCCCGTTCCAGGCGATCCATGCGTTCCTGCATTTGCCCCCACTCACCGTCACCGGAAGGGGAGAGTCTTTCCGGTTCCTGGGCACTGCATCCGCAGGCAAACAGGCAAAGCATAACCATGGACAGCACATACGCTTTCATCATCACGTGTCCTCCTTGCACCCGGAACATTACCACAAGCCAGAGTACCTCACAACGTCCGGTCAACTCTTGCAATTCACGCAGGAAACATTACAGTGGTGCAATGAACAAAATATCAGCTTTCGCCATACCGTCCGTTCTCGCCGTATTCCTGGCGTTCGCGTTTACTTCGCTCCCGGCCTTTGCCGGCGACTTTGCCGACCATGCACCTCCGGGCGACTTCCGGGGCATAGCCTGGGGTACTCCGCTGACGGAACTCAAGGACATGATCCCGGTCCCGATGAAAGGATACAAAAACACCTACTATCGCAAAAGCGAACCTCTGACCTTCGGGCAAGCGGACATCGTATCCGTGGCCTACTATTTCAAAAAAGGACTTCTGGCCCGTGTGGGCATTGCCTTCAAGGGACAGGCCAACCAGTTCCTGATCAAGGACAAACTCATCCACGACCTTGGTCCGGGCCGTCAGGTTGGCAGCCGCTACGGATGGATGTGGAAGAACTTCTCCATGGTCATTGATTTCGATACGGACAAGGACATGGGAGGCCTGTATTACACCGTAGAAAACCTGCCCAAGAAATGAACGGACCATCCTCTTCCACACCCAAAGGGGATTCCAAACCCCGCAACAGGACCCCCCGTTCCCGGAAAAGAGCCGCAGTACTCTACTCCCTGAGTCTGCTGCTACTCGCGGCGGTGCTGATTCTGGACTTCGGTCTGTTGTACAACCAGTCCATCACTCCGCATATCCGGCCGGAACGGCTTCTGCGTCTGGCGTATCTGCTCATGCTGGGCGGCATCCTGATCATGGGTGCGCAGGCCCTGCTCATTTTCAAGGGAGTACTTGCCAATCTGGACCAGGACAAACGCAAGGCGGATGAGCTGAGTGAAAAAGTCGCCCAGCTCACGGTCATCGACGACCTGACAAAAGCATTCAACCGCTTCAAATTCGATTCGGTCATGGCTCGCGAACTGGAAAACATCCGCCGTTACAAAAGCATCTTGTCCGGCATCATGTTCGACATTGACGGCTTCCGGGCCATCAATGAAAAACACGGCTACAACGCCGGGGATGCAGTGCTTGCCCAACTGGTCCGCTACGTGAACAAACGTATCCGCAAAACAGACTACCTTTTCCGCTGGCGTGGCGGGAAATTCATCATTCTCACCCCGCATGCCGACAGGGAAAAAGCAACGGAAGCAGCCGAAAAGCTCAGAAAGCTTATTGCCTCCGCGCAGTTTTCCGGGGCCATTACCCTGACGGTGAGTCTGAGTGTGACACAAGCCAAGGGGACCGACACTATGGAATCGTTTCTTCAGCGGTTACAAACAGGTTTGACCTGCGCCAAAAACAAGGGCCACGACAAAATCTGCACTCGCTGAACAGCGCTCTCCTTCTTCTGATTTTCTCTCCGTGTAAAAAAAATACACGGCTTTTCTTTTTTTTTCCCAACCCGTATCATGAGGAAAATTATCTGAAGTCCAAATACGGAGAGCCATGCAAAGGGTCACGTCCAGCAAACGTTCCAAACTTTTCATCAAGGCAACATTTCCCACGGTATTGACATTAACCATCTTTGCCGGAGCGATGTTTCTGGTTCTTCTGCCTGCCCTTGAAAATTCATTTCTGGATCACAAAAAACAATCCATTCAGGATCTGACCACCTCGGTCATCAGCAAGATGGCGTATCTTGACGGCCAGGTGCAGGCCGGGAAAATGACTCTGAACAAAGCCCAGCACCTGGCCCGTGAACAGGTCCGTTTCATGCGTTACGGTTTGGAGGGAAAAGACTATTTCTGGATTAACGACACTCGTCCGTACATGGTCATGCACCCCTACAGGCCGGAGATGGAAGGCACCAATCTCCTCGAATACAGGGATGGTTCCGGAAAAAACCCATTTCCGGAATTGACCCGTGCCGCTCTGGCGGGCGGTGGATTCGTCCGCTATTTATGGCAGTGGCAAGATATTCCGGACAAGGAATTGCCCAAGCTTTCCTACGTCCGTCTATTCGAGCCCTGGGATTGGGTCGTGGGAACCGGCATCTATCTTGATGATATTAAAAAAGAAATATCACTGGTCCGTGCCGAGATAACAACAATTTTTGTTATCCTTTTCATCATCGTGGCCGCCCTTTCCGGATACGTGGCCAGACAGGTGTTCATTTCCGAAAGGCAACGGGAAAAAGCGCAAACACAGCGCGAAAAACTCATGACCGCCCTCAAATCGGGCGAGGAACGTTACCGGACCATTGCCGACTTCGCCCACGACTGGGAGGTCTGGCTCGGTACGGATGGAAGCGTCCTTTATTGTTCACCTTCCTGCGAGCGTATTACAGGATACGCCCCGGAAGCCTTCTTTGAAGATCCGTCACTGGTACGGGCCATTGTGGCTGACGAAGACAAGGAATCATGGGACGGATACCTCCAAGCCGTACCGCACCGGGAAGGACGGCAATTCGACCTCCGTGTAAACCGCAAGGACGGCTCCCAACGGTGGCTCGGCGTGGTGGGGCGCTCCGTGTCCGGAATAGGGATGAAGCCCCTCGGCCTGCGGTTCAGCTTCCGTGACATAACGGAACGAAAAAACATGGAGGAACAGCTCCGGCATCAGGCATTGCACGATCCGCTCACAGGGCTGGCCAACCGCACGCTCTGCCTGGACCGCATCCGGCAGGCCATGGAACGTGCCAAGCGACGGGACAAATATTATTATGCGGTAGTGTTCATGGACCTCGACAGGTTCAAGATCATCAACGACTCTCTCGGGCACCGTTTCGGCGACATGGTACTCATGGAAACCGGACGCAGGCTGCTACGTTACATGCGCAGTCTGGACACGGTAGCCCGATTCGGCGGCGATGAATTCGTTTTTCTGCTGGATGAATTGTCCACTCCGCGCCAAGCCCTGCACATTGTCAGGCGAGTCCGTGAGGCCATGGCGGAAAAATTCTATTTCGAGGGCCATGAGGTCGTCACCACGGCCAGCTTTGGAATCGTCCTCAGCCCCACAAGTCATATGCGGGCCGAAGACCTTCTGCAAAACGCCAACATCGCCATGCACAGGGCCAAGGAAAAAGGACGCAACCAGTTCAAGGTCTTTACCTCCCGCATGCTGGAAAACGCTGTTGCCCAACTGCATCTGGAAAACGACATGCGCCGGGGCCTTGCCAACGGTGAATTTTATGTACAGTACCAACCCATCCTGCTCATGGAATCCGGCAGTCTGATCGGCTTTGAAGCGCTGGCCCGCTGGGATCACCCGGAACGGGGTTCCGTATCGCCAGCAGAATTCATATCGCTGGCCGAAGATTCGGGAATGATCATGGAACTGGGTCAATGGATTCTGGACAAGGCGTTGGAAACACTTGCCGAGTGGCGCACAAAAAGCGAACGTGCCAAAGACCTGTATGTGGCGGTCAACCTGTCCACAAAACAATTCGCACAGGCATCGTTGCACAAGAATATTCTCACAGCGCTGAACGAAGCAGGCGTCCCCGCGGACAAGCTCAAACTGGAAATCACGGAAAGCGCCATCATGGAAAACCCGGAATCGGCCCTCCAGACTCTGAATGTTCTTCGCGAACAGGGCGTCCAATTTTCCATAGACGACTTTGGAACAGGCTATTCGTCCCTGGCACAATTGCAACGCCTGCCGGTGGACACCCTCAAGATAGACCGGTCATTCATCAACAGGCTCGGCAAGGAGGGAGATCAGGAAAATCTGGAAATCATCAAGGCAGTGGTCGCCATGGCCCATTGCCTGGACCTGAGCGTGGTGGCCGAAGGCGTGGAAACCAAAGGACAGTTCGATTCGCTCATAAAAATTGGTTGCGAATGCGTGCAGGGATTCCTGTTTCACCGGCCAATGCATGACCACGCAGCCAGAGTTCTGATCTCAAGGCAGGAATCCAATCCCCTGCCTGACGAATATCGTCAACGACAGACCGAACGAGTACAGGCATCGCTGAAAAAAGCGCAAGCGGACTCCTGCCTGCTCGACAATTCCCGCGACCCTGAAGAAAATGATATCTTTTAGCATGCTACGGCGCAAAGTCGTGTTGACGGTGTTGTTTGCCGTTCTGCTGATGGTCGCACAAAACGTCGAAGCCTCCTCCGAAGAAAAATGCTCCCCAGAAACTCACGGACAACAAACGGGAACGCTCCTTTACGCAAAAGACGGAGACTCCCTGATGGTCAATGTAAATGGAGAGGCCATGCATATTCGGCTCATCGGCATGGACTGCCCTGAGAAAGGACAGGAATGGGGCGACAAGGCAGAACAGTTCACCCGCAAATTTTGCGCCGGCGCGAAATTGACGTTGCAATATGACAGACAACGCACGGATCGCTTTGGCCGCATATTGGCTTACGTATGGACAGCCAAAGGCATGCTGAACAAAAAACTTGTTGAGCACGGTCTTGCCGTGACCATGCCCATACGCCCCAATCTGCGTTACAGCAGGCAACTGAAACAACTCGAGCAAAAAGCACGCGCAGCACAAATCGGATTCTGGGGCCAGGGAGGCTTGTCCATGCCTCCCTGGAAGTGGCGTAAAAAGCATCCGGGAAACCATAGCCAAAGCAACAAAAAAGGCCGAAGTGATCGCTCCGGTCTTGATCCTCAATCATGCAACCGTGATCAACCCAACATTTCCGGCCACGTAATATGATCCGGAAAGCCATCCTGATCAGGTACGTCCCGAAGCAACTGCCGATAGTCTGCCCACAATGACTGTGTAGCGCCCTCAAGAGGAGCGTCTGTAACCTGTGTCCAGTCGCATAGGGCAAGCAAAGCATCCCGTTTCTGCCTGACCTCAGCGGACAAAACCTCTTTTTCCCGCTCCTCATCGTGCACCAGCTTCGCGAGATCAAGGTTGTGTACGCAAATGCCGTCCTGCTCTTCCGAAACCCAAGGATCCACGCCCTCAGGCACAGAATAAAAACGGGGCAGCCGTTCACGTTTGTGCAACACGGCACCCATCTCGCGGGCCTTGGTCGGACCGGCCATGGCCCATGTGGTCGGGATGGGCTGCCCTGCAATCTGTTCTTCCGGCAGGCCGGGCCGGGTTCCGGCTATTCCGGGCAAAGTCCAGTATGAATCATATGTCTTCTGTTCCACTCTCTTTCTCCTTCTATGCTTTTGTCAGGGCTACAGCCCCTTCCGGGATGTCATAAACAAATGGAGTCGCTCCAAAATTGTATTTGGCGACAGCCACGCTCTTGCATGAATGCGCGATGAACCACGTTCCTGTCAGTCCTTGGACAATTGTCCCGATCCCGGCATTATCGTACACCACGCTTAAGGAGCCGGTATCACCATCCCACAACAAGCCAACTGTATCACCGAGAGCATACCCGGAAACCGGAAAAGACGTTGCAGCCCTATTGTAATAGAATTTTTTGTAATACGGTTGGAAGCCGTAACTATATTGGTTTGTACCGATGTAGCTAACAAGCGGAGCTTCTTTTGTGGCAATGCCATACACATGTGCTGCCCCAGAACTCGCCGTTTCCCAATACACTTTGCCTGTTGCGGGAAGTGCAACAGAACTTCGAGAAGACGACCATCCGATATTCCCGACAACGGACAAGTTACCGTCAGCAAGGGTTATCCATTTGTAGGTATCTGCCGGATTAAACACGCAATGGTTGTTCAACGGAGCATCCTTCGTCTGTTTAGCTCCTTCAAGCGTCCATCCAGAATCGTTGCCGGAAGAGTCCTCGCCCAGAGCCGTGGCATCTTCAAAGACAAGCCGCCCGGAACCCGGCGCATAGGCTGGCCCTGTAACCATGTCCAAAATGTCCAGTTTCGAAAGAATTCCATCACAGGGAGCGGTCAATGCATTTATTCCGACATTAACAGAGTCATCATCCGTAAAAATGATGTCGCGATAATGCCCCGGAGCCTTTATGGATTGTCCGACGTTTTCCTTGTAACTGCCATCATTATTGGATGGATAGGTATACGCCCTGAGAGTTCCCCTGGTGATGGAATCCACCGTTGAACAAACAAGGAGCCTCCGGTCATCTTTTTTAAAGGCGGTTGGACGCCTCAATTGGACGCCTGCCCATTGTTCTCCCCCGGAAAAATCAACACCGCTGGAAGTGAACTCAGCGCCTTTTTGTATTTCCCACCCCCCGGCAGTTCCTTCGGAAAAGTCTGGATCAGGAGCAAAGTTCAAGGCTGTGCCAACCCTTTTGGGAACCCAGTTCCCTTTGATTGTGCGCCCGAAACAGCCTGCACCAAAACGCTGGTTGTGCACTACATGCAATTGTGCCATGTAGCCTTCGGCGCTGCCTGCGCATTGCGTCAGTATGTTTGCCAACACTTCGGCGTAGGTAGTCGCGCCCTCGGCACTCAGAGTGCCATGAGACTCCCCGTTCAGGGTCACATCCATGGCCGCTGCAGTGCCCTGCATATGCACATGATGCCAACGGGTCTGGTCACTGAGAACGCCGCCTGGGGTTCCAGAGGGTTTGAACCAAAGCGAAACAGTTCCACCCGCCGAACCCGGCGCCACATTCGCAGGGCAGGTCATCGATGATACCTGTGCGGAAGTAGCTATTTCATAGCCTCCAGAGGGATGCCTTCCGCTTTGTTTCGGAGTCAGCCCCATGGTCACACTCCCCGGTTATCAATGCACAAGGTTGTGGAAACGCCGTCATACACCAGCGCCAACCGATGCATATCAGCTCCGCTCTCTATCTCGCCCATGATTTTCCCCGCATAGCCGGGGTCTATGGTCAGGCTGTGTCCCTGCGTATAGATATTGAAATGCCATTCGCCCTGGAATGTTGGTGAAACAAGAGGGAATGTGCGGTCTGCTTTCAGCGTCCATATGAACCGTCCACGAGAACGAAGATCGATGCTGGGTTTTGTCGCATCCGTCAATTGCAGATAGGGTTCGTTGATGCTGTACCAAAGCGTTTGTCCCCGCCGGGTTCCCTTGAGTATCTGATCGTCGGCCGGTTCCCCGCCCAATGCGGCTAACGCGGCCGAGGCTGTTTTTGCCCCTGTCCCGCCTTGTGAAACAGCCAGTGGTAACGCCACCAATCCCTTGGCGGCCAATTCCCGGTTGGCCAGATTATCACCGTCTTCGTTCCAGGCCAGCACACGCCCCGGTTCCGGGTCCGGGACTTCCACCCCCGTAACGGCGGAAGACAGCCGCAGGGAAACCGTCCGATCAAGTCGTTCGGAAAGGGACTGGCAGATCATGGTCAGCAGATCCAACGCAGCTTCATGGCTCTGGGCCGGAAACGCGTCGTTCTCCAGATAGTCCGTTTCCTGTACGATGGCCGGTTCCCGTTTTATGACAAGACGCTCCCCTTGTTGAGGAGCCGAAGCCATGGTGCATACGCCGCCATTCTGTTGACCGGCCCCGGAAAGAGTATATTGCGTTCCCTGCTGCTGCGTTTTTTCCACGCCTTCAATATTCTGCAGGGCCACCAGCAAATCGCTGTCCTTCGTGAACATGAACGGCACAGCAAAGCCTGCTGTGGAGCCATTGCCCACATATTCAATTCTGTTCTGTGTCGACGATACCGTCATGAAATCCTCCTGTTCCCATACGTTGCCGCGCCTCTGGCCAGCAGACTTTTCCCTTTGGACGGGACGGCCTTTTCCGTTTTTACTTTTGCAGGTTGGTCCTGTTGTTCGTATGTCGCGGATTCAGCAGCCCTGTCCCGTGCAGTACTTGCGGCATTGCCTAACAACAACGAGCCGCTCATTGCCAGATTGGAAGCTCCTGCCTCAGCCCGATGCGAAGCTCTGTTTCGCTGGGTAAGCCTGCCCTGTTCCGAAGCCTGATGTTCCTCCTGCCGTTCCTGTTCCTGCTCACGGTAATCCTCTGCCTGTTCTTCAAGTTTCTCCGCGGCTTTCTGTTCCCTGCGCCGGTTATTCGCTCCCATTGCAGCATCCAGCAATCCGGCCAGATCATCGGACTGATATGTTCCTCCCATGTGTCGCTCCTTGTAATTATTCGTTGATGACCATTTCCGGCACGATCATGAGCACCGTCATGGGCAAGGGCTGCCGCTGTACCACGGTGAGTACGCCGTCCCTGTTCCAGCCTTTCGGGAAAAGCACACGCTTGTCCCCGGCCCAAAGTTCGGGTGGATTGTCCATGCGGTCTGCGGGTGAGCGAAAATAGACAGGCTCCAGATTATCGGCCGAAGGGCCGACTCCACCGCCCAGAGTATCATGAAAGCGCACTGCAACACGAACGATGCGTTTTCGTTTTGTCTGGGCTGTGCCCCGGCTGCTTCCCGCCTCCAGCCGCATGGGCTGAATTATGGACTCGTACGGCAATCCCGCATGAATGACGGAAGCCTCACGCTCCAAGGCAATGGTCCCGTCCGCATCCACGTGCACGTCAGGATGAACAGCCCCGTCCGCGAGCACGGCCACGTTTCGTCCGGCAAGATGTTCCAGGCCCCGAAGTCTTTTCGTAGGAGCGCCCCGATATGTCAGTCCGCTGTCCACAAAAAAAGCCGAAGCGGGATTCGTGTCGGTCCGGGCCTCCAGATATTCCACATTGCATACGGTCTGTCCCCCGCACTCCCTGCGAACCAGCACCCACAACTCGTCCCGTCGGGATTCGCCATGGTGAACGCAGGCAATGGCCACGATTTCACCGTCCGTTTCCAGTCGTGACCATGCCACCACGTCCTCGTCCGGCTCCAGCGTCAGGCAGGCCAGTGTACCGTCCTTGCGCAAGGCATAAACCACGGAATCCGGTTCCTGCGCATAGGCAAGTTGTGTCAACCCCGGGCCGGCAATATGTTCGGAAAGTAATGTCAAATCACGAGAAGCGTAGGCGTCCGACTCATCCCGATAGCCCATGCCACGGACCTTCGAACCGGAACGTTGAATGAACAGCGCCTCGCAGCCCACGGTCTCCGGACGGGCACCCAACGAACCGCACGAACCCTGATGGTCGGCCTTTACGCAGGAGGGCGTGAGCACTCCGGTTCCCGAGCTGCCGATGGTCCATTCCCCGCCGGAAGTTCCCACCCACAAACGGGCACGTGGCACCAGAAATTCGATATTGTTGCCTTCGCGTCCGGCAAGGGTCACCTCCAGTGCATCATCGTCCAGAGGTTCTTCTCCCGCATTGGATACAATGCGGTCGCCAGCCATGATCTGCTCCCAGAACTCTTCCCGCAGTTTGCCGTCCGAACCATGGATGGTCTCGATATACCGCGCCGTGCTGCCCGGATTATCCACAAAACTGAGCTTCAGGTTCGCACTCTCCGGCGCGTAAATGCGGTCGCCCTTGTAACGGTAATAACAATTTTTGCCTTCCGGGGTTTTCCCGCGCACACCACCTCCGGCATCAAACAGCCCTCCGGCGAGTACCGTGAACTGTTCCGCAGACGAACCTTTCCCGGTTCCGGTGATAATGCGGTCCCGCCATTTCTCCTTGGGAGCTTCGCACGTGCGCAGCCGCAAATCCCGCATGCTGCCGGTACGGGAAAACCAGATTGTTCCCGGTTGTTCCGGCGTCGCGGCCAACACCAGCCGCTGTTCGAAAAAACAGCAGCAACTGGGATAGTTATTCCTGCCCCACACTTTCGGAGTACCCAGAAAAGTCATATCCTCAAGCTTCCAGACGGCATGCCCTCGCCGGGTGAGAGTGCGAGGAGGATGATTGGCATGAACCAGAACCAGAACATCGTTGGATTGCACGTAGCGCAGGCGCTCCAGTTCCGAAGCCTTGTAGGGCACATCCAGCACGAACGGTTTTCCGTCGTCGCCCACCACCAAACCATGGTTGGCAAACACACGCATTTTACCGGTTCCACCCTGCTCACCAAACTCAAGGATATACGTCTGATCCGGATTGAATTCGAACGGGATCAGCAAGCCCTGTTTTTCGGAACTCAGGGCATGACGCACGAACCGGAATCCGGATCGCCGAGTCACCCCGCCATGGGGATGAACATGAAAATTGACCAGTTTGCGACACCCATTGAAATACTTGGCCAGATCGATTCGTCCTTCCAGACGGGGGCTCAATTCTCCAGCCGTGAAGTTGGTCAATGGAGGCGTGGCTATACTCATGAAGTCTCCTTGTGTGCATATTGATTCACGCCGACTTTGCCCGGACAGTCCCTTTTCCGGCGCGAGGGGCACCTGTATTCGGGCATCAGTCTACCCCCGGTTTTCAGTCCCGGCAGAAACCGGAAGGGGAAAGGAAATAATCGGGAAACAAACTCCTGTTGACAGCCTTGCAGCAGACATGGAACTGGACGGGAACTTTGAAAAGCGGTATCCGCTGCCCCCATGGAAAGGTCGCTCACCTCCGAACAACGCCGAAAGCTGCATGGACTGACAAGCCGTCCACTGGCTGTGGGCAAACGCACCGTTGAAAACAGGTTGTGGATGGCCCCCATGCTGGGGCTGGGCCATGTGGCGTTCCGCGCCGTGCTCGCGGATTACGGCAGCTGCGGCCTCATGGTTTCGGAAATGTGCAGCGCATTGGCAGTACCTTCGGAAAATCCGGAAAAATCTCCAGTGTTCAAATTTACCCGCGAGGAATTGCCACGGCTTTCCTGCCAGATGGTTGGAGCGCAACCGCATGAATTCATTCCCGCGGCCGAACGAGTTGAACGCGAAGGGTTTTTCGGTGTGGACATCAACATGGGGTGTTCGGCTTCCGGCATATGTGCCAAGGGCCGCGGCGCAGATCTGCTTCGCGATCCCGACAGGGCGGAAGCCGTTGTACGCGCCGTGCGCAAAACCGTATCCATCCCCGTGACAGTCAAATTCCGCACCGGCTGGTCTCGCAACCCCGCCCCTGCCGTGGACATGGCCAAACGGCTGGAACAGGCCGGAGCGGACGCACTGATTTTCCACCCCCGGGTTGCGCCCGACAAACGTTCCCGCCCTCCGCTATGGAACCATATCCGTCTGGTGGCTGAAGCCGTATCCATCCCCGTAATAGGCAACGGCAACGTCTGCACTCCGGCCGACGCCCTGCGCATGTTCGAAGAAACCGGATGCGCGGGTATCGCCATGGGACGAATGGCTATCGCCCGCCCCTGGATATATGCGGTCATGACCGGACAGGAATCGGGCCTTCCCGCCAACTACCTCCACTATGCGCTCAGGCTCATGGATGAACTGGAAACCCGTTACCCGGATCCGAACAGGGCCATGAAGCTCTACAAAAAAATTGCGGTCTACATAGCGGCCAATCATGCCTATGGTTTGCGTCTGCAGGGAGCGCTGGTCCGAGGAAAAACAATGGATGATCTGCGTGAAAACGCACGAATACACCTGACGCAGGACAAACAGACCACAGAACGCCCCAATGCCGTGCTGTTCACGTCTTGACGGCCGAATAGCGGATACGTACCATCCGGGCTTCAAGGAGAGCTCACCCCATGAAAGTCATTGATCTCAGTCAGCCGCTTCAGCCGGAAATGCTTGTGTATCCGGGCGACGACCCTGCACTGGTGACCTATCCCAGAACCCACAAGGAACACGGTTTTTCTTCCACGCACCTCAATATGGGCGCACACACGGGCACCCATATGGACGCGCCTTTGCATATGCTGGAGGATGGACCGGGAATCGACTGGTTTGACGCCGCACATTTCGTCGGGCGAACCGCTGTAATCGACTTGCGGGACGTCGGACAGTTTATCGGCGCGGAAGAACTTGCCCCGGCAAACGCCATTGTCAGCAAGGCTGGAGGGCTGGACTTTCTGCTATTGCGCACGGGATGGGATCGCTTCTGGAACAGCGAACAATATTGGACGGACTGGCCGGAACTCACGGAAACGGCAGCACGCCTGCTGACAGGTCTTGACCTGCGTGGCATCGGCATGGACACCCCCTCGCCCGACGGACTGAACGCCGCCGGGGCACATTCGGCCCTGTTCCGTTCGGGGATGGTCGTGATTGAAAACCTCACCAACCTCGGGAAATTGCCCGATGAGCCGTTTACTTTTTCCTGCCTGCCGCTAAACATCGCCCGCGCGGACGGTGCCCCCTGCCGCGCCGTGGCCATGCTGAAAACTTCACCGGAGGACGATTTTCCGACAGCGGACATGCCGTCATGACCCGCCAGCAACAAAAAACGGCCGGGTTGGGCATGACCTATGTCTTGCTGGTCATGACCGTGGCCTTATGGGGCGGCACATGGATCGCCGGACGCATGATCGCCAACCACATGGGAGCCATGTCATCCTCATTCCTGCGTTTTTCCATTTCCGCAGTCTGTCTGGTGTTCATGGTCATACGTTCGGAACATGGTTTGCCGCGTCTGAACATGCGTCAGGCCATGCACGCCACTTTTCTCGGGGCAACCGGCATTTTCCTCTATAGCTATTTCTTCTTCACGGGATTACAGACCGTACCCGCCAGCCGGGCGGCTTTGACCGTCGCCTGCATCCCGGTATGCATAGCCGTATGCTCGGCACTGCTCTTCCGGGAAAACTTCGGTCCAAAGCGCATGCTCGGGACACTGCTTTCACTGTGCGGTGTGGCGCTGGTGCTTTCCCATGGCAATCCCCAAGCCCTGATTCGGGAAGGCGTTCACGGTGGAGACCTGCTCATTCTTGGTTGCGTCGCTTCATGGACCGCTTATTCGCTTGACGGCCGAATTGCCATGAAACACTTCAAGCCGGAAGTGGCGGTCATGTGGGCATGCGTATTCGGCTCTGCGTTCCTGTTGCTCCCGGCTCTGTATTACGGACTCATCGCAGACATAGGCCGGGCCAGCATGCAGGACTGGATGTGCACCCTGTTCCTCTCCGTTCTGGCCACAGTGTTCGGCTACGCATGGTATTACAAAGCCATCGACGTAATCGGCCCATCCAAAGCCGGAATATTCATCAACCTTGTTCCCGTATTCGCTATCGCGTCGGCCTGTATCCTGCTCGACGAAACGCCTGATATCTCGCTGCTCATCGGCGGATGCATCGTCATTGCCGGTGTGTACATTACCAATCGGGGATAGTGGATAGTTCCACATCCCTCTTCAATTCCACATGCTTTTGCCGTATCGTGCCTGAACGCACATAAGCCAAAGGAGTTATACCACATGCAACTCATTTCCCGGCAGCTTGCCGAATACATGCAGAGCGGATCATGGATCCGCAAGATGTTCGAGGCCGGAATTGCCATGAAAAAGGAATTCGGCGAAGACGCCGTTTGCGACTTCAGTCTGGGCAACCCGGACCTGCCCCCGCCACCGGCCCTGAAGCAGGCCATGAAGGATCTGGCCGAAGAAGCCGACTCCCCTTTCTTCCTCGGATACATGCCCAACTTCGGCTACCCGGACGCCCGGGTCGCTCTTGCGGAGCAGGTCAGCAAGGAACAGGGAGTAACCGTGGCCGGAGAAGATCTGGTCATCACCTGCGGCGCAGCCGGTGCGCTCAACGCCTTTTTCCGCGCCGTACTGGAACCGGGCGATGAAGTCATCACGCCTGCCCCGTTCTTTGTGGAATACGGCTTCTACTGCGAAAACCACGGCGGGACGCTCAAGCCCGTTCCCAGCAAACCGCTGACGTTCGAGCTGGACATTGAAGCCATTGATGCGGCCATCACCGACAAGACCCGCGTGCTCATGCTCAACTCGCCCAACAACCCTTCCGGCGCAGTCTATTCCCGCGAAGAGCTGGACAAACTGGCCGCCATTCTTGAAAAGCACAACCAGGGCCGCACGAGGCCGATCTTCATTCTCGCGGATGAACCTTACAGATTCCTGGCCTTTGATGGTGTGGAAGTTCCCAGCCTGTTGGACGTCTATCCATACTCCGTGGTCTGCTCCTCGTTCTCCAAGAACCTGAGCATGGCCGGTGAGCGCATCGGATATGCCTGTGTCAATCCGGCAATGCCCGGCAAGGCGGAACTGCTCGGCGCGCTGATCATGACCAACCGCATTCTCGGATTCGTCAACGCTCCGGCACTGGCGCAAAAGCTCATGATGCGCTGTCTCGGCAGTCAGGTGGACATTTCCATTTACGACAGACGCCGTGCGGTCATGGCGGAAGTCCTGAACAACGGCGGCTACAACTACACCATGCCCAAGGGAACGTTTTACTTCTTCCCGGAAGCGCCCAATGGCGACGATGTGGAATTCTGCAGTTTGTTGCAGGAAGAAAAGATTCTGGCTGTGCCCGGACGCGGTTTCGGCTATCCCGGATACTTCCGCCTGACATTCTGCATCGGCGAAGACGTGATCACCCGCTCCAGCGACGGATTCAAGCGCGCCATGGAAAAGGCGAAAGCCTAAAAAACTTCAAGACGGTTTTGTTTCAGGGGTCGGGATGTCATTCATCCCGGCCTTTTTTTATGGAACGAATTCGAATGAGCAAGAACGGCGGGCAGAAAAAAGAATAAAAAAAGAGTCCTTCCGCCAAAGGACTCTTTTTTACTCGACGGCCGCCATGGGAGAGAGGAGAGGGAGCAGCCGTCGACCCGTTGGAAACGAGTATATTGTCTTGATCCGTTGTCGCTTTATTGAAGCTGGCTGATGCCCATGGAAAGGGCAAATGCCACACTGGTCCAAAGGAGCACCTTGAGTGTTGCGAAGGTGCGATTTGCCAAGCAGGGCCGGATGCAGGAGCTGGCCATGGCCGCGCCGACCGGGGTGCTGTCTTCCGGCATCACCAAATCAACCAGAGAAATATTTTTTTTGCGTCCGAAGCTCATTTCAAGGCTCCTTTGGTCGATTTCGACCACGTTTTCCGTCGTTGAAAGAAAACTAATTGACTCCGGCGCCAAAAATCCAATCATATTGTCGGATACCCCATTCGGAATTCCTGATTGCCTTCAAATAGGTTTGCGCATACTCTCCGGTTCATGGAATTGTACCATCTACGATCGTTCATAGCCGTGGCCGAGGAAGGACATCTCACCAATGCGGCCAAACGCCTGCACACCAGCCAACCCGCTGTCAGTGCCCATATCAAAACACTTGAGGAAGACCTTGAGGTCAAGCTGTTCAGCCGCACACCCAAGGGAATGATCCTGACCGAGGCCGGGGATATCCTCAAGGCCCAGGCACACAAAGTACTTACAGCCGTAGAGGAATTTCACACCAAAGCCAAACGGCTACGCTCGGACCTGGCTGGAGCCATTCGCATCGGCCTGAATACCGATTCCGAATATCTGCGCCTGACGGACCTGATCTCCACCGTATCCGAAAAACACCCCAATCTGGAATTACATCTTTCACAAAATTCATCGGACAGAATTCTGGCCGCCATCCGTGCCGAAGAGATGGACGCCGGATTCGTTTTCTATGAAAACCCCTATTCCGACATCAAGGCGCACGCCCTGCGCCGCTCCCGTGTCCTTATTGTTGCTCCCGTGGAATGGGAGGACAGGGTACGCGACGCCAGCTTCGCGGACTTGGCCAAGATGCCGTGGGTCTGGCCAGCGCGGTACTGCCCATTGGGCGCCCTGGTACTCGACCATTTCGAATCACGGGGGTTCTGTCCGGCGCGAACAATCCATGCGGACAGCGAAGACGTGATCCGCAGACTTGTTCTCGGTGGCAAGGGGCTTTCCATCATGCGGGAAGACGAGGCCGAAGCCCTGAGAGCTGAGGGGAAAATCGTCTGCTGCCAAACCGACCAGAATCAGGACATCGGAATGGATATTTTCTTTGTCTACCACCGGGACAGAAAAGACGATCCCGAAATTCTCGCCCTGCTGGACGCGGTCCGGCGTGTCTGGAATCCGACCCAATAGGCCAGTTCAGATCCCCTGAACGCCCGGTAAGGCCAAACGGGCGCTTCGTCCGAAAAGCCAGCCGCATCAAAAAAACTCGCTCATGGCAGAAGACAAGCCCGAAGAAATACGGACTCTCTTGCCTGTCGAAACCCGTTTACTGGAAGTTGAAGAATAAAAATGGAGGGAAAACCCCACAACACCAAGGAGTGCACATGCGATGTATGGGACTTTCCCTCCGAAGGTCAGTTCGGCGCAAATTGATGAGATCCTGAAATTCGAATCAGAAATTCAGAACCATGTATCGATATACTACGAATCTTTTGTTTCCGTAATCCAATAGTTTTCGCCGATCTTCTCGTTTACCAATCCCGATACCGCATTTACGCTTTTGAACATTTGCACAAAAAAACAACATTTTTCTAAAAAAAACAAAATAAAAACCTGCTTTTTCTTCACGAAACCTGCTCAAAAGCACGATTTTGAATTCTTATTTCCATTGCCATGGAATTGATTTCCGCTTAGTAATCGCGGATGGAACTCTACCAATTGCGCACTTTTGTCGTCGTTGCCGAAGAAGGACACCTGACCCGTGCGGCCGAAAGGCTTTTTGCCAGCCAGCCGACCGTCAGCTCCCATATCAAGGCGCTTGAGAAGGAACTGGGAGTACCGCTTTTTCTTCGCACACCGCGTGGGATGCGCCTGACAGAAACGGGCCGCAGGCTGCGCGACAGAGCTGCCATCATTCTCAAGGGTGCCGAAGAACTGAAGCGCGAAGCGCAGGTGTTGAGCAAACAATTGGTAGGTGACGTGCGTTTGGGACTGAATACGGACGCGGAGTTCTTGCGCGTGGTGCCGTTGATCACCACCCTTGCCGATGCCCATCCGGGCCTGAACCTGCAATTCGTGCAGAGTTCCAGTGGGTCAATTCAGGACGAACTCAGAAACGGTACCCTGGACGGCGGCTTCATCTTCGGAGAACCCCGCACTCGGGACATCATTGCCATTCCGTTATCCGAAACGCAATTTTACGGAGCCTATCCCGCAAGCTGGGAAAGCAGGGTCGGCAAGGCTTCTCTGGAAAAGCTGGCTCACGTTCCCTGGATTCATACGGCCAAGGATTGCCCCTGTCAGTCGTTGCTGGACCGGGCATTCGACTCGCAAGGACTGAAAATAGCCAAGACCACGGAAGTGGACGGCGACGAAGTTACCAAGGTTCTGGTGGCATCGGGCAAAGGCATGGCACTGCTGCGTGAAGATGAAATCAAGGCCGCGAACCGGCCCGGATATGAAGTCCGTTCCCGCGAGCTGGGCATCAGCCTGAATTTGTGTTTTGCCCACTTGCGTCGTCGCGAAACAGACCCGGTCATGCAGGCCGTAGTCCGGACAGCCCTGCGCGTATGGACGGACGACGAAGAAGAATAGCCTAGCTGACCAGGAAGGTCCGCAAGCTGACCCGCTGACCGCTCAGTCCCAGCTTCTTGCGCAGGGACGATCGATAATATTCCACTGTTTTCACAGACTTTTCCACAACATCTGCTATTTCCTGCGAAGTTTTGCCTTCGACAATAAGGTGTGCGATACGCCGCTCTCGTGAAGAAAGCGCGGGGTTAAGCCTGTACAACTTGCGATCGAGTTTCGGCTTGTAGTTGAGAATGGCGGCCTCTATATTCGCCGCCATTTCCGCAGTGCGATCCGGAGGTATATCGGCTTTCAAGGCATTCAGGTAGGGAGCGATGCTCTCGGAAACCCGGTAATAGGCGTTGCTTTCGGTGCGATCCCTGTCTGCCATAACGCTTTCAAGCAGCTGGCGCAGCTGGGCGTTGTTTTCCTCCAGCCTGCCAAGACTGCGCTCCAGCTCACGGTTCTGGGCCACCATGTCACGAATCATCACTTTTTTGTCGGTCATGTCATGTGCGACGATGGCCGCTCCGAGGACTTTTCCCTCAACAACATGGGGGAAATAGCGAATATCCATGTAATGTTCGCCAACGGAAGGAAACTCAAGCCAGCCTTCGAACGAAGAACGTTCACCGTTTTTCAGGCAACGGGCAAGCTCAAGGCCCAGATCGCCATTAAAAACGAATTGACCAACAACTTCAGAAATATGGACTCCCAGACAACTATGCAAAGGTCTGTTGAACAGCCGGGAATAGGTCTTGTTCACATAGCGGTAGGTGCAGGCACGATCAACATAGGCAACCAGAGCCTGCACCGCATCCATCACTGAAAAACAGAATTCGGCAATGGATAGATCACATCTGTCATAGGACATGTCTTCCGGGATGGCGTGTGCGTCCATAAATATAACAATTCCTCAAAGTCTACCAAATGGGATACGTCCAGCATACAGGATGTCAGCCAACTATTAAAGCCTCCAAAAAATATTTATTTTTCACCCAATATCCTAGCAAAAAATTAGTGCGTCTTCAGGTTATGGGAAACCGAGCTTTGCAGTATATAACCTGATCCCCAGCTAAGGGTCACATTTTGGATACGTGCCGGGGGTAAAAGCATTTGTGCGTTGCGGGTCGCCGCCTGACGTTGAACTAGCCCTCACAAAGCGGCGGTCCCGCACCCCTTTTCCAAACATGACCATGCCCAGCCTTCCCCTGCTCCGCCCTTGAAAATCGGCGGTTTTTCCCATACAGAGCATACAACGAAAACAAGGGGGACTCATAATGAAAATTCTGGTTGTCGGTTCAGGCGGACGCGAACACGCCCTGTGCTGGAAGCTGGCCCAAAGCCCAAAGGTTTCGACCATCCTGTGTGCGCCGGGAAATGGCGGAACTGCTGAAATCGGAACCAATATTCCGGTCAAGGACGATGACATTCCCGCCCTGGTGGCGCTCGCCAAGGAAGAAAGCGTTGACCTGGTGGTGGCCGGTCCTGAACTGCCACTGGTTCTCGGTCTTTCCAACGCTTTGGAGAAGGAAGGCATCCCCTGCTTCGGTCCCGGAGCATTTCCGGCCAACCTTGAAGGCTCAAAGGCCTTTTCAAAAACCGTCATGCACGAAGCAGGTGTTCCCACTGCGGATTTCCGCGTATTCGACGAATTTGATTCAGCCTGCTCCTTTGTAAAGGAAAAAGGCGCCCCCATCGTGATCAAGGCGGACGGCCTTGCCGCGGGCAAGGGAGTCGTGGTGGCTACCTCTGTTGAAGAAGCCATTGAGACCCTTGAGGAAATGATGGTCAAAAAGCGTTTTGCCTCGGCAGGTGACCGCGTGGTTGTGGAAGAAGCGCTTTGTGGTGAGGAAGCATCCTTTCTTGCCTTTTGCGATGGCAAAAACTATGCGCTGTTGCCTTCCAGCCAGGACCACAAAGCCGTGGGCGAAGGCGACACCGGCCCCAACACGGGCGGCATGGGCGCATACAGCCCGGCCCCGATCCTGCCTGAAGAGCAATACGGAAAAACAGCCGAACTGGTCATCAAGCCCATTCTTGAACATCTGGCCGCCAAAGGCGAGCCGTTCAAGGGCGTCCTGTACGCAGGCCTGATGTACACCCCCAACGGTCCCAGCGTTCTGGAATACAACGTGCGCTTCGGCGATCCCGAATGTCAGCCGTTACTCATGCGCCTTGAGACCGACCTTGTGGACATCATGATGGCCTGCATTGAAGGCACATTGGACAAGATAGACGTCAAGGTCCGCCCGGAAACCGCCTGCGGCGTTGTCATGGCAGCCAAGGGATACCCCAACGACTACCCCAAAGGCATGCCCATTTCCGGCATTGACGAGGCTGACAAGCTTGACGGCGTCAAAGTTTTTCAAGCCGGGACAAAACCCGCTCCGGATACCGGAGTCGTCACCTCCGGCGGGCGCGTGTTGTGTGTGACCGCTTTGGGGAAGGATCTGGTCCACGCGATTGAACGCGCCTATCAGGGCGTGGAAAAAATTTATTTTACCGACAGTTATTACCGCCGCGACATCGGGGAAAAAGGCCTGAAACGGTCCTGAACCCGGCACAAGGAGAGAGACATGCCGCAAGTCGTCATTTTCATGGGATCCATTTCGGACGAAGACAAGATGCGTCCCTGTGCGGATCTGCTCAAAAATCTGGGCATCGATTACGTATTCACGGTGAGTTCCGCACACCGTACGCCGGAACGCACGGCCCAGTTGGTGACACAGTATGAATCCGAAGGCTGCCAGATCTTCATCTGTGCTGCCGGTTTGGCCGCACATCTGGCTGGAGCCGTGGCTGCGAAGAGCATCCGCCCGGTATTGGGAGTGCCGTTGGCAGCTTCCCCGCTCGGCGGCATGGACGCGTTGCTGGCAACGGTGCAGATGCCTCCGGGATTCCCGGTGGGGACGCTGGCGCTGGACAAAGTGGGTGCGAAAAATGCCGCATGGCTCGCCGCCCAGATTCTGGCCCTGCAAGACCCTGAACTGGCCGAACAAATTCGTCAGGCCCGTGAAGATTTCAAGGAATCCGTGGAGAAGGCCGCAGCAGAATTGCAGTAAGAATTTTGCCCCCAAATCGTAAAAAGCAAAGAGCTGACGTTTTGATAAACACGTCAGCTCTTTTTTATGCACAAACAACAGAGTCCGCCCTGCAAAACAGGGTGGACTCTGCGTCAAAAATCATTTGTCCGCCAAAGGCAATACCTCGAGAGTTACTCCGCACCCACGTGCAGCTTGAAGGCCTCCACAGTATTGACCATGAGCTGGGCAATGGTCATGGGACCAACACCGCCGGGAACAGGCGTGATGGCGGCAGCCTTTTCCTTGACGCTCTCAAAATCGATATCGCCCACGAGACCTTCGTCCGTGCGGTTTATACCCACGTCCACGACCACAGCGCCTTCCTTGACCATGTCGCCGGTCACGAACCTGGGCATGCCCACGGCCGCAAACACAAAATCCGCCTCGCGGCATTCGGCGGCCAAATCGGCAGTACGCGAATGGCACAGGGTCACGGTGGCGTTGGCACACGGTCCAGCCTGGGAAAGCATCATGGCCAGGGGCTTGCCCACGATGTTGGAACGTCCGATAACCACGGCTTTCTTGCAAGCGGGATCCAGATCATACCGCTTGAGCAGATTGATGACACCAGCAGGTGTGCAGGGACGGAATCCGGGCAGTCCGAGGCTCAACTTGCCGACGTTCACAGGATGAAAACCGTCCACGTCCTTGTCCGGATCAATAAGATCGAGGCACTTCTGGCTGTCCAGCCCCTCGGGCAAAGGGAGCTGCATCAATATGCCGTCTACGCGAACGTCACGGTTGAGATCGTGAATAAGGCCTTCCAATTCCATCTGCGAGGCCGTAGGCAAACGGTGCGGTATGGACTTGATGCCGCAGTCTTCACAAGCGCGTTCCTTGTTGCGTACATAAACCTGCGATGCCGGGTCTTCGCCAACCAGAATCACGGCCAGTCCGGGCTGGCGGCCATACTTGGCGGCCAGAGTGTCCACCTCGGAACGCAGTTCAGCGCGAACCTGTTTGGCAGTTTCCTTTCCGTCGAGAAGAATCATGAGTGCAATCCCCCGTTAAGAATGTGTATCAAAGCACGAGCCGATTCCCACGAAACAGGCGGCAACGTCAAGTCCTGTCCATGCCGAATCAGGACGATCCGGGGATGAAAATTCACTCCCTTGCCGAGGCTATCAGCGCACAAAACCGGGCGACAGGCAATGAGTTATTCCCTAAAAACGGATAAGGTGTTTCTATCCCATGCACAGGGACCACAACCATGACAACGGCATGACGATGATCAGGGCCGGAATCATGTTGGCAACGGGGAACTGCTGGATGCCGCAAATGCGAAAGCCGGTCGCCAGCATGATCAACCCACCGCAGGCAGAAAAGTCAGCCAGCATGTCCGGTGTGGTCAATGGCATGATCAATGATGCGGCAAGAAAAAGCAGCCCCTGTATCACCAACTGCGGGATAACGAGAATGGCAACGGTAAATCCCATGGTGGAGGCAAAGATGGGAGCAGTGAAAAAATCCAGAATGGCTTTGACGATAAGCAGCGTCGGATCTCCGGTCATCCCCTCGCTCATGGAGCCGTAAACGCCAGTGCCGCTCATGCAAAAAAGCACCAGCAGGGCCACGAATTTGTCCAGGAACTCTTCCTGGGTCAGGTCTCCGGTGGGGCGAGTTATTTTTTCGATACACTTTCGAGCGCTGCCAGCGCCCTTCTGAATAAGCTCTTCCAAGTGGCACAGCTCACCGAGTACGGCGCCCAGAACCAGAGCAAAAACCACGGGGGCAAGAAATTTGACTTTAACAATCATGGCTACACCAAGCCCCATTGAGGCACAGCCGAAAACCATGGGCATCCGGCTTCGCATGTTCATGCTGAGCTTCGGGCCGAGGAGGGCTCCTGCTACGCTGCCTGCAAAAAGAGCCGCACCATTGACATAAGGACCGATCATATCCGCTCCTTTAACGACGCGCCGCTAAAACGCGCCCTGAGTTAACAAAGGGTTTCGAAGGATGAGATGTTCTTGGCGAAAAGAATACCCGGACAACGATCCACAGGATCGAGTCTATCCGATGGCATCAGAATTCGAGGGTCGTCAACGCTCGGAAGTGAATCCGAACTCTATCCTGGATTTCGTGTAGAAAACGCGTAGTTGCTTTTTCTCAATCCGCTCCATCAAATGCTCACACTCCTGCTCGGTAACAGCCATGGCCACCTGCATCGGAGCGTCTTCCAAATCAAAATAATTTTCCGAATGAAAACGGCCGTCATGACCGAATCCTTCCTTGCCGGAAAAAAGCGTGGCACCCCGCACGCCGAGTTCCTTGGCCTCTTCCACAATCAGACGGGCAATGGAAACGCCGTCGACCTTGCGGCTGCGCTGGGTGAAGAAAGTAACAAGATAACCTTCCACAAATACTCCCTATTGATATTTGTATTTATCCATGAGGTCATGATCTGGCACATGGCCGACCGGGCAACGCCCTGAAAAAAGGAATAAGAAGAAAACGGCAGAAAAACAATGACCGGGATCACTGAACGGAAACAGAAGCTCAAAGAATGAAAAAAGAACTGGAGGACAATTCGTCCACCCTGTCCTTTTCCAGCACCCGTATGACACCTCTCGACTTGGAAATCAGGCCGAGATCATCAAGACGGGAAACGATCCTTGCCGCGGTTTCCCGCGACGTTCCCACCAGTTCCGCAACGTCGGCGTTCGTAAGCGGCAGGCTTGTGCCGATGCGGGAAGACAACATGCTCAACACATTCAACACACGCCTTTCGGCGCTCTCGTCAATCAAATCCGAAATTCGGGCATAGGCGCCGTCCAACAAGTCGCCCATGGTGCTGATAATCCCTGCGGCAACATCAGGATTGTCCAACACCCATTGCCGAAAGATCGTGCAGGGAATCGCAAGAATGGCAGATCTCTCCGCGACCCGGGCAGCAAAGAAACGGGTTCGGGCACGAAAACAGGTCACAGCGTTCAACGGCGTTCCCCGGACGGCGATACGGAAGGTAAACACCTTTCCCGAAGGAGATTCCCGCGACAGGACGACCCTTCCGCTCTCCACAAGCAGATAGCGGTCCGCATCGTCCCCGGTTTTGAACACATACTCGCCCTTGTTAAAGAACAGCCGGTTCACGTTCCCGGCCAATTCGGCGAGCGCTTCCGGAGTAGCCCTGTTCAGGTTGGAGTCTTCCTGTAACGCTTCGATAATTTGACGGGTATCCTGATCGTTCATTCACAGCCTGCCGTTCATATCAAAACCAAACAACAGGAGGCAGCTCTCCGCCTCCCGCAAAAATAACGAAAAAGGCCGCTCCCAAAAGGAACGGCCTTTTGATTTTTCTCAGGACAAAGCCTAGTCCTCACCGAACCAGCTTTCTCCGAGGATGGGACCATAGTAGATACCGTCCTCGGCAAGGTCTTCCTCAATGCGCAACAACTGGTTGTACTTTGCCAACCGGTCCGAGCGGCACAGGGAACCCGTCTTGATCTGTCCGGCATTCACGGCCACAGCCAGATCAGCAATGAAGTTGTCCTCGGTCTCGCCGGAACGGTGGGAAACCACGTTGGTGTAGGCCGCGTTCTTGGCCAGTTCAATGGTATCCAGCGTTTCGGTCAACGTACCGATCTGGTTGAGCTTGATCAGGATGGAGTTTGCGCAGCCCTTTTCAATGCCCTCGGCCAGAATGTCCGGATTAGTCACGAACACGTCGTCGCCGACCAGCTGGATACGCTCGCCCAGCTTGTCCGTAAGCACGGCCCAACCGTCCCAATCACCTTCGGCCAACCCGTCTTCAATGGAAACCAACGGGTACTTGGCGCACATTTCCGCATAGTAGTCCACCAGCCCGGCAGCGTCGAATTCGCGGCCTTCACCAGCGAAGACATACTTGCCGTCCCTGTAGAACTCCGATGCGGCGGCGTCGATGGCCAGGGCAATGTCCGGGCCGGGCTTGTAGCCAGCCTTTTCAATGGCTTTAATGATGTACTGGAATGCTTCTTCGTGGGACTGGAGATTCGGAGCGAAACCGCCTTCGTCACCAACGGAAGTCACATGACCATCTGCGGCCAGCAGACCTTTCAACGTATGAAAGGTTTCCGCGCCCATGCGCAGGGCCTCGGCAAACGTCTCCGCGCCCAGCGGCATGATCATGAATTCCTGAATATCCAGATTGTTGGGAGCATGTTCGCCACCGTTGATGATGTTCATGAGCGGCACAGGCAACAACTTGGCGTTGACGCCGCCGATGTACTGGTACAGCGGGATGCCCAAGAAGGCGGCAGCAGCGCGGGAAGCGGCCATGGACACGCCGAGAATGGCGTTGGCGCCCAGCCGCTCCTTGTTCTCGGTGCCGTCCAGATCGATCATGGCGTTATCCAGTGTGACCTGACGCAAGGCGTCCATGCCCACCACGGCTTCGGCAATTTCGTTACGTACGAACTCCACGGCAGTGCGTACGCCCTTGCCGCCATAACGTTCTTCCTTGTCGCGCAATTCGAGAGCCTCGCGGGTTCCCGTGGATGCGCCCGAGGGGACGGCCGCACGTCCGACCACGCCGGATTCAAGGACGACCTCGACTTCAACGGTGGGGTTGCCGCGCGAATCCAGAATTTCGCGGGCCCAAACGCCGGAAATGATACTCATGGTCCTCTCCTTTATTCATGGTGAAAATCGAATTCAATGTCAGAGTTTCGGGGGCAGTGTATAAGAAAAGAAGCCATTCCACAAATGGACGGGCCATAATCACGTTATTTTTTACGAAATTTAACGGCTTCGAAACAGGCCGAAACCGAGAACGCCCATGGCCAGCACAAAACCTATCGGCAGCAAAGCCGAGCCTGCGCCGTCCGGAACGATAACCGAGGCCAGCTCCATTTTTGCATCGGCAACGGATTGGTAGCGCATTTGCGGCACAAGACGCACCGCGCGCAAGGCAGGGTCTGCGTTTGCCAGCGATGCATAATCCGACACGTTGCAAACCATGGAAAATTCCAGCATGCCACGCCGGGTGTAGTAAACATATTTGTTGGTCCGCACGCGTTCCTTCGCGCCATCGGATTCTATGGCATAGGCGAACAAGGCTTTTTTCGGATAGAAACGGCTGTCCACCACTTCGGGGTGATCCTCGGGACGCATGCCGTTCAGGCTGGATTGCACGGCAATCTTGTTCAGGCCCACAATATCCGAGGCTGGCACCATGCCGGTCTCGACACTACGCACCAGAATATAAGGATGCGGGCTGCCAAGTTCGCCCTCGCACCAGTAGGCTGCGTGAAAATCCTGTCCTTCAAAAACAAACGGTTCCTCCATGGCCAGCCTCCAGCCAGCCGGAAGGGACAGGGAAAAACCCAAGGCGCTGTTGCGAACGTCCTCGGCCTGAGCCGAGACGCAAAACAGCAGGGAAAAGATAAAAGGCAACACCAACAAACACCGCATGCAAGCACCGTATATATAAATAGAAAGTTTAAACAAAAACAGCAGGGAAAACAGTATTGTCAGGCCGGTGGTATCGGCTTTCCACCGGCTTT
>CAJXRQ010000021.1 GCA_913060505.1 uncultured Desulfovibrio sp.
TCGACCAGATGGGACCAGGCTGTTTCGGGCGGGAAATATCCCCCGGATTTTTCATCAGTGATACGGGAATATTCATCCTGAACCACAGCCTCCCGCTCATCGGGAGACATGGCGGCAATATCGGCATCAGCCCGCTTGCGGGCTTCACGCTGGATAGCTACCGGATCGATCTCTTTTCCAGCCTTGGCATATTCCGATTTGACCCTTTGGTAGGCCTCCTCAAAGGCGATGATTTCGGGCAGCCGCTTCGCCTGGTCCATGGCAGCCTTTTTGTCCGCCTCATTGAGCTGGCGGCCAAAAAGATATTCAAAAGCATTCTGGCGTTTGGTGTACAGCTTGAAGGGGTCGATGTCCGTTGAGACATACGAAGCCACCAAAACCGCAAGAATCAGCAGGCAAAGGCCCCCCAGGGCGAGCTTCTCTGGGAAGCCCTTCCTGGGAGTAACCTGTTCAAGTGTCAGTTGATGGCTCATGATTACTTTTTGGCGAGTTGTTTCTTCAGACGCTTGAGGTACCGAACAATGTCATAGGCGGCGTCACTGGTGTGGCGATATCCACCGTTCTGGAGCACTTTCAGCGCCTCGGGATCGTCATTGATCTTCAACATGGCTCCGGCAATGGCTACCTTCATGCTTTCAGGAAGATCCTTGCGAACAGCAATGGGAGCGCCGGGGATCAGGTCGGAACGCTTGATAATGTTGAAATCGTCCAACGATACGGAACCCTTTTCAATCATGCGATCGAGGTCGATGTTGTTGGTGGCGGCAACCTGGATGGAACCGTTCTTGACGGCCAGAATGGAAGCACCGTGAGAACCGGAAAAGCGAACTTGCTTGAAATACTTTTCGGGATTGACCTTCATGTCGCGGGCGAACATGACGTTGGGAACCAGATAGCCGGAAGTGGAGTTGGGGTCGGTGAAAGCAAAGGTCTTGCCCTTGGCCTGATCCATGGAGGAAATTCCCGAATCCTTGCGGGTGATGATGATACCGGTGTAGCCGGGCTGCCCCTTCTTGTTCAATTCCATGACCACGGCTTCGGCGTTGGCTTTCTCGGAAGCTTCCACATAGCTCTTGGGTCCGAAGTACGCGAGATCGATGTGCTTGTTGGCCATGGCGGTGATGATGCCGTTATAGTCGGACGCGGTGAAGATTTCGACCTTTACGCCGAGATCCTTTTCCAGCTCCTTGGCAATGGGGCGGGCGCGTTTTGCGGAGTCCGCCGCACCTTCAGTAGGAATGAAGCCGAGTTTGAGAGTGGTCGGCCAGTCCTTGGGAGCAGCATTGGCGATACCCGGCAGGGCAAAGGTCAATACCATGGCAGCCACGATAAACATTTTGATCAGTCTGTCGAACATTGAGTTCTCCTGTGAACGGTTTGGGTGTTACGATTTCCTTGCTTCATGACGCTGTCGCTGCCGGTATCCTTATGCAGCGGAAAGTTCTTCCAAGGCTTCCTCGGCCTTGTCTCCATAGATGCGGCTGACGCTCTCGGCATCAAGATCCCTCGAAGTACCGTCGAAAATGAGTTCTCCCTTGGACATGCCCAGAATCCTTTTCCCGTAGCGTTGGGCAAAATCAATGTGATGCAAATTGACCATCACCGGGATTCCCTTTTCCTCATGTATTCTGGACAGAATCTGCATGACGGTCTCCGAACTGCGCGGGTCGAGGCTGGCTATCGGTTCGTCCGCAAGAAACACTTCCGGTTCCTGGGCCAATGCGCGGGCAATGGCCACACGTTGCTGCTGGCCGCCGGACAATGCGTCTGCCCTGCGGAAAGCCAAATCCCCAATCCCTACCTGTTGCAGGCAGTCAAAGGCCAATTCCCGTTCCTGTTTGGGGAATTGGCGAAGCATGGACATGCAGCGTGAAAACGGCCCGGCATTGAAGCGCAAGCGCCCCACCAGAACATTTTCAAGGACTGTCAGGCGGCGGACCAGATTGAATTGCTGAAAAATCATCCCCACCCGGCGGCGAACCTGCTTGAGCTGACTGCCGTTGACGTTGGTAACGTCTTCACCAAACAGCGACACATGCCCACTGGTTGGACGAATAAGTCTGTTCATGCACCTGAGCATGGAGGATTTACCGGCCCCGGAAAGCCCGATAACCACGCAAAAGTCATCCGAATACACGGAAACCGATACATCTTTGAGGGCCACGGTGCCGTTGGGATACACTTTCGTCAGACCTGTGGCCTTAACAGCTTCCTTGTGCCACTTGGCCTCGATATCAATGGATTTCATAATGATTCCCGTTCCGTTTTCAGTTGTTTTTCAAGATGATTCCGGCCAAAGCACGCAACCCCTCTTTCTCTGATGATGTACATCCTTCTCGCAACAATGGTATTGTGGCTTTGCAACAGTTGCATGAAGAGCGTCATTTTATTTGCAACATTCGGGATCAGTCTTTATTAAATTATTTCATGATACTATCTGGCCAACGACTTAATCTGACGTAACATTGTTGTTGGACGTTCTGTTTCGCAAACAGAGTTCCCGAACATCCTGCCAAAAGCGATATTCGTCCCGCGAAGAACTACTCCGGATTGCCTGCACAGCGGCTGTCACAGAATATGACGCTATGACGATTTTCCATTTATGCGCGCTACAGATTTCAAGCGGCGTTCTTTGCCGTTATTTCAGATTTGTTTTTTTTGCCGACCGACCATGCCTGCAACACGATGGGAACGGATTCGACCTCGCGCACCCTGACGATATCGGCACGCAATCCTTCGCGAATTTCCCCCCGGTCAACCAACCCGACGGCTTTGGCCGGATTCCGGCTGATCGTTACAACGGCTTCAGGCAAGGACATGGACAGTTCCCTGTGCAGCCGGAAGACTCCGGAAACAAGGCTCCCCGGCACATAGTCCGAGGACAAGACGTCGAGCAGTCCCTCCGCTGCCAACTCTCCGGCAGAAACATTGCCGGAATGGGAACCGCCGCGAACGACATTGGGACCACCCATTACAATGCAGACCCCGGCTTCTCTGGCCAATGCCGCAGCCACACGGGTGGTGGGAAATTCCGAAATGGCAATCCGTTCCTGTATCGCCTGCTCAATATGCTCGGGAATGGTGTCATCATGGCTGGCAAGGGGAATGGACCGCGCATGGCAAAGCGAGACAATCTGTTCCCGATTATGGGCGGCGTATTGTTGTTGGGTGGCAATCATTTTCCTGGAAAGTTCCGCGAACTCCTCGTCACTCCAGCCCTGGCTTTGGTGGTGTCGCCGATAAACATCCGTATTCATCCACTGGCGTTGCCCCGGAGTATGGTCCATCAGGGAAACAAGCAAAAGTTCATCATCGTCAATATGCGGAGTAAGCATATCCAGAACCTTGGGGTCCGGGTATTCGCACCGCAGATGAAGCTTGTGATCCGCCCGAAGAACTCCTGTGTTGCGCGCCTTCTGCAAAGCCTTAATGGACATGCCCATCATCTTTGAACGGTTGGGGCCGTCGTGGTATTCCCCAAGCGACACTGCATCCAGCACCGTTGTGATGCCTGCGGAAATCATCTGGGCATCGTGAGCCACGACCGCGGACAGCGGGTCCGGCCAAAATACGCCGGGACGCGGTTCCAGTTCCTTCTCAAGGTTGTCGGTATGCAGTTCAACGAACCCCGGCAACAGGTAATCGTCTTCAAAATCTATGGCGTTGGTGACATTGCAGACGCCCGTATCAACGGATTGAATGATGCCCCCGGAAAACTGGACCGAACCGCGGACCACTTCGTCCTTGAGCACAATACGAGCATTTTTGATAATCTGGTTCATAGCTAGGCAGCCTCCTTGAAGCTGTGCATTTCAAACAGTCTGTCGGATACGAGGTCGCGTACTTCCTCGTCATGAAAAATGCCGACCACGGCCGCCCCTGCCTGCTTTGCCTCGTTGATGAGACTGACCACGACCTGACGGTTGTCCGCATCAAGGGAAGCGGTCGGTTCGTCGAGAAGCAGGATGGGATATGCAACACAGAATCCACGGGCAATGTTTACCCGCTGCTGTTCGCCGCCCGAAAAGGTAGCCGGCGGCAGATTCCATAATGCAGACGGGATGTTCAGCCGCTCGAGCAGCGACGCTGCTTTTGCACGGGCTTCATCCACATTGCCGTTCAGATTCAGGAGAGGCTCGGCCACAACATCCAATGCCGAGACACGTGGCACAACTCGCAGGAACTGGGAAACATATCCCATGGTGTGGCGGCGGATATCGAGAATCTCACGCGGAGAAGCCGTGACCATATCGATCATGACGCCATCGTGCAGAATTTCGATTGAACCGGACTGTGGCTTGTAATTGCCATAGAGCGAACAGATGAGCGACGACTTGCCCGCACCGGACGCCCCGGCCAGAGCCACGCATTCACCGGACCGAACCTCAAGATTGAGGTTCGCAAACACATTGATGACCGTGCCGCCCTGCGTGTGCAGGGTAAACGTCTTGTCGAGATTGCTGACTGCTATCTTGATTGACATGTTATCTCCTATGCCTGAAGAATGGATGACACCAACAGCTGGGTGTATGGATGCTGCGGATCATCAAGCACCTGATCGGTCAGGCCGGATTCCACGACTTCGCCGGACTTCATGACCATGAGCCGGTGCGCCAGCAGGCGGGCCACGGCCAGATCATGCGTGACGAGGATTACCGACAGGCCGAGCCGGGAAACAAGATTCCTGAGCAGATCCAGAAGCCGGGCCTGTACGGATACGTCCAGACCGCCGGTGGGTTCATCCATGAATACGATACGCGGCGAGGTGATCAGGTTGCAGGCGATTTGCAGCCGTTGCTGCATGCCGCCGGAAAAAGTCCTGGGGAAATGGTCGATGCGGTCGGCATCGATCTCCACTTCACCCAACCACTTGGCGGCTTCCTTGCGTATGTTGCCGTAGTGACGGGCTCCGACCGACATAAGCCGTTCGCCCAAATTGGCACCGGCCGTGACTCCAAGCCTGAGTCCGTCACGCGGGTTCTGATGCACCACACCCAATTCGGTACGAAGCAACTTTCGACGAACCGTCTCTGAGCAGTCGTGCACATCCACATCACCGAACTCGTCTGACCGGTAGCTGACGGAACCGCTTGTGGGATCGAGCCTGCCGGAAAGACAACGCAACAATGTGGATTTTCCCGATCCCGACTCGCCAACAATTCCCATTACCTCTCCGGGCCACAGGTCAAAGCTGACGTCCTTGCAACCGACCATGGGGCCATAATATTTCGTCACGCCCTGTGCGTGAATCATCGGTTCATTAAAAGTCTGCATGTTCTTCTCTATGCGGTTTGCGGGCTTTCACCCATGAGTTCTGCAACATCTTCCCGCCCGGCCATGGGGCCGAAGTTTCCCTGCGCCCGCCGGGATGAGCAGTAATCGGTATCCGAGCACACGAACATACGTTCGCCCTCGTCATTGAGGATGACTTCGTCCAGATAGGAATCTCTGGCACCGCAAAGCCCGCAGCACGCATCCCAGCTTTCCACCTGAAACGGATGATCCTCAAAATCGAGACTTTTCACATCCGTGTACGGCGGCACCGCGTAGATGCGCTTTTCCCGTCCGGCCCCGAACAAATGCAGAGCAGGACTCATGTCGAGCTTGGGGTTGTCGAATTTCGGAATGGGAGACGGACACATGATATATCGTCCGTCGACCTTGACCGGATACATGAAATTGGTGGCAATGCGTCCGTGTCGGGCGATATCCTCGTAGAGCTGGACATGCATCACACCATATTCTTCCAGTGCATGCATCTTCCGGGTCTCGGACTCGCGAGGCTCCACCCAGCGCAGAGGTTCCGGAATGGGCACCTGATAAACCATGATCTGATCTTCCTGGAGCGGAGCTTCGGGAATACGGTGCCGGGTCTGGATGACTGTCGCTTCTCCGGTCTTTTCCGTAGTTTCCACTCCGGTCACCCGGGCAAAGAATTTGCGAATGGAAACCGCGTTGGTCGTATCATCCGCCCCCTGATCGATGACCTTGAAAACATCATTCGGACCAAGCAGGCAGGCCGACAGTTGAATACCGCCAGTCCCCCAGCCGTAGGGCATGGGCATCTCCCGGCCGGCAAATGGAACCTGATAGCCGGGGATGGCTACAGCCTTGAGAATGGCGCGCCGAATCATCCGCTTGGTCTGCTCGTTCAGATAGCCATAGTTGTAACCGGCATCATTGTCCGTGGCATCACTCTTTCCCGGCATAAGGTCTTCCTGATAGGTCATGCCACTTCCTCCCCGCTCTTTTCCCGATGCGTATCCTGTTTCATGATCTCCTCCCGCATGGATCGAAGCATGACCAGATCAGCCTGAAAGTCCACGTAATGAGGAAGTTTGAGATGTTGGACAAATCCCTGAGCCTCCACATTGTCACTGTGATAAAGAACGAATTCCTCATCCTGACACGGGGCCGAGACATCCTCTCCCAGTTCCCGCGCCTGCAGCGACCGATCAACAATGGACATGGCCATGACCTTGCGCTCGTTATAGCCGAAGGACAGGCCGTACCCACTTGTAAACCGCGGCAATTCTTCCTTGTTTCCTTTGAAGCTGGTCACCATTTCACATTCGGAAACGGTGATGTCTCCAATCTCCACCTCGAATCCCAACTCATCCGGCACAATGGAAACGGCGACTTCCCCCATACGGATTTCCCCGGCAAAAGGATGATTGTTGCCAAAGCCGCGCTGGCTGGAATAGCCGAGAGCAAGGAGAAAGCCTTCGTCGCCCCGGGCAAGGCTCTGAAGCCGCGCATCACGTTTGACGGGAAAGCTGATGGGATCGTGAGTGATGTCGCTCACGTGTTGTTGATCGTTCGGAGTCGGGATCTCAATCAACCCCTCATCTCCAAGAAGGTCCATGACCCGCGACATCGGGCCTTCAGGTTCGCTTTCAGTAGCGACGGCAATAGAAGATTGCGATTCTGCGGCCAGAGAAAAATCCAGAAGACGATGGGTGTAATCAAATGTCGGCCCGAGGAGCTGCCCGCCGGGAATGTCCTTGAAGGTTGCAGATACCCGACGACGCACATGCATGGTTGTGGTGTCCACAGGCCGGGAAGCATACAGCCTCGGCAAAGTCGTTCGATACGCCCTGAGCAGAAAAATGGCTTCCACCAGATCGCCTGCGGCCTGCTTGATGGCCAGAGCGGCCAGGGGCGGATCATAAAGCGCCCCTTCGCACATGACCCGATCAACGGCCAGACGCATCTGTTGCAGGATTTGGTCGACGCCCAGTTCCGGGACGGACGGGTCGCCGCGTCGTTCCTCGCCCATGAGCTTATGTGCATTTTCGATGGCTTTTTCGCCACCCTTGACGGCTACGTACACGTCATATCTCCACTTGGACCGATCTCGGCAGCGAGACGATCTCTGTTTCAGTTGTCAGGATCACGTCATAGCCAAGCGGAAAGCGCTGGCGATTTTGTTGCATCGATTCCCAGAAATCAGCCTGTAGCCCGGTAATGTTCAACAACGTTTGCCCATTGATACCGGGACCGCCCAATCGCACTCCGTGTCCCACTTCAATGGATGCCACCTGTATGATCAACGTGGCCGATCTGTCAGGATATTCCGCTTCCCCGGGGTTGAATCGTTCAAGATCCGGCAGATCAAGACCGTTCAGAACCAGTCCGAAACTGCATTCCTCCTGCTTCCGGATCACGGGACAGCCGCAATAGAATTTGAGGTGTGTCGCAACATCTTCCGACGCATCAGGGCTGATCCATAGCGGTGAATCCATATCCACCAAAGCCATGCAAACTGCGGCCGAGGCCGGGTGCAATCCGCCAGGGTGTCCAGGCAGGTTCCCGAGCGTTGTGACGGTGCCGGGCCTGGACATGGTGAGCAGAATCGCCCTGAAAATACGCTGGTTGTCGAGCGCAGGATCAGTTGCCCTCTGTTCTGTCGTATCAACGCGGTGTTCAAGCATCTTTGTCCTCCTAGTCCTCGCCTCTGACCATGGTAAAAAAATTCACTTTGGTGGCAGCAGTCTTGGCATTGCGCTTCTTACGGGCCACATGCTGTTCCCCGGCGAGTGTTGCAATCACCTCTCTGCACACGGAGCCATGCTCGAAGCTTTGCAGCAACGCATCAAAAACAGCTGCCAATTCCGCGTGCCGTTTGTTCCGCCCGGCCACGTAGCCATGCCCGACCAAACCATCGGCGTTTTTCACGGAGCAGCGGGAGACTGTCATTTCTCCAAGGTTGAATTGATCACCTTTGGCATCCGCCCTGCCCCGCACCATGACCATGCCGATTTCCGGCCTGCGTAAATATTCGAATTCGGGCAACGGGCCGCATTCGGCAAGGGCGGCTTCGAGTTGGGTGGCCGTTGCACGGGCAAGAACGCCCATCCATTGTTTTCTGCGCTCAATTTCCCTGCTTTCGGGAAGAGGCATGTTTCGATCAGATTGCATTTCTGTAAAACCCCCAGATCTTGTCTAGACAACTAAAACTGTCCATGGTTTCTGGAGCCAGATTCTGGAACAAGGAGGCGTCATGCTCATAAGAGGAAAAGGGGTTCCCCTTTGGCGACAGATTCATTCGCAGATCGAGGCTCAAATTGCTTCCAGCGTCTATGAACCGGGAGACAGGTTGCCGTCCGAAAACAGCCTCTCCCGGGAATACGGCGTCAATCGCCACACCATCCGGCGGGCACTGTCCGTGTTGCAAAAAGATGGATTGATCCGCGTTGAGCAAGGCAGGGGTTCCTTTGTCCGCGAACCGGTCATCGACTATCAGGTCAGCCGCCGGACACGATTCAGCGAAAACCTTTCCCGCCAGCATCGCAGACCCGGAAACATCCAGCTCACGGCTGTAGACACCGAGGCCGACTCTCTGGTGGCCGAGGCTTTGGGCGTCGAGCCGGGTACGGTCATCACCTGCATCACCAGCGCCGGAGAGGCGGACGGACAACGCATCAGCTACGCCAAGTCCTATTTCCCCCGCTCCCTGTTTCCCGGCATGGTGCGCGTCCATCGCCAAACAGGATCGATCACACAAACGCTGAAGCACTTCGGCATCAACGATTATTCCCGAAAACGAACCCGTATCATCGCCAGAAATCCCACCAGCGAGGAAGCCACGGAACTGCGGCAACCCCGCAACCGGCCGGTGCTTGTCACGGAAAGCATCAACGTGGACCTGAACGGCGTGCCCGTGGAATTCGGGATTTGCCTTTTCGCCAGTGACTGGGTGCAAATCATTATTGAATCGTCCGAATGAGTGCATCGTTTTCCCTTGAACCTTTTGGCTGCCAACACTCCGGCAGCATGTGTGCCTATTGAATAGGCTTGAGGGGAAAAACAAGCACTAGACAAGTTTTTTACTTGTTTGCTTTTGCTCATGATTTCATATGTCTGTAACGTGACAGTCATGTTTGTTTCCAAAATGACCACACTTCGTGCTTTTTCAAAGGCCGCTCATTTGTCAGACCTTTTTTCTCGTCATTTGACAGGCGGGATTGGCGAAATGAATCAGAGGAAACTTCGAGGTCAATAAATGCAGGACAGATATGCCATCTATTATGCACCGGAAACAGGTTCGGAACTCGACCTGTTTGGCAAACTGTGGCTGGGAAGGAACACTGAATCCGACATTCGGTTTGAACAGCCCCAGGTGAGAGGTTTCGATAAGCATGAATTGCTTTCCATGACGAGTTCTCCCCGGCACTATGGATTTCACGGGACACTTGTTCCACCGTTCCGATTGTCGGCGAACACTTCCAAAGATTTCCTCTTTGAACATGCAAGGCAATTGGCTACACGCCTGTCTTCCTTCGACATTCATGGCCTTATGCTCAAAAAAATCGGCAGATTCATTGCCTTGGTTCCCACACATCAGGAAGAAATAGCCAAGTTGGCGTCAACCTGTGTCCGATCATTTCATCCACTGCGGAAACAACCGTCTTTGCTGGAATTGGAGCGTCGGCGTTCCAAGGGATTGACGCCCCGACAGGATCAACTTCTTGTCCGCTGGGGCTATCCGTACGTCATGGAAGAATTCAGATTTCACATGACACTCAGCAACGCCATCCCGAACAGCGATAAACTTCAAAAACTTGTGGACGGGTTGACTTCCCTCTGTGCGCCATTTTCCAACGCCAACCATCCGGTACGCGAGTTGTGCATTTTTCATCAACAGGACGAAAACAGCCCGTTCCAGCTCATCGACAGAATTCCTTTTCAAAGGGAAACAGGAGAATAGATGCGACAAGGACAATTGATATACGTGATCGGCCCTTCCGGATGCGGCAAGGATTCGCTCATTAATTATGCCCGCAAGCATTGTTCCTGCGACGAGATGGCCTTTGCCCACCGCTATATCACCCGCCCTGCGGAAGCCGGCGGTGAAAACCACGTGGCCTTGACCCCTGAGGAATTTCAGGCGCGATTGCAACGGGGCCTCTTTGCACTGAATTGGGAAAGCCACGGCTTATGCTATGGGATAGGCTGCGAGATAGACACATGGCTCAAGACCGGCCTCAATGTGGCCGTCAACGGATCGCGCGCCTATTTACCTACTGCATCAGAACGTTACCCGGACATCCTGCCGGTATCGATAGCAGTGGAACCGGATATCCTGAAACAACGGCTTGTCGGACGTGGGCGGGAATCCCGCGCAGAGATCAATAAACGTTTGCAGCGGGCCGCCGAATTTTCGGTCAGCCATCCAAAATTGTTCGAAATCGACAATAGCGGCAATCTTTCTGAAGGGGGCGAGCAACTTCTCAAGCTTATCCGTCATAAACAATCCTGAAAAGCACGTAATCCATGGTTCAAACCAACGGCCGATTATCCCGACATAAATTTCTCACATATTCCTTATTGATTTACAGGATTGCAACTCTACGATACCGTCTCATGAGAAATTTAACCGGGAGCAAGGCCGTGGCCGCCAACACACCTTATGCCCCCCCATGGGCTCTCAGTACGGGAGCGAGAAACGCCGGGACACTCGGCGCGCTGGACGCATGCCATGAGTTGCAGCGTCTGGTGAAAATTCTCACCCGTCTGACCGGCATTGATCTGTTTATCATCAACACCGATTATCTCTGCGTGGCCGGTTCCGGCGCGTATGAGACAGCTGTGGGCTGCGCCAGCCCCAAGGACACGGCCATAGGCTACAGCCTGACCAGCGGCCGTCCGACCATGGTTACAAATCCCAGAGCCAATGACACCTGTCAGGAATGTTCACAACGGCTCATTTGCCGGGATCTCTCCAACTACACCGCCCCCATCGCCGTGCGTAACAAGGTTGTTGCCGCGGTTCAGGCAGTGGCATTCAATCCGTCCCAATGCAAAATCATCGAGGAAAAAGCCGCGGACATAGCCGAGGCGATCACCTTGTTTCTGGTTCAGGGATGCGAAGCGGACAGCCGATTGCTCACCGCTCTGGCCGGAACCGGCGATGAATCCGAAAGCGCCGGTCTGGAGCGGCTCATTGGGGAAAGTCCGGCCATGCGCGCCCTCAAGGACGACATCATCGGCTGCGCTCCACTGGACTCCACGGTTCTGATTCAGGGTGAATCCGGAACGGGAAAGGAACTGGCGGCCCAAGCCGTTCACGAGCTTTCCTCCAGAGCTACCCAGCCTTTTGTGGCCGTCAACTGCGGAGCCATCCCCGAGTCCATCATCGAAAGCGAATTGTTCGGCTATACTTCGGGAACTTTTACCGGAGCCAAGAAGGGAGGCAAGCCGGGCCTGTTTGAGCATGCAGACGGCGGCACCCTTTTCCTTGACGAAATAGCGGAACTTCCTCTTTCCCTGCAAGTCAAACTGCTGCGGGTGCTTCAGGAGCGCAAGGTCATGCGGCTTGGAGGTCGCAAGGAGCACGCTTTCAACGTTCGCATCATTGCCGCGGCCAACGTTGATCTGGCCGAGCAGGTCCGACAGGGAAAATTCCGTCAGGATCTCTACTACCGTCTTCAAGTGATCCCCTTGCAGGTTCCTGCCCTGCGCGAACGGGATGGAGACGTTGAGTTGCTGGTGAATTATTTCGTCAGGCTCTACGCCAGACGCAGGAACGAGCCAGCACCGCCCGTGGCACCGGAACTCATGCAACGCTTTATTGAATATTCCTGGCCGGGCAATGTCCGCGAGCTGAAAAACTTTGTGGAATACGGCATCAACCTGCGAAAGCAGCGCAGCCTCGATCTGGCGACTTTGGCGAGCCGGTTTGCAGCGGCCGATCAGGCTGTTACGGCACTTCAGGAAAACCTCAGCGGACCGGAATGTCCCGGCTTCCCCGGAATCATAAACAGTGCGGCGCCACCCCCCTCCTCCATCAATATGGACGAGGAGAATGAACCGTGGACTCAAAAACTGACCGAACAGGCAACGTTGAGCAACGCGCTGGCCCGGCATGGAGCCACCATGGAAGGCAAACGGCGGGTAGCCGAAGAACTCGGCATCAGCCTTGCCACGCTGTACCGCAAAATCAAACGCTATGGTTTGCTGGAAGCCTACCAGTACGACGTGAATTGACTCCACTTCTCTTCTGAAAAGCACAAAAGCCGGAGCGCCAAAGACGCTCCGACTTCAGTGTCGTAAACAGTAACGCCCCGGCTATTCAGGCGTGCGCATGTCCACCCATGTAGGCAGCAGTCAAACGGTCATCCTTCGCCAATTCTTCGGACGGGCCTTCCAGAATGATGGCCCCGCCTTCCATGATGTAACCATAGTCGGCCACGCACAAGGCAGCCTTGGCGTTCTGTTCAACGATCAGGATCGCTGTCCCGGCATCACGGATCTTGACCACCAGATCAAAAATCGACTTTACCACCAGCGGAGCAAGGCCGAGTGACGGCTCGTCCATAAGCAGGAGCTTCGGACGCCCCATGAGGGCCCTGCCTATGCACAGCATCTGCTGCTCGCCGCCGGACATGGCCCCGGCTTGTTGTTTGAGGCGCTCCTTGAGAATGGGAAAGAGTTCGAAAACCCATTCCAGATCCTCATTGAAATGACTTTTGTCCTGATGATAGGCTCCGAGGACCAGATTTTCCTCAACGGACATGTTGGCAAAAATCTGCCTGCCCTCCGGCGCCTGGCAAACTCCCATTTTGACCACCTTGTCCGCGCCGAGGTTGGATATGCTATCGCGCTCAAAGATGATGTCTCCGCCCGATATCTGATAGATGTTGGAAATGGCCCGCATGAGCGTGGTCTTGCCCACGCCGTTGGACCCCATGACGGCCACGATACCGTTTTGCTCAACCTTCAGATTGACCCCCCGCAATATCTGCTGCGGTCCCATGGTCACTTGAAGGTCGCTGACTTCTAATATTGGCATTCTTCACCTCCCAGATACGCTTCAAGTACCAGCGGATGCTGCTGGACGGCTTCCGGGGTATCGTCGGCTATTTTCTTGCCCAGAGCCAGAACCATGACACGCTGGCAAATGCCCATGACAAGCCCCATGTCGTGCTCCACAAGCAAAATGGGAAGTCCTTCCCTGTTCAGTTTCTGAATGAAATCAGCCAGCTGCTCCGTCTCCTGTTCGTTCAACCCTGCTGCGGGTTCGTCGAGGATCAGCAATTTCGGATCGGTAGCAAGAGCACGTGCTATTTCAAGATATTTGCGCTTGCCATAAGACAGATTGGCGGCCAGTTCACTGCTCAGGGAGTCCAGCCCGACACGGGCCAGAATATCCCATGTCCGCTGGCTGATTTCGTTGTCCGTGAGGCAGTTGAACGGCCACAGGGCGCGCCGCAGGGAATGCCCCAGAGAACCGATTGCCCCAATGGATACATTATCGAAAACAGTCATGTTGGGCATGATGCGCAAGTTCTGGAACGTGCGGCCAATCCCCATTTTTGCGACCTGAAACGGCTTCAGTCCGGTGATGGGCTTGTCAAGAAAACGAACCTCGCCCTCGCTTGGAGGGTAAAAGCCGGTCAGGCAGTTGAAGAAAGTGCTCTTGCCGGCGCCATTCGGCCCGATAAGTCCCACAAGTTCACCGGGACGCATGACCATGTCCACGGCGTCCACGGCTGTCAGTCCACCGAAGCGGCGGGTCAGTCCTTTGGTTTCCAGTATGGTTTCAGGCATCACTTCCACCCCACCGCATTGCGGCCGTCCCAGGCCGAGTTGAACAGCTTTCTGGCCACTTCGATGGCTGACACTTCGCCGAATATGCCTTTGGGCAGCAGCAGGATGGACAGGAACATGACCACACCGACCGCCACGTTACGCATATCGCCCAATCCCCGAGCCACCTCTGGCAGCAGGATCAACAGCAAGGCACCGAGAATACTGCCAGGCAGGGAACCGAGTCCGCCGACCACGACCATGGTCAAAATCAGAATGGATTCGCTGAACTGGAAACTGTCGGGGCTGATGTATCCGGCACTGTGCGCCAGCACCGCGCCAGCTAGCCCGGTGAAAAAGGTACTGGCTGCAAATGCCTGAATCTTGAGCTTGACCACACTGATGCCCATGGCTTCAGCGCATTGGTCGTCCTCGCGGACCGAGCGCAACGCATTGCCAAAGTAGGAATGATTCATACGCCACAAAAGATAGATGGAAACACAGGCCAGCACGGCTATGACATAATAGATGGACAGCAGACCGGTGAACTGGTGCCCGAAAATGGTGATGGGTTCATAAATCTGCATGCCCATCGGCCCACGGGTCAGCGAAACCCAGTTGAGCAGCGTGACGTGGACGATTTCACCCACACCAAGCGTCGCCACGGCAAAGTAGATGCTGATCAGCCGCATGGTGGGCAACGCCACCAGCACACCGGCCAACCCCGCCGCCACCCCGCCCAAAGGCAGAGTGAGCAGGAAAGGAAGCCCGAAATGTGTATTCAGCAACGCCGCAGTATATGCACCGATACCAAAGAAAGCCGCATGCCCGAGGCACATGAGCCCGGCCGTTCCGGTAATCAGGTTCATGCTCGCAGCCACGACACAGTAGATGAGCGCCGAGTTGGCCACCTGCATGTAATAACTCTTGCCCAGAAAGGACAATACGCCCGGCACCACCCCAAGAACCAGAGCAAGCAGCCCCAGAACCAGCAGGTTGGCTCGAACGGAATGGGAAACAAGTTTGTTGTCGGTCATATCGATAACCTCAATCAGACGCGTTCCCTGCGGGAGCCGAAAATGCCCTGCGGGAAGAATATCAGAGTTACAATCAGGAAGCTGTAAGCGACCATATCGCTCCATCCCTGGGTGAGATAGTTCGTCGCCAAGGATTCACATACTCCAAGTATAAGTGAACAGATCACAGCGCCCGGAATACTGGACAAGCCGCCCATGACCATGGCCACGAAAGCCTTGATGGAAGGTGTGAAACCCATGGTCGGGAAAATCGCACCATAGTACAGGCCAACCATGATCCCGGCCGCGCCGCCGAGCATGCTGCCCACCGCAAACGTGGAAATGATGGTCTTGTCCACGGAAAGCCCCACATATTTCGCACCCAGAGGATTGTTGGAGATGGCGCGGATCGAGAGACCGATACGGGTATGATAGAGCACGTACTGCAAACCGCCGAGCATGAGGATCGAAGACCCCAGAATCAGGAACTGCCCGGAAGACAGCGAAAGAGGCCCGACCTGAATGGGGTTGTTCAGCATGTACTGCCCGGGAATCGTCTGCATCTCGGCGCCGAAGAAGTGCTGGATGACTTCCTTGATGATGATCGACACTGCCAGGGAAGAAAGCAGCGTGGCTTCACGCATGGCCCTGGACTTGAGAGAGGCTTCGTCCTGAAATCGGCGGAAAGGCTTAAAGGCGATACGTTCCAGACCGATTCCGGACAGGCCGCCTGCAACAAGCGCCGCCACAATGATGATAGCCAAAGGCGCGTGAATCATGTTTATGCATACCAATCCTGCGAAGGCACCGATCGTATACATCTCGCCGTGCGCGAAGTTAACGACGTTGAGCACGCCGAAGATGAGCGTGAACCCGATCGCTATGAGCGCGTAGATCATGCCCACGCTGAGACCGTTGATGAGCTGCATCAAAAAATACGTGTCCATTCAATCTTTCCTGTTGTTAACGGCGGGGCCGGAGGCCCCGCCCGAGTATCGTGTGTTATGCGCCGTTAGTTGACGAGCTGGAACGCACCATTTGAAACCTGCATTCTCGCCAGTCCCTTGACCGGCTCACGGGTCTCGGGATCAAAGGAAGTGCTGCCGGTCACGCCGGGATAGTCCTTTGTGGCTGCCACGGCGTCGCGCAGGGTTTTGCGGGTAACGTCAGGACCGACCTTGGCGATGGCCGCAAGCATAATACCCACAGCATCGTATGCCTGCGCGGCAAACATGTTCGGGAAGGAACCGTAACGCTTCACATATCCCTTCACGAAGGCGACAACGTGAGGCTCTGGGCTGTCCGGCATAAAGGTGGTGGACAGGTATAACCCGTCTGCCGAAGGACCGGCCAGTTCAATCAGCTTGGGAGAGTAAAGCGAAGATGTACCAAAAGAAGTGACGTCAATGCCGAGCTGGTGTTTCTGTTGCAGAAGCAAGGCCCCGCCTTCGTACATCATACAAAGATACAAGGCTTCCGGCTTGTCACGCATGACTTTGGTCAGGATTGCGCGAAAATCGCGGTTGCCGGGGTTGAAATACTCCAAAGAAGTCACTTCTCCACCGTCTTTTTTCAGCGCATTGGCGAAATTGGTGGCCGCCGAAATACCCCAATCATTCTGAATGGCGATGATGGCGAACTTTTTATAGCCAAGTCCGGTTGCCCATTTGACCACAAAGGGGCCTTCAAAAGCCTGGGTCGTAATGTTGCGGAACTGGCAGTTGCTTATCTTGCAAAAATCGGGGTGCGACGATGTCTGCGAAAGCTGCGTCATACCAGCCTGTGCGTAGACACGACCCGCTGCCATGGACACGGTCGAGGTAAAATCCCCCAATACGCCGACGACTTCATCATCGTCATTGAATTTGCGCGCAATGTTGATTGCTTCCTTGGGGTCGGATTTGGAGTCTTGGAAATCGATCTCCACTTTGGCACCTTTGAGCTTGCCGGACTTGTTGAACGACTCCAGTTGCATGAGGGCAGAGTTGCGGAAGACTTCACCATACTGGGCATGGCTTCCGGTCAGGGGCAGGGAGTAACCCAATTTGACGATCTTTTCGGCCAGCGCAGTCGAAGCCACACACAGTACGGCCATGACAACGAACGCGGTAAACAATCTCTTCATGTCCATTTCTCCTCAAAGGTGCTATGTATTGGAGGCCCGACGCGGACGGCCCGGCGGGAACCCCTCCACGATTCCACGCCCTATTTAAGCAATCCGCATGCCACAGCGCATCATAGATGCGTTTTCACTTGATTATCTTTTATAAATCCCGACATCTCCAGCACGGCTGACAATGACAAATTATTCAATTATGTCTTTTTCACACATTTCAATTTTACAGTATTACACATATATTTTCATTTTTGTAAATTTATCATTACCCCGTGAGAGTTTTCAAAATCGGTGCGAATTTCGCATCAAAAATGAGAAATTTGAGAACAAAAAAAGAGGAAGCAAAAGACATTCTCTTTTGCCTCCTCCAATAGACTATATTTTATAACAAATCTATTTTTTACGAATCCTGAGGTAACAAGTATCCTTGCTCCCCTCTGGCAGCGCAGTCATCTGGAAGTCAAATCCTGCGCCTTCAAAAGTACCATAGTCAACGATTCCAGCAACTTCACACATCGTCGCGCAATCTTCATCAGACATACCCATTTTGATCCAGGCATTCTTCAGCGGACAGTTTGCGAATTCGATATCCAGGCCGCCTTCGTCACAACGGGTAACGGTGGGAGCAAACATTTTGCCTCCATCAGGAATATGGCCGATAAAAGCGTCGCGCAGCCCTGCAAAATCGCCATGGGCGTACTGTTTGAAATTCTGGCCGATCTCTTCGCCACGCTTGTAAATCCCGCGCTTCATGACCTCTTTGGCCTTTTCAAGGCCGAATTCCTCGACCATGGCATCAAAGATCCTCTTGTAAAAGATGGCCCGGTTTTCATTGGCGGCGTAGAGTTCTTCGCGCAATTTCTCTTCACTCATTTTCATACTCCTTTTAATTGATATCCGCTGCATTAATGCGGAATACATCGTACATTTCCACAAAGACCTATGCATGAGACGTACCGTTTAGTAAATGGATACGATTGGCATCATACTTGATAGAGGAGAAAATGGCTATTCCCCCAAAAACACCTGTCCGAGGCTGAAAGCCCGATTTAGAGGATGATTATGGATCTGAACACTTTTTTCGAAAATGAGGTCAAACCGGCTCTCGGCTGCACCGAGCCGGGCGCCGTGGCCTTGGCCGCCAGTGCAGGAGCCCGACATCTGGCAGGACCGCCACGGCACATCCATCTACGCCTGTCCGCCAACATCTATAAAAATGGACAGTCAGTAGGCATCCCGGGAACTCCGGGACTCAAAGGCAATCTGCTGGCAGCGGCCCTGGGGGCCTTGGGCGGCGACCCGGAGAAAGGTTTGCTTTCCCTTGAGGAAATAACAGAAGAGGCAATTTCCCAGGCAACAGACATGCTCGAAACAGGCTGCCTGACGCAGGAGGTTGTGCAGGATTGCCCCAACGTCTATGCCGAAGTGGAAATGATACGCCAGGGCGAGAGCGTCACCGCAGTGGTGGCCCATGCTCACGACCACATTGTGGAAATCAGCCGCAACCGGACCATGATCTATCAGGGGCAGGAACCGGAATCTTCCGGCGCAGGACGTGTCCCGACATATCTGGCAGACCTCGTACGCATGGATTTCGCCCAGATGTGGGATTTGGCAGGAACCATAGACAAGGATCTGGAAGCCTTCATGCTGGAAGGAGCCGAAATGAACCTCCATGTGGCCCGCAAGGGACTTGAACGTTCATGGGGACTCGGTTCCGGCTATATCACGGCATCCAACATCATGGACAACGAACTTTCATGGCAGGTCCGGGCGTGGTCCTCGGCAGCCGCCGACGTTCGCATGGACGGAGGGTGCTGGCCCGTCATGAGCAGTGCGGGCAGCGGCAACCACGGTCTGACCGCCATCATCCCCCCGGCCCTTGCCGCCAAGAGCTGGAAACGCTCGGACAGGGAACTGGCCGAAGCCTTGGCCCTTTCCCATATGGTGACCGGGGCCATCAAGGCCAAGACCGGACGTCTGACGCCTGTATGCGGCTGCTCCATAGCGGCCGGAGCCGGTGCCGCAGCCGCCCTGACCCGCCTTGCCAAAGGTACTCCCGAACAGGCAGAACAGGCCGTGGCCTATGTTCTCTCGTCCATTTTAGGCATGATCTGCGACGGCGCCAAGGCTACTTGCGCCCTCAAGGTCGGCACAGCCGCCAGCGAAGCCTATCAGGGCATGCTTCTTGCCACAAAGGGAGGAATATTCTCGTCCCAGCAGGGCATCATCGGTCCTGATTTCCGTGAGAACGCCGCAGCCGTGGGCGAATTGTCCGGCGTGGGATTCGCAGCAGTTGACGCCGTGATCCTGCGCCTTCTAGATCGCCAGATGACACCGCAGCCAACCCATCAAGCAGATATCCAAAACAACAACTAACAGAGGTTTCATCATGAAAGAACTTGTACGAATCGCCACGGAAAATGCTCCGGCCGCTGTCGGCCCATACTCCCAGGCCATGGCGGCCGACGGCATGCTCTACGTCAGCGGACAGTTGGGACTGGATCCCAAAACCATGACCTTGCCCGAAGGTTTTGCCGCCCAGGCCGATCAATCCCTGAAAAATCTGGATGCCATCCTGACAGAGGCGGGATGCCAAAGAACGGATATCGTCAGTGTGGATGTTTTTTTGGTGGATATGGCCGAGTTCAAAACCCTCAACGAACTTTATGCGGACTTCATGGGCGACCACAAACCCGCCCGCGCCGCCGTTCAGGTGGCGGCACTGCCCCTTGGCGGACTTGTCGAAATCAAATGCGTTGCCCGCGTGAGTTCCTGACTTGCAACAACTACCGCTGAACACAAGAAACAGCCCGGAGATCCTCTGCCGGGCTGTTTCTTTATGGTTGGGCTTACAGTTTTCGCCACGCTCCCACAGCTGAAAAAACCAAAATCTCATTGCTGGTTCAACTTGGCTATCTGCTTGGTCAATGCCTGCTGTTTCTTCTGATATTTACCAAGCAGGGTATCAAGTCTGGAAAACTTCAATTTGTAGCGACGCTCCTTGGCCGCCAAGCGCTTTGTTTCCGCGTCGATCTTCTTGTCAATATTGCGGATGATCCTCTTGTAGTTCTTATCGATAACCGAGAGTGTGCCCGAAGATGAAGCGGTCAATTCTGCGACCTTGTCCAGCATCTCGTGGACCTTTCCCTGTTTAATGCGAATCAGGCCATTGTAGGTTCCGTCCTTCTGGTTGGTAACATCCAAACTCAGGCCCACGGCTTCAGTACCGCTCTTGCCGGTTATACTCCAGCCGCTGATGTTTGCAGGTTCTCCATTGATGGTGGCGGAAGTTATCACTCCTCCCGCAACGGTATAGGAAACATTATGCTCACCCGCCCGGGTCGTCCCCTTGATGGAACTCGTCGCAGTGAAATCCGTGGAGGAGGACTCCAGTTCATTATCCGCAGTGAACAACCGCACCACACCCTTGGCGTCCTTCTTCAACGCTTTTTCAAGTTTATCCTTGTCCAGCTTCAGCAAACCATATGTTGCCGACCCCTTGTTGGCATCCGTTCCGATGCCCAACGAAGCCAGGGAGGTAAACGGGTCTTCTCCCGTCCCGTTTGTCAGGTTCGCAAACCCCAATCCCGTAGAGGCAACAAGTTGCTTCAATCCCTGGGAGACCATCTCAACACCATAGTTACCGGTGAGAATGGAACCTTTTACGCTTGCAATACTGATATTGGTATTGCCGGATGAAGAACTGCTGCTTGAGCTTGAAGAACTGCTGCTTGAGCTTGAAGAGCTGCTGTCATTCGTGGTGGCTTTTCCAACCTTGGTTAATCTCTGAATCTGCGTACGAATTTCATTGACGCCCGCCACGAACTTTTCGATCATTTCCACGGTAGTGCCATCGTCCTGCGTAACAGTAACTTCCACGGTGGTGCCGGGAGCCGCGGATTTAAGGCTCAGACTCAGGCCCTCAATAGCGTCACTCACGGTATTGGAATTCCGATGCAGCCAGTCGTTTGCACCGGGCGGAAAACCGTCCACCTTGAACAGTGCGTCCTGCGCTTTTTGAAGCTGCGTAAAGTTGCCTACAGCCAAGCCCGGAATATTGGTATTCGACAGCACGATGGAATGTTCCTCCCCCAATTCCAGACCTTGCAACTGGAAATGATAGTCCGTGCCGTCAAAAAGCATCCTCCCGGCCACTTTTCCCTTCAGATCGCCATGGCTGTTGATTATGTTAGTGAACTGCTTGAGAGTCGTGTTTTTGGGGATGTTGACCGTGGTGGATTTTCCCGCATAGGAAAAAGTGAACGTTGAATTGGAGGTACAAATGACCGTATCCTGACTGGCATAGCCAAACGCGGAGTTGGTCCAGTTGTCACCGGTAGCCAACTGTTTCACTTCCACCTGGTGGCTGCCGAAATCCGCATCACCGTCTGCGGATACGCCGACCACGCTCTGGTTCGACGAGCTGACCTTTCTGCCCAGCATCTCCTTTCGCGTATCCATCTTTTCCAACAACGTCTGAAGCCCCAGGACTTTCGTATTCAGCTTCTGCAACTCCTTGGATTTTTGTTCCCAGGTCTTTTTCCAGCTCTCCATGCGCCGCTTGCTGTACCCCTCAACTTTCATGAGGCCCTTGATAAGCGTACTGAAGTCAGTTCCGCTGCCAAGTCCTGCAAAACTGATATTTCCCGACCAGTATGACGAGCCACTCATAACAACCTCCTAGAAAAGACTCATCTCGTTGAGTTCAAGAATGATCTGATTGGTTTTGATTACGCTGGAATAAATGTATTTCTGTTTATTCAGATCGGACAAAAGCGTGGCGACGTCCGCGTCTTCGATATTGGACAGATAGGTCTTGTTATTGGCCGCGCGCGCATCAAGGGCGTTAAGTACAAAATCGGTCAGGTTTACCCGCGCACCGATGGTTCCGTTGACGCTGGCCACGTGTGAATGGCTGGACTTCAGTTTGTCCAGACAATTGCCGATATTCTTGACGTCATTGGTTTCCACGTATCCGATAAGCTCGCCAACAGTCTCAAAGAGGTTCTGCTCCGGCTTGTCGGCCATGACCCTGGATGGAATCGTTTCCCCGGGCTTGCGGTAAAGGCCTCCGAACACGTCCTTGCCCACACTGTTTACGGTGACCGACTGGGTTCTTGAAATGGAAAAACGGATATCTGCGGTGTTGGGCGTAATCATGAACTGGTTGCCCGAAGAAAACGTGTTGGCTCCGGCATTGGAGGAAAGAATCAACGTTCCGCCCGGAATGTTCAGCCGGGCGTTGCTGCTGACGTTGCCGCTGGTCCACGAAGAACCTCCGTCCAGGCTGTACGAATAGGATACCGGACCGGGTATGGTGCCGCTGTTGTCCACCCGTACCACCACGTTCTGGTTGAAATGACCGAGGGTGGAAGTAAGCAGTTGCGATCCGTTCAGGCTTTTGGTTGTAACACCGTCCGAATCGTCCCCATTGTATATGACGGCCGGGCGTACGTTAATCCGAGTCCCGCCGTCAGTATCCTGATCCTTGACCGTGATGCCGTTTTTGAGCGTTATGGTGGCTCCGTCCACGGTCAACTTGCGCTGTCCTGCGGGCAGGGTTCCGTTCTTCCATGTTTTGCCGCCATCCGAGCTGTATCGATAGTTGAGATCAGCACTGCCTCCGACGGTGCCGTTGGAGAGGAAATCAACGGAAATCGTATGCGGAGCCTTGCCGGTAACCGTTTCCACGGCACTATCATCCAGATCCTTGTCGCGCACAGTGGCGCCGAGAATCTCGTCAAACGCCGTGGCATCAACCTTGTGCCCGGCGAAAATGCTCTTCCCGTTGAAACGGGTGTTCGCCTGATTGATAAGCGTCCCCATCAATTGACGTATCTGTTTGGCAATAGCGGCTCGCTGGTCATCAGTGTAAGTGGCGGTGGATGCCTGCTGCGCCAGCTCCTTGATCTTGGAAATCGTGGAGCTCACTTCCCCAAGCATCTTGTCTCCCAGTTCAAGCCACCCCTGCGCTGTCTTCACGTTCGTCAAAAAATGCTCGATGGAACCGTTCCGGGCGTGCAGATCCAACGCTGTTGCCATTCCCGCAGGGTTGTCTGACGGTAACAGCAGTTTCTTTTGCGAGGTGTCCATTTCCGACAACCGCATAACCTCACTGAGGCTCCGGTTCATGTTATCCGTGGTGGAGCCATAAATCATGTTCTCGCTGATGCGCATGGCGGCCTCCTATTTCAAAGCCAACAGGGTGTCATACATATCGTTGGCTATCTGGATCATCTTGGATGCGTTCTGATAGTTCTGCTGCGCCTGTTTCATCCTGATCATTTCTTCCTTGATGTTCACCCCGCCCACGGACTCCTGCTGTTCGTCCAGATATTTGAGTTGTGCCTTGGTGGAGACCCGGGAACTGTCTGCCGCAGCCGCATCCGCACCAACGGAAGCCACCAGATCGCTCAGGTAATGCTGGAAGGTAGAAGAAGTCGAATCACCTTCCATGAAAAAGGGAACCTTCTTGTCTTCCAGGGCAGCCAGCACTTTGGCGACGGTGTTATCCCCTTCGTTCACCTCTCCCGCCCCATTCACGTGTCCGGCGCAGATGTAGTCATTGTCTGCCTTGACCATGGGATTGAGCTTGATGTCGTCCGCTCCTGAGCCACTGACAAAGGTGTTCACCCCCAAACCGGCCAACAATCCGGATGTGTCACCGGCAAAGGAAAAGGACATGCCTGATGCCGCACTGAGCTGGAGCTTGCCGTTGTCTATGCTGGCGGTCACCTGTCCGGGGAAACTGGCGTTAATGGCATCTCGAACGTCTTCAAGGGAGTGTTGGGCAGGATCAAAGGAAGCAATGCCCGGCGGATTGATGGAAGAAAAATCGATGGATTTGTTGACCACGTTGTCGCCGGTGGAAGAGTTGTAGACGGCGATACTGAAATTTCCGGCCTTGATCCTGTCCGCAAAGGGCAACTTGCTATCCGCTATGGGAACATTCGTCTTTTCTGCCTGGTATGTTCCAAGCAAACTGGTGAAGTGCTTTCGCCCCGCTCCCTGGGAATGAGCGTAGTTGACTTCCCAGATCAGGCTCTTCGCAAAGGCGTCTATTTTCTTGGAGTAGGAGCCTATGTACTTGTCCCGGGCCTTGAGCAATCCCGCCAGAGACCCGCCCCCCAAACGGTCCAGACTGTCGCCCCGCGGAGTTATGTCCTCGGATGAGGAACTGTTCTTGTACCAGTAAAGATTGGACTTGGGCTTGACCACGAACTTGTCGCCCTTGCCAAGATTGGTCGTGGCCGGAGAGGTCGAATCGTTGGCGGAACCGAACCAGATTTCAATACCGTCGACCTTGATCCTGTTGCTGTTGCCGTCAGCCGTAAAAACCTTTTCCGTGCCGTCAGAATTCTTGAGCCACGTTTTCCCGCCGTCGGTGGAAACCCTGAATTTGGCGGCCCCGCCACTGCCGTCCGTCGGACCGCCACTGATGCATTCCACGGTGTACTCATGGTTGCTGCTTCCCTTGAAATACAGACTGTCCTTGAAGGAAGATCCGTCAAGAACACTGTTGATAACCTTGGGGTCTTCGAACTTGAGTTCATAGGACGAAGTGCCGCTGACCAGGGTTTGCCCCGTACGCAGCATGACCTCCATCTGGTTGTTGGACTTTTCCGAGGTGCGGATGTCGACGATCTTGGAAAGCTTGCCCAGTAGCAGATCCCGCTCATCCTTGAGTTCATCGACATTCAAACCTTGCGTGATATCGCGGTTGATGGCGGCAAGGCGCTTCATGATACTGTTGGCCTTGGCCGTTTCCTGAGCAATGCTCTTTTCAATCATGCGGGTTTGGCTCTGCATGTCCTCATACCTGCTTCGGATCATTTTGAAGAAGGTCTCGGACTTGCCCAACAGGCTGGTACGGGTGGCCGGAGTATCCGGGTCTTCACACAGTTTTTGCCAGTCTCCCCAGAAATCCATCATGGCTTTGGTCAGCCCTTTCGAGTCGCTATCCTTGAAAAGGTTGTCCATGGCCGAGAGGTTGCCGTTCAAGGCCTCCCACATGGAATTATCCCCGCCTTTCTGACGTTGTTGGGCGGCCAGAAAATTGTCGAACCTGCGACAAAGGCTTTGAACGTCCACGCCCGTCCCGATTTCGTAACCACCTTCATTGATGTAGGGCATGGCCTCGTTGTTCACGGTTCTGCGCCGATATCCCGGGGTAGACGCATTGGCCACATTCTGCCCGTACACATTGATGGATATCTGCGAGCTATAAAGGAGGCTGCTGCCGATGGCATACATATTCTTGAGCATGACGTTCTCCCGGTGCCTTCCTAACCTCCATGTCGGGAAGGCATTGATGAGGATTAGCGCTTCAGGGCAATCACTTCAGAAAGCATGGAATCCGAAGTGGTGATCACCTTGCTGTTAGCCTGGAAAGCGCGTTGAGTGGTGATGAGTTTGACCATTTGGCGTCCGGAATCGACATTGGATTGTTCCACCGCGTTCGAATGGATTTTGCCAAGTCCGCCGGTATTGGCTATTCCGGTCAGAGCAGATCCGGATTCCCGTGTCTCGGAGAACAGATTGCTACCCTCTCTTCGAAGCCCGTCGCGGCTGGAGAACTTGGCCAGGGTCAGCACATAGAGATCAAGCACCTGTCCATTGGAATAGTGTCCGGTAATGACCCCGTCCGAGTTGATGGAAACGTTCTGCAGGAACCCGGAAGCATAGCCGTCCTGTTGCGCCGAGTGTCTGGATGAGGAGGATTCGTGGGAAGTCACTGCGGACGAGGAATATTCCGGATCATTGAAGTTGAACAACCCCGCGGTGGTGTTGCCCAGACTCGCAGCCGTGGTACCTGCACCCGCCGTCCAGCCGGTGCCCGAAGAGCTCTTGTTTCTAATCCCGAAATCCAGCTCGATGGGATTGGCCTTGCCGCTGGTGGGTATGCTGGCGTTGCTTGCGCCGAGGAAGTTGGCAGTGAGTTGCGGGTACCCGTTGGCCGAGAAGGTCGCCGGAGTCCAGTTGTTCAATCCGCGCAGGTTGCCGGTGGCGGTGCTGCTCAACGTAAAGGCGGTCATGCCTTCAAGCTTGCCGCCCACACCAAAGGTCATGGTACCGGCCATGAGCATGCCTGCGGCCGAAGTCTTGTTGATCTTGGTACCGTTAATGGTCCTGCCATCTTCGGAGGGCGGCACGGTGACCGTGTATTCCCACATGGTCTTTCCACCGGCGCCGCTGGCCACGGGATTGCCCACTTTGTCGAAATGCACGGTCAGATCATGTGCACCGCCGTTCTCGTCATAAACTTTGATGGTGGTTGAAAACGAATATTTGGTATCGGGCATCGGCGGGTCATTCTGGCCGTTCCATTGGGAGAACATGGCAAAGAACGGGTTGGCGCTGTCCGACGATTTGTCTTCAGCCTTGGCGTTCAGGTTGAGCGCAAAACTGACCTTGCTGGTCGCCTGGGGCGGGGACTGGAACCGGTCCAACTTGATATCGACCGGCGACCCCACGACATCCGCCTTGCCCCCGGTGGAACCATCGGCAGATTTCCAGCCTTGCACTATTTTGCCGGAGCTATCGACAAGTACACCGTCATTGTTGAAGACAAAATTTCCTGCACGGGTGTAATAGTACTTGTCCGGGTAATTCTGGTCGCGAACCTGAAAATACCCGCGGCCGCCGATAGCCACGTTGGTGGCAGTATTTGTGGTTTCATACGGCCCTTGCTTGAAGTCGGTCATGATGGCTGCCACGGATGCGCCGTGCCCGATCTGGCTCACGCCGTTAGCCGTTGAAATGGTGCTGTAAAAGATGTCCTCGAAGTCGGCACGTTGGCTCTTGAAGCCATACGTATTCGTATTGGCAAGGTTGTTGCCGATAACGGACATGGCAGACATCTGGGCGTTGAGACCGGATATTCCGCAATACAAAGATCCTCTGAGACTCATGGCAAAGCTCCTTTTTCTGCTGATCGCGGCCTAATTGGTCGAACCCGAATAGATCTTCCAGACACTGGAGTAAGCGACCTTGCGGCCATCTTTGAGCTCCAGCATCTGCTTGCCGTTTTCCATGACAACGGCCTTGACCTTGCCCTCGACCTGTGTCTTGACCAGATACTTCTTGCCGTCAGCGTCCTCGGCCACCACCGATATCTTGTAGATGCCGTCAGGGGCCTTGTTGCCGTCCGTGTCCTTTCCGTCCCAGGCGAACTCATGCTTGCCCGACTTGAGATCACCAAGCTTCACGGTCCTGATGATATTTCCGTCCTCGTCGTGAATGTTGACGGTGACGTTGGCCATCTTCTTGGTGATGTTCAGGTTGACCTTGGAAACCGTGTCACCTTCCTTGCTGAGCTGGTTCCCGTCCGCCAGGACCGACTTCCCTATGAGTGCAGACGCACCGGAGGTTTGCGACAGGGACAACTGCTTGGCAATATTTCCGAGTGCGGTGTTCAGGTTGGTTAATTGCTCCAGTGAGGAAAACTGCGCCAACTGGGCAGTGGAATCCTTGTTGTCCATTGGACTGAGAGGATTCTGATTCTGGAGCTGGGCGACAAAAAGTTGCAGAAAGGCATTTTTGCCCATCTTGCCCGATGACGAGCCTAACGCGTCCGTTCTTGCCTTCGGATAACCAAGGGCCGATTGAAGCTGTCCAGACGTGACTGCCATAGTGACCTCGCTTGTAACGGTTTACTGTTCGTGAAGCCTGAGGGGACATAGCTGTCCCCAAAACAACATTTTCATGAGAACCGTCTGATACGAGGCCGCAGTGGACCATTGCGAAAAGCTGTGCGTTTCGCTTCAAGGCTCATCGGCCGGAAGTGAGAAGGACCGAAAGCCTGATTTGTTTTTTGTTAGGGCCGGCCGCTTTTAGGGAGAAGAAGGCCGGCCCTCTATAGGGAAGGGATCGGGTTACTGGCGTTGTGGGGGAAGTGAAGCTAGATATTCAGCTTCCGCCCATTGGGTGTAACGCCATTTTGGGTTTGCAATTTATTTTTCACGGAGTCGGCCAGTTGCTCGGGTGCTTTCTCCGCATTGTCCTTTTCCAGAAGAGTTCTGATTTCATAGAAATCTCCTCTACAGGTCGAACTTGTAGCCAAATATCCTTCAACGGCATCCCGTTCGGGAGATTCCAGCGTGTTATCAAGATACCTTGCAAAGGTGTTCTCGTCCGGGCAGTTTTCAGCCTTCTTCTGTTTGGCCAATGCAGTGCTGTCCGACACGCTTGTCACATAACCGATAAATATGGTTCCATCCATGGAGACCTCCCTATGACTGAATGCTGCTTACCGAAGGACTTGCATTCTCATCGGTATCCAGCCTGTAGTGTTCACGTAATTTTTTTATAGCTCTGTGATGCAGACTTCGTACGGTTTGTCTTTTGACATCAAGAAATTTTGCTACTGCTTCCACATCCAGACCATCGTCATAAAGCATTCGTAATACCAGGTGCTGCCTTGGTGATACCACATTGGTAGGGATGTCAATCTTTCCCGTGTCCATTATTTCTCCACAATACAGCTCGTCAACAATATCAGAGATGGGAGTCGCGGGTTCCTTGAATTTTCTCATGTAATCTATTGCAGCATTTCTAGCTATAACAGTAAGTAGTGTACTAAATTTTGATCTAGCTCTGTCATACGAACGTAACACTTTATAGTCATTTAAAAATAACTTTATAAAAGTATTTTGGCATATATCTTCTACATCATTGTTGTCATATTGATAAAAATGTCTATTCAGAATAATTATGATTGCTTTGTAAGCAAATGAAATATATCGATCTACAATAGTAGTCCATGCACTGTTGTCTCCATCAATGCATTTTTGAATTAGTTCTGAAGAAATATCACATTGCATTATTTTCCCCTATACTAAGGTCGCTTTCAACGATTATGCAGATCATGAATTCTCACTTCGTGCCCACTGCGGCCTCAATCATGACTCTCACATAATGATACGTTCGAGATTTGGAAAATATCGCACACAGAACAATTTTTTCTTAAGAAACATAAAGCAAAGACAAAAATCCTGTCATCACTTCATTAAAAATATCAACAATCCCTACTTCGATGGTTCTAATTTTCCTTTTTTTATTTCAAATAATTATACGCAAGACGCGTTTAGCAAATTCAAAAATAGCTGGTGTCGGCAAACCATACATCCGTTTTGGATCGGAACGCATTTTTTCTTTGTCCCATACAAGGATTCTCAAACCGATTTAATTTAATCGATCATACGATCGAATATTTTATTTCCATTTATTCAACGATTTTTCACATAAATAGAATTGATATTCGACAAACAGATCGCAACGTGATAAAAAAACACATAATCCCATAGTATTACGGAACATCTTTCCTAATACATAGGGTAATCAAAAAATATTGCAGACAAGGCCTGTATGTCGCTTTTATTTTGGAGCATTCAACGCTTTTTTCGTATAACCCCAATAAAACAGAACTTTATTCGAATACATATTCTATTTAATCTGATTGACACACCCTATGGGACGTGTCAATTCATTTCGATTAAACAATTGTCAAAGGAAATGCGATGGCTAGAAAAGTAGATGAAGAAGGGACGGAACGCAGGAAGAAACAAATCCTGAAAGCAGCAGGAGACAGTTTCTCCAAGCATGGATTCCACAAATCCACCATGGCGGATATCTGTAAGCGCGCCAAGTTGAGCCCCGGGACCGTATACCATTACTTCAAATCCAAGGAAGACCTGATCATCCACTTTGCCGAACGCGAACTCGAGGAATCGGTAAAATTCGCAGTTGCTCTGGACCATACCGCCAACATTGAAGAACTGATTGCAGTAACCGTCGACAGCATCTTGGACTCGGAGGGTTTCGACGAGCTGCAGGTTTATCTGGAAATATTCTGTGAAGGCGGAAGAAACAACAAAATCGGCAGAATCTTGATCAAATCCGATATGGTCGTATACGACAGCCTCAGGAAGAACCTGAAACGGCTCAATGCCGGGGGCAAAAGCAGCATCGATATGCTGGCAAGATTTGTTGGCATCCAGATCGCAGCGCTGGAAATTCTCAAACTTGATGAGCCCTCACTCAAGGAGTGCCGCGAGGTTTCCAAACTGTGCAAAGAAGCACTGCTTCATATATTAAAAGGTTAAAGAATCAGCCCGCCCCCGGAAACGGCAAAGAAAAAACGGGAGCGGGCCTGTTACCTCAGTAGATGTGGGTCTGAGCTTGCCCTCATGGCCGTAATTCATTCAGAATATTGGCTCCCAAGAGAATGGCATCCGTAACCAGTATTTCATTGTTCACGCTCACGACCACAGCGAACTTGCTCTGTCGATCATAGAGATACACCGTTCCGAATCCCGGGAATGAGCCGACCTTGCCCGCCAGTGTTATGTCCGGTTCATGAAACGCGAACAGGGTAAACCCGTCCAGATAACTGCCCGTGTAGCCCTCTGAATCACCGATCGGGGATTCAAATGAAGCTATTTTGCCGTTATCCAGCTTCAACGGCTTCAACTCGGCCGTGTCCAGCACGTTGTTCTTGAGGATATTACCAATATTGACCAGACGCACGGTGTCCGAAGGCATGGCCTCCAGATTGCCGGTTCCCATTGCAATGGCAAGACTGGCCATCATGGGCAGACCAAGACCCGTTTTGGGGGAAGTCGTATAGCCGCAGGACAGATGGGGTACGATGTCGTGATCGTTGCCGACCTCGAGTGTTTGCATATCCAACGGTTTTTTCAGTCTTGTCCGAATCAGGTCTCCGTAGCTTCGGCCGGAAATCTGCTCGCAGATGACGGCAAGCATGAGGTAACCCGTATTGGAATATCTTTGGTCCGTACCGGGTTCGAAATCCAAAGGTTTTGTAGCGATAAGTGCTATGAGATCCTTGGGAGACCAGTACTTGCACATGTTGCTTTGCACTTCCGGCTGCTGGAGCATATCCGGTATTCCCGAGGTATGATCCAGCAAATGCCTGACCTGAATCCTGCTTGCCTCGGGAAAACCCGGAAAGAACTTGTCGATGGGTGTATCGTAGGACAACTTGCCCTGTTCAATGAATTCATGAATCAGCGTGGCCGTAAAGACCTTGGTAACAGAACCAATCTTGATCATGCTTTCCGGGGCCATGGGAACGTTGTTCTCCAGACTGGCCTTGCCCATGGTAACGGAGACCGGCTTATCCCTGCCCTCCCTGAGCACAGCAATGGACAAACCGGGCAGATTCTGGTTTTCAGCCAGCTTCTTTCCGAGGCGGGTCGCCACTTCCCTGATTTCCTCACTGTTTTTTACATTGTCTCCGCACCCGGAGATCAGGATCAAAAAGCACAGGCACAACAGGACAAAAGAAAAACGCTTTGCATTACTCATGATCAAGGTACCCCATAATATGTTTTGCCACATTATCTACCAGACCGGGAGAGAGCATGGTTTCATGGCTCCCTTCCGTCCACTTGAGTGTAATGTTTCCCTTTGGAATGAATTGCCTCCAGCCTAACGAGTCATCATCCACATAGTGGCGCGTGGCTTCTGACAACTCCAGTGCCCGGACAAGAAGGACGTCCTTGTCCGAGACCGTCGGACTTTCATAGCGGGCGGCGGCAATGGCGTTGTTGCGATAGGTGTGCAGAAGGTTTTCCATTTGCACCAGACTGAATCCCTGGGGCAGCAGGCCGGTCTTTTCGCCGCACCGTACAAGATATTTCAATTTTTCCTCACGAGGAAGTGCGCGCAGTTTGTCCTCGTCAAAGAACAGGGCGTCCTGAAGCAGAGACTTCAAAATACCGACTTCATCCTTGCCTGCCACTTCCTTTGCCTGCGTATTGTCCGCAACCGAATCCAGAACAAGAACAGGACCGGAAGTTCGTCCCGTCTTTTCATACAGGCAGGCCGTTTCATAAGCCAAAATACCGCCGAAGCTCCATCCTCCGAAAATAATATTCTCGCTTTGAACCTTGAAAATTTCATCCAGATAATATGCGGCCAAGTCCTCGACCCGGAACAGCTCCGTATTCAGGGCTGTCCGCTCCGGACTGAATCCGGCCGCTTCCACGGCATGGACATTGAATCGGGGACTCAGCAAATCCGCCAGCGCGCTATAACAGAAGACACCACCCCCTACCGGATGGAACAGGAAAATATGCGCCCCGCCAGCGCACCGGGCAAGATTGATCACCGGACTGTTGTCCGTTTCCTGCCGTCCCTTGAACAATTCGGCCTGCCGGGCAACGGTTGGATATGCGAACAGATCGCTCAACGACATCTGCAATCCAAGTTCCTTGTCCAACATGGCGATGAGCCTTACAGCCAGAATACTATGTCCGCCCATGGCAAAAAAACTCTGATCAACGTCCCGGACCTCGACGCCCAGAAGCCTTTGCCAGATACCCGCCAGTTTCTCTTCCAACGCCCCTGCGGGAACCTTTCCGGATTCAACGCTCTGGCCAAGCGGCGAAGGCAGTGCCTTCCTGTCCACCTTTCTGTTGGTGGACATGGGCAATTCCACCATGGGGACGACATGCCCCGGCACACAATATGACGGCAGATGCTGTTCCAGATAGAGTTTCAATCTGGCGGCATCAACGTCGCCGACCACATAGGCGGCCAGATCCTTTTCCCCGCGGCCATCGAAGCTATCCGCCACAACGGCCACTTGCCGCACTCCCGGGAAACCGGCAATGGCACCTTCCACCTCGCCGATCTCCACACGGTTGCCACGAATCTTGACCTGCTGGTCCTTGCGCCCCAGGTAAAAGACCAATCCATCCTGAATGAAGCCACGATCTCCCGTACGGTAGCAGCGTTCCCCCTTGTGTTGAACAAAAGCGTCCGTATTCCCGGCGTTCATATAGCCCCGGGAAACCCCGGCCCCGGATATCCAGATTTCACCAGTCTCGCCATCCGCAACAGGTTCACCGCCCTTGTCCCGTATGGTTATATGAGCACCTTTCAACGGCACGCCGATGGGATATGCCGAGAAATCCTTATGGTTCTCAAAATCAATACGGTAGGCACTGCTGTCCACGGTGCATTCCGTAGGACCATAAATATTGTAAACAACAACATTTTCATTCCCAGCGATGGAATAGAACATGCTGACCATATCTGGCCGCAGCACTTCTCCGGCAATCAGAATTTTCCTGAGAGGAAGAGCCAGACTCCGGTCTGCGAGATACTCCACCAGCACATTGAAAAAGGCTGGCGTCATATCGCAGAGTTCGATGCCGTTGCTGACGACGGCTTCATGGAATCTTTCGGGATTTTTGCGTTCCTCGTCCGCAAGGATATGCAACGGCTTGCCTGCGAATACGGAAACCGCCAGTTGCTGCACCGAAGCATCAAACGAAAGAGGCGCAACCAGAGCGACCTGCTCACATCCGGCGGAAAACCCGTTCAACGCGCTGAGGATGTGCAGAAGATTTCGATGCTCGACAACAACGCCTTTGGGAACACCCGTTGAACCGCTCGTAAACACGATATACGCGGCCTGCTCCGGGTTGCAGACAACGGCTTGCCCGTCCTCAAATTCGGGAAGGTCATCGCTGCCGAACCGGATTTTCGCAACCTTTGCAACATTTTCTCCGGCTCTGGTCACCGTGACGTCGAACCGATAATTTGCAAGTTCCGCGTGCTCCACGCAGGTATGGGAAATCGACACTTCCACAGGTGTCGGGCTGTGCGCGGCCCAATCCATGAAAAAGCCCGGTGGTAAAAACAGCTCGGCCCCAGCATCAAAGCGGACAAGTCCGCTGTTGTCGCCAGATTCCAGGGCATATGATTTCAACGCCTCCCTGAAGGCGCCCCTCTTTTCCAAATCCCACACAGCGCCAACCACCAAAGCACCATCCGGGGAAAGCTTGGCCACGGACAAATCCAGCACTTTTCTCAAATAATTGTATCCGGGAAAATTCTCGGCCACGCCTGTGAGGTTGATCAGGTCGAATTCACCCTCTTCCAGAAAACCGATGTCAACGGCCTCCATCTGATGGAACTTCGCCGCCCGTCCTTTGGCAGGCGATTCCAGACGATCCAGTTCCGTCCGGGACAAATCAACGGCTGTGTACCAATGCGAAACTTCCAGCAGACGTTGCGCCATCACGCCGGACCCGCTACCGATATCCAGCACACGCTTGCCCATGCTTTTTCCAAAGCCGCTCTTGTTCAGAACATCGGCGGCCAACGCTTCAAGCACTTCAGGTGAAACACTGCGGCCATCAAAATAGCTCTTCCATGCCTGATCGCTCCCCTCTGCCGTCACATGCTCCCAAAATGCGATGCTCTGCAATTCACCACCGTTGTCTATCACGTCCTCAAAACGTGGCGAATCCAGGCAAAGGACGTGGGAGACTCCGGGAATCCGATACTGGTAATACTCGGCATCGCGCAGGCATGCACTGTCTGTCAGGATCAATTGCGCCGGTTCAAGCATGGCCTCCTGCCGGACCAGCGGAAGTTCCCGTTCCACGGGCAGATACACGGCTCCGGCCCTGAGAATCCCCATGGCCGCAGCAGGAACAAGCGCACTGCGTTCGCAAAGCACGCCGACAACAGGCTCCCGACCGAGATCCAGTTTCCGGATAAACGCGGCCATTCTGGACGACAACCTGTCCAGCTCGGCAAAACTCATGGACAACACACCGTCAGACAGGGCTTTACGGTCAGGGAATTGAGCTACAACTTCAGAAAACAACGCTTCAAGCGACTGCTGTTCCTTTTCGGCACCACCTTCGCTTTCCACAAATACAGGTAAAACGCTCGATGGCCCTGATAGCGCTTGCGTTGTCACATGCTCCAATCGTTTCGGAGCGTATTCAAACGGCAATGGATCATCGCTATTCCCGGAGACCAGCAGCTCAAGAATATTGATGAAATCCCCGGCAAAACGGGTAACGTCATCATGGCTGAACAGGTCCGCATAATATTCCAGCGCAAAACTGATCCTGTCGCCGGTATCACTGCAGAAAATGGACAGGTCCGCCTTGCTGGCCGGATTCAGGAAACGCAAAGGTTCGAAAAGTTCCTGTTTTTCAGTTCCGAACTCGAAGTTCATGTAGGAAAGAACGACTTCGGAGAGGAGTGTCCTGTCCAGACTCATGGGCGGATGCAGGTCCGTAAGCAGGTTGTTGAGGATATACGACCGATGCCTCAGTGCATCATTGCTGCGCTGCTGGATCTCCTTCAATATGTTCTCGACAGGTTGCGAGCCAGCCACGTTCAACCGCACCGGAAGCAGGGAAGCCAGCATTCCGGCAGTATTGAAATACTCGCCACGGCTATCCACCATGACGGCGATAACAAAATCCTCATCCCCGGTGCACTGGTGCACAAGCATTCCCCAGGCAGCGAGAACGAGATTATAGTTGGTTACACCTATCCGGCGTCCCAACGCCTTGAGGCCAGCCACCAACTCCGAGGGAAGCTCGAACTCATGTGTGGCTCCGCGGTTTGTATGGACATCCGGGCGCCTGTACGAAGAAGGCAGATCCAGTTTGGGCAGCTCCCCTTTGAACAATTCCTTCCAGTACTCCCGGTCCCCCTCATTGGAATGAACATATTGGTGCCATGCAAAATCTTTCTGCTGCCGTCCGACCGGTTCCAATGGTTGTTGATGATAAAGCCGGTACAATTCGGCGTTGAGCAGGGCGATTGTTCGGCCGTCACCCAGAGCATGGTACAAATCGTAAAACAGGAAAAATCCTTCATTATCAACATTCAGGAGTTTGATCCTGAAAAGTGCGCCCTTTCGGGGATCAAACGGCGTGATCAGCGAATCCTTCTGCGCGAGGTCCGCCAAGTGAACCTCTTCCAGAGAGAAGCTCTCGAACGGATGAATCACCATGTTGGGATGCGGCTGGTCGAAATCGCAGAAAGTGGTCCGCAATACTTCATGGCGTTGGATCAATGCCGCCACGGCCAACTCCAGACGTGCCACGTCCAGATCATCCGGCAACCGGAGGAATGCAGGAAGGTTGTATCCGGTATGCTCGTCGCTCAGCAAATCCGCATACAGGATCGACAACTGCTCCCGGCCCACAGGATACCTGTCACGCTCAGGCGCCTGTTCGATGGCTTCCTTGTTGTGCGCCTCCTCTTTCCTGTCGCCTTTTTCCTCTTTCGCGGGCTTTTTGGCCTTCAGGGCATCAAGGATTTCATCCACGTAATCGCCGAGAGTATCGCTCTCGAGAATATCCATGACGCTGGCCTCGATACCGAAAATCTCCCCTATCCGGCTGACAATGCGCGTGGCTGAGATGGAGTCCCCGCCCAGATCGAAGAAATCATCATCGCGGGAAAGCTCCTCATATCCGAGGCACTCCCTGAACACAGCGAGTATTTCTTCCTCGCCACCAGTCTCAGCGACAGGCTCAACGGTAACATCGACCTCAACGTCCTCAACCAGTAGAGAAGCCAGAGGATAACGGGATACGTCCTCGCCGGGCATGGAGACTACGGCCTGTGTCCGACCTGAATTCAAAGCCTGTTCAAGAACACCAAAGGCATGTTCCGGCGGCAGGGAGAACCCGCCGTCCTCTGAATTCATGCGTGCGGCCATGCCCACTTCGGCCCAGGCGTTCCAGCACATGGCAAGTGCCGGCAATCCCTGTGCCTGGCGATAATGGGCAAAACCGTTCAAAAAGGCGTTCGCCGCAGTGTAGTCCGTCTGGCCGGGGGCACCGACCAACGCCGACCGGGAAGACGACAGTACGAAAAAGTCGAGATCATCTTCAAGGGTCGCGCGGTGGAGATTCCATGTTCCAGTAACCTTCGGGGCGAGTACGTTTTCATACGCCTCCCGGCTCTTGGAAAGAAGGAATCCCTCCCCTGCCACGCCTGCCGCATGGATGATGCCCCTGATCGGTCCCCTTTCGTCGCGTATGCGTTGCAATGTCTCACGAAGCTGCTTTTCATCGTTGACGTCGCAACGGTAGCAGGCATACGGAATTTCATTTTCCTTCCCGGCATTGCGATGCAGAAGTACGACCTCCGCATCCGTCCTGTCCGTAATCTGCCGGGCCAAAGTCAGGCCCATGCCGCCAAGCCCACCGGTAATGACCACACAATCCCGCATCTTTTTTTTCTCATCGGAAACGATGGATAGCGGAGCAAGTTCCGGGATGCTCACTTCACCAATTCCATGGACGACAAAAGGACCGTCAATTCGGCCCAAGGCGCACTGCAAGGTTTCGAGAGAAGTCTGGTTCACTTCCTCGATTTCAGCATACGACACGCTGATCAATGGTTCCTCATGACGCAAGGAAAGCAGTGTCCCAAGTGCCAAAGCGTATTCAGGCGAAGAATCATGGCCAGTCAGACAGCCGTGCCCGACAACGGTTATCCGCAAGGCGTGCTTCGGGCGGACACGGCACACCTCGCGCATAAACGCGGCAAACGTCCACGAAGCGTCTTCAGGCAAGGGCAGGCAAACAAGATGTGAAATTCCGTTTTCCTGAATCTCCCGGGCCAGCATTTTCCGTTCCCCGTCCTCTATCGGGAACGTCCGCGGCACTATGCCAGCCCTGCTAAAAGTCTCCAACAGAGGGGCATCATCACTCCCAAGCAACATCATTGCCTGCGCAAAATCAGGTTTCCTTGCCGGCAACTCGACATGCTTCCACGAAATCCCGTGAAGCTGTGGAGCGATTTCCGTCCTATGGAGGGAGAGGAAAACCATGTCGGCCATTTCAACCAGCACGCGGCCCGAGACATCCATGACAACACAATCGGCCGTGATGGCATGGGAATTTTTATCCCTAACCTTCACATGGGCGTAAACAGTGGCGGCAAGCGGATGGAATGTCCTGACCGCTCCGCATTGGGCCGGCATGAAGCCATGACCGCCGTGCAAGGCCAAACTCACAGCCAGATCAAGCATGGCAGGATGATACTTGAAGGTGTTCAGATCAGACCTGAATTCATCCGGCAGGGAAAGCAGGGAAAGCAATTCCCGGCCATCGTCCGAACTCCAGAGTCCTTTGCGGCAATCCCACCGACGGCTGATATGAACAACAGAATCCCCGGCCTGCACCTCCTGAGGAAGCAGCCGCGATTGAATGGCGGCCACATCCCTTGCAGCAGGCGAACTGCCGAAATTCGCACGCACCGTAGCTCCGGCAGCCAGATTCCATTGACCATCCCGAAAATGATGAACCTGAGCGGCAAAGCCTTCTCCCTCAGGCACAAGGCGCAGGCTGGCCCGTTGGCCCTCGGCATGGGTTACAGGACTGAGCCAGCGCAATTTCCCGATGGAAAATGAAGAGGTCTGCATGGCCTCGCCGATGAGGTCGATCATTCCCATGCCGACCAACGTGGGCACGTTGTTCAACAGATGTTCCGCAACAGGCCAGAAATCATCACGATCAATGGCAATGGAAAAGAGTTTTCCATCCGGCGTATCCATCGGGGCCGAAAGGAATGAGGAATGAAACGCAGGCCACGACGAGGTTCTCCTGAAGGGCGTGACAGGCAAATGGACCCGGTACAGAGGAGAGCCTTCGGGCCAGACCGGGGTATGCCCCTGCAAATAGGATTCAGCCGCAGCAAGGGCATCATCCCTGCCTTCAAAAGCACCCGCAACGCACTTTGCATCAGACATCTTTCGCACGGTAACTGGTTGCAAATCGTCAAGCCCGTCCAGAAGCTCGGTGCAAGATCGTGCCACAACCACTGCCCGAACAGGCAAATGTTCCCTGCCTGCAATCAGGGTTCCGGCCACAGCGCGCACAGGCCAATCTCCGTTACGAGCCACGATATCCCGCAACTGACGGCAGTATGCGGACAAACCGTCTTCATCACCGGCGGAAAGAGGAATACAATACCAACGTCCATCGTCGGGCGGCATGACGGAAGGCATACCTTCCCTGAGTAACACATGAGCGTTAATTCCGCTCAGACCAAAGGCGCTCACACCGCATATCCACGGCTTGGCCGAAGGTGACAGGGCTTCCGCAACGCGAGCCACCCGTACCGGCGCAGCATCAAAATCGATATGGGGGTTGGGGTGCTCAAAATGAGGCTGGGGAGGGACAATGCCCTTTTCCAGACTGACGACAGCCTTGGCCAATCCCACGGCTCCGGCAGCAGCATCAAGGTGGCCCACATTGCCCTTGACCGAACCGATAAGGGCCTTCCCTGCCGGTGCTATTTCCTGTTTTGCAAAGGCCCGTCCAAGTCCCTCCACTTCCACGGGATCGCCCAGAACAGTCCCGGTGCCGTGCGCCTCGAAAAAGTCCACTTCATCAAGGCTCACGGACGCATTTCTGGCCGCATCATCAATAACGGCGGCCTGAGCCTCCGGGTTGGGCGCGGCCATGCTCGAACTGCGGCCATCCTGATTCACTGCGCTGCCAATGATCACCGCATGGACGGCATCATTGTCCCGCTCGGCCTGTTCGAGGAGCTTGAGCAAAAAGACAGCGCCGCCTTCCCCGGCTCCCACGCCGTCAGCCTTTGCGTCGAACGTTCTTGTCCGGCCGGAACCGGATTCTATGGTAAAGGTCTTGCCGCCTTTTACGGGCAGGGCGATGGTGTGCACTCCTCCGACCACAGCCAACCGGCTTTCCCCTGTCCTGAGACTGCGGCAGGCGTCATGCAGAGCCTTGAGAACGGAGGAGCAGGCTGTATCGATGGTCGCCGCCGGACCATCCCAATTCTTGAGGTAGCTGAGTCTGGCCGAGGTATTGGAAGGAACGTTGAGCAGGTAAATCTGTTCGGCCTGCTCCGGGAAGGCCCGGGTGACCGCATCCTGAAACAAACGATAGGGACTGGCTCCGACAAATACGCCGACACGTTCATCCTGCAAAGCCTCTCCACCGTATCCGGCGTCGTCCAGGGCGTGGAGTGTAACCTCCAGAAAGACGCGCTGTTGCGGTTCGATCAGGCTGGCGTCCAAAGGCGAAAGTCCGAACCGTTTGTGATCAAACGATGAAATATCCGACAGGTAGGCGGCCTCACGCAACCGGGAAGGGTCGAAATCAAACCCGACAGCTTCAAAAATCTGCCGCACTTCTTCCCGCCGTTTTTGCGGCAAGGGTACGTTCTTGTCCGCTCCGTGCTCCAGATCATTCCAGAAACTCTCCACAACTTCATAATCACCAAGGCGAACGCCCATGCCGATAATGGCGATGGGGGCATCATGCGCGATTTGCGGCAGGTCTTCGTGTGTAACCGTTCCGGTCTGCTCAAGTCGTTCAATCGCTTCCGCCTGTGCCCTGATGGTGCTCTCGGAGAACAGCCCCGCCAACGAGAACACGCCTTTCCATTGATTGTCCAACAAGGCGTGAAGGCGTACCAAAAGCAGGGAATTGCCACCGATCTCGAAAAATCCCTGATCAATGCCGGGCGCATCGATCTCCGGCATGACCTCAAGCCAGATATCGCGAACGGCCTCCTGCACCGGAGTAAGTGTTGCTCCCACGGTTCCGCCGTCCAGCCCCAATTTATTACCCCGCAACTGCTTGCGGTCCACCTTGCCAGAAGGACTCAACGGTATTTCGGCCACCTGACGAAAGACAGCAGGCCACATGTATTCCGGCAACTTACCGGAAAGTCCATCACGAAGGCTCCGCACGGAAAGTTCCGCATTCTCCAAAGGCAGCAAAAAGGCTTCCAGGGCGTCATAATCGCCAATCCTGCAAACCCGTACTACGGCCTGTGACACTCCGGCGCAGCGGACCAAGGCCGCCTCGACTTCGCCAAGCTCTATGCGGAAGCCGCGAATCTTGACCTGATCATCGTTCCGGCCCTGATATTCGATATTTCCATCATGGAGCCACCGCCCAAGATCGCCGGTTCGATACATGCGTTCACCATGCACAAAAGGATCCGGCAGGAAACTTCTGGCGGTAAGCTCCTCCCGGTTGACGTATCCTCTGGCCACCTGAATTCCGCTGATGCAGATTTCACCGGACACACCCACGGGAACCATCTGTCCTTGACCATCCAGCACATGAAGCCGGGTGTTGCTCACCGGCTTGCCAATGGGCACCCTGTCGCCGGTCAGTTCCCTGCACGGGAACCATGAAACGTCCACTGTCGCTTCGGTCGGACCGTATAAATTATGCAATTCTGCACCGACCATGGACTGGAAGCGTTTCACCAAATCAGCAGACAAGGCCTCGCCGCTGGTAAAAACATATTTCAAACTGTGCAGCTTTTGCGTTTCCGGCGGGTGGGACTCAAGGTGCTCAATGAAAACCCGCAGCATGGAAGGCACGAAATGAATTACCGTCACCCCATGAGTCTGAACGGCCTCGACGATCCGGTCAGGAAATTTCTCACCTCCCGGTTCGAGCAGAGCCAACCCGGCGCCTGTCCAGGACCACCAGAACAACTCCCAGATCGAAACGTCGAAAGAAGTGGTGGTCTTTTGCAGGATCACATCCCCTTCCTCTATGGGGAACCGGGCCTGCATCCACAACAGGCGGTTGGCCAGACTGCGATGCTCGATGGCAACGCCCTTGGGGCGCCCTGTGGAACCGGAAGTGAAAATCACATAAGCCACATCTTCCGGCTTCACGACCGGCGGCACAAAATCCCGTGTGGGCAATTCCATTCTTTTCGGACAAAGAACAGGTTGCTCCAAACCATTAAAACGGTCTTCGAAGCCGGACTGGCAGAGAATCGTGCATCTTTCCAAATCTTCGCATATCGACGCGAACCGGGCCGAAGGCAACGTCGGGGAAAGCGGGACATATACAGCCCCGGCACGCATGACGGCAAACACGGCGACCATCATGTCCAAAGAGCGTTCAAAGCAAACCCCGACATAATCCCGGGGCCGAACGCCGTTATCCGCAAGATAGGCAGCCAGCTTGTCGACCTCGGCATCAAAATCCCCGTAGCTGTGGAACTGGCCCGAGGATTCCACAATGGCTGCGGCCTGTCCGCTGGCATCCATCTGCTTGCGAAAGCGCGCGTCCGTATCACTGCCCGTATCAAAATGTTCTGCCGTATTGTTGAAGGTCTGCAACACGGCGTGTTCTTGGCTGGGCAGGATGTTCAATACCGACAACGGCTTTTCCGGGGCTGCAAGAATATCGTCGAGCAAAACGGCCAACCGTTGACTCATGGCCTTGATGGTTTCTGCGCGGAACAGATCGGTACAATATTCCATGTGCACCGAATACGTTTCCTCTCCAATCTCCTTGAAATAAAAACTCAGATCGAACTTGCTGTTCCGGTGCGGCAGTTCCATAGGCTCCATCTTCAATGGACCGCGACCATATTCGTTCCACGCGGCATCCTCATGGGCCACCAGAACGTCAAACAACGGATTGCGGGAAGGATTCCTGTCCACTTTCAGGGCATCAATCAGTTTCTCCAACGGACAATCCTGAACGGCAAGCGACTCCTGCAACGATACGCTCACGTCCTTCACAAGCCGCCGGAAGCCCTTGTCCGGGTGCAGCGAGGCACGAATGGGAACAGTGTTGACGAACAGGCCGATCAATCCCTGAACCTCGGCCAATTCCCTGTTGGCAACGGGGCTGCCGACAATCAGGTCGCTCTGGCCGGTATGGCGGTAAAGAAAGACGTTCACCAGAGCCAGCAATACCGAAAACGGCGTTACCCCCATGGATGAAGCCATGGTTTTGATGCCCAGGCTCCGCTCCCGGTCAAATTCGGAAACAAAGACACTCCCCGCGAGGCTCTGCACGGAAGGACGCGGGAAGTCCAAAGGCAAGGCCAGACTTTCCGGCAAAGGCAGGAAGCGTTCCCTGAACGCATCCAAGGCCTTGAATTCCCGTTTTGATTCCCAGCCGACATAGCTGACGAAATCAGTGTCCAAAGGCTGCCAATCCGGGACTGCGTCGTTCGACACAGCCGCGTAGGCCTCGTTCAATTCCCGCAAACATATCTCTGCTGACCAGCCGTCAAAGATGATATGATGGAACCGGAACAGCAAAACAGATTCGTTTGAGGACTCCCTGAACAGGCAAACCCGGACCAGCGGCTTGTCCAGCCCAAGTTCCATGGCTCCCTGTTCCAAGGATTCCTGTCGATAAGGCCGGTCATAAAATTCCAGTTTCAGGTGGCCGGGGGGAGCAAGCAACTGCTCGGGCTGATCCGCCGCAACACGCAGCCGCAGGGCATCATGCCGCTCTTCAAGCAGGAGCAGGGCCTTTTGCAGGACTTCAGGATCAACCGCACTCCGCAACCGTGCGGCAAAGGGAATCTGATAGACATAGCCGTCACCATGCATCCGCTGCAGGAACCAGATACGCATCTGCGAAGCGGAAAGAGGATACCGCTCCCTGACCGGAATCCGGGGTATAACGGTCTTCTCGATTTGGCTTTTGCCCACCAGACCGGTCAGCGCGTTGATACTGGAATTGGCCAGAAAATCGTCCATGCCGATTCGTACGGACAACTGCCTGTCCAGCTGGGCGAGAACCCGCATGGCCAACAGACTGTGTCCGCCCAGTTCAAAGAAATCGGCATCGCGGGAAACGACCTTCTGCCTGAACACGGATTCATAAATATCCTGAATTTTCTGGGAGAAATAGCCATCCACAGGCAAGGATGAATCGCTGGTCAAAGCCCTTTCCCCGTTCCCGGGCAGGGCTTCACGAGTGTTCCCGAAAGCCATTCGGTTATCGGCAACACTGCCGAGGCCGGATTCCAGCTCCCGGCAGGAGACGTCCGCATCACCGGATATGATTTCCAGTACATGAAGAAGGCGGTCCTGCAATCCGCGAACGTCGTCATGTTCCATGACGGCAGGATCATAAAGAAAGCGGAACTGAATCTGATCGCCGGGAATCACCGATATGCCGAGCGGATATGGTATCTTCTCAAATCCACGTATATCCAACAGTTCCAGTTTTCCGCCATAAAATTCCATGTCGAAAGGATAATTTTCAAAGACCATGAGGTGGTCGAATAAATTCCGCCCGATCTCGGACAACGGTAAATATCCGTACTCCATTTGTCTGAAGCTCTGTTCTTTGATCGTGGCCAGAAGATCGCCAAACGAGGAATCTTCCGTCCATTGCACGCGCAACGGCACCGTCTGAATGAACAGACCCACGGCTTTGTCCATGCCGTCCAGTTCGGCGGGACGGCCCGAGGTGACCATGCCGTAGACGACATCCCGGGTACTGTTCTCATCTCCCAGCACGATTCCCCAGGCAGCCTGAATCAGCACAGGAAGTGTCACCGACCGTTCATCCGCCCGATTCCTGAGTCTCAGACTGCGTTCGGTATCAAGAGAAAACTCCATGGCAACGGGATCCACCACGGTTCCGTCCGGTTCTCTCTTTGCCACGGAAGAAACAGAGGCAAATCCTTCCAGCAGGGAATTCCAATAGTCGGCCGCCGCGTTCGTATCGAATTCGGCACGCCACCGCGCATATTCCGACAAGGGCATCGACTCTGGCATTTTCTCCGTTGATCCGGACTCAAGAATACGATGGCGGGTAAACAGTTCATCAAGCAAAATACCCATGCACCACCCATCCATAAGCAGATGGTGAAAACACCAACTCAATACGAACTCATCATGGGCAAACCGGAGCAATTGCGCCCGGATGAGCGGCCCGGTGTTCAGATCGAAGCCGCGCTCACGTTCACTCTTCAGCATCTCTTCCATCCTGCTTGCGGCAAGCGGCTCCGGCAGGCTGGAAAGGTCAAAATATTCCGAGTTCTCTCTCGGCGTATGCAGGACAAGACGATAAAACTCCCCGTCATAAGGCATGGGGAACAGGGTTCGCAGGCTTTCGTGCCGGGCCAGAACGTCCTTCCAGGCCCTCAGCAGCAGGAAATCGTTGACCTGCCCACGAAAACGAAACGCCACCTGCTGTGTATAAACTGCCTCGTCTTCGGACAGGTATTGATACAACATGGGCTCATGGACGACTTCCGGCAAAAGGATGCCCCCGGCTTCATCCGCAGTGCAATGGGCCAGCTCCAAAACCCGGTCAACCACATCGTCGGACAGGGGTTCCCTGTAGACGGGACTTTGCTTGAGCGCCAATTTCCATTCCTCAAGCAACCCGGACACCCACACCGTTTCCAGAATGTACGGGTTGAAGTAGGCGCCGAGCTGGAGAACGCCGTCTTCGTCCTGAAAGGCGATCAACTCCAGTGGAGTGTCGAGTTCGAATTCCGAGTCAATAAGGTCAGGCATGTCCCCGGGCATGGCGGCGGACGGCAAGGCAGTGATCCAGTGTTCGGTCTCGCTGGACAATCGCCCAAGGTAGTTGAAACTTATCTGCGAATCGAACCCAAAGGTTTCGGGATGCTGAAGCCGCAGGTAACCATAGGCATGACAATTCCGCGCAGTGAACATATCACGAAGCCATGCGCCCACAGCATGCCGGGATTGCCCTGATTCGGAAGGCGTCAGCGGCATGGGACAAATTCCGGTGAACCATCCCACACTGCGTCCGGTGTCGAATCCGGGCAACAGGGAATCGCGTCCATGGCTCTCCATGGTAACAAACACGGTCTCCCGCTGACCCTGAGCGTAAAGCGCGGCGGACAGCGCACTCAGCAATTCCGACAAAACGGATTGCGTATACTCGGGACGGAAGCCCACCAGCCGCAAGCTCTCGAAAGTTCTTTGCCCGGCTTTGTCCGCTGTTCCTTGCTGCAGGGCATTCAGCCCGCCCACCGAAGTTTTGCAAACCGATGTCCACAAGGCATGATCTTCCTGTGTGGGGAAGATTCCGTCCTGCACCAGTTTCTGCATTTCACGAGCCCTGATCGCCATGCCTTGCGCTTCTTTTTCGCTTTCAACATTCCGGCAAAATGCAATCAAATCCCGCCGCAGGATATCCAGAGAAAAGGCGTCGAGCACAAGATGGTGCCCGGCAAGGATCAAAAACCGTTTTTGTCCCTGCTCCGCCAGAGTTGCGCCAAAGGTACGGCCTTTTTTCGGATCAAGCTCCGCTACGGCGTCCTGCAAAGCAGCACGGAACACTTCGCGATTATCAATACCAGACTCAAAGGAACGCCGCCTGAAAACAGGTTCCGGTGAAGCTCCCAACATAACGGCTTGCCCATCCTGAAACGCGAGGCGGAACGCTTCATACCGCTCCGGTAGTGAGTGCACCCAATCCTCAATGCTCGCGATCGAAATTTCCAGGCCGATTTGCAGGGGCAGCATCATGTAAAAATGATGCCAATGTTCCGGGTTCCTACTGATCAGACGTTCCTGCAAAGGCAGCAACGGAACGTACTGCCCCGGCTCGACCGGAGCATACGCCGGTCCTGATGTTTGGTCCGTAGTGGTTTTTTCCAACTGTTTCGCCAAAGCCCGAAAGTCCGGCGTCTGGAGGAAACTCGCGGCAGAAAGTGCCTTGATGCCGTTCCGGTGCAATACTCCGGTAATCTGGATAGCCTTGATGGAATCACCGCCGTCCCGGAAAAAATCGCTTTCCGGAGACGGGGGAACATGCAGAATGGAAAACCATGCATCCGAGAGAACCCGTTGAGGATCAGCCATGTCCCCAAGGCCGCACCACTCGCTGAGAGCGATTTGCAACCTGTCGAGAAAAATCCTGCCATCCGAGATGAAGCCCCGATCATACTCAAGGACGATTCTATTTCGGACTCCGGTTTCCAGCGTGAAACTGGCGGCCAGTTTGCTTGCTTCCAACTCCGGCTTGAGCATATCGACCTGAAGGCCGTGCTCCCGGATATTGCTGACTGTGGCATGCGTTACCAATATGTCAGGCACAACAGCCCTGTTTGAATACCGACTATGCGTAATGGCTGTTTTTAGTTGCGCTGCGGCATTCCGGGCATTTGCGACAGGGTCTGGTTTCTCATCAGCCCGCAGTCGCAACGGGACGGTGTTGACAAAAAATCCTGCAGTTTCAAACTCTTCCCGCGTCTCGCGCAACCCAACGGGAACACCGATCAATATCTCGGACCGCTCAAAACGATCCTGCAAAAATGTCCCTACCAGAGAAATAAAGCACGCCAACAGAGAACTCCCGGACCGTTCGGCGATGTTCTGGAGGCCCGCGGCAAGCGCCGGTTCAATATCGACATCAGCCATGGCTCCATCGCCGCTGCAAGCGGTGCACAAAAGACCGACTGGCGGTTCCAGAAGATGTTCCCAATAGGATTTGTCGTCCACGTAGTCATCGGAACGAAGATAGGATTGTTCCCTGCGGCAAAAGGCGACCTGAACGTCAAGCGACCCTTTGGTGGCCTGAGTGTCATTGAGATACTGCACGGCGTTCTTCAGCAGGATCTCAAGCGTTTTGGCGTCTCCGGCAATATGATGTACCAGCACCAACACCTGAGTTCTTCCAGAAAATTCGACCACCTCCATACGGACGGGCGGTTCATTTCGCAAATCAAAGGGACGGTGAACCACATTGCTGAAATGCTGGTTTGCCGCACCGGCGTCGGGAAATTCCTTTGTCTCCATGGGAATAGCAATATGTTTGGATGGCACAAAGCAGGGAGCATCGATTTCTCCACCCACAGTGCAGGATAGCAGGGGCTGATCACAAATAGCCTGATACAACGCCCGGACAAACGCTCCGGCGCGTTCTCCACCAGCTTCCAGTAGCAAGGGCATGTTGTAATCGACGGAATCTTCGTTGGCCTGCTGATAAGCCCAAAGTTCATACTGATTCTGGTTCAGCGGCACCGTGGCATAGGGAACCTCGGGAAGTTCCGAGCCCATCTCCTGCAACAGGGGCATCAACCCGCGGAGGCTGTCGCACTTCACGAAATCCCGAAACGGAATATCCACGCCGTATTGGTTGCGAACCTCGTAGAGCAGGGCCATGGCCTTGAGGCTGTCGCCACCCTGGGAAAAAAAGTCCGCATCAGGGTCGCATTCCCCCCCAAGCACGTCTCTGCACAGGGACAACAACCCGGAGTCCATGACCGGCTGTTCTGTCCTGGTTTCCTTTTTGCGCCGAACGATTTGCTTCAAAGCATCACGGTCGATCTTGCCGGTTACTGTGGACGGCATGGCATCCAGCTCGTGCCATGCTCCCGGAATCATGTACGCCGGGAGATTGTCCTTGGCCCAATCCATGGCAGCCCTGAGCGTTGCCCCCGGTTGCAGAACGACGCAGGCCGCAAGCATAAGCTGTCCGCCCACGTCTTCGACAGTGAGAACAAAAGCCTGGCTGACATCCGGACACGTCTCAAGCAGAAAGGAGGCCTCTCCCAATTCAACGCGATTGCCCCGGACCTTGACCTGATCGTCGGACCGGCCCACCAAAAGGATTTCGCCGTCATCGGACCACAAGGCGAGATCCCCCGTTGCATAAACCATATCGTTTTGTGCTGAAGGCAACCGCACAAAACGCTGGCGGGTCATATCCTCGTTGCCATAATACCCCAAGGCGAGACTGGCGCCGCCGACGCACAACTCTCCGACCATACCGGTCGGCAGGCAACGTCTGGCCGAGTCGACAATATACGCGCGGCCGTTGGGAATCGGGCACCCCACGCTGATGGGCGATTGCTCTCCGGGCATGACATGCTTGATGGAGGCGCACACGCAGGTTTCGGTCGGACCATAGGCATTGAAATATTGCAGCCGTTCCGCATAGCCCATGGCATCGTTCGCAACCGGAGGCTCCCCGGCCGTAATCAGCACCCGCAAGCCGGGAAACGGCTCCTGATTGAACAGATGCAAGTAGGACGGTGGCAGGGTGACGACTGAAATGGCGTTGTCGGACATGTAGTCCCGAAGCGCCCATGGAGCGTTGCGATAGGTATCCGTAACCGGGCACAGGCACGCGCCGGAAAGAAGAGCCATGAATATCTCGGAAAGCGAGGCATCAAAAGCGGGTGATGCGAACTGCAGGACACGATCCTCCGGTCCCACGCCAAAGACCTCTATCTGTCCCTGGATCATGTTCACAAAACCTTCATGAGGAACCAGCACACCTTTGGGTTTTCCGGTGGAGCCGGAAGTATAGATCAGATAGGCGCCGTCCCTGAGGCCGACAGATGCAGCCCGCTTGCCGACGGAAGCCACAACATACCCGGGAGCGTCGACATCCAGCGTCATCCCGGCCTTTGCGTCATCAACGATATGCCGGATACGGGATTCAGGTGATTTGGGGTCCAGCGGCAGATAAACCGCACCTCGCCGCATGATTCCCAAAATCATCTCCGGGAGTCTGAGCCTTCTCCGGGCCAGAACGGCAACCACGTCGCCCTTGCCTACGCCCTGCTCTTCAAGCCATGCGGCACAAGCCAATGAATTCTCTCGCAATTGGGCATAGGTCAGTATTTGACCATGTTCATCACGGACAGCATCCCTGTTTGCAAAATCTTGTGCTGTGCGGTCAAAAAGAGCGGGTAATGCCTCAACGGCGTACTGACGGGATTCACCGGACTGCCAGACCGCAAGTTCTCTACCCTCTTCATCAAGCAGATAGTTGAGAAGCGACAGGTCCGGGCATTTTTCCAGTTGCAGGGAAAGCTGCTCCACGCGCTTGATGTACCGATCCACATCCTGCTCGCTGAAGTGGTTGCGGCTGCTTTGCATGGTAAAGGAAAAACCGCCGAGTACCGGTTCCTGCAAAACCAATGCTCCGAGCATGGCCGGTTCTTCCGGGTTATGCTGCTGGACCACGGTTTCCACTGAGAAATCGTCGTTGCCGGTGGGACTGTTGGGCAAAAAATTAATGAACGTATCACCCAGCGTTGAAAAATCCCTGTGCTTCAGTTCCCGCATCGCCATCTGATACGGGGTTCGGATGTGGCGGAAAAAAAGCTTGCTTTGGCTGGCAATTTCCTCCAGCAGGGCTTCAACAGAATTGAATGTGCTCAGATCGAGGAAAAGAGGCGGCGTCGCCACCTGGCTCCCCTGCCGTTTCCAAAAAGCCTTGCGCTCGCCGAAAGCCACGGGAGTCTGAATGACAATCTCTTTTTCATCGCACATGAAAGCCACCACCAAGGCATGGAGTGCGGTGAAACAGACTGCCGGGCTTACGCCATGCTTCTTGAGCAGCCTCTCCACGCAGGCGGAGGCCTCAGGGGAAAGAAAATATTTTTTGAACCGGGAACGGCAGAGCAAATCCGGGCGCCCCGGCTTTGCCCGAAAAATTCTCTTTCCCGGAATCCGGTCCAGATGCTCCTTCCAAAACAAGACGTCCTTGGACACTTTCGTGGAAGAAAAATATTTCCTGTCCTTGAGGTAAACGTCACTGAACCCGGCTTTTTCCCGAACCGGAAGTTCCTTGCCATGCTTGAGTGCGCTATAGATTTCAGCCACGAAATCCACATGAAAAAATGCTGTCAGACCGTCCATTATCAGATGGGAAGCATTAAGGGCATAAAGGCTCTCGTCACCTCCCAGCCGAATCAGGGCAAAATGAACGGCGTGACGACCGACGGACTTTGCAAAGAACCCGTCCAGAAACCCTTCTGCTGTGTCTGAAGGGACAGATGATTCGCTGGCATCAAAAAAGGAAAAATCAATGTCGTCAGGATCGGCAGCCTGGCAGTACGGCTCTTTTGCATCAAGGCTGAGCTCGGAATGGACCAAAGGAACGTGCTTCAGGGCAATGGCTAACGCCTGCCTGAACAAATCCGGGGATATTTTACTTTTGACTGGAAAAAAAACCTTGAGCTTTGTCGCTTCCTGCCCTGAATCGGATATTTTGTGGGACAACCAAAGCTCTTTTTGATTGCTGGAGAAGGGGACAACTTCCCGCTCGTCAATGATCATACAGCTCTCCGTATTGGCACGAGTACACTAACAACAACTCCCCCTAAAGCTACCACCAATCCGACATACTTTATTTATTGGGAAGAACAAAACACATTTTTGGTTTTATAAACATCCAAAACCCATCCCGTATTTGCCGCTTTACGCCGCAAGACTTTCCTACCAGACGAATCGGGAAGAATTCCCAAAGATGCCATCAATACTGTTAATAACGAATCCCCCCCTAGACCTCCTAACGATTATCTAATAGCGTACAAGCTTAAACCCATACCTCGTCATGAAAAGGCAAGCCATGCAAAGCGAAACCATCAACTGGGCCGAACTCGACTGGAAAGAGGAACTCTCCAACAGCATCGTGTCCATAGATCAGCTCAAAGAATACATTGCGATGGATGAGGAGGAGGAAAAAAAACTCAGGGAGGTCGTCAAGGTTCATCCGATGAAAATCCCGCGCTATTACCTGAGTCTTGTGAATCCCGACGATCCTCATGATCCGGTACGAAAGATGTGTCTCCCCGACACCAATGAACTGATCGTCGCCGGTTCCATGGGTGAAACCACCAAAGATCCTTACGGAGACGACAAGCACGACAAGGGCAATGGGGTGCTGCACAAATATGATTACACCGCCCTGATCGTGGCCACGGAGTTCTGCGCCATGTACTGCCGGCATTGCTTCCGCAAACGGATGGTGGGAAAGCCCAACAACCAAACCCTGAAGGATTTTGCGGCAGCGACCTGCTATGTGGCCGAACACCCGGAAATACGAAACGTGGTCATTTCCGGCGGCGATCCCATGATGCTGCCTAATTCCGTGCTGCGGCAAATGCTCATGCCTCTGGCGGAAATCGATACTCTCGATTTTGTCAGGATCGGCTCAAGAACGCCGGTTACGTATCCCATTCGTCTTTTCGACGACGAATTGATGGATCTGCTTGCCGAATTCAACGAGAAAAAAACGCTCTACTTTCCTACACACTTCAACCACGCCAATGAAATCACTCCCACGGCCACCAAGGCCATCAAACGGCTCCGACACGCCGGAATCACGGTCAATAATCAGGCCGTGCTGCTCCGGGGAGTGAACGACAGCGCAGAGGCCATCAGGGACTTGATGAGCAATTCTCTGCGGATAGGAGTTAACCCCTATTATCTATACCAGTGCATGCCCGTTGCCCGTGTCCGCCACCATTTCCAGATTCCGCTGAAACAGGGCATCGAAATTGTGGACAGGGCCAAGCAGTGGCTTGACGGTTACGGCAAACGCTTCAAATTCATCATCGGGCACGACATCGGCAAATTGGAAATTTGCGGCATGAGCGAAGGCAAGATCGTGCTCAAGCAGATTCACGCCCGATCCGGGCACAGCGATCAGGCCTCAAGGGTGATCATTCAGGATCTGGACGACAAGGCGGGATGGGTGAACTTCTGATCAGCGACGGCCCTCTTACACTGTAAAAAAAAGCAATGCCAGGACACGATATGAGAGACACGACCGGAAGTATTCCCCGCCCTGCTCCTCTGGGCAAAACCGCGCACAAAGCCTCTGCCGGGGCGACAAGCAAAGCGTCCGAAACGACATTGTTCTGCATCCCGCATGCGGGGGGCAGTGCATCGTATTACTCCCAGTTCGGCAGTTTCTTTCCCGGTCACGTCACCGTGCATGCCCTTGAGGCGGCCGGGCGCGGCAGGCGTTTTCGCGACCCGCTTGCCACAAGCATGGAAAGCATCAGCAGCGATCTGTTCGAACAGATCAAACCCGTAGCCGGAACAGCTCCCTATGCCCTTTTCGGCCATAGCATGGGAGCCTTGTTATCCCTGCTTTGCGTGGTCCTTGCGCAAGAAAACCATATTCCGCTGCCGAAAGCGCTTTTCGTCTCCGCATGCGCAACGCCGAAATCCTTTTGCAACAAGCCTGAAACGCCCATTTCATCACTCCCTCCAGAAGAGCTGTGGCGCCACATAGCGGAAATGGGCGGTCTGCCGGAAGAAATCGCAGCATCCCGGGAATTTTGCGAATACCTTGAGCCGATCCTGTATGCGGATTTCACTGCGCTGGACAACTGGCAGCCCAAACACATCTCCCCTCTCCCGGTCCCGATCACAGTATTTTTGGGCAGTCAGGATCCGCTTACGGAACGCAAAGGCCGGGAATGGAAACGTCTGACCACACGTGATTTTTCAATGCAGTCCTTTCACGGCAACCATTTCTATCTTCAGGAACATTGGAGTGCACTGGCCGCGCAAATAACCAGCCAGTTGGTGACCTGACATGGCACTTCCCCAAGCGTTCGAGACATATCGTTTTCCTCGGACAGATCAAGCTGACCTGACCTGCATCGGATTGCATATCGATGGAGACATCAAAGCTTGGTGGGAGAGTGCCCTGCCATTTGTCACCGAAAAAGAACACAACCACGCAAAGCAATTCGTCCACGCCATTGACGGCGTGCGTCACATGCTGGGCAGGGCCATGGTCCGGCGCACACTCAATGCCACGGATGGAACGCCACTCACAACCGAATTCGCCAAAACCGAATGGGGAAAGCCGTACCTTCCGAACGCAAGCATAGATTTTTCCATTTCCCATTCGGGCAACATGATTTGGGCAGCATTCTGCCCCAAAGGTTCGGTAGGCATTGATGTGGAAAGGATCTCCCCGCTGCCAGAGCTTTCCCAAATGACCAACATGCTGCACCCGGACGAAAACGCAGCCATACGGAAAGGACCGATCCGGGAAAGGACATCCCTTTTTTACCGATGCTGGGTTCGCAAGGAAGCCGTGCTCAAGGCGAGCGGTAAAGGGCTTTCCCGGCCACTTGACAGCGTCCGCGTTCTCACCACACAGAGCGAAACAGGGTGGTTTCAATCCATCGACGGCCAGTTGCCAGAGCACTGGACAGCATACGACATTCCACAACCCGAAAATTACTTATGCAGTGTGGCAGCAACAATCCTGACACAAGACAGGGAAACATTCTTTCTATAGCCCTTGCTACGATTTTATCCATAATGTAATGCAAGGCTATGAATAAAAGCCCTGCCCACATCATAGGATGGGAATAACATTGGTGTTCAGAAAACGATTTGCCACATATCTGCTTGCACACTTGTTTCTGGCGTGGGCACTCATGACGTTTTCCGGTCCGGTTTTGGCGCAAGGCACGCCAAAGACGATAGCGTATCTGGAAAGCAGCAATTATTGGGAATACACCAGCCTCTACAACAAAACGCTGTACGAGCTTGAAGAACTCGGCATTCGCGACCAGCTCTCCTTCCCGGACGAACTCCATATCAGTCTGCACAAGGGAGTGTCCGAAGCAGAGCTCCGCAAAGCGGCAGCACAATTGATGGCCAACCCGAAAGTTGAGCTTGTCCTGAGTATGGGAACAGCGGCCACCAAAGCCATGCTCAAGGAAAACAACGACAGGGTTCCCATTGTGGCTATTGGCGTGAGTGATCCGGTAGGCATGAAATTTATTGATCCTTACACCGGCCCTGCCGCTCCCAACCTCATCATTCATTTCATCAGGGACCAGTGGGAAATCCGCTTTCGAACCATGAGCACAGCCCTTCACGTGCATCGATTGGGCCTGATGTACACCAATACTCTCGAAGGACGTACCTTTTCCAACGTAACGGCAGCCAGGGAAGTGGGCAGGGAGCAGGGATTCACCCTTATCGAATATCCCTACATCCACGAAGAGGAAAGCGAAAAAGACTGTGCCGAAGGTATTGATGCGCTGCTCGATGCCGGGATCGACGCATTTTACGTCCCCGCGCTGAACTGCTTCGACTGGCACTATGCGAACCCCGGACCCATTATCGAAAAACTCCACAAGCGCGGCGTAAAAACATTTGCCCAAGAGGGGAAAATTCAGGTAAAGAACGGAGTACTCATGGGACTCACGCTCACCAACAATGGCAGCCTCGGACGGTTCTATGCGCAAAAAATCGGGGAACAGTTACAGCTTCTATCGGTTCGGGATTACGAAGAGGACACTGTAAAAAACCCCATTTTTACCATCAACCTGACGACCGCCAAAATGTTGCACCTCGATTTCCCCTTCAAATTGCTGGTGGCGACGGATGTCATCTACGATGACAGTCTGCCGGATGTGAAAGATTTCGACCTAGACGATTGACCACTTTTTTAACCCAAGGCGAGGTAGACGTTATGCCCAAGAAGACGACCGAAACCGAAGAAAAGAGTCAGAACGTTACTGAAGAAACCACCCAGGAAATGCCAAACAAGTGCGATACGGACGCCATCATCCGGTATTACACATATGGAGCTGTAGGCATTGGCTTTGTTCCCATTCCACTTGTGGATCTGGCAGGACTGACCGCCCTGCAGCTGAAAATGATTCATAGCCTTTCCAAGGCTTACGGCGTGGAGTTCAGAAAAAAACGGACCAAAGCGATCATTTCGGCCCTGTGCGGCGGTGTGCTTTCGACAGGTGCTGTCCCTGTCTTCTTCTCGCTTTTCAAGGCCGTGCCCGTTGTCGGGCAGACCATGGGAGCAGCCACCACGAGTATCACGGGCGGCGCCGCCACCTATGCTTTGGGACGCGTCTTCAACAGGCATTTCCGGGAAGGCGGAACCTTGCTGAATATGTCTTCCAGCAAGATGAAAGACGGCTTTTCCGAGTATTACCAAAAGGGAGAGAAAGCAATCAAGGACAAGCTCTCCAAAAAGAAGGAAGAAGAAACCAGCACTGCAACTGCATAGCATTTGAAACCAGACTCCGCCGGGAACCACAAGGCGTACCCGGCGGAGTCTGGCATATGTTCCTACTCTACGGGTCCAGCTTGAGGAAAACACCCTGATTATGCTCTCTCTGTTCCAGTCCAATTTCTTTCAACTGCTACGCGAACAAGCAGGGAAACAAGGCTCCAAACTCGTTGTGGCCTGTCTGGCCTCCGGCGTCCTGCAAGGGTTGGCGGTTTTTACTGTGCTGCAAGGTCTGGAACAGCTTTCCGGCGAAGGAATTCTCTTCCATACGTTCCTGGCCTTTCTCATCTGCCTTGTCGGATTCTACTATCTCTTTCGCTACATCACCGGAGAAGGTGCGCTGATCGCCCTGCAAGGCGTGATGCAATGGCGAATGCGGGTGGCCTCCAAACTGCGCGCCGTATCACTGGAAAAATACGAACAGTTTGACCTGTCCCGAATTCAGGCGGCCTTACTGGACAACCGGGAAATGGTCGTCGAAGCTGCGCGCATGCTTGCGGCTTCCGTGGCCAACTCGATCATGATCGTCGTGGCCATGGTCAAAATGTTTTCAGTGTCCGTGAGTGGAGCAGCCGGAACCATCCTCTGCATGGCCTTGGGCCTGCTGTTCTTCCTTCGGCTGGGCAAAAGCGTCAATGCCCTCATGTGGCCGGCCATGCGTGCGGACGCGAAATTTTCTTCCACCCTCAGGGATCTGCAGGAAGGACTGCAACAACTCAAACAACACAAGCCCAAGACCTCGGACCTTTTCAAAAAGGACATCATCGCGGGCGTGGACGCAGCCTGCAATGCCCGGTCCGCAACGGAACGACGCCATGCATTGGGCATTTCGTTTTTCGCCATGCTCAACCTGCTCATATTGGGAATCATCCTCTTCCTCATGCCTCGTTTTCTGGATGTTTCCCCGGACGAAACAGCACAACTGCTGGTTCTGTGCATGTTCAGCCTGAGTCCACTCATGAGCATCGTCGCCTTTGTGCCCCTTTTTGCCAAAGTGGAAATGAGTCTGGATGAACTGCGGCAGGTAGAAGACCTCATAGACAGGTCTGTGGAACCCTGCGAGGAAAAAGGGATGAATGCCCAATGGCAATATGATGATCCCAAAGTTCCGACATTCGAATCCCTGCGCATGGAAGGCATCCATTTTGCGTACAAGGGAGAAAACGGCGGTTCTTCCTTTGCCATTGCCGTGGATTCATTTTCCTTGAAAAGAGGAGAACTGCTCTTCATCAAGGGTGGAAACGGCTCGGGAAAATCCACGTTCATGAAGGTTCTTTCAGGCCTTTATCATCCGCAATCCGGTTCCGCATGGTTGAACGACATCCCGCTTGCGGACATTGATTCCGAATCCTATCGCAATCTGTTCACGATCCTGCCGTCGGAGTACCATCTTTTTTCGCGGCCACTGGGACTCGATGTCTCCCGGAAAAAAATCGAGGAGATGCTGAAGACCATGCGCATTGATACAAAAATCAGGGTTCAGGAAGACCGGACGTTCTCCACCCTCGACCTTTCGGCAGGACAACGCAAGCGTGTGGCATTGGCCTGCGCCCTGCTGGAGGAACGTGAGGTCTACATTCTGGACGAGGTTGCTGCGGATTTTGATCCGGGCTTCAGGAAATTTTACTATGAAGAATTACTACCGGGCCTGACGGCCAAAGGCGCAACCATTGTCGCCATCTCCCACGACGACCGCTATTTCCATATTGCCGACAGAGTGCTGACCATGCGCGAGGGAACCATGCTGCCGGAAAACAGGGAGGCCGAAGCATGATACGACTTGCCTTGCCCCTCTGTCTGCTGTTTGCGGCATTGCCTTTGACGGTCCATGCCCAAGACCTCAATCCTATTTCCAACATCGATTTCGTTCGCGACCTGTACATCAGGGTCAACAATACGCCTCCGTCGAACATCAGCAAAAAAGAGCATGAGGCCATCATCCACAGACGGCTGGATTGTTATGAAAAGACATTCGAATTCACCGAGCGGATTGAAAAATGCAACCAGCAATACAATAACGACATCGTCAAACAGGCACGAAAGGCCGTCTCGTCCAATCCTGAACTTGGCCGTTTCGTCAGAAATCTGATTTTGTGTCCGATAATGTATAATATATGCTCAGGCAAAACCGACAATAACGTAGAGCGATGCATCCGGTTTGAACGGCAATGTATCGACTATATGCTCGACCTCTACTGGCGCGACAAGCCCAAACTCATTATCCTCAAAAAAGAACAGGGCAAATGAAGGTTTACCGAGAGAAAATACGTCCGTGGGTCATCAAGTACCGCTTTCGACTTGCTATCATCAGCATATTCCTGTGCCTGTGTCTGGCCTTTTTGTGGCCCAGAATATTCATAACCATCCGCTCCGGTGAACGAGGCGTGCTCTACTCCCGTCTTTTCGGCGGAACGGTGATGGACCATGTGTATGAGGAAGGGATACATGTAATTCTTCCTTGGGATATCATGAATATCTATACCATTCGTGTACAGGCGGAGACACAAACGCTTAACGTGTTGACCCGCGACGGTCTGGTGATCACCATTCAAATCACCCTGCGTTACCAGCTCATCCCGGACAAGCTGCCCGTTTTCCACAGGACCATTGGGCCGGACTACCACAGAAAGATCATACTCCCCATCATCAACGCCGCCGTTCGACAGACCATAGGTTCGTACCGGCCCAAAGACCTCTATTCCACGGCCCTGCAAAATCTCCATGACCAGATTCTGGTGGATATGGTCGAGGAACTTGGCCCCATTCCCATTATCGTCCACGGCGTTGTGGTCAAAAACATCCATCTTCCCAAAATGCTGAACGAAGCAATTGAGAAAAAGCTGGTGGCAGAACAGGAATACCTTCGTTATCAATACGTTCTCAAAAAGGAAGCGCAGGAAGCCATGCGCAAGAAAATCGAAGGTGGCGGCATCAAGGCTTATCAAAAGCTGGTCAATGAAAACATGACTCCGGCTTACCTGCAGTTCGAAGGCATCAGGGCAACATTGGGATTGGCCAAATCGGACAATGCAAAAGTGGTGGTCATCGGCAGCGGCAAAGGCGGATTGCCTCTCATCCTCAATCCGGACAGCGCGGCCGTGTCTCCGGTATCTTCGGCACCCTCTGCCAAAGGGAAAAGCATTTCGCTGAATACGCCTCCACCAACGTCTCCCACAAACGCGAAAGTGGAACCGCAAAAGGCAGAGGCCGCCCCCAAGGAACCCGCGGTAAGGACTTCGGAGACGTCCAACGCTCCTGATTCGGAAACGTTCTTTGAGGCATTGAAACGGCTCGATAAAACGATTCTTTCAACGAATTAACTCGCGGAGTTTCGTATGTACCCGATAATTTTTATTGTTATCTGCAGCTTTATCATCGCCATAATCGGGAGAAATTCCAGGTTTGGATTTTGGGGAATGTTGTTTGTCAGTCTGCTCTTTACCCCTATCGTCGGCGTTTTACTGCTTCTGGTGGCATTCCCGTCATCCAAAAAGACCACCTGAATGATCTTGCTGTTTTGAAACAGCCCCTCAAATTCGTTTGGCAACTTCATCGACAAGAACAAACAAGGAACTGATGGGATGTGGCGGCAATATTATCTCCCGACCATAGGCTGCCTTATTTTCCTCAGCATATGTACAGGCTGCGCCTCAAAGCAAACCACAAAGGCGGAATTGCGCCAACTGCTCCGGGAAGAGCCTGAACTGGTTCTGGATGTACTGAAGGAAAACAATCAGGAACTTCTCAAGACGATTGTTGCTGCCGAAGTCAACCGCGCCATTTATGCCAACCGCGAAAAAATGATCCGAGAGGCCGAACACCCATTGGCGATACGGATCAAAGATTCCACACCGCATGAAGGGCCGCTTGACGCGCCGGTCAAACTGGTATTCTTCGCCGACTTCCTCTGCCCGTTCTGTAAAAAATCCGGTGCCGTGCTGGACCGATACATTGCCCGAGCCGGAGCGCAAAAGGTGCTGCTTGTCCCCAGGTTTTATGGGAGTGACGATGTCTCATACCAACTGGCCAAATGCTACCTCGCGTTAAATTTGCAAACAGATCGTGACCCGGCCCTGCCACACAAGTTCAGAAAGCGTATTTTTGCCGAGCAGAACCAATTACGCACCCACCCGGAAATCATTGGCGAAATCATCAATGATCTCGGGGCGGACATAAACAGGCTCAACGCGGATATGAAATCAAAAAAAATAGAACAAGGCATGGCGGATACCTACGGAGAGGTCCATCGGCTGCACATTGCGGGAACGCCGACGTTCATCATCAACGGAATATCCCACGCGGGCAATCTGGAAACTGATCAGCTGGATGCAATCGTAGCGTTATCCCGAAATGCGGCCAAAGGCGACAATAAGAACATCCGCCCTTTGGTGGAACGAATTTTCCCTCTGGCAGAAGCAACTTCACCACCCCGTGGAGGAATGTGTGGCGCCCAATAGCCAGCAGCTATGTAGGGATCAACTCAAGAGCAAGGCCACGCTCATCAAGAGACAATACAGGATCAGAACGACGGAAGTCTTACCGAGCATACGGATGTAGACCGGTCCCAGCTGTGGATGCCCCATCATGACACAAAGCTTGAGGCCCAAAGGAATCACGGCCAGAGGTACAAGCAGCCAGAAGGATTGCAACAGGAAGGACATGCCCAGTACGCATCCAAGGGCAATGGCAAACCAGACCCGGTATTCAAGACAGGAAAACCCCCGTCCAAAGCGAACGGCCAGGGTTCGCTTGTTTGCCTTTATGTCTGTTTCCACATCACGATGGTTATTGACCACCAACAGGTTTGTGCTCAATGCCCCGACCCCGGTGCCTGCCAAAAACACTACGGCGCTGAAATCTCCCGCCTGCACCCAATAGGTGCACCCCACGGCCACCCAGCCGAAAAAGATCATCACAAAGGGTTCGCCCAATCCCAGATATGCCAAAGGAAAAGGTCCGGCGGTATAACCATAGCCAAGGAAAATGGACAAGACACCGACGGCCACAAGCCACCATCCTCCATAAGGAAGGAGACCGAGCCCGACGAGAAACGCCACGAAAAAAACACCGGCAGTCATAAGCCGCATTCGCCGCAAAGGAATCAGACCCGAAGCAGTCATGCGCATTGGGCCCTGACGCTCATCTGTGTCTGCGCCTTTGATAAAATCATAATAGTCGTTGGCGAAATTGGTGCCGATCTGAATCAACAGCGCAAAACACAAGCAAAGCAGCGCAGGTATCCATTGGAAATGACCGGCCTGAAAAGCCAGCGCACTGCCGACCAGTACCGGCCCCATGGCGGCCGGAAGGGTTTTTGGGCGAATGGCCAGAAGCCATGATTTCAAATCATCTGTCATAAAAAAATACCGCTTTCGTAAGTTATCCTGAAAACATGGTGTTTGGATAAGCCTCAGTAAACAACGGCCCATGTTGTATACGGATAAAATCAAAAAGCAAGAGAGGGGAGTGGTTCTCACAAAAAAGTATCTCTCTGCGTGTATCTCCAGGCTTAAATTCACCATGTTACGACCTCTTCAAAGTACAAAACATGCTATTCTTCTAGACAAGAAGCAACGGCCTGTTTCATTCTTTTCTGACACCTCCAACATATTGATATCAATAATATCTTATTCTAGACAGACCATTCTCGGATGCAAATAATGCTGGCCAAAGAAAACGCCTTTCCGCTTGCATTTCATAATACAATATTTATAGTAATAATTACCACATCAATAATAATTGTCGCTCCAGCCGATTCATCTCATCCTTAATCTACTGTTCCCATTGGCCTGATGGTGTGAGAACCCAATTACGGGGGAATCTTCATGGCCGACGAAAAAAAGACCATACAAGAGCAGCAAGAGCTTGATGAAATGACCGTGCTCCAGGATGCGGAGAAGCGGGATCTTTCAGCCGAGGAACAAGCCGAAGTCCAGCACGTCGATGGCGAAGGGCTTGAAGCTTCAGACCTTGCGGGTACGGTTCTGACCGGAACTCCACGTGACGGTTCTGATGCCGACGACGCCACTTCACCGGAAGCGGCGGCACAGCAAACTGATGGTGCGGAAACTTTTGAAGGAACCTCTTTCACTGCTGATCCCGGAGAACAACCACCGGAAACGGAACAGTTTCCCAGTTCTAAAGGCACGCAGGAAACAATTCCATCTACTGGTCCTGAAGCTGCCCAAGCAGACATTTCAGGACGTATAATCTCCCCCGGTACTTCTGAACAAAATGAAGTGACTTCAGGCGAAGAAACCTCAACAGCCGAACCGGAGCCCGAAGTCACTACGCCCACTGACGAGCCCGAACCGGAGCCCGAAGTCACTACGCCCACTGACG
>CAJXRQ010000022.1 GCA_913060505.1 uncultured Desulfovibrio sp.
CGGAAACTGGGCTTTGACCTGAGCCGCCCGCCCCTGCTGCGCCTGGCTATCTTCAGAGTGGGCAAAAGCTCCTGGGAAGTGGTTCTCAACAGTCATCATCTGACCATGGATGGCTGGTCCCTGTCCCTGTTCCTGCGGGACTTCAGTACGGCCCTTGCGGGGGAACAACTCTCTTCCCCCAAACTACAGCAGGTCGATTTCGCCCTTTGGGAAAATTCACAGGCGTTCACCGATATGGCCGCAAAAATCACTTCGTTCGCTTCGCAAAAACTCCCCCCGGACGGTCTCCCTTCGGTTATCACGGATGCCGTCTCCGTCAACGCCGCGCCACAGGGCGACCGGAACGACGAATGCTTCGTGGAGGAACGCATTCCCCAACACGTAATGGAAGGCATAGCCCGTTTAAGTGAAAGAAGCGGCACCACCTCCTTTGCCGTGATGAGCACCGTCTTCGGCTTGCTGGCCGCGTCCTACAATCACTCCGATACGGCCCAGTTCGGCACCTATGTCGCGGCAAGGGCCTTGCCGGGGCTGGAAGACATGCTCGGCTCCATGACATGCCCCGCCCCCCTGCGTCTGCAATTCGAACCTGGCCAGTCCATGGTCAAGGCGATCCGATCAACCATGCGGCAACTTTCGGAGTCAATAGATACGTCGCTTCTTCCCTTCGAGGACCTTGTTCGGGCCATCGCCCCGGTCCGGCATGGCGATGAACTCCCGCTTTTCGGCATGGCGTTTACCCTGGACAACACTCCTGCCCAGCCCATGACGGCGGGCGGCATGGTCTTCACCCCCATGGGCGCGAGACAGTACAGGACGAGCATTGACCTGGAGGCCTCCGTTTCCATGACCGCAGAAGGTGCCCGAATGGTGATGGTATTCAACTCGGACAAACTCCGCCGGAAACCGGTACGCAATTTCATGCGGCGGTTCATCCACATGCTCGAACAGGTGGCTGAAACCCCGGACCTGCCTGCCTGGTCCCTGTCACCCGCCACCAAAGACGACGAGGCTCGCGCGCAAGACAGATTCTTCCCCATGGACTTCCATCCGAAACGACGAAATCTGCTTGAATACTTCTACGCGGTCGCGGAGGAAGCGCCCGGTTTCACCGCCATCACGGAAACCGTCTCCACCGCCAGCGGGCCACAGGCGTCCGCAACCTGCACCCTTGAGGGACTTCGTCTGCTGGCCGACAGCATGACCGTCGCCATGCTCAATAAAGGCCTAGCCCCGGGCCAGCGAGTCGGCATCCTCATGAAAAGGGGGATCAAATTGACCGCAGCCATGCTGGCCGCCCAACAATGCGCTGCCCCCTTTATACTGCTCCCCGTATCGACACCTCCGCAGCGCATGCGCGAAATGCTGGACATGGGGGAAGCCGCCCTGATCCTGAGCGAGTCCGCCATGGCCGGACACGAAGTTCTCCAAAACAGGGACGTGCTGGCCGTGGACCAAGTGCGCCAGTTATCCTTCCCTGAACAAAATGAACTCCATAAGTCGGGGAGATTGGCCTCGCCAACCCCTGACGACGAGGCATGCCTGTTCTTCACTTCAGGGTCCGAGGGGCGGCCCAAGGGCGTCCGCCTGACTCACGGCAACTGGATCAACCGGCTGGAAGGCGACTGGCATGTCGTTCCCTATAACCGGGGAGAAGCCTGCATGGCCAAGGCCCGGACCGCCTTTATCGACGCCTTTTGCGAGGTTTTCCAACCCCTGTTGAAGCGTATCCCGCTGTACGTGCTTTCCGAGGCCGACGAAACCGACGTGGAGAAATTGGTGGACCATCTGGACCATTGGAAAATCTCCCGTGCAATGATCGTGGTATCCCTAATCCAAGGAATTCTGGAAGTCCTGAAATCGGATGACCGCAAACTCGGCCACCTCAGGCACGTCATGGCTTCGGGAGAACGGCTTCCGGCCGGTATCGCCGAGACCTTTTATACGTTGTTGCCCGGATGCACTCTGCATAATTACTACGGCAGCACCGAGGTGACGGCCGACATCGTCAGTTGCGCCGTAAAACCGCCAAAAGCGAAACCCGTCCGATCAATACCCCTGGGGCGTCCCATGCCCAACAACCGCATTGAAATCATGAGCCCGGCCCGCATGCCGCTGCCGCATGGCATGCTCGGGGAAATTGCCATCGCCGGTCCCTCGGTGACCCCGGGGTACCTGGACAACGACGACTCACGCTTTTTCACGCATGACGGACAGAGGTTTTTCGCCCCCGGGGACGTGGGCATGTGGACCGAGGACGGGGAACTTATCGGCTTCGGACGCCGCGACAGGCAGATAAAAATTCGGGGTCAACGAATAGAAACAGGCGATGTGGAGCAGGTGGTGCAGCGGCACCCCCGTGTCCGGGAAGCAGCGGTCTTCGCCGTCGGAGACGGACTGCAAACGCAACTGGCCGCCTGCGTGGTTCTCCACGACTCCGGCAGCTTGTCCATGGATGATCTTCGCCGGGAACTCCGCAACAGTCTGGGCGGAGCCATGATGCCCTCCCGTTTTGTCGAGGTGCCAGGCATCCCGAGGACGGACAGCGGCAAAAAGCATTACCACAAACTGGAAAAAGCGATCCCCGACCTGATGGAACCGCCCGCAGACACGGACAACGACCTGAAGACCGAAACCGAGAAGACCATGGCCTCGATCTGGGAAACCCTGCTCGGCCGCCCTGTTTCCCATCGGCAAGCCGACTTCTTCACCTGCGGCGGGCATTCGCTGTTGGCGATCCGCCTCGCTTCCCTCATCAGGGAGCATTTCCATATCACTCTAAAGGTAAAGGACATTTTCGATACGCCGATCTTCGCGGACCTATCGGAGCTCGTGGAACTCATCAGTGGACATGCCATGCGACAAATAACGGAAACCACCGACAAGGCGGAAGGGGGACTGCAATGACGTTGCTGCAATTGCTCAAGGAATGCCAATCCAAAGATATCATGCTGTCCGCCGAAGCGGACAAACTCATCATCCAGGCCCGAAACGGGGAAGTGGAACCAAGGCTGCGCCAAGCCCTCAAGGCCGCGCAGGCAGATCTCCTGCCTCTTGTGGCAAAGGGAGGCGGTTCGAACAGGCATCAGGGCACCTCTCGCGCCAAAGAGACCCCCATGCCGTTGTCACCTTATCAAATGCCGTTCTGGGGAGCCTATTCCGACGACGCGCCTGGCGGGGCAATGCGGAATATAGCCGAAGCCTTCGATTTTGAGAAAAGCATTGATCCGCAACGACTCCAGCAAGCCATCGAGTGGACCGTCAACCGACATGACATGCTCAGGACAACCTTTGCCCCGGATGTGTCGGGCACGGTCTGGCAAACCGTCAATGAACATCCATCCGTTCCCCCGACCGTTTGCACCCCGGCCTCCAAGATGCAAGGCGGCATTTCGGGAATCAGGCATTCCCAGGCCGTTCGCGACATGGTGGCCGACTTTACCTCCAAACCATACGACCTTGAACGGGAGCCCCCGCTACGGGTTGGGCTTGTCAACGCACCTTCCGGCGGCAGCACCGTTGTTCTCGGCATGCCCCATGTGGCAGGCGACGCAGCTTCACTGGAGGTCGTCCTCAGAGACCTGTCGTCATTCCTGAATCACATCGAAAAGGGCCTGTCCCTGCCCGAAGCCCTCCCCATGCAGTATGGCGACTTTCTGCGCTGGTGGGAAACAAATGCGGAGTCCTCAGCCAATGCCGAAGTCCAACTCCGCTTCTGGCGCGATAGCCTGCGGGACCTGCCGCCTGTGCACGGTCTTCCAACTGACCACATCCGCCCAACGGACCGGGAGAAGGGCTCGTTCGATTTCACCATGTTCGTCCTCCCCTTTGACGACGGAATACGGGAATTCCTTCAGACAAAGGGCATCAGCCCGTTCGTATACCTGCACACGGCAATGCGAATCCTTCTCTACCGCTTCAGCGGCATCGAACGGATTCCGGTGATCAGCCCCATGGCAAACCGTCATCAGATGCCCGGAGCCGAGACCGCTGTCGGCTGCTTCGCCAACGAAGTCGCCCTGAACATCCCCCTAAACGCGTCGGCCCGCATCGACGATGCCCTTTGGCAGACACGGAAATATCTGGCCCAGGCCCTGGACTACCAAGGGACGCCGTTCGGTGACGTAATCAGAGACTTGTGCGACCAGCGTTCTCAGGATTGGCTCCCAATCTCACAAATATTCTTCTCTCATCTGGGGCTTGCCGCTGATTTGCCGTTCAAGCATCGCTTCGATCATGCCGAGGGGCTGGCATACGATCTCGCCTTCATCACGGCAGACTGCAAGGACCAGGTGAAACTCATGATCGGTTACGACAAGGCATTGTTCAGCGACGAGACAATCCAGCGAATGGGTGATCTTTTCTCCCGCATCTGCTCCGCCATCCATAAAAACGGAGCCACGACTCCCACGAACCTCCGACTGGAAAAAGCGGGCGTCTCGGACAAAAAAACGGGCCACTACCCCGGATTGGCGCCTATCCTCGGCATCACCCCGGACTCGACGGTTGTCTTTTTCGATGACGAATCAGCGGCGGTTCTTTCATCCATACGAAAAGCAGCGGAGGAGTTTGGAGCCTCGACAACCGTATGCTCACCGGACGAACCAATTGAAAGGACAAGCGAAACACTCCTGGTGACAACCCGTGCCCCGCACCAGCTCCAGCCCCTGCTGCGGGGGTTGGCTTCGGACAAGCTGCGCCTTTGCCTGGTCAACAATCTGCCGGCGGCACCGGCGCTGAAAGAAATCTCACGAGCCCTTCCCGACGGCCTTCTTCTCCTGGAGCTGCCCCGGCAATCGGGGACAACCGCATACGCTTCGGCGCCCTTTGACGTGTGCCGCGCGATACGCTGCAACGAACAGTATATCTCCTGCACTGTCGATCCGACGCTTTTCACCTCCGCTCCGGGGAAACGGATAGACCTCGGAAGCGGTCTTCAGGCGCAATCAGCCGGACCGGGGAAAATGCGCATTCCCCTCCCGGGCCACGGTACCGGGCACATCTGGCACGAAGGACTGCCACTTGACCTGGACCTGTTGGGAAACAGCCTGTCCAAGGCCTCGGGGGGAATCCCCGTGGCCCTGAGCTTTGCGCCCTCTCCCCTTGCCGGAGACAGGCAGGGCAAACTCACTGCCTGGTTCGTGCCGGATTCAGGCAATATGCGTCCGTTGGCTCGATTGGCCGACATCGATGGTCGGCTGCCGGGAAATTGGCCCGATTACCAAGTCGCCGTTTCAGCCATTCCCCTATCCGATTCAGGATGGGTTGACCGGCAATCCCTCGGTCTTCTCCCGCTTCTGTCGGAAGACATCCTTCCGGCCATTGAAGACGACCTCCACGCAGAAAAATTCCAGGCGGCCCTTCGACTGGCCTCCGGGACAACGTCCCCATCCAGCATGCATTACTCGCGGGAAATTCCCAAAACCGAACAGTTATGGATTGAAGGCAGGTACTCCGCCCTTGGTCTCAATACCACCACAACGGACACATCCGCGATCAAGGAATCCGTCGCATACGGCCCCCCGCTCCACCTGGAGATGAACATCTCCTTCAGGGAGCACATGGAACGCTTCAAGGACAACGAGCTGGTGTTCATCAATATTGACGGGGAAAAAACCCGCCACACCGGCCAGGAATTCCTGGAAATGGCCAAAAGCCTTTTGCGGGCCATGCAGCGTCACGGATTGAAGGCGGGCGACCGGGCCATCATTTATTGCGCCGAGGAAAGAGAACTGTACGCCCTGGCCTGGGCCTGCCTGCTCGGCGGCATCTGCATGACAGGCCTGATCCCTCCCGTTGCCGGACAGAGCCCCGAAGCGCTGCACACGCGCCTGGGCCACATCCATACCATCCTCGAGAAGCCCCTCGTCATCACGACCAGCGATGAATCGATGCCCCTTGAGAATGCCGAAATCCGCTATTTTGACGACCTGCTGGAAGAGGGCGAGGCTCTGGACGGCCCCCCGGTCTACCACGAAACACGGAAGGACACTCTCGTCTACACGGCCTTCACTTCGGGGAGCACGGGTGCCCCCAAGGCGGCCCCACTGACGGCGGGGAACGTCTTCTCCATGATCTACGCCAAGATACAAACCATCGGAAGCATAGAAAACGAAACCTCCTTTTCCATGACGGCCCTCGACCATGTCGCGTCCCTTTTCTGCAACAGCATATACTCCACAGTGTGCGGGGCGCGTCAGGTATACTGCTCCTTCCAATACATCCTGGCCGAACCCGAACGGATCCTCGACGTCATCCATCAGTATCGCGTCAGCCAAACATGGGCCCCCGACTTCACATGGAGACAATTGTACGAATCCTTAAAAAGCAACAAAGACTCCCACAAATCCTGGGACCTTTCATGCATTCGACACATCATTTCCGCAGCGGAAAACACCAGAGAGGCCACGTTCAGAAACCTGGAGCAGGCCCTCAAGCCATATGGCATGCCCTCCCGCGTTCTCCTGCACAGTTGGGGAATGTCCGAGACATCCTCCCTGCTCACCATGAGCGACTATTGGGACGGGGAATCACACATCGCCTACAAAGGCATCATCGACGCGGGCCGCCCCATGGCCGGCAGCGCATTCAGGATTGCGGACCGGAACGGGACCCCGCTGCCCGAAGGGGACATCGGCTCCTTCCAGGTCAACGGTCCCTCCGTGCTCGGGGAGTACTACAACAATCCCAAGGCAAACGCAGAGAGCTTCACCAGGGACGGATGGTTCATCAGCGGAGACCTGGCCATGATACGGGATGACAAGGTCATCTTCTGCGGTCGGGAAAAGGAGCAGGTGGTCATCAAAGGGCAAAACATCGCCCAGTTCGACATTGAGGGATTCGTTGACGGCATCGAGGGAGTGGAGCCGACCTTTTCCGTTGTCATCGGTTGCAAAAATGAAAAGACCAACGACGACGACATACTCGTGTTCGTGCACACCAAGCGCTCCGCTCCCGAGGAAAGGGCATTGATCATCCGCAATATCAACAGCGCCCTGGCGGCACAGTTCGGCGTTGTTCCGGCCCAGGTCCTTCTGGTCGAGGAAAGCGACGTGCCCAAGGCCCTCCTCGGCAAGATCCAGCGGACCAACATACTCAAGCGATTCCTCAAGGGGGAATTCAGTGATCAGGTTCGCGAAACCGACATGCTCCTTGGAAACCACAGGACCCTGCCCAACTGGTTCGCATCCAGGGAATGGACCAGAGCGAACCTGCCTGAAGGCACTCCCTTTGCGCCTGAATCCCCAAGGGAGAACCCCATTGTCCTTACCGGGACGAACAAGGTACTGCTCGAAATCATCGCCAAGCGGCTTGGGGACTCCGGCACCGCCGTGGAAACGGTCTCCCCGGAAGTGGCCAAAACACGGCTGGGGAACGACAATGAAAACGGTCCGTCCCTGCTCTACCTGCTCGAGGAGGAACCCGGACAAACCAACGGTCCCGAGCATGCGGCCTGGGTAAAGGATTCCCTTTGTCCGCTGTACGGGCTGATGTCATCCCTTGCCGAACGGGAAGGGACCGGGGCCACTTTGATCATTGTCACCATCAACGGGCAGGCTGTGCACCGGTCGTCCAGCGTCTCGCCATGGACCTCGGCCGTATCGGGACTTGCCGCAAGTCTGTCCCGCCACACCGGGGCCCTCGTCCGCCTCGTGGACATTGATGATGCCTCGGCGGAAAACGCCGCCTCAATATTGCGGGAGATTGCCGCTCCACAGGAGCCTCTTTCAGCGTGGAGATCCGGCCAACGTTGGGTCCCAATGCTCCGTCCCTGGGACAAAGGTGTCAAGACAATCTCCGACGACTGGATCCTGCCGTTCAGGAACGACCGTTTCTGCTTGTGCACGGGAATGACCGGCAGAGTCGGCAAAGAGATGCTCCCCGAGCTTCTGCGCGTGACCGAAGGCAATTTCCTGCTGACCGGAAGAAGGCCCGCAGCCGAGGTACTTCCCATTCTCGAAGAGACCTGCGGTTCGATTCCGGATTGGACCCGGCGCGTTCACTACGCACCGGCCCGTCTGGACGACGCGGAAACCCTCCAGGCGGCGCTGAAGGAGGGAGCCAGATACTTTACGGGAATCAACGCCGGGCCGATCGTTCCCGGCGGGGTGCTGCATCTGGCGGCCGACACTGGCGAGCGCGGCTTCCGGGACGTGACCGAAAAGGAAATGTCGAGCGGCATGCAGCAACGCATCACGCATCTCCAAAATCTCGAACGCGCTTTCGTCAATAGCGGCGGAAGCGGCCCACGCATCGCGTTCTCCAGCGTGCTCTCCCTGTGGGGAGGCGTCGACTCGGCGCTCTACGCGCCCGCCAGCGCTCTTGCGGAAGCCTTCGTACACAACCAGGCGGCCAAGTCGCCCGCCTCCGAAGCATGGCATTGTTTCATGTGGTCGCGGTGGCTCGATCCAGCCCAGGAAAACGACATCATTGCCCGGCTCATGGAAGAAAGAGGATTCCTTACCATAGACGCGGCACGGGGCACCCTGAGCCTGTTGACCATGATGCACCGGTCGGTCAACGGTGAAGGAGGAACGCTGCTGGCCGGAATAAACACGCAAAGCCCACACATCAGCCGGTACATGCAAAAGCCGGGGCACACGGTTCATCCACAGAAAGCACTCGACGTCTTCTCGCCCGCGGGAGTCCGGACAGACGGTCTGCGGTCGTTCCTGCGGCAGCGTCTTGGGAGGCGGGTTCCCATCCGCATGCGGGAACTGGCAAACCCGGAATATGACAAGCAGGGCCATCTCATCCTTTCCAACACGGACCAGACGGAACCGCTAGCCGCAAGCCCCGTGGAAAAACGCATGACCCATATATGGAGTAGCGTGCTGCGTCTTCCCCATGTGGCTCCCGACGCCAGCTTTTTCGAACTCGGGGGGACCTCCGTGCTCGTCCCCCGTCTCCGCAAACTCATACTGGAAGAGTTCGATGTGGATCTCGGGAGCGTCGGCATATTCGATTACCCCAGCATCAGAGAGATGGCCAAGGCCGTGCAAAAAGACCCGGAGGACGAAACAGAAGCCCGGGCCGCCATGGCCGTTGCCTCGTCCAGAGCGCAACGACAAAAGGCGGCTAGAAGGGCGAAACGATAACCACGGCTCGCCTTGCGACCGCATTCGGATGGATCATCAATGAACACTCACGATTATCAAAGCGAAACCTACGAACAGTCCATCGCAGTGGTGGGCATGGCAGGCACCTATCACGGAGCCGCAACCCTGGACCAGTTGTGGGACAACCTCAAGGAAGGGTACGAAGCGGTTCGTTTCCTGGATGAGGACACGCTCAAGGCCAATGGGTGCCCCCGGTCAATGCGGGAGCACCCCATGTTCGTCCCGGCCTCGGCCATGCTCAAGGACGTGTCCGGCTTTGACGCCGAGTTTTTCGGCTACACCACCGCTGAAGCCACCCTCATGGATCCGCAACTGCGGCTGATGCTGCAGACGGCCTGGCACGCCTTCGAAAACGCCAACCTTGCTCCGGACCGTCTTGAAGGGCTGACAGGCGTCTTTGCCGGCGGACACCGGAGCGACTACCTGCTCTGCAACCTCGGTCCGGAATACAGCATCATGACGGGCATGCAGGCGCTCACCGCTTCCCTGTTCAACGGACAGGACTACCTGAGCACCTGGATTTCCTACAAACTCGGCCTGACCGGGCCAAGCGTCAACGTCCAGACAGCCTGCTCCACCGGCCTCGTGGCCGTGGCTACCGCATGCCAAAGCCTGCAGGATTACAGCTGCGACACCGCCCTGGCCATAACCTCGGCCATATTCAGCCCCAGGCACTGGGGCTATCTCGCCGAAACCGGAAGCATCCTGTCCGGCGACGGCCATTGCCGTCCCTACGATGCGGATGCGGTTGGCACCATCACCGGCGAAGGAGTCGGAGCCGTCATCCTGAAAAGACTCCACGACGCACTGGAGCAGGGAGACAACGTCCTGGGGGTCATCAGGGGATATGCGGTCAACAACGACGGAGCCCTTCGGGCCGGATACGCCGCCCCGAGCGCCGCAGGACAACAAGCCCTGATCACCCAGGCACTGGCCAATGCGGGAATGCGAAGCGGGGACATCTCATACATTGAGGGGCATGGAACGGGGACGCATCTCGGAGACCCAATCGAATTCAAGGCGCTCCGAAGCGTCTATGCGCAGACCGACCGGGACAGAGCCTGCTTCCTCGGATCCGTCAAGGCCAACCTGGGGCATCTGGGCGCCTGCGCGGGCATCGTGGGACTGCAAAAAGTTCTGCTCATGCTCCGCCATGGGGCCATTGCCCCCCAAATCAATTTTTCACGCCCCAACCCTGAACTGGGCATGGGAAAAAGCGCGTTCCAGATATGCACCGAACTGCGCGACTGGCCCGAAGACAGCCCCCGGACCGCCGGCATCAGCTCCTTCGGACTGGGCGGCACCAACTGCCATATACTCGTGGAGGGATTTTGTTCGCCGCAAAAACCGAAGCAGCACCGGGAACAGGACACGGGGATACTGCCCATATGCCTCAGCGCAAAATCAAAAAAGGTCCTCGTCAACCTTTGTGAAGAGTGGGCGGACTTTCTCGCCTCCGGCGAGGTGAATGTCCACCTCGCAGCGGCAACCGCACTCACCGGGAGGACTGCCCTGCCCTGGCGTTTTGCCATCACAGCCGCAACCGGAGCCGAAGCGATCCGCGAACTGAAGACGCCGCTCAAGGGGATTCAGGCGGCCCCCGAACACAAGGGGCTCAAGGCTGCTCTGATCCTGGAAGAACCGGACTCGTTAGCGCCCTCCTTCGGCCCTGAACTCTATCAGGAATACGAGGCCTTCCGAAAAGCCTTTAACACCTGTGCCGACCAATGCGCAAAAATGCAGGGGCCGGATCTCGCGGCAATAGTGTCGGGACAATCCCCGGCGACTATGGATGACACCCGGGCCAAGCGTTTGCTGTACCTCGCTTCGGTCGTCAGTCTGGCCCACTTGCTGGCTTCACACGGTTTTGTCCCCGCCATGATCGCCGGTAACGGGACCGGAGACCTAGCAGCACAGGTTCTCTCCGGAACGCTGTCCCTTGAGGAAGGGATGAAAAACCTTTCCGGGCACAATGGACAGCCCGACCGGAAGGACGCGGCTTCTCGGGAGTGGGCGCTCCCCGGCGCCGAGCTTGTGAACAGGCCGAATCACCACGAAGAAACCTTTGCAAAAACGGTGGACGCCTGCGTCAGCCAAGGGGCCGATCTGCTTGTGACCATGAGCACCCCCATCGCAGCCCTCCCCAACGTTGGAGAAAATGACGGCCGGTTGCAATGGGTGTCGGTCCCGTCACAACCGGCCGAGGCAGGCCACGGCTACGCCCGAGCTCTGGCGGATCTCCATCTGGCCGGCGTGGATCTCGTGCCACGGGCACGGCCAGAATACGTCCAATGCCCGCAATACCCGTTTGCGCCGACCCGCTACTGGCCGGACAAGAGCCGAAACTTCTGCGACATGCTGGATTCCAGGACAGAGAGCGCAGACCGGACAGAGCCTCCGCATGCCGAGACAGGAAAAAACTCGGAGCAGGAAGACGGATCGAAAGGAAACGTGTCCATCGAACAGTGCATGTGCGATATATGGAACCAGGCATTGGGCACCAGCGACATCACTTCCGACGATGACTTCTTTGAACGGGGCGGATCCTCCCTTTCAGCTATCGCCATTGTCGCCGACATCGAAAAATACACCGGGTTGACCATCCAGTTGCAGGAACTGATGCAGTTGCGGAGCATAGACAACGTGATAGCAAGGCTGTCCCAACTGGCGGAAGAGGAATCCCGCGAATGCTGCAACAACGTTTGAAGCGAATAGAAAGGAACACGCGATGAACACGAATTTGTCCGCACTCAATAAACGGCTGACCGCCTTTTCTGCTCAAGAAAAGAAAGGGCACAAGGCCATGCCTGCACCGGAACTCAGGTATACCCCCTTCCCCCTCAACCCCATGCAGCAGGCATATTGGATAGGTCGCAGCAACGATATGGCAGGAGGCGGCACGGCCATTCAGTATTATATCGATTTCGCCATGAGCAATTTTGACGAGGAGCGTTTCAACACCGCCCTCAATGCACTGATCATGCGCCACGACATGTTGCGGGTGGTCGTACTGCCGGACGGCACGCAACAGGTGTTGCGCACCCCCTCGCCCGTGAGCATCGGCATCAAGGACATCTCCTCCCTCGGGGAAGAAGAACAGGGCAAACGGCTCAAGGCCATTGTTGACGAGATGTGGCAGACGGTCAGCGATCTGACCAAGTGGCCCCAGAACGAGTTCCGTTTCACTATCACGGACAGGCCAAACAACGGCATCCTGCACTGCAAGCTGGATATGTGGTGCTTTGACGGGCGCAGCTCACAAATCTTTTTCGAGGAACTGGCCGCACTCTACCGCGATCCGCAAACCCGATTGCGCCCACTTGAGCTGCGCTTCTGCGATTACATGCGCACGGTGCTCCGGCAGGAACAAAGCGCCCGTTTCAGCCGGGATCTGACGTATTGGAAAAAACGCCTCAAAGAGCTCCCTCCGCCCCCCGCCCTGCCAATGGTGCCGCCAGGCCTGCAGGAGAAGCTGGTGGATGGCAGCCCATTCACCACCCTTGAGCACACCCTGCCCAAGGAGGCCACTTCCCGCATCCTCAACACATGCGCCAAGCAAGGCGTGTCCCTGACCTCCTTCATGGCTTCGGCATACAGCGACGTGCTGGCTTTCTGGAGCGGACAAAAAGACATGACCCTCAACTTCCCACGCTTCAACAGGCAGTTGGACTGGCACCCGGATGTAAACGACATGATAGGAGAGTTCGCTTCCTTCACGCTACTGGAGATCCGCCGGTCCGAGGGAAGCACCTTTCTCGACCGGACCAGAAAGCTGCAGGAGCGCATGTGGGAAGATCTGGATCACGGGAGCGTCTCGGGCCTGCGGGTGCTTCGCGAGAGAATCATCGAAACAGGACTGCCGGAAATGCAGGCCATGCCCATCGTATTCACGGCCATGCCCGACCGCCGCGACTCGCGCGATGCCCTGGAAAAAGCCTTTGCGGTTTTCGGCGACATCGTCTCCTGCAAGGGAGCCACCCCCCAGGTGTGGCTGGACTGCCAGTACTTCGTCCTCAACGACGCGCTGGAGATCAGCTGGGACTTCCAAAAAACAGTTTTCCCAAAGGGCATGGTAGAGGCCATGTTCAATGAATATATCCGGATATTGACAGCCCTCTCAAACGAAACGCAATGGCTGCAAACAAATGTTGTCCGTATCCCCCGGCAGCAATTTACTTTGCGCCTTTCGCAAAACAACCTCCCCATGGAAACGGCGGGTGAAAACGCCTTCCGGCTCTTCTCGCAAACGGCTCGCAACCAGCCGGATAAGCCCGCATTGATCAGCGGTTCAACAACCATTTCCTATGGCCAACTCCACGAGATATCCCTCCGCCTGGCCGGGGCTATCCTTCCCCATGCAAAAGGCAACAGTGCCGTCCCGGCCTGCGTGGCGGTTCTGCTGCAACGCGGATGGGAACAGCAGGCAGCCGTCATGGGCATTGAAGCGGCCGGACTGGCTTACGTCCCCATAGACCCGGCCATGCCCCGAGATCGGCTGGAAACCATCCTTGCCGCGGCATCGCCCTTCCTGACCATCACAGACGCCACACTACGCCGGAATCTGAACGAAAAGGACCACCCGGCGGCCTCCTTGGACGAGTTGCTGGAAAAGGGCTCCCGGCTTGATTTGCAGCACTTGGAAAAAACCGTAACCGGCCCTGAGAAAAACACCCCGGCCTATATTATTTTCACCTCCGGCTCCACAGGAACGCCCAAAGGCGTGACCGTGGGGCATGAAGCGTTGCTGAACCTGGTGACCTATAGCAACCGGCAGTTCAACCTCGGTCCCGATGACACGGTATTCGGCATAACCGCTCTGCACCACGACCTCTCCGTTTACGATATCTTCGGTACCCTGGCGGCCGGTGCCAGACTTGTCCTTCCCACTCCTGAGGAAGCCGGATCGCCGGAGCAATGGGCCGAGCTTACCGAAAGACATGGCATAACGTTCTGGAACAGCGTTCCCATGTACATGGAACAGCTGCTGTCCACCGGTGCGAAACAAAAAAACTCCCTGAAAACCGTTGTCCTGGGCGGAGACTGGGTGGACCCCGGCATCAAGGATCGAATGGTGAAGGGGGCCCCGAACGCGGCCCTTTACACCATTGGCGGCCCGACGGAAACCACGGTTTGGAATATCATCAACCGAGTCGAGGAACTCGCTCCCGGATGGGAAAGCCTGCCCTACGGCAGACCCATCAACAACGCCAGCTACCATATTCTCAACGGAGACCTGAAAGACGTGCCGGACTGGGTCCAGGGAGAGATGTTCTGCGGCGGCACCCCGCTTTGTACACGGGCCAGTCTGGATGAAGAGGAAAACCAGCGGGCCTTCACGGTGCACCCCATCACGGGGGAAACCATTTACCGTACCGGCGACCTTGGCCGGTTCCGGCCGGGCGGGATGATAGAGATACTTGGCAGAAAGGACTTTCAGCTGAACATTAACGGATACCGTCTGGACCCCGGCGAAGTGGAACAGGCAATAGCCCGACATGAAGCTGTCGAACGGGCCATAGTCACCGCCGGCACCGGCTCCAAAACCGGAAACCATTCACCGGCAATTCTGACGGCGTTCGTCAAACCAGTCTCCCCAAATACGAAAGAAGCGCTTGAACGCGGTCTGCGCCAATGGGTCAACGAAATCCTACCCGTTACAATGCGCCCACGAAGGTGGGTGTTCCTGGACGACTTTCCGCTCACGCCCAATGGCAAAGTGGACCGTAAATCGTTATGCGCGCTTGCAGACAAGGGGGCGACGAACGAAACAACCGACCGTCGACCGCCAAAAAACCCTGTGGAATCATTCCTTCTCGAAGTATGGGAAGAAATTTTGCCATCGGAAGGGCTGGATGTGACCAGTAGTTTCTTTGAAGCCGGAGGCGATTCTCTCAAGGCAATGCAGGTGTTCGCCAGGGTGGAGAACAAGCTGGGGCTGCGCATCTCGCTCGCACAGGTGTTCATTACGCCAACCATTGAAGGGTTGGCCGAACATGTTTACGAATTGATTGAAAGAACGGCCGCGCCCGAGACGGAGAGCGCATAGCCGTAAGCGACTGGTAAGAGGATCTAAAAAAACATCATAACGGCACAATGCGGGAAGAAACCAGGCCCGCATTGTGCCGCATGGCCGCCGGGTTCTATCCCGGTCAGGCCACTTCTGAAGTTTCGACCCTGCAGGCCTCCACCGCAATACCATCCATTATGTCATTTTTTATGCACTGGGCTTCGAACCGCTTGCGGTCATTGCACCTGTCAACGTAGTCGTAATAATCCTCGGAATAGGTATCTCCATAGAATATCGGCCCCACTTCCTTCTGGAAAAGCGGGACGGCGGAAAGATCAAATACGCCCCGGCATGACTCAGACAACAGAATCGGCCTGACCTTTTCGGCATAATTGTCCCGCTCAAGTCCGTTCGTCGCAATGATGCAATAGTAGGGTTGCCGGTCGACTGCACAAAACTCCTCGCAGCGAAGGACTATTTTTTTCTGTTCTTTTTCAAATTTCTTTTTCAGATTCCTGGGCGATCTGGTGATGAAGTTCACGCGCTCGAACTGCGTCTGCACTCCCTTTTGCAAAAAGTCTCTGGCCAGCATGCCGCTTCCGACGATCACCAGTCCGACATCGCTTTCATCGCTCTTGGCAATGACTTCATTCAAAATGGCCAGCGATATGTCCTCGTAATTCATGTCAGCATAAAACACCCTGTCTTTCCTGATGCGCTCGGCTTCCAGCAACGCTTCCTTGAACATGGTCTTCAGTTCATTCTTGTCGTCAGCATCCCTGATGGACTTCTGAACCTGATAAAAGACATTCCTTTCGCCGAGGATCTGGGACTCCACTCCTGCTCCGATGGAAATCAGGCGTTTCATCACGTTGTCCCGCCCGGAAATATGTTTGAACGGCAATCCCAGATGAGAAATCGGATTGTGCTCAAAAGGAGTGTAGAGTTCGATGCGCTGACAGGTGGCCAGCACAATGCTGTCTCCCAGATCCAGGGAGTCATCCTGCGCCAGGGTCGAATAAATTCGACCGATTTTTTGGGCGGAGTAAAAGGAATGGTCGACATAGTAGCAATGAAAAATCCTGTTCTGAAGCATAGCGTAACATCCTTTGCGTTTTGATTTGTACTGCCTTGAATGGTCATCACTGCAGGGGGGAATACGCATGAAGCCCAGAAGCCCATCTCAAGCCGATAATCCAAACCGACAAATGCCACGGGCAAAAGTCCAGGCCGTTGTCACCGTCCACGGGGACCCCGTAGCGGCTGATGAGGCGCCAGTCGATTGTGCTGAAAACCGCCTTCACCGATTGAAGTTAGTAATCAAAATCAATAAAAAGTGACGCCTTTTCGCTTTCTCCCTGCGCAAACCGGGAGAAGAGCGAAGCAAATCCTCAACCGACTAAGGCATGGTAACGCATTCGGCAAACACCGCTGTTCAGATTCGTTTAATAATTGCCCGATTTGGGGTGAAAACGGCAGCGATCGGACGAAAGGCCCAGAGCCGTTCTAAATATTGGTTTTCCGCTCCGGCCCGAGGGCCGGGCTCCACGTTCACCGCTGGGGCGCTCCGCCTTCGGACTGAAAGCGTGAGACGGCCTTCGGCGTCATCCCGTAGTGTTTTTTGAAAGCCTCGATGAAATGGCTGGTATTGGAATATCCCACTTCTGATGCGCATTCGCCCACATTATGCTGGCGGTTGGAAAGCGCCGAGTAGGCGTATGCCATTCTGCATTGTTGGATATACTGGGCGATGGTCGTTGAATAAAGCGCCTTGAAGGCCTTGTTCGCCTTTGAAAAGCTCATTCCGATCTCCGAGCAGATTTTGGCAGCCGAATGAATTGAACTATACCGGGACTCGATGATGGCCTTGAGATCCGCCAGCCTTCGCCTGTCATCGTCATGCACGGAGACAGCAGGACGTGAAGCGGCTTCAGCCGCCTGGTGTATGAATTTGGCGAAGAGGCTGAAGACCTTTCCCCTGAGCTGCAGTCCTCCCGCATCATGGACCGCCTGCATATCGAGAATGTTGTTGGCGTCAATCAGCGTTCCCGGCTTCGCGATTCCGCTGACCGACTCGCCCCCGCCCGGGCTTTGCATCACGGCCTGGCCCAGGCTTGCACGCACATCGGAACTCAACCCGCACCCGAAATGGTCCTCCAGGACAGATTCCTGGACCATAAACCCGACGAGACTGCACCCATCCTGTGCCGGCAACGCCACTTCGACCTCCCGGTTGCGCCACCGCCCAAGTATAAACATGTTCTTTTGCAGGTCGTATCGTCTCCCCCCGATGGAATATTCGGCCATTCCCTCCAAAAAGAGAACGGCCGAAATGATGGGCTCATCGCAGGTTATCCGCCGCTGAATCGGGGACTCAAGACTCACGGAACCGAATGCACCGAAAAGGAATCCGGGCAGCGGGATAAAACAGATGCCGTCACTCGCTCCATTTTCTTTTGAAAGCTGCGTGTTGGTGCCTACCGATTTGGGACAAGAGAGAAACGACAAAAACGAATCGACCCCGGAAAACAAGCCATGCATTGGAACCTCGCTGAGGGTATCATTATCAACTTTCACAATTGAAATTGAAAGTTAATATCAATCAATCTCATTGTAAAGCACGAATCCCAACAGCGTAATATTTTGGACAAATTCTTTGTTCAATAAGAACCGGGTTCAGGAATCAGAGCGGAGCGCAGCCAGAACTTCAAGATTGGCGGCCTTCCAAGCGGGATAGCCACCGGCCAGGACGCCACACCCGGAGGACAGAAGGCACACGCCCAAGGCAAGGGGAATATTCAGATAGCCGGGCAATATGCCCCAGAAGGCCAGGCCTTCGACAATCACTATTGCCACCAGCACGCCCAAGGCACCGCCAGCCCCTGCCATCATACCGGACTCGAATAGAAACTGCTGCAAAATGAGGCGCTGCGGCGCGCCTATGGCCCGACGTATGCCTATTTCGACCTTGCGGGCGTGGACCATGAGAATCATGATGGAAAAAATGCCGAGTGTGCCGACAAAAAAGGAGATGCCAGCCCCGATGAACCCGAGCGTGGTCATGAGGTCCATGGCATCGGCCATCATGTCGTCGATTTGGTCGGCGTAATTGACGCTGAAGTCATTGCCCTCAGTGCCGGACAGGTTGTGTTGTTTGCGGAGAAGACCGTTCAAGGCCCTGTCTAGGGCGGGAATGAACGCCCGGCTGCGTAGTTTGAGATAAAACCCCGCCACGTGATCCTGGGAAGACAGGCGCTGCATTCCCGTGCGGGCTGGGGTAAAGATGATTTCATCCATGTTTTTACCGCTGCTATCCGCCCCCCTGGGCTGCATCACGCCAAGGACAAGCAGCATGCTTCTACGAATCCGGACATGTTCTCCCTTGGCGGATTCGGGGATACCGAACAGCCTACGGGCAATGGCATCGCCAAGAACGCAGACCAGCTCACCCCGAGCCTCTTCAGACTCGTCGAAAAAACGCCCCACTGCGGGCGTCACGGAATGCATGTCGGTATAGGCGGGAGTGACCCCCATGACGGAACAGGAACTCCTTTTGCGCCCATGAAACACCATATCGTCAAAAGTCACGAAGGGCACGCCATCAGTGACGTAAGGAATCCGATCGACAACGGTTTCCAGGTCCTCCGGCGTCAATGTCGCCGCGATATCCAGCGGGACGTATCGCTCCTCATCTTCCACCGTGCCCGTTTCCTCTTCATCGGAATCGACGGAGGAAGAATGCATTTCAGGCCGGCGGCTGAACCCCGGACGTTCGGGAGAGACCGTGGCGACATCGGCTCCGAGGCTGCGCGCTTGCGCCTCTATCTGCAGGGCTATACCCCCCAGGACATGGGTAATGCCGGTCAACAGGAGCGCACCGAGAAAGACGCCCGACATGGCAAGGACAGCCCGAAGCGGCTGGGCCCTGAAGGTGTGGATTGCCGTGCGGACTCCCAGACGGAAGCTCACGACACGTGAGGAGACATCGGCTTCCGGAAGAGCTCCGGGATGAGAAGGGAAAGCGTTGCTCACGCTCCCCCCTTCAGCGCCACAACCGGCGGCATGTCAGCGGCGACACGCGCCGGCCGGAGAGCAAAGAAAAAGCCGATGCAGCACGCCCCCCCAAAGGCCCACAAAAACAATTCGGGCGAAAGGACAATGCTTAAAAAACCGAATCGCTCCATGACATAGCTGATGCACACCCCGGCAACCAGCCCCAACACGGCCCCGAACACGCAGAGCAACAGGGACTCGAGCATGAACTGCAAAAGGATGGCGGACCGGTTGGCGCCGAGGGCCTTTTTCAATCCGATCTCCGTCTTGCGCTCGGCAACGGAAAGATGGAAAAGATTGGCTAGGACAAAGCCGCTCACCAGAATGGAAGTGACCACCGTTGCACCGAGAAAGAGCAGAACGCCCCCCTTGAGTAGGGAAACGAACTGCAACACATCACCGGCGGTGAAGGGAATGAAGTCGTCCTCCTGCGTCTCGCTGAAGCCATGGGATTCCCGCAGCACACTTCGAACAGCCTCCACATATCCCGGCATGGCGGACGAAGGGGTGTGGGAGGGGTATGTCACCCTGATCTGAAGAAGGTGTTGCCGTGAAATATTGAAGCGACCGGCCATAGTGGTGATGGGTACGGTAACCCGGTCGTCCATTTCCTCCCCTCCGGAGGCCATTCCCAATGGAGCATGAACTCCCTGCACGACAAACGGGATGGAATCCACGAGCACGACCTCCCCTATGGGGTCCTTGTCCCCAAACAGCCGTTCGGCGGTGATGTCCCCCAAAAAACAGACCCTGCGGGAGTACTTGATGTCGTCAGCCGTGAAATCCTGCCCTTTCTGCAGGGGCCAGGCCCAATGCAGCCAATGGTCGGGCCCGCTGCCGCCCAGGGCGTCCGCCACATGAGTCTTTCCGTTCCCCTGGACGACCACGCCCAATCTGTACAGGTACGGCGAGATCCGCTCGACATCCGGCAGATGGGCCTGCAACGCCCGGACATCATCCCAGGTCAGGGTCAACGGAGAAGTCCCCAGGGTCTGCCCGGTGACATCCCCCCCCACCACATTGACAGCCGTAGGCCCGAAATTGACCGCCAGCTCCTCGGCCTTGCGCTCGGCGCCTTCCATTGTTGCGACAATGATCGTCAAAGCCATTACGGCCAGGGCAACGGCAACCAAAATAAGGACGCTTCTGAGCTTGAACCGCCACAACGAGACCAGGGCCAGATGGAACGAGCGAATAAATATGATCGGATGCATCTTGTTCGTTATCCAGGGGGTATCGGTTGACGTCCTTCCAGTTGTTCAAACCACCATCGACGGCGGTTCTTCCTCAACCTTCAGGAGGCCGCCGTCGACCCGAACCCGCCGTTTCGCGCCCATTGCGGTCTGCGGATCGTGCGTCACGACGACAATACTGGTCCCGGCAGCATTGATGTCATTGAAAAGGGCCATGATCTCGGTACTGGTTTTCGCGTCAAGCTGGCCGGTGGGCTCATCGGCCAACAACAAGTCGGGATTGTTAAACAACGCCCGTGCGATGGAGACGCGCTGCTGCTGCCCGCCCGACAATTGGGCGGGGGTATGGTCAGCCCGGTCGGCCAACCCCACCCGCTCCAACAGTGACATCGCCCATTCGCGCATGCGCGAAAGGGGTTCGCCGGTATACATTCCGGGCAACATCACATTTTCCAGAGCCGAGGTCTGGGGCATGAGGTAGAAGCTCTGGAACACAAATCCGATAAAACGGCTGCGCATCCTGCTGGCCTCGACGTCATCCAGTGCGCCGATATCGTGGCCATTCAGCTGGTAGGTCCCGGTGTCGGGCTGATCGAGAATACCCAGGATGTGCAGCAGGGTCGATTTTCCCGAGCCGGAGCTGCCCACCAATGCGAGAAAGTCCCCGCGATAGAGATCGAGCGAGACGCCCCGAAGCACGCGGGTCTCCCGTCCCGCCTGCATGAAGCTGCGCGTTATGCCGCTCAACTCGGCAAGAAGTGAAGAATCAGAGTGGGATGCATGGTTCACTCCGCAGCCTCCCACGCTTCGGGCAAAACCTCTGGCAGAGTGACCCTGGTAACCACCTCGTCATTCTCCTTGAGCCCCTCAAACAACTCCGTGTACTTTCTGCCCACCATTCCGGTCACCACCTTGCACGGCCGGGGCTTGCCCGCAGCATCGAGCCCAAGAAGGATTCGACGGGAACCAACCCATTTGAACGCCGCATTGGGCAGCAGAAGGACATCCAGTTTCTTGCCGACCACCATCTCGCAATGGGCGGTCATCTCCGGACGCAAGGCCCGGGCCGAGTCCGGATCAAGACGAACCAGCGCACGGTAATAGACGATGTTGTTCCTGATTTCCGGACCGGGATGGATCAAAGCCACGGTTCCCGAGAACTGCCTGTCCGGATAGGCCTCCACGCTGAAACGCACCGTATCCCCGATTTTCACCTCGCCAATGTCGTTTTCATCGACATAGACGCGCAACTCCAGGCGAGAGACATCGAGAACGGTGATCAGATCGGCAACCTGCAACCCGGCCACGACCGTCTCCCCTTCCTGGGCCGTGATGCCGCTGACAACGCCGTCGATGGGACTGACGATCGTGGAGTAGGACAGGCGGACCCGGGCGGCATCAAGCTCGGCGGCCGCCTTTTGCACGGCCTGAACGAGACGGGCTTTTTCCAGGGAGTAACCAGCCTCCAGACGTTGCCGGGTCTTGTCCAGCATGATCTGGTTCTGGTGCGTCGTGGCCCGGAACTTCCGCTCCCGGTCGAGATCCGCCTTGGCCGCACTTTTCGTCTCCGTGAGGCGCTCCATCCGGCGATAGGAAACCTCGGCGTGTTCCGCCTCCGCCTCCGCCTTGCCAAGGTTGGCAACCGCTTCCTGGATTCTCAGAGGGTATGTCTCGTCCAACAGGGCCAGGTCGGCCTGAAGCCCGCCGAGTTCAGCCTCCAGCTTGCGGCATTCCGCCTCCTGCTCCCGATTGTCCATGACGGCAATGGGCTGCCCCTTTACCACCGTATCTCCCAGCTTGACATGCAACGTCTGGATCACTCCCGTGACCCGCGTCCCGGTCTTCACCTCGGCCCCTTCCTCGGGCTTGATAATACCAGTCGCGGTCAGCACCCGCTCCAGACTGCCCCTGACGATACGTTCGGTTTCCTGGACCTCGACCTCATAATTTTTGTTGCCCGCCAGGAGAAACCAGACAACCAGACACAGCACCACCGCTCCCACCGTCATGCACCATGAGACACGGCTAAAACGAAGCCATCCCCGCTGTTTGACCCACGAAAACATAACTCTCCCGATCACTTATAATTTTTGTTAACCATACCGTGCATACCATGAAGCACACTGAAATTCCCGCATCAGACTTCAGCCGAGGCTGCCACCAGAGTTTCCACCGGCCCCTTTTTGCCCCACAACATCCTGCGGGTGCGGAAGCCAAGCACCGCCGTGGCGATGAACAACGCCAAGGTGAGCGCCAGCCACCACCCGATAACGCCGAGTGAGGCAGGAGAAACCAGACCAAAGGGCAAAGGCGATCCGGAAAGCACGTACCCGAACGGAATGCCCACTCCCCAATAAGCCGCCGTGGTGTACAGGAAGGGAACAGTCACATCGCCAACGCCGCGCAACACGCCATTCAGGCAGACCTGCATCGAGTCCGCTATTTGGAAAAATGCGGCCACGTACAGAATGGAAACAGCCAACGGGACCACGACCGGATCGCTGGTGAAGATGGAAGCCAAATGGCCCGCGTTCAAAATCATGCCCGCCATCAACACGCAGCCGATAAGGGCACTCAACGAAACGATGCCGGACACGGCGAAACGCAACTTTTCCCCATCCCCCTGCCCGAACAAATTGCCCACGCGGATGCAGGATGCGCTTGAAAACGCCGCGGCCATGCTGAAGAAAAGGACCATGCAGTTGAAAGCCACCTGATGGGCGGCAGCGGCCACCGCCCCCTGGCGGCTGATAAAGATCACCATGACGGAAAAAACCAGGTATTCGGAGGTGAAGCACAGGCCAATGGGGCCACCCTTTTTGAAGAGTCCGGCAATGGCCCGGAGGTCAGGCAGGCAGAACCGGCTGACAAGACGCTTGCCCGCGAACCGGGGCACAAACGACACGTAGCCCAACAACAGGAACAGAAAACACGTGTACTCGCAGATGGTCGCCAGTCCGCATCCGGTAACCCCCATCGAGGGGAATCCGAACTTACCGAACATGAAAACATAATTGAGAAACGCTTTGATACCCACCGAGAACACGGAAATGATGGTCACGGGCATGACGACCTTCTGCCCTTCGCAGTAAAAGCGCACGGCAATCAGTACGCAGGCCACAGGCAAGGCCCAGATAACGGCTTTTATGTACACGCTCGCCAGCTCGGCTATGTCCGCCTCGGCAATGAACAGGCCCAGGTTGTCCGCTATGAAATACAGGACCACCGCAGCGATCACGCCCAGGATCAGCCCGAGGTAGATACCCTGCCGGGTGACGACATTAACCCCGTCAGGGTCGTTTGCGCCAAAGGCCTGGGACACGGCTATGAGCAGGCCGTACAACGTGCCGAGACTGAAGGCGAGAAACGGCACCCATATGGCGGCGCCAACAGCGATGCTGGCGAGTTCAAGAGTGCCGAGCGCACCCGCCATGGCCGAATCCACAACGCCGTTTGCGATGCCCGCATACTGGGACAGAAGTATCGGTAGAAAGAGGGGCAGTATCTTCGGGGTTTCCTTGCGCAGAGCACTGACTATGGACATGATCGTTCCTCCCCGGTGTGCATGTTTGACTTCGACCGCAACTACACGGCCATGAAACCAAACGTACACGAAGAACGCGGTATCCAATATCCCGATTTAATCAATAAACACCCTGAACAACCAATCCCAGACCAACCAATTCTCCCTCTTCCTCCGTATTCATCCAAAGGTGGGACTCAGGCCACCTTTTGGCTGTTTTTCAGGGAAATCGCGGACTCGATGATCAAGTCCTCCTGGGTCCCGATCGGCTTGTGCTTGGCGAGTTCCTTGCACAAATCAATGGCATTGAGGTCGTAATCCCCGGCGATCCTCTTGATATGGGAAGAAAACGAGCTGGATATGCCATGGAGCCCGGTGACGATGTTGAGAGGGTCACTGAACGGAATTTCCTGCAGGACATGTTCCCTGGTATAGTCGGCCAATTCGAACAGGCGCGGCAGAGCCACACCGGTCGTATGCCCATACTTCTCAAGTTGCGGTATGATAACCTCGAGTTGGCAGTTCCCGGAGGAGGCACCGAAGCCGCAGCAACAACCATCGACAATCGCAAATCCGTTCTCAACGGAAGCAAACGCATTTGCGGCCGCCATTCCAAGATTGTTATGGGCATGGAACCCAATGGGGATCACCAGGCTATAGCTGAGATACGAGGCGGTTTCAGCCACTCTGCTCGGGATATAGTGACCGGCCGAATCCATGAGAATCAGCGCATCCGCACCCGCCTTCTCCACCAGCAGCCCCTGTTCCAGAAGCTCCTCCTTGGTTGCCATGTGCGACATGGTCAGAGAGATAAACACGGTGGCGCCGTTGGCCTTCATGTAATCGATATGCCGAAGCGCGACATTGGCCTCAGTGCAGTGGCATCCGATGCGGAAATTGGAGACGCCCTGGGCCATTGCCGGCTTGATATCCTTGTTGACCGTGGCATAGCCGGGCATGAGGAAACAGGACAGTCGGCTGTTGTCCAGGCCCTCGAGTGCGGCCTCGATGATCTCCTGATCCGTCAACCGGCTCAGACCGCTTTGAAGCGAGGAGGCCCCGAGCCCCAGACCGTGTCCGAACTCCACAAAGGGCACCCCCGTTCCTTGTGCTATGCGGGCATATCCCGATATCTGTTCTGCCGACAGTGAATTGCGGATGGCATGACTGCCGTCCCTCAGGGTTGAGTCGTATACGATCAGGTTGTCGAACTTGTCTAAAAGCTGCATGCGAGCACCTCTTGTGCGCCGTGGTCCAGGCGAAGCTTGTTAAGATTATCGCTGTAAAGCTCTCCTAGGTACACGGCAGCGGCATTGATGATGTCCAAATTGCCGGCATACTCTTCAAGGTAGTCACCCTGTCCGGTCACCCTGACCAACACGATGATTTTACCGTCAGAGAAGACCGGCTCGGTAATAAGGGCATAGCCGGGCACGTACCGTTGCACCTCGGCCACCATCTTGCCGATAGCCGCCGTCACCCGGAGACGGTCGAACCCGGAGGCCAAAAAGGTGATCGTCACCCTCATGTGGGCGGGTGGTGTTGCAGGATTGAGGGCGAGCAGGCACTTGACCTTTTCGCACCCCGAAAAACCGGCGATCGCCGCTTCGGTGGTCTCCAGGTATTCATCAATGTTGAGACGCGTCGCCAGTCCCGCACTCTGCGAGGCGCTTGTGTTGACCATTTCGATGTAGTCCACAGTCTCGCACTGCCCGGACACGGCATGGACGATCGGAAGGGCCACCTGCCCACCGCAGGAGACCAGGCTCACGTCGCGGCAGGAATGCATCCTTTCGGCGTTGACCGTGGGCACGACAGGAGCACCCACGTGGGATGGTGTCAGGTCGAACATCATCTTGCCAAGCTCGGCGAATTGTTGGCTGTGCTCCGCATGGGCAATGGCGCTGGTGGCGTCAAAGACGATCTCGTATGAATCGGGATTTTCGAGCAGGTATTGAGCCTGTCCGGTGGAAACAGGGACTCCAAGCTTCCGAGCCCTCTGGATGCCCTCCGACTCTTCCCGCCTGCCCACGAAGCAGGCGCAACGCATATTGCGTGAACGAAGCAGCTTGTACAGCAGGTCGGTGCCGATTTTTCCTGAACCAAGTATCGCTGCGGGTGTCTTGTCTTTCATGTCAGCCTCCATCATTTTGACCGGTATTCCAACAGCAGCAGGACTGCCCGGGCGCGAACAGGAACCAAACCTCCATGGGGAGGTCAACGCTCGCTGGCCATGCGCCTGGACCTAAGCCTCCTGCGCCCTCCCGGAATGGTTTTGGGACCGGTCGTTTTTTCGAGCCCCATCTCTTCCTCAAAATATGCGGCCTGACTTTCTATGGTCGGATTCTGAAAGAGAACGGTAAGCGGAAAATCCCTGCCGAACTTCTTTTGGAGCTCGTTGTGGAGATTCACAAGCAAAAGCGAATTGCCTCCCGCTTTGAAAAATGTGGTCTTGGCGTCTTGGAAACTATTGCCGCCAAGAACATTGGCCCAGATCCGGGCAATGTCCTTCTCGGAGGGGGTGAATTCCGTTTGTTCCCTGCGATCGACCATGGCGTTTTCACGTCTGAAGGCCTCTTTCAAGGGCGACAGAAAAGCCTTTCCCGTGGCGGTTCGGGGCCATTCCTGAAGCGGTGTGACGTAATCGGGAACCATCACGGCAGGAAGACTTTCCAGCAAGAAGGACCGGATATCCCTGACCAAGGCGGCTTTATCCGCCTCCCGGGCCGCAGCAGGCGTCAATATGATAAAACCGTAGAGCCGCTGGTTCCCCTCCTCATCATCCCAGACCGCGACCTTCGCTTCACTTACACCCGGGAACCGAAGCATGGCGCCCTCGACCTCTTGCGCTTCAATACGGACACCGCGCACCTTGAGCTGAGAATCCTTCCGACCGGCGATATGCAACAACCCGTTTTCGTCGATGAACCCCATGTCGCCGCTCTTATACCACCTCTGACCCGGTTTGATGATATCCAGAAGGGGAAACAGATTCTTATGATCACCAGAGAGATACCCGGGAGTGAGCCCCCAACCGGTGGCAAACAGTTCCCCTCTCTCTCCCATGGGCACCGGCAACAGGTAGTCATCCAGCAATGCTGACGTACGCCCGGGAAGCGGCGCACCGGCAGGGAGATACATGGCTTTGGCGTCCACCAGGGAACGGTTTCGAGAATAGCAGAACGCCGTGGGGTTGTGCATTTCCATGGAGCCATAGACCCCATACAGGGTCACACCCGGAATCGCCTCCACGACGGCTTCAGCCAACTTGGCAGGCATGGGCTCCCCGCTGGTCCGGATATACCTGACCCCCTGCAACCGGTCCTTGAAGCCTCCGCTGATCCTGTGCATGGCCTTGAGGACTGAAGGCACGGCCACCAGTTTGGTGACACCGTACAGCTCTATCAACTGCATGAGCCGCTGGATGTCCCGCGCAGGCGAGTGTCCGAGCAAAAGCAGCCGCACCCCCGACAAAAGCGGGACAAAGACTTCATAAAAAAAGTCGGAATAGGAAAGCGAGGACTTGAAGCATCCCAGGTCATTCTCCCTCAAGGGGAAGTTTTCCATCTCCCATGAGAGACGCTTTGTCACGGCATCATGCGGACAAGGCGCTATCTTCGGAATGCCCGTGGAACCGGAAGAGCAGAGATACATGGCCTCGTGATCCTCTGCGGGCTTCACCGGTTCGGCCATCTCCCCGTCAAGGGGAATCCTGTTCCAGTCCGGCATTGTGTATACATGCCGGGGCCTGAAGGGAGAGCTTTCAAGGCTAAACTTCTCCAGAGCCGAGGCCGACCCGATGACACTGTCCGGGGCGACTTCCCGGAGGATCGACTCCAGACGCAATTGCGGAATCTCGGGATCAACGACGAGCCAGGCGCCGTTACGATGCCAAACGGCGAGCATGGCGACAAACAACTCCACTCCCGTATACAGGAGAATGACGGTCTTATTGCCGCGGCCGACACCACCGTTCTTCAGCTTGCTGGCATAGGATGCACTCATGGCCGCCAAATCCGCGAAGGAAACCGTTGCCTGGGGCATGGGTGAATCGCCAATGGCTCCCCCTTCTTCCCCGGCCAAAATAATTGCCGGAGAATTCGGAATACGGTTCACCTGGTCCATCAGCCGCTCCCAGGGGGAACGGTAAACAAACCGGTCATCCTCTCCGACGAGTATCGACGGCTGTCGCTTCGAAATATTGGGGAAAAATGGCTGTCTGAGCATATCCCCGACAACGGCATCATGATTGTCGGCCAGATACCGGGAAAGCTGCACCAAGGCGAGGCAAAACGATTGGGCCGCTTCCCGGGACAACAAATTCGTTGCGTACCGGAGACAAAAAAATACCCCCTCATCCGTGGGCCAACCCAGCAGATCCAGGTCCACGGGAGTGGATTGCAGGGGGAAAGCGATATCGGAAAGGGAGAGCCCTTGGATCTCCGGACCGGATTCGGAATAATTCTGGTATGTCAAAGTCGCCTGGTAGATCGGATTTCTGCTCGGATCAGGCTGACGCCCCAGACTCTGGGCGACCTTTTGAAACGGATACTCGCCATGATCATAGGAAGTCAGGACACTTTGCTTCACACGCTGCAAATGACCCGTAAAAGAATCGGACGGGTCGTTCTCGATCTTAATGACAAGATGGTTGACGAGAAAACCGACAAGGGATTCGGTCTCGGGAAGAGAGCGGCCCGACAACGAGCCGCCAATGGCGAAATCCTTTTGTCCCGAATATTTCCCCAACATAAGGGCAAGGATGGCCGTCCACAGCATGAACGGGCTGGCGCCAACTTTTTTTGCCGCTTTTTCCAGCGAAGTGCGGACATCCCGAGGCACGGTAAATTCCACACTGTCGCCATCAAAACCCTGGACCGCAGGACGGGACTTGTCCGTGACCAGGTTCAGGTCGCGGACATCCGACAGGTACTCCTGCCACCACCGCTCTTCCTTTTGGCCAAACGCCCCTTCCACCATGTTTCTCTGCCACAGTGCGTATTGCCCATGAGTGGCGGACATGGGGGGAAGGTCCGGCTCCGTCCCGGCGCAATAGGCTTCATACCCCTTGAAAAGCTCCTGGTGAAAAACGCTCAAAGACCAGCCATCAAAAACGCTGTGGTGGAAGCCGTAAAGAAAGACGAATCGCTGATCAGTCTCCTGGAGTACAATCCCCCGGGCCAGGGGGCCCTCCTTGAGATTGTAGGCCTTGCTGATCATGCCGTTGACTTCCCGATCCACGCGCTCAAGTCTTTCTGCCGGATCGAGTTCACGGAGATCTCTGAACCGAAGGGCGCATGCGGACGCGGGAATGAATCGAAGGCAGGGCTTGCCATTTTCGTCATCGGGAAAACAACTGTGCAGCGTCTCGTGACGACCGACAACATGCAGCCAAGCCCTGGACAGCGCTTCGATATCCAGGGGACCTTCCATGACATGGCCGTATGCCAAATTGTAAAACGACGTCCCCCCGGACAGCCTGTCCATAAAGACCATCCGATCCTGTCCATACGAAAGAGGCGGGACCCCCTCCACGTGGGGCAGAGTCACACCTCCGGCGACCGCTGTTCCCTGCCCCTTGCGCGCGACGAAAGAGGCCAGTTCATCCAGGCTCATGTCCGTTAAAGCGGATGTTGAAGTCATGCCATCACTCCTTGTCCATGCGATTCGGTATTTATCCCGTGGGTGCGCAGGACCGCCGTGTTGATCAGATTGTTCACTTTTCCCAGGCAGAGATAGTCGAGTGCGGTCTGCACGGACATCCGGATCAACGCCTGAATCGATTCCACCGAACGATAGGCGATATGCGGCGTTGCTATAACCGCGTCATGAGCCAACAACTTCCGGCAGGCGGCTGCGGGAGGTTCCTCCTCAAGGACATCCAACGCGACGCCGTGAAGTTTCCCGCTATCCAGGGCTTCCATCACCGCTTCGGTGCTCACGAGCGAGCCGCGGGAGGTGTTCACCAGCAACAACCCGTCCCTGGAAAGAGCCAGACGGTCCGCGTTGACAATATGTTCGGTTTCCGGAGTGGCCGGGGCCATGACCGAAATCGCATCCGCACGGAAAAAGAGCTCATCCAGGCCGACCTTGCGAACTGAAAGTTTCCGGCAGACCTCGGCAGTAACATGCGGATCATAGACAAGTATCCTGTATCCAAGGGGAGATGCCAGCTCGCACAGTTTGCGTGCGGTGCGTCCAAAGCCGATGAGTCCAAGGGTTTTGTGCGATACCCGATGCAATTCACGCCCATGGGTCTGATCCCAGTCCCCCTGACGGGTTGACCGGCCAAAGTTGACCAAATTCCTCTCCAAAGCCAGCAGCAGAGCCAAGGCATGCACGGCGACTTCCTCTATACCGTAGTCAGGTGTATTGCATGCGAGCACGCCGTGTTCCGTGAAGTCGTCCAAAACGAAGTTATCCACCCCGATTCCGGCCCGCACGACCATTTCGAGTCCGGACAGGTGCCTGAGGGCCTCTTTTCCCACGTTCACAAAAAAACAAATCGCCGCCGCGCAACCGTCGGCTCCGGCAGCTATTTCCTCGGCAGATCGGCACTCCAGGGCGACAGGCTCAACACCCGCGTCCACGCACATGGATTGAAAAGTTTCCAAGAAACGACATGGAGCCGATTGAGCATCAAGAACTGCGAGTCTCTTCATCGAAATCACCTTCCTTTTCCTATGACCTTTCACTCTGCCGATCTGCCATCACCGGAAACCACTTCTTCGATCCCTCTCGAATACGCGTCCTATAAACAACAGATCATCCACGGCGGTTCTGCCCCAGACCGTTCATAATTTAATCGAAATCAATTTTCATTCTCAATTAAGCAGACTGATCGTTCATGCCGTAAACAAGGACTTCTAAGGTCGAAAACGACTTGGCACCAATATTCCAGGGAAAAAGAAGGCCAGATTTGCCTATGGAGTCTATTTTGCGAGGCAAGGCGACGAACTCCCGTCCGAGTAGCGAACACACACGAGACAGACAATCCTCACGTCTCGGACGAAAGGACCATCAAAACCGCAGCAAAACGATCCGCTCACCCAAATCACAGGCCGGAGAGCGGACAATGCGCGTTTTCCGCGCCTGAATGAAACGTTTCGCCCCGCTTTTCATGGGAGGGGAGACGGTGGAGAAGAGTCACTGCTTTGGGGGTGAGTTTATAGCGCTTCTTGAACGAGGAAATAAAATGGCTGATGTTGGAATACCCGACCTCCATGGCGCACTCCGTCACGTTGCACTTGCGCTCCACCAACCTCGAATAGGCGTAAGCCATTTTATAATCGTGAATATACTGGGCGATGGTGACGCTGTATTGGGCCTTGAACAGGTTGTTCGCCTTGGAAAGGCTCATGCAGAACTGGGAGCACACGTCCTTGACCGTGCTGATCTCCAGAAAATTTTCGTCTATATGATCTTTCAACTTGGCGATCTGCCTCACATCCGCCTGGTGCGGAGGGTAATGCCTGGAGCCTGCTCCAAGGGAAAACAGGTTATTCATGAGCATGACAAAACAATTCAACGCACCGCACCGCAAGGCGAGCAGAGCCGATGCGGAATCGTTTTGGGCATCATTCAACGCCTGCTGGATATGGACAATCGTCTCAGAAAGAGCCGAACCGACAACCGTTTTTTCCGGGCCGCCCTTGGATTCAATTATCTTGCGTATTTCACTGCTGGCGACCTTTCCCAAGTATATATCGGCGGCAGTTTTGGTCAGCAAAAAACCTATATGGCTGTATGAAGCCTGCTTCGGATAGGCGGTTTCAACGTCAACGCTATCCCAGCAACCGGCAACAAACATGTTCTTTTGCAATGAAAAACGATTGTTCGCAGTCCCGCCGACAGTATAGTTGCAGGCGCCCTCCAGCACCAACGTCAGGGCAAAAACCTGCTCGTCGTAATAAACGCTCTGCGACATCGGGGATTCAACCTTCAGTTGACCGCAATAGCCAAAAAAGAATCCGGGCAAGGGGGAAAAGAGCACCCCGCTGCCATCAACCACTTCATTTTTTTGCGTCAGTTTCCCGAGGCTCTCATTTAAAGAATTGGATTCCGATATGCCCTTCAACTCAGAAAAGGTCCTGCATTTTTCGGCGTTGACTTTTGTCATGACCACTCCATTCTACGTCTGATAAACAGATTGATTCAGGCCAACTCCCTTAAGACAAAACACCACCATACATTGCCGCATCTGTTCTGTTATTCATTTGTGATGGATAGAAACACTATTAAAATAACCCAATCAAGTCTATAGATAAAATGAATTCAGAGGTTCCCCTTTCATGCCCGCATTCATCTGCATCGAAAAGCCCCTGCAGCCGCATTCAATTAATATGAAGGAAGCGCCATAACAGCTGAGAGATTGCCCCCAGCTGTTATGGAATTAATCATTTCACTTTTATTAGCCTTTCAAAGGCGTGCACCATGCGCCTGCCCATCTTTTCTCAGGCTTCCATCAAGACAGCCTAGAACCGGCAGGACACTTCCAAACCGAAGGTTTCAGTTTCAGCCGTATAGGCCAGGTTGTTGGCGGTCGAATAGTAGTCGAGATAACGCGTGCCAAAGATGTTCTTACCGTAGGCATAGACATCAAACGAGTCCCACTCCCAACCAACTCGGGCATCAACGGTCAGAACAGGGGAACGCTTGTAGCTATTGGCACCGTCCCAGTAAAAGGAACTGACGTAGTTGACATCCCCGCGCAGGAAAAGCCCGGCTTCGGAGCGGTACTGCAACCCGGCCCGGCCAGTGAACTCGGGCGACATGATGATGCTGTTGTTGTCGTACGACGCTCCGGTGTAATCAGTATATTTTTTATACTGCGCCTTGGTGTAACCGAGGCTCATGTCGGCTTCGACCCCTTTGAACAACAGATACGTCACGTCGAGTTCCGCACCGTAGGCCACGGCCTCTTCGCCCGGATTGCTGGCGATATAGGCACCCGTGCCGCTGTCATAGGTCATTTCCTGCAAATCTGTATAAAAACTATAAAACAGCACAGGGTTGACACGCAGCCTGTTATCCAGCCACTCGGTTTTGGCTCCAAACTCATAGTTCCATGCCTTTTGTGACTTGTATTTGAGGTTGCTCCCGGGGTTCATGGAAGAATAGCAGATGCCGCCGGGAATAAAACTACGGCTCACTCCTGTATACAACAACTTGTCGTCATCAATCTGGTAGCTGAGACTGACTCGTGGGGCCAGATCGTTCCAAGAGCCCTCGATACGCTCCTGGGCCCCAGTGGCCATATGGGTAACGTTGGCATTGCGATGCACGTAATGCCAACGCAATCCCGCAACCAGCTTGAAGGATGAGGTTAAAGGAAACTCAAGTTGACCGAACGGGGCGAATTCCGAGGAGAACATCCTGAACGGCACATCCTCCAGGCCCTTGTTCTGGTACATGCCCATATCATAATCGGTATAGCTGCCGTACAGCCCGAAAAGCCACTGCATACCCTCTTTGTCATCCCTTGACCTGATCCGGAATTCCTGGGTGACTTCCTGTTTTTCCGAATCCCTTCCGGCCTGGTATCCAGTTATGCCCAGCGGAGTCCAGTCCATCTTGTAATACATGTCTTCGTGGCGGTCGGTGGTGATACTTTCCAACGTGAAATTGTCAAAGTCCAGACTTCCGGACAAGGCCAGATTCAGAAGGGAGGACCGTTCCACGTCGTCAGGTGAAGCAAGGGACGTCATGGACACAGTTCCCGATGTAATGTTGTAGTGAGGTTGTTCCTTGTCCCTGTTCGAATAGTCCACCAAAAGTGACAAATCGGCACGATCGGAGGGGGTGTAAAGAAGCTGCCCTTTGAGGCGTTTATTGGTTATCTCTTCCCGGTCGGTATCATCCGAGGCCTTGAGAAATCCATTATCGCGATTGTAGGTTCCGGTCAGGGAATAAAACAGGGTATTATCCACGACGGGACCGCTGACGGAACCACCGCCGCCGTAACCGCCGCGCGAATTAACCTGCGCTATGGCCTTCCCTTCATGGGTGTCGCCGGGCTTTTTGGTGATAATCCGGATGACACCCGCATAGGCGTTTTTCCCATAAATGACCCCCTGAGCGCCCCTGAGGACCTCGATCCGCTCGATATTGGCAAGGTTCACATCCAGCGTCTGGAAAGTTTCGATGGGTACGTCATCTATATAGATAACGAGGGGATTCGTCTCCGTGGCGGCCGAAGAATGCGCCCCTCGGTAGGTCATAAAGTTCATGCCGCCGGTGAAATTCGACGCCGCGACCAAATTCGGAATCAGCTTGAACACATCCTGGATATCCTCTATCCCGGCATCTTCAATTTCCTGAGCCGTTATGACGTCCATGGTCAAAGCGGTCTTCTGTGCGTCGGTGGTCCTCTTTTCCGCCGTTACCTTCACCGTGGGTAGGGCTACATCCTCAGACTGCCTGACCTCTTCCGCCAAGGCGGCCGTTCCCCCAAAAAAAGCCAAGAATACGAATAAGATTGATAGCCTGACAAGAGACTGAATGAGAAGTTTAATCACAGGAGCATCCTCTCTCAGCAAACATATGAAATTGATTTTCAACATCGCTACAATACCCCCATCACTCGGACTACTCCGTTTTCCCTGAAAAATATCCTATTTGGTCTGGAGCGGATCGACAGAAAGCCGTCCGCATGCGCTTCATTGCCAATGCAGCACCATGAAACCAGCCATTGAAAACCGCCAAGGCGAGCCTGAGTCACTAAAGCGCACCGACGGACTGGGCGATCTCCTGCAGCATCGCCGCCACAGGGCGCGACTCGCAAACAGCAGCCAGCGTCGCTTCCCGGTCTCGGCCCAACTGAAGCATCAGCCGTTTCAACAATTCCGCTACGTCGACAATTTTTTGCTCCGCAAAAATCCGGGCATCATACATAAGCGACAATTGCAAGGCCGGTTGGATCTGGGCACTAACCACAAGGGGATAATTTGATCGGGTCACCAGTCCCCCATAGGCGATGGTAAGGCGCTTCTCTTCAGCCTTTTCCGGCTCCACACCGGTGTCCATGTTTTGGAAGACAAGGCAACTGGTCTGCGACCGGGGAGCCAGTTCCTCCTGGATGGCGATGATGTCGCGGGGAGGGACGAAGTGGTAATCCATGGACTCGACCTGATAAGCCCGTATCCCGTCGAGCCAGTCACCTACCGAGCTTGTGCGGGGGCAATGGAAATGGTGCGGAATAACCCCAAGCAAAAGTCCGAACATGGACTGAATCCCCGGGACCCCCGCAGGCCGGCTGCTAGCCGTTGAAATGAAATAGGCGCTCTCATTTTCCTGGCATTGACTCAGGATCAGAGACCACGCCGCCTGAAATACCACATAGAGTGTAACGCCCATGCGGTTAGCCCCTTCATGCAGAATGCGGTCCTCCTCCTCGGTAAACGGGAGAAAGCAGACCTCGGAAGCGCATATCTCGTCCGGCCACTCCCGGCATTCCACAAAGGGGAGCTTCTGGGCAGCCATGCCGCCAAGTTTGTTCCGGTACCATAGCAGCGCCTGGGAAGAGTCCGCCCTTTTGTGCCATTCGATGTAATCCCTGACAGAGGGCTTTGGCTCCAGGTTCCAGGCCTGACCGCTCCGGAGCGCGTCGTGCCCCTCCAGAAAATCCCGAATGGCCAGTCCCAGCGACCACCCATCAAAAATCAAATGATCAATAGTGATGCTTAAAATGCTTTCGGCCGCGTTCAACTTATGGACTGCCAGACGAATGAGCGGCGGAGAATGCCAATCAAAAGGCAAGACAGAATCCATCGACTGATATTCTTCAACGACACGCTCCTGCTCTTCGGGAGACAGGTGGGTCAAATCGAAAACACGGACAACAGGCTCGGCCTGGCCATGAACGACCTGAAAAGTCCGATTCGGGGCAAGCACATGCAGTGAAGTCCTAAGCGATGGATAGGCCGCAACGATTTCCCGCCACAACATTTCCGCCAAATTTGCATCGAACTCCCCACAAAGGCGGTAGCCATAGACATGCATGCTCTCTGCACTGCATTCAAACGCCCCCCCCCTGAAAAACTTCTGGCTGTCGGTAAAGGGCAATATTTCTTCAAACGTAGCATTTTTCATGGTGGCCTAAACTCCAGGCAAGTATGTTATTATCGAACATCCACGGATTATCCCCGCCATTGTTGACGGGGCCTCGACGTGCATGCGTTACTTCGAGGCAGATCCCGCTTCTTCGAGAATACGATTCAGTTCATCCGTCTTCAGGTCGCACAGGGGGAAATCAGCCGGAACAGGTATGCCGAGACCTTCATCGGCAACGACCTGCTTGGCGAAAGAAATCAAACGGTCCGCCAGGGACTGAGCCGTCCCGAGCGCCGAATCCGTGTCTGCCGAAACCGCCAACAACACGGCTCCAGCCCTGTGACCGGCATAAAAGGTTGCCGGGATCGCTTTGTCCCCCAAGGCCTTTTGCACACTCAAGTCCACAGTGGGCACCGCCTCCCCGGAGTCCAGGGAGTCCAGCCACGAGTATTCGATCACTGGGCACCCATCGGCCTTTTTCTCTTCATTGAACCGTCCGGGGTGTATGTTCTCCTTGAACCGGGCAAGCGCATCTTTCCCCGACTTCGAGGATTCAGAATATACGCAAACCGGATAGGAATACTGTCCCACTCCGGTCCTGTGAGGATTGAACGCAGAAAGGTCCAAACGTCCGTTCCGCCATATCTTGAGCACACGATTGGGCAGGTGTTCCCCGGCCATGATTTCCGCCAGCACAAAGGCGACGAAATCCCCCGGTGAGAGCCGTGTTTTGCGACCGGCGGCAACAATGGCGTCATACCCGTCATCAATCTCGAAGATCTCTGTGCCGAGCGGTTGCCACATGTCCGTCACGGGGTTAGCTAAACCAAAGGCTGTTTCCTGAATTCTTGGGGCGATTTCAAGCCAGTCCCGCCAGGAACTCGTTGCCCCCTCGGGCAGGTCCCCATCCTGAAAGCAGCGGTGCATTTCGCTGAAAAGAATTTCCGCCCCAGGCCTGTCCACGATACTCCGGGAAAACACCCCTATAACAACGGGCATTCCACCCTTTTCGCCCCGAATCGGCTGCAGAAACCAGGGGGTATTGCCGTCGCATGGTGAAATCGTCTTGGGAAGGGGGCGCAAGACTTCCCGCGAACCAGACCAAAACGGCTCGCCATCGAACCGTTCAATAACGCTTTTCACATGCTCATCGGCCCATGAAACGGCTTTTGCATTCAGCAGCTTGACCCCGTCTTCGTCCCACCTGAACCGCAATGCGTCGTGCTTCACGGCAAGGGCCTCGGCCAGGGATTTGAGGTGGTCAACATCTCCTGACCATTCAAAGACAGAATAATACGCCCCTTTCGTCCCATTATCTCCCAGAAGCAGGGGTATGCCGAGAATATCGGCACCCGATGCGGCTCCGACGGCTTGTTGCGAAGTCTTCAGCGACAACCCCCGGATCGTCTTCGCTTCAAACACATCCCTGACGGAAAAATGCAGCCCTCTTTCCTCAGCCATCCGCACCATCTGCATTACCTGAACGGAGTTTCCCCCCAAGGCCAGGAATTCCTCATCCACACCGATGGGCCGGACAAAAAATAATTCCTGCCATATTTCCACAAGCGCCCGCTCGACATCGTTTTCGGGTGCCGCGTAGCCTTCAAGGGAATCCTTTGGGACCTCGACCCCAAAGGATGCCAAGGATTTGCCCTTGGTAGCCGTTGCCGACACGTCCGGGGCATCGATCCAGTACCGCTTCGGATTCAGGACGGTCTCGGGCAAAGGCAGACGGGACGCCCTGATTCCGGCATAAAACGTTTGCCAATAGACATCCCCGCCGATCTCCCAAACATCACCGACCACGCTGGCCATGTCCCTGACAGCCGTTTCCTGGCCATCGGACGCAGGCGCAGTGAGAGAATCAAACCCGGAGGCGATCGTCAAATTCAAATCAGGCCGTCCCGCAAGGCTGCGCATGGTATGCCCAGGCCCCACTTCGATCCCCAGGGACACCCGGCTGGAAATCGTTTGCAGACAACGGTCAAACTCCACGGTCCTTCTCAGATGGCGGACCCAATACTGCGGGGTTGCCATCTCTTCCCCTGCCCATGAGCCTGATACATTGCTGGCGATGGGAATCGTGGGAGGATGGAGGCCCACGCCGTCAAGAGTACGCTCAAAAGGCGCGAGGATGACTTCCATGTCAACGGAATGGAATGCGTGTGAGGTTTTCAGGGGGATCGCCCTTTGTCCCTTGCCCTCGACAACGGCGCCACATGCATCCAGAGCCTGGGCACTTCCCGAAAGAACGCAGTTTGCCGGACCGTTGACCACGGCAAGCTCGACGGTATCCAAAAGGTCGCCCAACACGCCACGAAGATTATCCCTGTGCAAGGTGACCATGAGCATCTTGCCCCCGGAAGCGGACTGCATCAGTTCGGCCCGGCGCGACACCAGCATCGCCCCATCTTCAAGGGAAAACACACCGGCCTGCACAGCCGCGGCATACTCGCCAAGGCTGTGGCCGAGGGCGCAGTCCGGGGTAATCCCTTTGGAAACAAGGGACCGCGCAAACGCCGTTTCAAGGCCGAAAAGCAAGGGTTGTGCTATTGCCGTCGAAGCCAGGTCATACGGCCCGTCCCGCATCACATCGACAATGTCCGGACCTCCACTGTCCAAGATAACGCCGGCAACAAAATCCAGATTCTTTCTGAACAGTGGATCGTTCTCGTAAAAGGCCAATCCTGCGCGGGCGCGCAGATTACCCTGTCCGGGGAAAAGAAATGCCACTGCGCCCTTTTCCGCGGCGGTGTGGCGCAGCCCGGGGACTCCGGACCGAAGCATATCCGCCGCCTCCTGCCCACTGTCCGCCACGAAAGATGACCGCCACTGGTGGTGACGCCTGCCCTGCGCAAACGTAAATGCGGCATCGCACGCCGCCACCCCGGAGTCCTCAAGTCGGATTGCCGTTTCGGCCTGAGTCCTCACCAGCCCTTCTTTGGTCGGCGACGAAAGGACAAACAGATGTCTGGCTCCGTTGTTTTTTTCGGGGACAGGCCCGCAAGGCGGCTCCTGCAAAACCGCATGCACATTCGTGCCCCCGAATCCGAAGGAACTGACCCCGGCCAGCAAGGGAATTCCGTCATCCCGTCTCAGTTGGGTATTGTCTGCTGTCACTGTAAACGGAGCGATGTCCCCGCGTGCCGGATCAAGGCCTGTAAACAGGGCGGTTCCAGGAGCCATGCCGTGGTACACGCACAGACAACCCTTGACAAAACCGCACAGCCCAGCCGTTGAATTGAGATGACCGACATTTCCCTTCACCGAACCGAGCACGATCGGCTCCGGGCACCGCCCGCACGCCGGAGAAAAGACCTGCGACAACGCCTCCAATTCTATCGGGTCTCCCAATTGCGTTCCCGTTCCATGTCCCTCCACATAGGCTATGTCCTCCGGTCGAACCGAGGCCACGGAAAGAGCGGACCGAATGGCGCGAGCCTGGCCGCTGGCACTGGGTGCGACAAATCCCATCTTGTCGCTGCCGTCGTTGGAGGCTCCTGTCCCCCTGATTACGGCCCAAATATGATCACGGTCACGCAATGCATCGGGCATGGATTTGAGCACGACCGCCACAACACCGTTGGATAACACCGTTCCGCTCGCATTGGCATCGAACGGACGGCACAGGCCATCGGGCGAAAGGATGCCACCGGGGCTGTAGAGATACCCCAAATCGGGCAGGAGCAGGGTGCTGGAGGCAACCACGGCCCGGTTGCACTCTCCTCCGAGTATGGAAAGTGTGGCCATGTGCAAGGTGGTCAGGGAAGAGGAACATGCCGTCTGAATGGACATGGCAGGCCCCTTGAAGTTGCACTTGTAGGCAACCCTTGTGGCCAGAAAATCACTGCCAGTCCCTACGAATGTCTCGATGAGGTCGATGGAGCCATCGCAGAAGTGAGGGTAGAGGTTGCCCATCAGGTAGTGGCTGATCTCAGAACAGGCGAACACCCCGGTTATGTCCTTCCCCTGGTCGGTGGGTATGTGCCCCGCATTTTCAAAGGCGCGGTGCGCGTACTCGAGAATCAGCCGATGCTGCGGGTCGGTCAGACTGGCCTCGCGTGGCGACATTTGAAAATATTCCGCATCAAACAGATCGTAATCATCGATGGAGAACTTGTAAGGGACATACCCTTTTTTCCCGCATATGCCGGAATGTAGCCCCTGGACCAGAGCTTCATCGGGCACCCGCACCCGGCAGACCTTGCCGTGCAGCAGGTTGTCCCAAAAACCATCCAGCGAATCCGATCCTGGAACCCGCATGGCCATGCCGATGACCGCAACGCAGTCATCACTGTATTCATATCGACTTTCAGCGCGCACATCAGCTCCTGTACACGGGGTTTCTTGCCTGTCCAACTCGCAAATAACACTCACGAATTCGACGGCAAACGCCCCGGCGTATTTTCCTGTTCATGTCGATGAGCGGTTTCGCGTGACACGAGCTCATCCGGCCCGGAAGAATCGTTCCAAGAGTACGGCCTTTCCGCGCTTCCGCAGCTAGCACTGCCCCGCTTCCCGAGCGTATTGTTTGAGAAATCGCATTGTGCTTTCCGGCACCATGCCGACAAGGGCGTTCCAGTCTCCCTCGCTGTACAAGGGTCTGACGTTGGAGGCGCTTACAGGCACGCCATTGTTTTGCAGTCTGGGCAAGATGTGGCACTCGATACCGTACAACGGCAGGATCTCGGACTGCTGGGCCATGTATTCCGCCGTAACCGCGCAGGTGGGCTCTTCGCCAAAGAACCTGCAGGAAATACCAAACTCCTCACAAACGATGGATGCGAATATCAGGGCATCCAGGGTGGCATCCACGGCCTGATCCTGGCACTCCGCCTTTGTGAAGTATCCGGCGAACGTGATCGTTGAAACGATTCCGGGGCCGCTGGGAGCCACAATGACACGCTCTCCCAGGTCCTGTACCCCGGCGCGAACCATCTCCAGACGCTGCCCCGTGGAATAAAAGGATTCATCCTCCTCGACCACAAACAGATAAAGATTATCCACGGTCTCCAAGGCTTTTTCGGCCAGATAGCGATGGCCCGCCGTAAATGGATTGCAATTCATGACGATGGCGCCGGTCTTTGGCCTAGGCTCATGGCGCGGCGTCTTGGCCAAAAAGGAAAGAAAGTCTTCATTGGCAAGCATCACGGCTTTCACGGTCTGGGCAAAGCTGAGGACGCTGCTTTCGTAGACCTCCCGGAAATGCGCAACACGCGCCCCCGACAGGGTCTTCTCGAAAATACGATCCGCTATTAGCTGCAATCCCTTGTATGAAACATGTCCGGTATCGATATATATTTCGCCAAGCCCGTGGGATTCGAAATCCTCCTGAAGCCCATGGACAGACACACCGGTGTCGGCCAGCCCCAGAAGGACGTCCTCAAACGCAAAGGAATCCCATACCGGATATGGATCGTCGCAATCGATTTCGCCTATCAACATTCTGAAATCATGAATGATGGCCCGCTCATCCTGAGTCGGATTATGCGAATACAGCAACTCGGGCTGCACGAACAAAGAAAACGAGGCACCGACGGCCATGCAGCGCTCGTTCATGGCGCTGACCACTCTTGTAAAATGACGTGCATATGTTTTCAGCCAATAGGGAATGGCCAAAAAAACGACATGATCCCCGGCCTGCAGATCCAGTCGGCAGAATTTCCTGAAACAATTGTCGGGAGGAGACGCATTCGTGCCCAGATTGACAACCTTGAAAACCCTGTCCAGACTTCCCCGGTTATGCCCCTCAACACAAAGTTTTTGCAGCCGACTGGCCACGGTGCTCTCGTCGTCCGCATAGGCGCCATATGCGCTGCTCGCTCCAAACAGAAACAGCTTGGAATCCCAGGCTTCAGGCTGGAAGGCGGTCTTTCGCCGCCCATCCCCGCAGTTCACGAAATCCCCCTGGATATCGGTCGGCGAAAAGCCGCCTCCGAGCAGGCTGGTCGTGCTCCACGTGGTTATTTCCTCATGATGGGCATCGGAAGCGTACGGATAATCGGCATGCAACAGGGAGTATCGTTCCCGGCTCAGCGGGAGCGAGGGCATGAACTGCACCTTTTCGTCATGAATAAAGCCGTCCGTCTCGACGATGAACGGGTGGGCCATGGCGACAGAGTGAAAGGCCTCGAACGGCCCCACCCGTGAAGCATGCATCAACAACGGCGTGCAATCGCGTACCCATGGATGGATAAGACCAAACGCCGTCTCGGCCGCGCCCTCGGCAACGAGCACCGCCTCCACCTCCAAATCGGCGATCCAGTCGCCGGCAGGCTGCGGGCGCTTCCCCAGAAATGGTATCTCCTTCGGAGTGTCGTCAACAATACCGACAATATCGTCCAACATTTCCAACCGCGTCAGCGCAGGGATAAAAAGATGTCGGGTGGTCGGCCCCTGGTTCCATATCAACAATCGACGCCCTTTGAACCGGGAAAGCATTTCCTCAAGATCGTCATAGCTCGTACACGCCCCTTTTTGTATGGCATAGGTGGCTCCGGGCGCTGCAAGGACGAAAAAACCCGTAGGCAGGACAACAGGCATCGGATCCGTAAGAACGGAGCAGATATCCCGCAACACCTGCTGATACCGGGCTGTGGCCAAAACCAAAACTACGCCGTCCTCTCCCACTCCCAGATCAGGGCTGCTCAACTCCTGCGGAGTTCGAGACTGGAGAGGAACGACGACCATATCCGCCACAGCTTTTGCAAACACGGGAAACAGTCTCTCGGAGACAGAATCACCACCGTCAACAAAAACAACCCGGCGGCCGATGCATGTTCGAGAAATATCCCTTTCCGAACGCAGAGGGATCGAATAGGGCGAAGCGCACAGGGAGTGACTATCATCATAAAAAAACACATCCGCAGGCCTGGCTATACTCTTATTCACAACGAACTCCCGCATCTCTTCACGGCCAACCCCCAGGGGAATCATCCAATGCGCCATCAGGGAATCTGCACTGCGCAGACGCCTCGGGTCGCGGCAAATGGGACAACCACGAAGTTGAGATTGATTTTTAAAATCAATAAAACAACCGCACGGTCAATTCCACCCGATAGCCGTCAGAAAATATGCAATTTTGACAAGCTGTTTCGCAGGCATTACGCAAATCACTCCTGTCTTCAACTCATGCATATCAACGCATTCGTGTTCCAACGGCCTCTAAAATCGATTCATCATCTGGTTCGCCACCAACCGCCCATGATTTCCCGGCGAGGTGGAAACACCAGCATCATGCAAAGCTTTCGCATACTCGTAGCCGGTAGACAGGTCTCTCTGATCCGTATCGAATATTATCGAACGCACCAGGCCTAATTGAATTTTATGCTTTTCCAAATACGGATGCATAGCACGCTGACTTGAGTCTGGGCCACTCCATGCGGCTTTAAAAACAGTATAAAGGCAAAATTTCAAGGGGCTGTACCAGATAACTCCTCTGAGGTATCGGTATGGCAATGCGAAAAAGTCGTTTGAGTCATAATAAGCATCTCCGTTTGATCGAGCATTTTGTAGCAGGTGCCATGCCTGAGATTAAAATCCAAGAGGCCCTGTACCACGTCAATTCCAATGTATACAAAGTGGCCAAAACGCTGTTTGCCCGGGAAGGCATGCAGACGCATCTCGACGAACTTGGCGAAGAAGGAAAAGCCAAGGGACTGATCGGAGTAGATCTGCTTGATTTCGTCATCTCCGAGATAATCGCCTTGGCTGAAGCCAACCCCAAAAAGGCGTGGCAGTTAGACCGTTTTTAACAATCATTTCTAATAATTAGTAAGGGATAAAAGGAGGAGGCCTTCAAAGTATTGAGATAATGACCAGCATGGCAAGGTCCCTATTTCACCATATTTTAATTTTTTTTACCTAGTTTTCCATCCCCCTCCCTGTCACTCATGCAAACAATGTAGTTCTATTTTTAATAATGTTTCTATTTAAAATAATTATAAATAGTGCGACCATGCCCATGGGGACCATGTGGGGACCGGGATGCCCCCAAAGACGTTTTTTGGACAAAATTAGACAAAAAAAGATCCGGAAGGCCACTCGCTGTAACCTACCGGATTAACTTTTAATTCCTGGCACCGGGGGGAGGAACTCGACCCCTCACAGTATCGCTACCGGCGGATTTTGAGACCGACGTAACCTCAGTCACAGAAGGACTGTTCGTTTCCTTTGAAGAAACCGCCACCCCCAAGGGATATCGAGCAAAACATCTCAAAATCATAGGAAATCAAACAAAGTACCTTGAGCCAACTGACGGATTTACTTTCAGTCGTGAAGGCCGGCCCACAGGGACGACATCCGTTTTTGCAATGAATATGCATACCCGAAATAAGGACTTGGATTCAGCAAAACAGGAACTGAAATACATAGCACAACGGGTTGGCTGCAATGCTGTTCTGAATATCACTTATTCCAAGGATACAGAGTCCTCCGGAAATTACAGATACTCCGTTCATAACTTTCAGGCAGAGGGTGTTATTCTTGTCAAGGAAATGCACACGACGGATAAAAAATTGGCTGAGCAAAAGGACCGTGATTTATACAGCTTGATAGAAACTGTTGACAATAATCGACTTGCGTATTTGGAAGAAAAAAAGGCGGAGAGACGAGCAAAGGCCTTTCGAATTGCAGGAATCATAATTGTCTTGGTTGCAGCATTCATCGGCACTCAAATCATCAACTATATGAGACAGTAAGCTCTTTCCTTGAGACTAGAAAAAAGTGGCTCTGGTTGTTTGGACAGTTTGGCAGCAAAATTTAGGTTTGGTTGATACTCTCTACGCCGTCAAACGTTACTCGTCGTCCATTGAGCCAGAGTCGAAACCGCCATCCCTCTCGCCGTCGCCTGCGGTGTTCACGACGCAAGCAAGGTTGTCGGGGCAAAGCCGGATCGCGAAGCGTCGCCCGAAGGGCTTGGCCTTGCCCTGGCGGCTGCTTGCGTCATGCTCAAGCGGGGGCTTCGGCGAAAGGTGCCAAAAAGGCCCCGTCGGACCTTGCGCGGCGATTTTCCGGGATGATATGACAAGGCATAACCCGTCAGGTTGAGTAATCAGAAGGAGGTAAAACGCACCCAAGGCGCGTTCATAAGTTTTGACGCCAGTCTAAACTGATGAACGCATAAGTTGGCACTAACGTGCCGTAACACCAAACACTTCTTTGCCGTTCATTTCCTAACGGCATACTTTCACATCCAAACGCCAGGCTGAAACACAGCATCCCCGCCGGACAAACGACAGGTATCTAGAAATCTGCCGTTGTCGAAATTCCCTCACGGCCACCGCTTTACGCGCAGAACGAACGAGTCTGCGTGGTGGCACCCCTTATTAAATGGATTCTTGAATTTTCCTTCAGTGGGAAACGGACATTGATTTGTCCCGTGTCGGTTGTTGTGTGGCGCATTCGCGCCATAGGCAGGTCATTTCCCGGCAAACGGGGAAGGTTCGACTTGCTTTGTCCCAGGGCTTTGCCCTGAACTTCAAGAAGGAGATTCACTATGAAATCCATCAGTCTGGTACTGGGCACGAACAGGGCAACCCTGTCCGGCCCCAAATCAAAACAATATCGAATTCGGCAAAACGCAAAAGCCTTCGCAAGACGGCTTCGCTGTGCCGGATTTGGGGTCCAAAAATGGACCAAAATTTCTAACAAACACTTTGCAGCGGTTGCGCAGCAGATGAAAGAAGAAAACATAGGGGACGGACGGATTGCCGAGCTGTTCTCGGCAGCCCGTACCCTATGTAAGACCTATGGCAACGGCAGCATCAGCCCGACCAATGCTGTTTTCGACGTCAGGCGGGGAGGTATCGCCAACCCCAACAGCAAAGCGGTTAACCCCGCTTTCGTGTTGGGGGCAATCGATAAGTTGAAAAACGAAGCAGGCTATGAATATGGCCCCCGATGCGCTGCCCAGATTCGCTTACAATACGAGCTGGGGCTTCGCAGAGAAGAATCTGCGAAAGTAGACTTGATCTCCGATTGGAACAAAGAAGGCCGCAGTCTCCTCGTTCGGTACGGGACCAAAGGAGGACGGCCCAGGACGCTGTACAATCTATCTGACAAGCAGCAAGAAGCCCTGGAACTAGCGTTGCCTTACGTCACCCAATCCGACAGGCCAGGGATTCACAATCTCATGCCAAGCGGGATGGGCGATAAGTGGCAGGGGAAATTATCGTATGCAGCCAAAATCAGCGGTTTTACCAAAAAGGACAGCGGGTGGACGCTGCACAGTAATCGCCATGAACGATTCCATCGCATGTATGTCGATCGCACAGGCTTTGAGCCGCCAAACCAGTACGAATCCGTGGAAGCCTTCCAAATGGCCGCACGGGATACGGCTGGGGGCGAATGGCCCCGACTCGACGCTAAAGCCCGTGATGACATCGAGGTCACGGCTGGGCATTCCGCAGGAAGACGGGATGTGTCCGACGCCTATCTTGGTTGTTCATATTAGAAAGAACCCCGCAAATTTTAGCGGGGTTCTTTTGTTTGATTCTGTATCCGCTGTTTACCTTTTTATGAGGTAATGGGCGGTAAAGTGGACGATTTCGCGGTGCGAGAATCGCCCACTTCAGCGCCGTGCATCATAACCGCCGCGATGCGGACGGATATGATGCGATTATAAGTAGATAGGACTTTTTAATTAAACTGCATTTACCCTCTACACCATCATGAACTGCATTTTTGGATCATTAATTTATTTCGACCCCCTTCAAAAACGTTGACTCTCACAGCCCAATTGGTTTGAAACTGATCTGTTGGCTAATGCCCAGAAACAAAAATCCAAACAAAAAGGAGAAGTAGGAACGGGTACGCGAAAGCGGTAGGAGGCTTTACGTTCCACATCCAGTGGAGCCCTAAATGAATTTAGAACAAAAACTGTTGACGATTAATGAAGTTGCCGGATTTCTGCGTGTTCACCGAGCGACCATTTCCCGTATGATCGGGACTGGCGCCTTGCCTTTTATCGCGATAGGATCCCGCAAGCTGGTTCTGGAATCGGACCTGCTGACGCTCATTGAAAATCGAAGAAGCTTGGCGGCGAACAGTCCGGAGGAGGGATAGCCTGTGGCTACCGTTACTATCGCGACACGTTCGCTTAAAAAAGGAAAAGCCTACGTTATTCACTTCAACAACCCGGAAACGGGCAAGAAGGAATACCATAAGACATTGAGACGGAAAGACCTGGCCCAAGAGGAAGCTAACCGGCTTCGCACCCTGTTGGACAGCGACAGATTGCCGACCAAGGATACCCGGCAACCGAAGCAGCAATCCCTGCCCACCTTTGGACAGGCGGCCCTGCTCTGCCAAGCCGAGTGGGATCGAAAGCTGGGAGAAGGGAAAATATCCAATGCCAGCCATTCTGGGTACGGCTACCTGCTGGCCCCTGTCCTGAAGGAATGGAAGCACACCCTGCTTCACGAAATCGACGAGGATACCATTCGGGACTACCGCATCGGCATAGCCGAAAAGACCAAGGCGAAGCTGGTGGCCAAGGGCAAAGAAGGCAAAAATTGCAACGTGCTGGCAAATCGGCGCTTGTTCGTAATCAAGCAGGTGTTCGCCATGGCCGTGAAGCACAACTTGATTGAAAAAGACATTGCACGGGACATTTCCTCTCTGTCGGAAAAGGACAGTGAACGGAAGAACGCCCAGAAGCCGATTGAAATTGAAGAACTGCTTACGGCGGCCCGTCAGCGCAGGGCGAAGCATTACCTTCCCTTGGCGATCTTGCTTGCGGTTGAGCACGGATGCAGCACACAAGAAGTCCTCAGTCTCAAGTGGGCCGATGTGGACCTTGCTGAAAACCACATCACGTTCCACCGAACCAAAAACGGGGTGACCCGAACCCACAGGATCATGCCCCGTACCCATGAAGCTCTCGCGGCTCGGTTGGAGCACCTGACGCGGTACCGGGAAAAACGCGCCGTGAGGGCCAAGGGGGACTTCGTGGTCGGCAACATGGACGGAACGCCATTCAAATCGCTCAAGACGGCCTGGAAGGGACTGTGCATCAACTTCGATTTCGATGACCTTCACTTCCACGATCACCGCCACACCTATTGCACGAATATGCTGAAGGCAGGTTGCACGCTCAAGGAAACCAGCGTGATGATCGGCCACAAGACCCTGCGTATGACGGACCGGTACAGCCACCTTGAAGGCGTCCTGGAAGACGGTCCTCAAGATCGCCTGGCCGCCCGCTATGCCATGACCGGCACGGCCCCGTCGGAAGCGGCGGACACATAGCGGACATATTCCTGAAATCCGCCATAATGCACGAAAAAAGGGTTCCAAGTATTTGCTTGAAACCCTTAACTTTCTTGTGGTGGAGCTGGAGGGAATCGAACCCACGACCTCTTGAATGCCATTCAAGCGCTCTCCCAACTGAGCTACAGCCCCACGTCGTTGGGAAGAAGGTATTTATCCAAGAGTACCGGCGATGTCAACAGCAAAAGCGTGAAAAACAGGCCATATTACGTGCCAGATTGATTCGGGGCGCAAGTTGGCGTATTGATTCGCCATGGTTGGAATAGCCAAACGAATTGCAATTAAATCCATGTGGGTCGCCGTGGTGTTTTTCGGTATCACGGTCATCAGCTTCTGGGTCATCCATCTGGCACCCGGATCGCCTACGGATCTGGTAACCACGCTGAACCCGCAGGCGGACACGGACGCACGCGCCCGTTTTGAAAAACTCTATGGCCTGGACCAGCCGCTCTACGTCCAATATGGACGCTGGCTCGTCAGACTGAGCAAATTCGATTTTGGGGAATCCATTTCCGGGGACCGCCGTCCTGTGTGGGACAAAATCAAAGAACGCCTGCCCCTGACCTTCGGCATGAACGTGGCTAGTATGATCCTGACGCTGTTAGTAGCCGTTCCATTGGGAGTTGCATCCGCATGGTGGCGCGGAGGCGCCTTCGACCGCACAACCACTGTCATCGTGTTCATCGGCTTTGCCATGCCCGGCTTCTGGCTGGCTTTGCTGCTCATGCTCTGGCTCGGCATCCAGTGGCCCATACTGCCCATTTCCGGCCTGACTTCCCTGAATTTCGCCAGTATGTCACCCCTTGAAAAAACGTGGGATCTCACCAAACACCTGATTCTGCCCATCTTCATTTATACAGCGGGCAGTTGGGCGGGCATGTCCCGCTTCATGCGCTCCAGCATGCTGGAAGTGCTGCGGCAGGACTACATCATGACAGCCAAAGCCAAAGGACTTTCCAGCCGGGTGGTGCTTTTCCGCCACGCCATGCGTAACGCACTCATGCCGGTCATCACCATACTGGGCCTTTCCGTGCCCTCTCTCATCGGCGGATCGGTAATCATAGAATCCATATTCGCCCTGCCGGGTCTTGGGCAACTCTTCTACGGAGCCGTCATGGCGCGAGACTACCCCCTGATCATGGGCAGTCTCGTACTCGGTGCGGTGCTTACTCTTTTGGGCAACCTGCTGGCCGACGTCGGATATGGCCTTGCCGACCCACGCATCCGTTTTTCCGGGAGAGAGGCATGATCAAACGCAAGCCTTTAAAACGCCCCTCGTTCCTCTCGCGCAACGCACTGCTGATCATCGGCTTGGTGCTGGTCGGCATCATGTCACTCTCCGCAGTTCTGGCCCCATGGCTCACGCCATACCACCCCTCGCATCTGAACGTAGACAATCTGCTCCAGCCTCCCAGCACGGCACACATCATGGGCACGGACGCACTGGGTCGCGACGTTTTCACCCGTGTGCTCCATGGAGGCCGGGTATCCCTGTGGGTAGGATTCGTGGCGGTGGGCATTTCTTCGTGCATCGGGCTGATTCTCGGCCTTGTGGCCGGTTACTTCGGCAAACTCGTTGATGAAATCATCATGCGCGGTGTCGACGTCATGCTCTGCTTTCCCTCGTTTTTCCTGATTCTGGCGGTCATAGCCTTTCTTGAGCCGAGCCTGACCAACATCATGGTCGTCATCGGTCTGACTTCATGGATGGGTGTGGCCCGGTTGATACGAGCCGAAACATTGAGCCTGCGCGAACGGGATTTCGTTCAGGCAGCCAAAGCTGCCGGAGCCAGCCCCATGCGCATAATCTTCAACCATATTTTGCCCAATGCGCTGGCCCCGGTGCTGGTTTCCGCAACGCTTGGCGTGGCCGGGGCCATACTCGTGGAATCTTCCCTTTCCTTCCTCGGCCTGGGGGTGCAGCCGCCGGACGCAAGCTGGGGCAACATGCTCACAGAAGGCAAGGAAGTCCTCGGCGTGGCATGGTGGCTTTCATTCTTTCCGGGCATGGCCATTCTGGTCACGGTTCTGGGATACAACCTGTTGGGCGAATCCCTGCGGGACCTGCTCGATCCGAGACTCCGCCAATGATCACCATCCGTTCGGCACAAGAGGAAGACGCCCCCCTTCTGGAAAACGTCTGGCGCGCATCGTTCATGGGCAGTTATGCGACCTTCATGCCTTCGACCTATGTGCAGGGAGTGCTGGAAACCGACGTCATTGGCCGGTTGTCCCGAAGCAAATGGGATGAATGTTACATCGCGGAAGTGGACGGCAATGCAGGGGCAGTCATGCAATTAAAAGGCAATTATATAGCCGAATTATGGACCCACCCCAACTACCAGTGTATGGGAGCGGCTTCGGCCCTGCTCGACCATGCGGAAAAACTGGCGGCACAACAGGGATTCGCGACCCTGACGCTCTGCACATACGGCCGCAACACTCGCGCCCGACAGTTCTATCGTAACCGAGGCTTTGCCACGGAACGGCTCGAAGCCTCGGACCGTGTTCCCGACGAAATAGTATGCCACAAGGTAAAACGTCTTGTGGGCTGACCGAATACACAACACTTTTGCCCGGACCATCATTCGTGTATACAACAAGGTGTCGCGCACAGGCGCCTTTGTTTTTTCGACCACCAAGGACTGACCCATGCTGGAATTGCTGCGGATAAAAAACCTCGCCTTGATTGAAGACGCAGAGCTCGAGTTTTCCTCGGGCATGAACACGCTGACCGGTGAAACCGGAGCAGGAAAATCGTTCATCATGCGCGCCGTGGACTTCATCATGGGCCAACGCATGGACCGTAACCTTGTTCGCCCAGGTGCGGAAAAAGCAATGGTCGAAGCCCTGTTCGTACTACCGGAAGGAGACTGCATCATCCGTCGGGAACTCTCGGCGGAAAGCGGACGCAGCCGGGTCTACATCAACGACAGGCTAAGCTCGCAGGATGCGGTCCGGGAACTGCGGCCCAAACTCATCATCCATACCAGCCAGCACGGCCAGCAAAAACTGCTCTCTCCTGCCTTTCAATCGGAAATTCTGGACACTTTTCTCCCGGACCGTACGCTGCTTGACCACCGCGATGCAGCCATGGGCGAACTGCGTGCCGTGCTTGAAGAAATCGAAGCGCTGGACCGCAAGTGCGAGGATATTGCCAAGCAGCGTGAATTTCTCGAATTCCAAAAGAGGGAAATCGAACAGGTCAACCCCGGCCCCGGCGAAGAAGAGGCGCTGGAAGAGCGTAAATCAGCGCTCAAGGATCGTGAACGCGCCGGGGAATGTCTGCGCAAGGCATTGGACTGCATCCATGGCGAGACCAATCTGATCGACGTGTTCTCCCTGCTTTCGCGGGAAATGGACATCATCGCCAGACTCTACCCGGATTTTGAGGACGACCGCGCCGCAGTGGAAGAATTTCGCCTGCGCCTGCATGACTTGGAATCCAAACTCCGCCGCGATCCGGAAGATATCGAAGAAGACGACAGTGACATGACGCTGGACGACATAGAGAGCCGTCTTTTCAAAATTTCGCAACTCAAACGCAAGCTGGGACGGGGATTGGGAGATATCGCAGCCCACTTCCAGCAGATTTGCGACGACCTCTCGTTTCTGGACGCCTGCGCACTCGACCGCAAGCGGTTGCAAAAAAAGGAAGCACAGGTCTGTGCAATTCTTTCGGAATCACTGGACATTCTGAACAAAGCCCGCAAAAAAGCTGCTCGGGAACTTTGCCTGCGCATTGAAGCCGAGTTGACGGATCTGGGCTTTTCCGAACACGTGCGAGTGGAATACGAATTCAAGCCTACCGAAATTCATCCGGGAGTAACGGACTACAAAGGACGGCTCATGTGGGTTCCCAACCCGGGCCAGCCCCCGCAGCCGCTGGACAAAATTGCCTCGGGCGGAGAACTCTCCCGCTTCCTGCTTGCACTGGTCAGCCTGCGGCGGGGACACGGTGGCGAGCACTTGCCTACCCTGATATTTGACGAAGTGGATGCCGGAATAGGCGGCCTGACGTTGAACAGCGTGGCTGCCAAACTGCGGGAACTGGCAGACCGCCAGCAAATGCTGCTTATTACGCATTGGCCTCAATTGGCAGGTCGTGCTGAACGACATTTTTCAATCGTCAAGGAAGTGGAGAACAACGAAACCTTCACGCGTTGTACGCGGTTGAATCAGGATCAGATACGAGAGGAACTGGCTCGTATGGGCGGCGGAGGCGAGCAAGGCGATGCATTGGCTGCAACGTTGTTGCGACAATAGGCTCTCAAGCCGAAATCATGCTCCATTTTTCTCATTTTTTGCATTGCTTTTTTCTGATTGCGCACTAAAACTGGCGCTCGCGCATTTTCTCCTACAGCCCAGCACAAAAAAACCTTGTTTATCAAGGGCTATACAATAAATTACATATTACGAAACACGAAATCTCTCTCATTTTGAGAGAACCGGTAAGAACGCCTTTGAAGGATGCCCGGAACGCCCCGCCCTCTCATACATTTATTAACGGTTCCAGCTTTTTTATCATCTTGAGACAATAATCATTTTGATAATCATCCTTTTTCATTTCGCATCTGATTATATCCCAAAAATACGGGCAATTAACAATTTGTAGCAATTGAAAACAGACGATTTCTGCAACTTGGCCTTGTCTTTGCTAACTCAACTACTTAGGGTCCAAATATACACATATTAGGTCAGTCCTTCCACAATGCGGAATCACACGATGCGACGATCCGTACGCCAATAGAACAAGGAGAATTTCGCCATGAGTGCAATCGATTTCAAAAAAATCAACGAACTAGCCAAACAGTATGAACCGGACATGACCGCGTTTCTACGCGACATGATCAGTATCCCGAGCGAAAGCTGTCAGGAAAAAGATGTTGTTCTGCGTATCAAGCAGGAAATGGAAAAAGTCGGTTTTGACAAAGTTGAAATCGACCCCATGGGCAACATTCTTGGCTATCTGGGGTCAGGAAAACGGTTGATCGCATTTGACGCCCACGTGGACACCGTGGGTATCGGCCAACGCGATAACTGGGAGTTTGATCCGTACAAGGGATTTGAAGACGATGAATGCATCGGCGGGCGCGGGGCGTCGGATCAGGAAGGCGGCATGGCCTCCATGGTCTACGGGGCCAAAATCATCAAGGATCTCGGACTGGACAAGGAATACACGGTAGTCATGGTCGGCTCCGTTCAGGAAGAAGACTGCGATGGACTTTGCTGGCAATATATCGTCCGGGAATTGGGCCTCAAGCCTGAGTTCGTGGTCTCCACCGAACCGACGGACGGCGGCATATACCGCGGCCAGCGGGGACGCATGGAAATCCGCGTGGACGTCAAAGGGATTTCCTCCCACGGCTCGGCCCCGGAACGTGGAGATAACGCCATTTTCCGTATGGGCAAAATCCTGGCCGAACTTGAAGACCTCCACACCCGCCTCAAGGATGACGATTTTCTTGGCAAAGGCTCACTGACCGTGTCCGAAATTTTCTACACCTCCCCTTCGCGTTGCGCGGTTGCGGATGGTTGTTCCATTTCCATCGACCGCCGCCTGACTGCCGGCGAAGACAGGGAACTGGCCCTGAGTCAGATTCGCGATCTTCCCGCAGCACGCGAAGCCAAAGCCGAAGTCTCCATGTATACGTATGACACTCCGGCTTACACTGGCCTCGTTTATCCCACGGACTGCTATTTCCCGTCCTGGGTCGTGTCGGAAGAACACCCCGCAGTGCAGGCCATGGCCGAGTCCTATCGCTCCCTGTTCGACAAGGAGCCGAGAATCGACAAATGGACCTTTTCCACCAACGGAGTTTCCATCACCGGCATGTTCGACATCCCTACCGTTGGATTCGGACCGGGTGCGGAAGCGCAGGCCCACGCTCCCAATGAAAAGACATGGAAAGCCGATCTGGTGCGTTGCGCGGCGGTCTACGCGGCACTGCCCACCGTATACGTGGATAACAACAAGTAAGCCGGGAGGCGTTGGTCTATGGCCCGAAAACTCGCAGTGGTCGCCATGGGCGGCAACTCCCTGATACGTGATCCCAGCCGGAAATCCGTGGAGGATCAATATGAGGCAGTGTGCGATACGGTTCGCTACATAGCCGATCTCATCGCGGCCGGGTATCAGGTGGTCATCACCCACGGAAACGGACCACAGGTAGGCTTCATTATGCTCCGTTCGGAACTTGCGCGGCAATACGCCGGCCTGCACATGGTTCCCTTGGTTTCCTGCGTAGCGGATACGCAGGGAGCTATCGGTTACCAGATTCAGCAGGCTCTGGCCAATGAACTGCGCCAACGCGGCTTATCCGGTGAAACGGCCACCATCGTCACACAGGTCACAGTGGACCCCACGGATCCAGGCTTCGACGATCCGAGCAAACCTGTGGGCGAATTCTACGAACCCGGCGCTGTGGCCGACCTGAAAGCGTTGCACCCGGACTGGATTCTCAAACAGGACTCTGGCCGGGGTTTCCGCCGCGTGGTAGCATCTCCCAAACCGGTAGACATCGTGGAGACACCCGCCGTGCAGACGTTGCTGGACGCAGGTTTCCATGTTGTCACGGCCGGAGGCGGCGGCATCCCGGTCATGGATACGGCTCAGGGCTTGTTGGGCGTGGACGCCGTCATTGACAAGGATTTGGTCACAGGCCTGCTGGCCACAAAGCTTGGGGCACCGCTCATGGTCATATCCACGGCAGTTCCCTGCGTGGCCCTGAACTTTGGAACACCACAACAACAGGATCTTGGAACGGTCAAGGCAGACCAAATGCAAATATATCTGGAGGAGGGCCATTTTGCTCCCGGCAGCATGGCCCCCAAGGTGCAAGCGGCGCTGGATTTCATCCGCGCCGGCGGCGAAAGAGTCATCATTACCGATCCCCAAACCATCGGCAAGGCCATCGACGGTGGCGCCGGAACGCACATAGTGCCCTAATCTTCAGGAGAAATAACAATGGACAAATGCGGCATCCGCGAAATGATCAAGGACCTCGCCCGGCTGGACTACAAAAAGATGTTCGGCAACGACTTTTTTCTCACCTGGGAAAAAAGCGACGACGAAATAGCGGCCACCTTTACCGTGGCTGATATTTTGCGCGGCCTGCGCGAACAGAACATCTCGACCCGCATCTTCGACAGCGGGCTGGGCATCTCCGTATTTCGCGACAATTCCACCCGTACCCGCTTCAGTTTTTCCAGCGCCTGCAACATGCTGGGACTGGAAGTTCAGGATCTGGATGAAGGCAAGTCCCAGATTGCCCATGGCGAAACCGTCCGCGAAACCGCCAACATGATCTCTTTTATGGCGGACGTAATCGGCATCCGGGACGACATGTACATCGGCAAAGGCAATACCTACATGCATGAAGTTTCCGACGCAGTTAAGCAGGGGTTTGAAGAAGGCGTGCTGGAACAGCGCCCCACGTTGGTCAACCTCCAATGCGACATAGACCACCCCACCCAGACTATGGCCGATACCCTGCACCTCATCAATCATTTCGGCGGTGTGGAAAATCTCCGTGGCCGCAAGGTCGCCATGACATGGGCCTATTCCCCGTCATACGGCAAACCCTTGTCCGTTCCCCAAGGCGTTATCGGTCTCATGAGCCGTTTTGGCATGGAAGTGCATCTGGCCCACCCCGAAGGATATGAAATCATGCCCGAGGTGCTGGAAGTGGCCAAACGCAACGCAGCGGAATCCGGCGGTTCCTTTGTACAATCCAACTCCATGGAAGAAGCCTTTGCCGATGCGGACATCGTTTATCCCAAAAGCTGGGCGCCTTTTGCCGCCATGCAGGAACGCACCGACCTTTACGGCAAGGGCGACTGGGACGGCATTGACGCATTGGAAAAAAGACTGCTTGGCCAGAACAAAAAACACATGGACTGGGAGTGCACGGAAAAACTCATGCAGACCACCTACAACGGTTCGGGACTGTATATGCACTGCCTGCCTGCGGATATCTCCGGTGTTTCATGCGAGCATGGCGAGGTGGAGGCTTCGGTCTTCGACCGTTATCGGGCTCCCCAATACAAACAGGCAAGCTACAAGCCGTACATCATTGCGGCCATGATGTTCCTGGCCAAGATGAAAAATCCGGCCGACATGCTGCAACGCCTGCTGGAAAACGCTACACCCCGCGTGCTGTAAACGCCGCAAGGGAGGAATCTTGATACGGCTCACGTTGAATGGAGAACAGGTCGAATACAGCGGCGACCCGGAAGCGTCGCTCCTTTCCTGGCTGAGGAACGACATGAACGTCACCTCGGTCAAAGATGGCTGTTCAGGGCAGGCCGCATGCGGAGCCTGCCTTGTAGAAATGAACGGCAAGGCCGTCCTGTCCTGTTCAACGCCCATGCGCAAGGTGGAAAATGCGCAGGTAGTGACCATTGACGGATTCCCGGAAAAACTTCGCCGCACCCTTGGCCGTGCTTTTGTGGCCAAAGGTGCGGTGCAATGCGGTTTCTGCACCCCCGGTTTTCTGACCCGCACGAAAATACTGCTGGAAAATAATCCAGACCCCACCCGTGAAGAGGTGACCAAGGCCGTTCGGCCACATCTGTGCCGTTGTACAGGGTATGTCAAAATCGTGGACGCGGTGCTTGAAGCTGCCGCAGCTCTTCGGGAAGACCGCGAAGTAAACTTCGAAGTAGCACCCGGCATCGGTGTCAACAGCCCGAAATACAAGGCTGTGGAACGCGCATTGGGACAAAAGCCTTTTGTGGACGACCTGAGGCTCGAAGGCATGGTGCACGGTGCATTGCGTTTCTCCGACCATCCCCGCGCACGGGTGCTTTCCATTGACCTGAGCAAGGCTGAAAACGCGCCGGGCGTCATTCGTGTTTTCACGGCCAGGGACATCCCCGGCAATCGCAATGTGGGGCTGCTCATACTGGATTGGCCCCTGATGGTGGATGTAGGGGAAACCACCCGCTACATTGGTGACGTACTGGCTGGCGTAGTGGCCGAAACCGAGGATCAGGCCCGTGCTGCGGCGGTGCTCATCGAGGTGGAATACGAAATTCTGGAACCGCTCACCGACATGCGGGAATCGGAAACCAGCCCCATCAGGATACATGAAGATGGAAACCTGCTCATCAGGAAGGAAGTAAAACGAGGCCGCGACATCCGCGAAGCGCTGAACGAATCGGCATATACGGCCAAAGGCACGTTTGAAACCCAAGCCATTGATCACGGATTTCTGGAAACCGAATGCTGTGTGGCCGAACCCACGGAGCGCGGCGTGCGTTCCTATTCCCAGAGTCAGGGACCATATCGTGAACGCCATGAAATCGCTGGCATGCTGAACCTGCCCGAGCAGGATGTGGAAGTCGTGCTGGTGGACTGCGGCGGCGCCTTTGGCGGCAAGGAGGACATGACCGCCCAGGGACATGCGGCCCTGTTCTGCCATCACCTGCAATGCCCGGTAAAGGTCAAGCTTTCTCGACCGGAATCCATACGCATGCATCCCAAACGCCACCCAGCCATCATGGAATTTGAGATCGGTTGTGACGAATCCGGCATGCTTACAGCCCTGTATGCCCGTATTCTCGGTGATACCGGGGCCTACGCTTCCGTGGGCGGACCGGTTATGGCCAGGGCGGCCACACACGCTTCAGGCGCATACCATTTCACGGATGTGGATATCGAAGCCAAGGCAGTGTTCACCAACAACATCCCCTGTGGCGCCATGCGCGGTTTCGGGGTCAATCAGGTCACGTTCGCCGTGGAAAACCTCATTGACGAACTGTGCGCCAGGGGCGGATTCGACCGTTGGCAGTTCCGATACGACAATGCTTTGGACGAAGGGCGCATGGTCGCCACCGGGCAGGTGCTGGGCAAAGGCGTGGGACTGCGCCAATGCCTTGAATCCGTGCGCAACGAATTTGCAACCGCCCATTACGCAGGGCTGGCCTGTGCCATCAAAAACTGCGGCATGGGTAACGGACTGATAGAGGAAAGCAAGGCCATTCTGGAAATCAACCCGGACGGGTCCATTACTCTGGATCACGGCTGGACCGAGATGGGGCAAGGCGTACACACCATTGCCATGCAGGTACTGCGTGAAGCCGCAGAACTGGATACTTCCGTTCCCATCCACCCGCGTGTGACCACCGCGTCCGAAGCCATCGGCGGTCCGACAACGGCCAGCCGGGGAACCCTGATGCTCGGCCGTGCAGTCATCAAGGCCGCGGAAAAACTGCGTGCGGATTTACAACATGCGACTCTGACGGAACTTGCCGGCAGGCGTTATGAAGGCGAATTCATCTGTGACTATACCGACGCCGAGGGAGAACCCGGCAAAATCATAAGCCATATTTCCTATGGTTTTTCAGTGAATCTCGCCCTGCTGGACGAGAACGGACGGCTGGACCGGCTCATTGCGGCCCATGACGCAGGAAGAATCATGAACCCGAACCTTTTTCAGGGGCAGATCGAAGGCGGCGTGGCAATGGGCATTGGCTATGCGCTCTATGAGACAGTGCCGCAGGAACAAGGCCGTCTGACATCGGAAAAATACATGCGTCTCGGCATCCCGAAAATCCACAAACTGCCAAAGATTGAAGTCATCGGTGTGGAAAGCAACGATCCGGAAGGACCGTATGGAGCAAAAGGCGTGGGGGAAATCGGCTGCATAGCCACCGCCCCGGCCATATCCAACGCATTTACCCAGTACGACGGAAAAAGACGCTACTCGCTGCCTCTGGAACAACCGAAAAAGAAAAACGAAACGCCCGCAGGCAAAAAAACGGCATAGCCAGGGAGGTTCGCATGACCCTGTACTTGAAAAACGCCCGGTATATCGACGCAGAAACCCTCAAGGTACGCCCCGCCACCGTTGCCGTGGAAGAAGGAGCGGAAGGTTCCATCTCGCTGATCAATGATATCCCGGAAGAAAACGAGCGCCAGCCCGAAGACCGCATTATCGACTGCAAGAACCGTTTTGTGACCCGCTCGTTCGGCTGCGGTCACCACCATATATATTCGGCTCTGTGCCGGGGGATGCCTGCTCCGCCCGTTATTC
>CAJXRQ010000023.1 GCA_913060505.1 uncultured Desulfovibrio sp.
ATTTCATTGTGCATTGTCATCGGCGCCGTATCCACGGGTGTGGCTTTGGTTTACGGCACCACCAACCGCCTGGTGCTTTTCTTTGGCCGCAACATGACAGTTGCACAGCGTGAGTCCAGACGTTACGTCCATTCCGTGATTGCTTCGGCCATTCTGGTCATTGCCTGCTGGATCGTGGCCCAACTCGGGCTTATACCGCTCATCGGCAAGGGATACGGCAATGTAGGCTGGCTGACGCTGTTCATCATCACCGTTCCGGTACTGCTCCGCGGGTTCGGACTTTGGCGTTTCTCCGAGTCCGGAGCCGTTGCGCCCGAGGCCGAATAGGCAAAACGTCGGATCGAGCGAAAAGATACACCGCACTTTATCATCCCAGGAAAGGACATGAAAAAACTGATTCCCGGCCATCTGGCCATTGCGTTTGTCTGGTTCAGCGGCCATTTCGGCGGAGGGTTCGCCTCCGGCCGCCAGATCGTGGCGTTTTACCTCAACCACCATTGGACCTCGCTGTTCATGCCTGCGGTGTCCATGCTGGTCATGGGGGTATGCCTTTATTACTCCATGGTCGTGGCCGCACGGTTTGAAACCTACGACTACAGCGCATGGGCCAAAAAGCTTTATGGCGGTCTGGGCGGAGTGGTGGTGCCCATTTACGAGGTCATCGTCAACGGGGTGCTGCTGCTGGCGACGGCCGTTGCCTTTGCCACCGGTGGCGCAACGCTGGCCAAGGCATTCCACACGCCGTACATACCGAACACCATTCTCATTGCCGCCATCATCTTTTTGCTGACCATTTACGGCTCGGAGCTGGTGCGCAAATCCGCAACCGTGGTTTCGGTAATTCTTATCGCTTCCATGTGCATCATCTATCTGCCGAACATCATCCGCTTTTTCCCGAACATCGTGCACAACTTCGCAGCCATCAAAAGCGGCGAGATAGCCACAGCCGGCCCCAGCTCCTTCTGGGACGCCCTGTGGTGGGGCGTGAAGTACGGGACTCTGCACTGTTGCGCCATCGGGGCCTACATCGTGCACACGCAGGCCTGTCCGGACAGGCAGTGCCTCAAAAAAGCGGCCATCATCGGTTTCCTGATCAACTGCGTCATCATGTACCTGACGTATTTCGGCATTCTGGCCTTTGCTGATCAGGGCGTTTTGAAAGAGGCCGTTCCTGCCCTGTTCGTGGTCATGCACGGCGTGGGCGGTGCATGGCTTACCCCGCTCATCTCCCTGTGCATTTTCATTGGCGCGGTGTCCACGGGCGTGGCTCTTGTTTACGGCACTACCAACCGGTTGGTGATTTTCTTTGGCCGCAACATGAGCGAAATGGAAAAAGCGCGCAAACAGCGTTTCCATTCGGTCATCGCCTCGGCGATTCTGGTCCTGGCCTGCTGGCTGGTGGCCCAGCTCGGACTCATTCCGCTCATCGGCAAGGGCTACGGCAACATGGGCTGGGTTTCCATGCTGCTGATCTCCATTCCCGTGGTCCTGAGAGGACTGGGAATCTGGCGTTTCCCCCGTGAATGTGAGGCTTGAGAGGGCGTGTCATGCTGACGAAGCTTATCGACGACATTGCCGGAATCCTTCCAAAGGACAGGATTCATGATCATCCGGCGCTGGTCTCTTCCTACGCGGTAGACGCGAGTTTTTTCGAGCCGAGAGCAAAGCTGGTGGTGGACGTGCAGACGCTGGAAGAGCTTTCGGGCGTATTGGCTGCCTGCACCCGGCACGAATTGGGCGTGACGTTTCGCGGATCGGGTACGGCCGTCAGCGGTCAGGCCTGTGGCGAAGGCGTCATTGTTCGATTCTTTGGCCCGGAGTGGACCTGCATTGACGTTCTGGACAGCGGTGCCTCCTTCTGGGCCGGGAGCGGCGTTATCGGCGCGGCTGTCAACACGGCGCTGGCACCGCACAAACGCAAGATGGCTGCGGATCCGGCCTCGATTACCTCCGCCACCATGGGCGGCATCGTGGCGGACAACTCCGCTGGCATGTGCTGCATGGTGGAACAGAACTGCTACCACATGGTCAGGGGCATGCGCCTGATGCTGGCGGACGGCACGTATCTCGATACCTCGGACAAGCGCTCCGTTTCGGCATTTCGCCAATCGCACGCCGTCTTGCTGGATGAACTCGTTCGCCTGCGTGAAAAAATCCGGGCGGAAACCGCCGTGGTGGAGCGAATCCGGCGTAAGTACACGCTGAAGAATACCATCGGCTATACGGTAAATTCCTTTGTGGATCATGATGATCCCGTGGATATACTGATCCATCTGATGGTCGGCTCCGAAGGCACGCTGGCCTTCATCCATGAAACGCTCATGGAAACCATTCCCACGCCGCCCGTACGGGCCACGGGTTTGATGTTTTTTCCCGCCCTCAAGGACGCCACGGATGCCGTCATGGCCATGAAAGGCGCCTGCCGTATCGAGGCCGCTGAAATTTTCGACTGGGTTTCGGTCAAGGCCATGCAGAAGCTTACGGGGATTCCCGAAGCCATGAAGAACCTGCCCGAGAATTCCTGCGCCATGCTCATAGAAACCAAGGCGTGGAACGGTGAAGAGCTCAAGGAAAACATGGATTCCATTCTGGAGATCCTGAATCGTTTTCCGCGTCTTTCCGAACACGTTTTCAGCACGGACGAGCGTCAATGCGTGCAGTATTGGGACGTCCGGCGCGGATTGTTTCCGGCCATTGCCAACTATCGCGAGGCCGACGAATACGTGCTCACCGAGGACATCAACGTTGAGGTGAAAGATCTGGCGGAAGTGTGTGATGCCTTGCAGGAAATGTTTACGCGCCACGGGTTCGACGCAGGAATTATGGGGCATGCTTTCCACGGCAATCTGCATTTTTCCCTGCCGGTGAAGATTGCCGACCCTGAATCAGTACAGCGGCTCGACCATTTCATGCTCGATCTTGTGGACCTGATCACCAAGCGGTTCGATGGTTCGCTCAAGGCGGAGCATGGTACTGGCCGGGCCATGGCTCCCTTTGTCCGCAACGAGTGGGGCGATTTTCTCTTCGAGATAATGTGCGAGATCAAACGGCTCTTTGACCCCAAGGGCATCCTCAATCCGGGTGTTCTGATCAACGAAAGCAACTCCGGTCATCTCGACGGCCTGAAGAATCCCATGGCCACGCATCCCAAGGTGGACATGTGTGTGGAATGTGGCTTTTGCCAGTTGGTTTGTCCTTCCAAGGACATCGGCCTCAATCCGCGCCAGCGCATCAGTCTGGCCCGGGCGATCGCCAAATTGCGCGCACAGGGCAAAACCGCGGAGGCTGACGAGTGGCAAGCCGTCTTTGATCGCTATGGCGAACAGTTATGCGCTACGGACGGATTATGCAGCCTTTCCTGTCCGTTGGGTGCGGACGTGGCCACCATGATTCGGGACATCCGGCATGAGAAAAGTTCGTCCGGCAAAAAACGCGCGGCGGATTTTGTCACGCGCCATTATGGAGGCGTGCTCAAGGCTGCTTCTTTTATGCTTGATGGTGTGTCCATTGCCCATCGTGCCATTGGCGATGCTGCCATGGACCGAATGTCACGGGCGGCACGATCCGTTTCCGGCAACAGGATTCCGCTGTGGAATCCGGCCATGCCCAAGGGCGGCGCACAGTCGCCGCAGCCTGTCGCTCCGGCTGGAAAGGAGCGGATCGTTTACTTCCCTTCCTGCGCTGTTCGGAGCATGGGGCCTGCCAAGGGAGACCCTTCCGACCCGCTTATGGATGTGACGGTCCGGCTTCTGGAGCGCGCCGGGTATGGCGTGGTTTTTCCGGCGGAAATGGGCAAACTCTGCTGCGGCAAGGCCATGGAAACAAAGGGATTGTACGCGCAGGCGGATGCGCTTGCCCGGGAATTGAATCAGGCCTTGCTTGAGGCAAGCGACAACGGAAAGCACCTCGTGCTGTGCGACACCAGCCCGTGTCTGGCGCGCATGAAAAAAACGCTGAGCTCCCGGCTGACGCTGATGGACCCCATTGAGTTCGTCATGACTCAAGCGGTGGACCGCCTGACGCTGCACAAGCTGCCGCGGACTGTGGCGTTGCACCCGACCTGTTCCACCCGGTCCATGGGGCTGGCTGGTCAAATGGCGGAGCTGGCCTCAAAGTGTGCCGAACGTGTGGTTGTACCAACCGGCATCAATTGTTGCGGGTTTTCCGGGGATAAGGGCTTCCACCGCCCGGAACTCAACGCCTCGGCGCTGGCGGACCTGCGCGACCAGATAGCCGACTGTGATGAAGGCTACAGCGTATCCCGGACATGCGAGATCGGCCTGACCCTGCACGGGGGAAAGAATTACCGCAATATCCTCTATCTGGTGGAGGAAGCCAGCCGCTAGGCGGCTTTTGTTCTTCCTGCGAACGGATTGAAACACGAAATCAAGGGATGTACCGGCGCGAAGCAAAACGCGTAGGTGCATCCCTTTTTTGTTGTCGTGGGCTGCCTTTCTTGGAATTGGCAGACCGTGCCGGGCAGGAGCAGGTCATACATCAAGGTGTCGGGCAGCCGACTCCTTTAGCTCATCTGCAAACTTATATATCATTGAGCGAATTTATAGGCTTGCGGTCTTTGTTTTTTCAGAATCGAAGACTCCCAGATATTTTTGCGAAGTATTGAAGTGTAATCGGCAAAGTGGTTTGCGGTTGTTGTCGGCTGGTAACAGCACAATTTTTGTGGAGCGCTGAACGCCGGAGAATTCAGAAACTTGGCAATTGCCCAGCTGTTCGAGCACACCTACAGTCTTTGCATGAAGAAGCAAATCTTCTTTCCAAAGGGTGGAAAAGAGAGGGGAAGGTCGTTGCTTGTGGGTACGGGATGATACGGCCGAAGTTTGCCTGAAAAGACCGCGCAACGGAATTTGCCACGCGCAATTATGAAGACGTGTTTAAAGCGGCTTCTTCTGGGTTGCCGAGAGTGCCAGCCCCGGCTTTGAACCGGCTAGGGCATTGCCGAAACTGCCGGATGTTTATTCTGGCAAGCTATTGCTTTTCTGTACGCCGGGGGTGGCGTAGGTGGTGCTCCTCACGGCAGTGTCGCCGGTTTGTTTCGAGGAACCATGGACGGTCAGCGTCGGTAGCAGCCATACCAACAATACAAACAGAACGGCGATCAGATCTATATGGTCTTTTTTCGGCATGAGAGCCCTCCGGATTGTGTCCGAGTGAGTGAACGATATCGTATCACTGTATTCAAAAGCCGACAAAACGATATGCCATTCATGGGGGAGTTGGCGAGAGAAAAATTGCACGGCAGGCATCCCTTTTTTTGCTGGTGATGGTGGGGGATCAAAACCACCGTGGGCATTGACATGCAAAAGACGCCTACGTAAGGCCTTTTTTTGTATAATCATGCCATTCCAGCCTGTTGGCAAAGGAACTACGAGATGTTGCGACCATGGTCGATTTGCCATGGATGCGGATATTCCAAAAATAAAAGAGCAAGAGTGATGAAGAAAAAAAAATACGGTTTCAAGCAGACGGCTTTTTGTGCCTGCGGCATGGCTTTCACTGTTGATGATCTGCATGTTCTCCTTTGTGCTGGTGCAGGAAGCGGATGCGCAGCAGGACAAGCTTACCTTTGCAAAAATACTTTCTCCGGAAAAGGATATTCTGACCCAAAGAGCCGAGGCGGGATCAGGCTTTGCCCAATATTTCCTTGGTCGGAGCACTTCGGACGGCAAAACAGACGAGACGAATCCGTGGTTTGTTAAAATGATTAAGAACCTGGAAGAGCATTTGCAAGGTTATCCCAGCCAGTTTTACTTGCTTGGTGTGGCCTATACAAACGGATTTGGCATCAAGAAAGACGCAGCCAAAGGGGAAAGATACCTCTCCCTGGCTTATGGCTCGTCCGTTGGGGGCGCTCAGTTGGATAATCCCGATTCGATCGCGACCCTGGGCGCCATGTACTATAATCAGCTCACTGAACACCTCGGGATAGCGCTTGAAATGCAAAATGACGACCTCGTCAAGAAAGCCTACTACTGGCTTCGGAAGGGGGTTCAAACCGACGGGCAGGAGGCTATATTAAGTGGAGCGTTGTTGGGAGGACTCATGTGCAATCAACCCACCGACAAGATTAAGGATGATTATGAGCTGCTGGTCAAAGTGGCTCAAAAGCACAAGGAATTTTCCCCAGAGTTGTCGTTTGCCATGGCATGTGTGGTTGAAAGCAATGCGGCGTTTGAAGATTTGAAAAAATCAAATGTCCATATCAAGATGTTCAAGGCGGCTGCCAGCAAGGGGCATGCTGCAGCCAAAGAACATTTGAAACGGCTCGAGAGTTTATAGTTCCATTTGGTCAAAATCATTTGAGCGCCTGTGCCAAAGTTTGGCGCAGGCGTTTTCTTGTTGCCGTGGAACAAAGAGCTGCACAACCTCCTACATCTTTGAGACGACTCCGAGCCGGCGAGTTTCTCTCTCCTGAAAACCGATTTTCGTAGGCAAAACGTTTGTGCTGTGATATAGGTTTTTAAAATTTATCGCATTGTTTGAATTTTAGAAAGAAATAAATAAGCTAAAGAAACAGAACTGTTGGAAATGATTTAAAGATACTCAGAAGGATGACGAGGCCAAAAAACGACACTATGACTTTAGTCTTCCTTCCGTTTTTTTCGACATCAATGATAGCACCGTTCCCTTTGGCGTTTCAGGAAAATGAAAACAGCGCCAGCTTTCATAGTGATGAGTTACAAAGGATGTGCCACCTGCAATCATGGGAAAGTAGGTGACACCACGTTCTCCCCCGGTAAAATTCGCTCTCCCCTTCTTTAAGCCCTTAGTAAGCTTCCCTTCGTACCACAGCAGTTCAAGAAGCATTGAAATTGGCATGTTTTTTTAACGGAAGAACACGTTGGTTTTACCCGTGAAAAACAAGCGGCTTCGGTTTTTTACTCTGACAGGAGGGAAACGGTCATGAATGACAGTGAAAAATTGCCTGTGAACGGCACACAGAGTCAGGAGGAGGAAAAGAAGAGTCGTCTAATCCTGCTATTGGATTCCAAATTTTTTGTCACCGTCATCGGGGGAATCTTGCTCGCGCTGTTCTCCAACATGTGGCAAACATATTGGAAAAATTTGGAATATGCGCGAGACCTCAGAGAAACGAAATATGCTCTCATGTCGAACTTCTCCGATGATTATTCCCGGGCACTTCATGCAGGCATAGAAATGATGCTGCGACGAAACTGGTTGTTGGACAAAACAAACAAAACAAAAGAATACTATGATTTCAGGGGGTACGAGGAGACTCGGACGGTATACGAGGCGTATGAGTCAAAATTGCAAACAATCCGCTCGCCGGATTCGTATTTTGCGCAAAGCAAGGGACTTTTTACGAGTACAGAGCTTAGTGATCAAGCCGTGAAAGCGGACAAACTGTGTTATACATTCTTTGCGGCTTCTCCAAAAGTTGAATCAAAACAACTTATTAAGCGCTATTTTGAAGCCGCAGAGGAGTGTAAAAAATTCATAGAATTAATGGCAAAAGAAATTCGGCAGGAATCTCAAAAAAATGAGAGGTGGTGGTTATGGTAACAAGATTTGTTTTTACTTTGGCCTTTATTTTGTTGTTACCGGCATCAATAGTGGCACAGACTTCTTTGCCGGGGTGTCAGGATGGAAACTGTGCAAATGGCGTGGGAAAATTCGTGTTCGAAAATGGTGATATCTATATGGGGCAATGGGAAAAGGAACTACCCCAAGGAGCAGGTACATTCTATAATGACACGGATGAGAGCATATATTACGGCGAATTTATGAATGGGTTGCCGGACAAGATCGGTTATCGAAAGAAAAAAGACGGTACAGTCGCTTATGAATTCTGGATGGATGGCATTCTCAGGCGGGCTGCCGAATTGACGACCGAACAGATTCCTCTTGCCATCCGGAATTCCAAGGATGGCATCAAGATCATAACACATCCTTTCTACCCATAGAGGATCTGTTTGTATATATGTGTTGGGCGTTCTATTCAGAAAACCTTTTCAGAACCTCTTGTTTCTAATGAAGAAAAATCCGTCACCCGACGTGATGTATGCATGTCGGGTGACGGCGAGTAACCTTGTAAAAAAGACTGACATTGAAGCTATCAGTTATAAATAAAAGTCTTTTTTTTATGGGTCGCGCTATACGGTGTGTTCTTTCCTGCAGAGGAGAATACAGCATGCAGCACAGCCATTGGGGAACGGCGTTTGATAACGGAGGCTGGCACCATCTCGACACCATCGCCTTGATGTTGCGGACGTTGCCAAGCGACTGCAAGTGCTCCCCACACACGTGAGGATGAACCGGAAAAGTGCGGTGCTCAGACTTTTTGTAAACGGTTTGTTGATGTTTTTTTTGTGCGTGGTATAGTTGTTTGCAAATTGTATTGTCTATCCTGTTTTTTTATCCGGGAGGGAGCAATGGAATTTTTTGCATTCAGACTCAACAAATTGAAAATTTTGAACAATCGTGAATGGTTTTCAGGAGAAATCAAGATTTTGAGTTTTGTTACGGGGAAGGATGTAAACCTTCCCGTATTGGATGGTTTGCAGCAAACAACGGATATTGCACGGAAAAAAGAGCTGATCAAGGCTGCGACACAGTCCGTTCTGAGTTCAAAGGTCTTGATGCAGCTTGATAATGTGAGCGATGGACATCAAATGACCTTTGGCGACACTGGGTATGCCCTCTACACTGCGGACAGTATTCCTGTTTCTTTCAACTGGTCTCTGATGGCGTTCGAAATTGACCATGACATAAACGAACTTGGGCGAAGCATTGACGACATTATCAATGCGGAAAAATTTGACGATTTTGCCTCCAACGTGCTCGCCGCCGCTTCCGCAGCGGGCAACCCGGCAGGTCTGGCCGGGGTGGCGATAGCAAAACATGTTTTTGGCATTGTTGCCGACAGGATGATGAAGAACAAGGATGACCAGATCGGTCTTGCATACCAGTCTTTCAACAGGTTTGAGCACTATCCCCATGGAGAAAGAAAGCGGGACGACGTTCCTGATTTGAGCAATAACATTCGTATCGATTATTCCATTTTCGGAACAACCTACGATCCATAATCAAGGGAGAGAAGGAGAGCGGCACCTGCCCCGGGACATCGCTTTGCCGCATGTTCTTGCCGGCAGGAATATTCATGCAATAACAATTCAAACCTTTGCAGGAGTATTTCTATGAACGACGACACTTTCATCATTTGCACCCGAACCTCCAAAAACGATAAATTCGTTTCCGAACCGGGCATAACGCAATATCTTGCCGTTTCCGAGCAGGACAAATCCTATTCTCCTGCAAACAGTATTACCCGTGCAAAATGGCGAAAACGCGTTATGGACGCGGCGGACGGCAAAGAGGATTCCATAACCGGCATGCGTGGTGATGTTCTTGTTTTTATTCATGGTTACAACAATGACATTCCTACTGTACTCTGGAGAACAAGGACGCTTCAGCGCACACTCAGGGAACAGGGATGGAAAGGCGTTGTCGTCGGCTTTGATTGGCCCAGCGCCAATTCCACACTGAATTATCTGGAAGACCGTTCCGATGCTTCCGCAGTTTCGCTCGAACTGGTTCGGGAAAGTCTGGACCTTCTGGTAGAGGCTCAAACGCCCAAACGAGCCGGGACGCCCGTCTGCAAGCTCAACGTGCATCTGATTGCCCACTCCACGGGAGCGTATGTCATCATGGAGGCATTTGCTCAGGCCATGCATCATGGAAATTATTTCAAGAGTGATTGGCGTATTGGGCAGGTCGCCTTTATCGGCGGGGATGTCTCCACCGATTCTTTGACCAAACATAACGGCAGCCATCCGATGTTTGACAGGATAATGCGTCTTACAAACTACAGCAACGGATGCGACAAGGTTCTGGCTGTTTCCAACGCCAAACGTCTGGGGATTGCTCCGCGAGTTGGGCGTGTTGGACTGCCGCCTGAAGTATACCGAAAGGCTGTCAACGTTGATTGTACCGAGTATTTTCAAACAAAAGACCCGGAAAAGTCTCTATTTTGCGGCACATTCAATCACTCCTGGCACATTGGCGATCCTGTTTTTGCATTGGATTTGGCCCTCACTCTGGAGGGTGAGATTGACCGTGGGCATATTCCCACCCGGATTCAGTCGGGCAACCTGTTGAGCCTAAGAGCTGATGGCGCACGGCCAACATTCCAGAGTAAATGGGATACTTCCGCTCCGGAAGGGAAGTAATCTTTGGCTGTTTTTTGAAGAGATGAAACAGAGTAGCAAGAAGGATGCCTGAGAAGGGTGAAAATTCCGGCTTTTTTTGTGCTGCTATTTTGTGTTAATAAATACGAACGGTTCTGGTTAGAGTGTTCCCCACACACGTGGGGATGAACCGTCCTGCGACATAAGGACATTAAGACAACCCAAGTGTTCCCCACACACGTGGGGATGAACCGACCCGCTGAATCCGGTCTTCCCGATGCCGAATATGACACTTCGGTTACAACTGGCATCTCCTATTGACGAATCCGCATAGGAAGATATGTTGCCTTCATGGAAGTACTTGCCGAACGTCTCAAAGCCCTTTCCGACCCGACCCGCCTGCGGGTGGTTCGCCTGCTTGACCATGGCGAGCTTTGTGTTTGCGACCTGATGGAGGCCTTGGACTTGCCGCAGTCGAAGGTTTCCAGACACATGTCTTTTCTGAAGAAATCAGGGTGGGTAACCAGCCGCAGAAGCGGGAAGTGGGTTTACTACAGCCTTGCCACGCCCGAAGATCCGATTCAGGCGCGAATATCGACCGTTTTGCGGCAGGATTTGAAACAGGTCCCGCAGGCAGGTGAGGACTATCAACGCCTTTGCGACTATCTGAAAACCAAGGATCAGGAAACGTGTAATCAAGTCGATTGACAAGGAGTGGACATGACCGAATCAGTAATAAAACGGCTTTCCTTTCTGGATCGCTATCTGACGCTCTGGATATTTCTTGCCATGTTCATTGGAGTGGGTGGCGGCTATTTTTACCCGGACATCAAGAACGTCATCAACTCATTCCAGGTCGGGACAACCAACATTCCCATTGCCATTGGTCTTATTCTCATGATGTACCCGCCGCTGGCCAAGGTGAAGTATGAGCAGTTGGGACAGGTTTTCAGAAACTACAAGGTTCTCGCTCTTTCCCTGATCCAAAACTGGATCATCGGCCCGGTCCTCATGTTCGGGCTCGCCATAACACTGCTCTCCGGGCACCATGAATACATGGTCGGCCTGATTCTGATCGGCCTTGCCCGCTGCATTGCCATGGTCATTGTCTGGAACGATCTCGCCAAAGGTGACAGCGAATACTGCGCCGGACTGGTCGCCTTCAATTCAATTTTTCAGGTTCTGTTCTTCTCCGTCTATGCCTATGTCTTCATAACCGTGCTGCCGGGCTGGTTCGGGCTTGAAGGCGTTGTGGTGGACATTTCCATGGGACAGATTGCCGAGAGTGTTTTCATTTATCTGGGTATTCCCTTTCTGGGCGGCATGCTTTCACGATTCCTGGGCATCCGGCTCAAGGGCAAAACGTGGTATGAAACAGTTTTCATTCCGAAGATCAGCCCTCTGACACTTGTTTTCCTGTTATTCACCATCTTCGTGATGTTCTCGCTCAAGGGGGACAAGGTCGTTGCATTGCCGTTCGACGTTATCCGCATCGCCATCCCACTGACGATTTATTTTCTGCTCATGTTTCTGGTGTCCTTTTATCTGTCCTACAAGGCGGATGCCACGTACGAGCAGGCCACGACCCTGAGCTTTACGGCTGCTTCCAACAACTTCGAGCTGGCCATCGCCGTCGCCATCGCCGTTTTCGGCATCAATTCCGGAGAGGCGTTCGCTGCCGTGATTGGGCCACTGGTGGAGGTTCCGGTTCTGATCGCTTTGGTGAACGTGGCGATGTACTTCAAGAGAAAATACTTCCCTCATGCCGTGGAAACGATCAACGGCGTGTGTCATGTGAAATGCGAGTCATCCGATATCTGACAGGAAAGGGATGCATGATGGATGGATAAAAGACGGGCTGAACACATTGGAATATCCGGCAAGTCTTGAGTTGTTCTCAATCTGGATTGAAAAAAAGATTAGATAAAACAAATATATATGCCTGAAGCAAAGAGCAGCAGCAATACTGCTTTTTGATACATGTTTTGCGAGATTCGACGCGAAAGGGAAAGCCCCAACGCCCCTCCGAGAAGTGTACCGGGACAGCCCGTCAGGTATCCGGTAATCGTCTGGCTGTTATGGAGTCCAGCAAGTAGCTGTCCTGCCAAAATTATTGAACCGGTCACGATGAAGCATGCTCCGAGCAATCCTTTGGTTTCTTCCTGTCCCCAACCTGTTTTGGACACGTAGAGCGCCAGTGGGGGGCCGTTGAACCCGAAAATCGCGCCGAGGACTGTGGAGGCGAACCCGGCTCCAATCCCCCATCCCGGTCCCAATGAACAAGGAGAATGTTGTGGTGCCCGGAGGTTATAGAGGGCGTAGGCTGCAACGAATAGACCCATGCCCGACTTCAGGGCTTCACTGTTCACCGCCTGATATGACCAAAGCCCGACAACAGTGCCGGCCAGGCTGCCCATAAGCAGATGGCACAATGGTGCCCGGCGGATGTGGTGGCGGTATTTCCAAGCCACCTGCAGATTGAGGGTCAGGACGATCGGCGTGGAAGCCGGAACGGCAATTTCGAGAGGAATAAAATTTGCTATAAGCGGTATGGCCACCATGGCCGCACCAAAACCTGTGATATTGTTTATCAGGCCAGCGAGAGACCACGCTGCAAAGAACCAAAAAGTGTCATGCATGAATGCTCCCAAGCAATAACTTTGCCAAATTGAGCCATATGCAGGGTGATGGCTTGCTCACCAGTACTGTTTGTGAGAGGCTGGCACCAACCGTTGCAAGGCTGCAACGGCTCTGGAATGAGTATGTAATTTCCCTTCAATCAGGGTTGTCATGATTATAAAAAAATATTGGTCACAGATTATCGAGACCTTTGACGAGGCCGTTTCCATCAGTGACCCCGACGGCATCATTCTGTACGCCAACAAGCGACATGAGGCGTTGACCGGCATCCCCGGCGAGGAACTCATGGGCAAATCCGTACACGAGCTGGTGCGGCGCGGCCTGTTCGACGTGGTCCTCAACCCCGGTATCCTCCGCAGCAAACAGCCGGAAACGCAGGTTCAGGAATTGGCGAGTGGGCAAAAACTTGTTCTGGACGGACATCCTGTATTTGATGAAGACGGTAACGTTGCTCTTGTGGTCACTTATCTTCGAGACGTCACCAAAATTTCCGAAATGCGCGAACAACTGGCGTCCCAACAGGAATTGCTCAAGGCTTACCAGAAAATGCAAAGCCTTGATATGACAGTGGATCATATGCCTACCATGGTCCAGAGCAAGATGATGAAACAACTTTTTGGCCAGTTGAGCATTATTGCCGAAACGGACGCAACGGTGCTGCTTCTGGGCGAGACGGGAGTGGGTAAGGATGTGTTCGCACGGCGGCTGCACAAACTCAGCCCCCATTCGGAGAGTGCATTTATCAAGGCCGACTGTGGCAGCATGCCAAAAAATCTTATTGAAACGGAGTTGTTCGGTTATGCGCCCGGTACTTTTTCCGGGGGAAACAAGGGTGGCAAGATAGGGCTCATTGAAGCCGCCTCCGGCGGAACGTTGTTTCTCGATGAAATAGGCGAATTGCCGTTGCTCATGCAGACTAAATTGTTGCGCCTGCTACAGGACCGGGAGATTGTCCGCGTGGGTGCCACTGTGCCCCAAAAGGTGGACGTGCGCATTGTAGCCGCTACCAATAAGAATCTTGAGAAAGAGGTCGAAGCTGGCCGCTTTCGTAGTGATCTTTACTACCGTCTCAAAGTGGCCGTGATCGACATCCCGCCGCTCAGAAAACGCAAGGCAGACATATTGCCCCTTGCCAGGGTCTTTCTGAAATTCTTCTGCCAGAAATATCGTCGTGAAGTGACCTTTTCCCAGGCCGCGGAAAAGGCCTTGCTGAAACACTCCTGGCCTGGAAACGTCCGCGAGCTTGAGAATCTGGTGCTTGGATGCGTTGTTACATCCAAAAAGAGTATGCTTGATGTGGCTGATCTGCCCTTTACCCCCTCGGCCGAAATCTGTGTGGCGGCTCAGGACGGGCTGGGAGGCTTGGAAGTTACCGGTAAATCCATGAAGGAAGTGCTTGCAGAAGTTGAAAAGAACATTATTCAGACCGGCATGAAACGGGTGGGCAACATCGCCAAACTGGCCAAGGAATTGAAGTTGGACCGGACCACAGTCTTCCGAAAGCTCAAGAAGTACGAAGCCGAGTAGAACCAAGAGTTTCTAACGATGAATGCGCCCCGGTCAGAATCGGACCGGGGCGCATTCATCGTTAGGAAGTTAACCTGACCTCTGCAACGGCGGCGGTCCGGTTATTGCTTTTGTTTAAATCTCTGGTTGGCTTCGCTCTCGATTATGCGCAGCCTGTCCATGATCCCTTCTTCGAGGGCTTTGCCTTCATACGGGAATTCCATGCCAAGGTAAGCGTACTTTGGTTGGCCCATGCGATGATATGGCAACAGTTCGTAGGCGATGCTGGGCTGCACCGGAATGAAGTCAACGATAGCTCTGATTTCCTCTTCGGTATCATTGAATCCGGGAATGACCGGTGTACGGATCAGGATGCGCAGGTCGGGAAATTCGGCAGCCACGCATTTTATATTCTCCAGAATCCGCTGGTTACTGACCCCGGTCCCTTTTTTGTGTTTTTCATCGTCAACGGCCTTGATGTCCACAATCAGTTCGTCCAGATATTCGCAGACGGCCTTCAGATCGTCGTAGCGTGCGTATGCGCAGGTCTCTATTGCCGTTTTGATTCGGTGCCGTTTTGCTTCCTTGAGTAGGGCTAAGGAAAAATCTGGTTGGGACAGGGCCTCACCACCGCTTAAGGTCATGCCGCCGCCAGATCTGGCATAAAAGGCGGCTTCTTTTTCCACCTCGCGGATGACTTCCTTCACGGTCATGGTTTTGCCATAGACGTTCAGCGCGTTGGCAGCGCAATGTTCCGCGCAGGTGTGACAATGGATACACGCTTCCGGGTCTATGGCGATAAGGCCGTCCGGAGACGGAGAAATGGCGTCCTGTGGACAGTTGTCCATACAGCGCGTGCATTTTTCCGTGGTCAGACATTTCATTGGGTTGAAAGCCAACTGCGGCTTCATCAGCTGCGATTCGGGGTTGCTACACCATGCGCAACGGAGAGGACATCCTTTCAGGAAAACAATGGTTCGAATGCCGGTGCCGTCGTGAACGGAAAAATTCTGGATGTTGAAAACGATGCCTTCATTGGCGCTCATTGCGGAGTCCTTTGGGAAATTTGTCGATTGACTCGTTAAAAAAAAAGCGGGGGACGGGATCGCCCTGTCCCCCGCTTATCTTTTTCACAAACTACATTTGTTCGTGTTCCGTACGGTTGATGATGTCGTTTTGCAGGTCGCGGGACAGGTCGCAGAAGTATGCGGAGTACCCGGCGATGCGGACGAGCAGGCTGCGGTACTTGTCAGGATCTTTCTGGGCGGCCAGCAACGTCTGCTTGTTGATAATGTTGAACTGGATGTGCCACAGATGCAGGTCGCACCATGTGCGGATCATATCCACAATTTTCTGGGTTCCGGCCTCGCCCTCGACGACCTTCGGTGAGAGCTTGACGTTCAACAGACGGGATGCACGGTTTTTCATGCCGCGGTTCTTGGAGTGGTAGTTGGACATCAAAACGGCGGTGGGGCCCATATGGTCGGCTCCGTGGGAAGCGGATGAACCGTCGGAAAGGGCGGTCCAGGCCTCGCGTCCATTGGGCAGTGCGGAAACGACTTTGCCGAAGGGTACGTGTGATGTGATGGGCACATAGCGCACATCAAGGTTCACGCCACGCTCTTCGGAGTATTTCTGGGCGTAACGCTGGCAGACGGCGTCGATTTCTTTGGCGATGGCGTCGGCGTACGGGTCGTTGTTGCCGTAGCTCGGAGCCGAACGCAGGATCTCGCGGACGTCTTCGTAACCCTCGAAGTTGGCGGAGATGGCCTTGAGGACTTCGTCCATGGTCAGCTTCTTGTCTTCGAAGACGACCTTCTTGATGGCGGCCAGACAATCGACCACGGTGCCGTAGCCCAGGAACTCGAAGTAGGAGTATTCCAGGCCGCCGGGAATGAACTGGTTCTGCAGGTCCAGACCTTCCTTCATGCACAGGTCGTGCAGGACGGAAGCCAGCGGGGTGGCGAAGTGCTCGGGACGCAGGGAATCAACAATGTACTGCTGGCGGAATGCCTTCACGAGCAGGTTGTTATGCTGTTTGATGTATGCGTCGTAGAACTCGTCCCAGCTTTCCATCTTGGTGACGTCACCTGTTTCGAGACCCACGACCTGGTCGCCGTACTTGAGCATGCGGCCATTGTGCATGGTCATCTCCATGGCCGTGGCAAAGTTCACGTACACGCAACCCGAAGTGTAGGTCTCGATGTTGGGCATACGGGCTTCGGTGCAGCCGGACACGGAGTAGTCCATGGCCTGGTCGTAGGGAGCACCTTTTGCAGTGTACAGAGGGACAACTTCCTCATCGTTGATCAGTTTGGGGAAGCCCGAGCCGTCCTTGATGGTCTCGGCAATTTCGGCCAGGAACCGTTCCGGTGAACAGGAGTGGATACGAGCCGCCAGGTCGGGGTAGTTCAGCGGGAATTCGCGTTTGGACTCCAGAAAGAGATAGGACAGTTCGTTGGTGGCGTCTTCGCCCTGCGGAGTTTGGCCACCGATGGTAACGGCTTCCCAGTGGGCGTAGCCTTCGTTGAACTCGTTGCCGGTGGGGTTGATGTAGAGATCAATGAACTGAGCCATTTCGACCCACATCATTTCCAGCAATTCCTTGGCCTGTTCACGGGTCAGGATACCGGCTTCCAGATCCTGTTCGTAGTAGGGGAACAGGTACTGGTCCATGCGGCCATTGGAGATGATGGCGGAAGCCTTCTGCTCGATGCGGGAGAACATCTGCACGAACCACTGGGACTGAATGGCGTCACGGAAGTCCTTGGCGGGCTCGGCGGGCATGCGCTCGCAACGATCGGCCATGGCCAGCAGTTCTGCCTTGCGGATCTTGTCGGTCTCCTTCCCGGCCATCTCACGGGCGAGGTCGGCGTGACGGCGGGCCCACAACATGATGGCGTCGCAGATCATGATCATGGCTTCGTAGAAGGGACGCTTTTCCCAGGTCTGGACCGGGCTTTCGGCGTCGAGTTCAGCCATGCGCTCTTCGGCTTCGCGCTTGATGTCCTTGAAGCCTCGCTTGAGAACCTTGTCGTAGTCGTGGACCCACTGCAGGGCAGAGCGGTATGAGGAGGTTTCGGAGACGACGAACTTGGACTTCAGGCCCATGTCATCGTCGTAGGTCACGCCGCGCAGGTCGTCGGGCATGGCACCGTTCAGGTGCTCGTGGTAGGTCTTGCCCTTCCAGTAGGGAGCGATCTCGGTAAGCACGATGTTCACTTCCTCGTCGGTGATCTTGAACGGGCTTTTTTCGCGCTTGTCCAGCTCGCCGAGGGTGGAGTAGAAGTCGCCGTCGATTTCCGGGTACAGGATGCCGTAACGGCCCTGCTTGCCGGCGCGACCTGCGATCAGGGATCCCGGAGTAATGTATACGGTCATCTTCTCGGCGCAGTTCTTCAGAGCCTTGGCCCACCGCAAAACCAGGGGCTGTCCCTCGGTTGCCTTCATTGATTCTGTGAAGTAGCGGGCGCGTTCGATATCGATGAACGGGGTGGTCATATGGAAGGAGTCAAGAATTTCGTAAATACGCTCGCGACCGGCACGGGTGTCGATGCTGTTTGCAATCCGTGCCTCTTGAGGGGACAGGCAGCAATCAAAAGTGGTCATTTCAGTTCTCCTAAATGATGAACGTTTGCTTATACTTAATCGTAAAACAGTGGTTGTGGAGCCACGCGTTCTGAACGCATTTTCCAATAAGCATCGATCGTGCCAAATGTGTAATTATCTGTTTTTTATAGATTAATTACAAAATGGTCTTTTTGGGCATGATTTCACAAATGCAGCCGTGTTGTTGCAAAAGAACAACGTTTTCAGTTTTTATCGAAGTATTTCAGGATATTAAAATGCATGTTGCGTGAGCGCACAAAGCAGCTTGTTGCAACTGTGCACAAAGTCCTGATTCTCGTCATCAGAACAGACTGACTTCAGGCGCCTGTCATCGGTTCTTTTTAAAAAAAGAGTGTATGTTTGAGTGGTTGCGTGTGCCGTTCTTTACAACATCATTTTCCGTAGCGGCGTTGGGGTGTGATTCCGTGGCACTGCCTTTGCAATTCGGCGTGAAATAATCGAACGCACTCGTTAAAAAGGAGAATACCCGTGCAAATTATCGATTTTCGTTTTCGGCCGAACACGCAGGCCACTATTGACGGTTTTACAAACAGCACCATGTTCAAAGGCATGTTCGCCAAGATAGATCTTACCCATCTGGTGGCTCAGGAAGTTTCTGAAGTTGTTAAAATGATTAAGGAAAATGAGGTTATTAAGGCTGTCATCACGGGCCGGGACTGCTCTATGACCTATGACGCCGCAGCCAACAATGGCGGGGTTATTTCCTTTGTGAAGGATTTCCCCGACATGTTTCTTGGGTTCATGGGCGTTGACCCCCACAAAGGAATGGACGGGGTCTACGAGCTGAACCGCCAAATCACGGAAGAGGGGATGCACGGAGCCGCTATCGACCCTTACCTTGCGAAGATTTTCGTCAATGATGCCAGGTACTATCCGATTTATGCCAAGTGCTGCGAGCTGGGCATTCCCGTCGTTGTGTCAACGGGGCCTGGCACTTTGGTTCCCGGCGCAGTGATGGAGCATGCCGCGCCACGCTACATTGATTATGTGGCTCGGGATTTTCCGGAGTTGAAGATTGTCATCAGTCATGGGGGATATCCGTGGGTTGAAGAGGCTATCATGGTTACCGAGCGCAATGAGAACGTCTATATGGAATTGTCAGAATATGAGCGCCATCCCGGCGGAGAATCCTACATAAAGGCTGCAGCGGGTTTGATAGGCGACAAACTGCTTTTTGCCAGTGCTCATCCCGGCGCCGATTTTCGTGATGCTATCGCCATGTACAATGGATTTGGTTTGCCCGAGGATGTTCTTGAAGCCATTATGTTCAAGAACGCTAAGAAGGTTCTCGGCCTATAGGGCTTGTGGTCGCATATCACAGTATCCAAGGGGGCGTGAAAGCGTCCCTTTTTTTGTTCCTTTCACCACGTTTGGATGCACTTCCCGATTTTTCTATGTGAAATTTATCGCAGGCGGTGTGGTTGCCTGCTTCTTTCGAGTTTGTTAAGGCTCAAAGCCACACGAATTGTTGTCCTTGTGCAACGGTTGCAGCAGTGCAACATCGTGTAGATTTCGTTTTAATTCGAGTCGTATATGCCATTTTAGCCCCGATAAGAATACATTTTGTTGCAGGGTGGAAACAAAAAAAATGTTTTTGCCATTTTAAATTGTCCTCAAATTCACAAAGGCTGTTTACCGGCCATGTGAATGTTTAATTTTTTTTATGGCTCTCCGTAGCACAGTCTCTTCTCTCTAAAGCTATAACTTTTAGGATGTTGCGGCATAAAAGTATATAGTTATCTCTACTAGTTAGCTGTAGAGCCGTTTTTGTGCGGCCGTGCATTGTTCCTGTTTTCACAAGAGAGGCACCCTCTTTGCACAACAGGGTGACAGTTCGCACAGTTGAGGACTCTGGCGAACCGTAGTCTCTGTCTATTCCTTATTGGTGTGGAGCCAAATTCAAGACGAGACATTGGTCATGTTTGCACATGGCCGTTGGTAGATCCTGATCTTAATACAGTCACTTTGGTTGCAGTTTTACGAGATCTTCGAAAGTTAGGGGTAAAACAATCAACCGTAGTTAAAGATTGGGTGGTCCACGATGCCTCAGCATCGCACCAAGCGCCTTTTTTTATGGGAAGGCCTACTCAAAAACTGTCAATCTGGAGCCTATAATGAAAAAAACATTTATCCTGATTATGGCCGCGGCGTTGCTGGTCTTATCCACTTCCGCCTTTGCGGAAAATTACAAAGGGACCATGATCATGGCCGCTACGGCCAATCCCGCAGGAAGCCTCCATGCTGTTGCCCTGGAGAAATTCAAGGAAATTGTTGAAAAGGAATCCGCCGGAAAGGTCCGTGTGAATCTATTTTTAGGTGGCTCCATGGGATCGGAGCAGGCCAACGTTAAGCAGCTCCGCGACTCCGAATTACATGTTGCCGTTCTGGCTGCAGGCAACCTGACGCCGTTTGCTCCTGCCGCAACCATTACCATTTTGCCTTACCTTTTTCCCAAGATCGATAACGCATACGCCCTGTTTGGCAATGACGGATTTGTTAACGGACTGGGCAACGATGTGGCCAAGCAAAGCCTGACTCGGCCTTTGGGGTGGCTTATCGGCGGTTACCGTGTGCTGACCAACTCCAAGCACAGCATTACCAAGATAGACGATTTGCAGGGGCTCAAAATTCGCGTGCCCAAGGTTCGCATCCAGCTCGATTCCTTCCGTTCCTGGGGAGTGGAACCTCACCCGCTGGCTTGGTCCGAGACGTTCAATGCCCTGCAGCAGGGTGTTGCAGATGGTCAGGAGAACCCGCACTCCATCAACCAGGACCAGAAGTTCTGGGAAGTACAGAAGTATATCACCGATCTGCACTACATGCTTTGGGTTGGTCCTCTGCTGGTTTCTGAAAAGTGGTTCAGGCGACTGCCGGAAAATACCCAGGCGCTTGTGAAAAAGGCTGCCAGGGAAGCCTGTGAATATGAGTGGAAATGGGTTGCCAAGCAGAATCAGACTGCTCTGGAAAACTGCCTCAAGCACGGCATGACCCTTGAGGAACTCTCCGATGAAGATGTGTGGATGAACAAAGCCCGAGCTCTGTGGCCTCAGTACTACGAGGCTGTTGGCGGAAAGGAAAAGATCGACAACGCATTGAAGATCATGGGCCAGAACTAGAGAATACAATAGGGCGGACTAAGGTCCGCCCATAATCCCCTGCGGTGGTATCCCAAGAATGTTTATACTCAAAAAATTCTTTGCAGACTTTGAGGAAGGCGCCTGCATGGTTCTGGTTGCAACCATGGTGTTTGCCCTCACGTTGCAGGTTCTCATGCGTTTCGTCTTCAGCTCATCCTTGGCGTGGACTGAGGAACTGTCCCGCTACAGTTTTATTTGGTCTGTGTATATGGGGGGCGTGTTGGCTGTGAAGCATTCCCAGCATGTGCGTATCACAGCGCAGTTCATGGTTCTTTCCCCAAAATGCCGGGTGGCCGTGCTTCTGTTCACGGATACCGTCTGGTTTCTGGCCAATCTCTTCATCGCCTACCAGTCGGCCAAGGTGCTCGGTGATGCCTTCGAATTTCCCGAGGTTTCTCCGACACTGGGTATTGTCAAAGGTTATGTTGAGGCCATGTTGCCCGCCAGTTTTCTGTTGATGAACCTCAGGTTGGTCATACGATACTGGCACCTTGTGAAAAACAGGGAACTAATGACCTTGGCGAAGATTGATGGAGGTGATGCGTAATGTCTACTCTCGCTATAACCATCGTCTGCCTGATCGTTTGTTTCTTCCTCGGCATGCCTATCTTCATGTCGTTGATCATTTCGGCTGCACTTGCCATTGCGACCAGTGGCTATCTCCCTCTGTCCATTATCCACAACTCGCTGTTTGACGGCGTGAACCTGTTTCCGTTGCTGGCCATCCCCTGCTTCGTTATTGCCGGTACACTCATGGAGTACGGTAATATTACAAAGCAAATTATTGATGTTGTAAAACAGCTGGTTGGCCGTCTGCCCGGCGGACTCGGCATTACCACCATCATGGCCTGCACGTTTTTTGCCGCCATCTCTGGCTCCGGTCCGGGAACTGTGGCAGCCATTGGTACTTTGATGATCCCATCCATGGTGCGTAGCGGGTATACCCCATCCTACGCCGCGGCATCGGCTTCGTCGGGGGGAACTATCGGCATTTTGCTGCCGCCGAGTAACCCCATGATCATCTTTGCCATTTTGGCCAACGTGTCTGTAACCGCCATGTTCACTGCGGGTATTGTACCCGGTCTGATGGTGGCTGTGTTCATGACTTCCATGGCTATGGTCAAGGCTAAAATGGAGGGCGTCAAACAGGATACGGAACAGCCTCCGTTTAACCTGAAGGTCTTCCTGAAAAGCTTTTCAAAAGGCGGTTTTGCCTTGGCCACCCCGTTCATTATCCTGGGATCCATCTACTCGGGTATGGCTACTCCGGTCGAGGCTTCGGTTATCGCCATTGTCTGGTCGTTGTTTGTCGGTATTGTCATCAACAGGGCGTTGCGCTGGAAACACATCAAGTTGTCTCTGCTGGAAGGCTCCATGCTTTGCGGTACGGTTCTTCTGATTGTGGGGGCTTCTACCCTGTTCGGCAAGATTCTGACTTACGAACAGGCTCCGTTGCGTCTTGCCAACATGGTGCTTGGCGTTTCCAAAGATCCGGCTGTCGTCCTGTTGATGATTGTGGCCATTTTGTACTTCCTGGGCATGTTCATGGAGACTCTGTCCACCATGATCATCCTTGCCCCGGTCTTGCTGCCCATGGTTACAGGACTCGGCATCGACCCGATCCACTTCGGTGTTATCATGGTCATTACCAACGAGGTCGCCATGCTCACGCCGCCTCTGGGCGTTAATCTCTTTGTGGCCTCACGTATTGCGAACCTGTCAGTGGAAAAAATTTCGCTGGCGGTGCTACCATATCTGTTCGTCTTAACCATGAGTATACTTATTGTCATTTACTGCCCATTCCTCAGTACCTGGCTCCCTTCCGTTATCGGTGCGGGGCAGTAAATTTAACCTGCTTTGATCGCAACCGGCTCCGCCAGATTTTGGCGGGGCCGGTTTTTTGGGGGAACTATGAAATATCTTACCCTGCACACCGGAGCAAAAATGCCTGCTCTTGGTCTTGGTACATGGCGCGCAGACAAGGGAGAAGTTGCCAAGGCTGTTACCGAAGCCTTGAACATAGGGTATCGCCACGTGGACTGCGCTCATGTCTACGGCAACGAAGTTGAAGTCGGCGAAGCACTGAAGGCTTCTTCGGTCCCACGTCAGGAACTGTGGGTCACTTCCAAACTCTGGAACAACGCCCAACGTCCGGAAAATGTCCGGCCTGCCCTGGAAAATTCACTGCGGGATCTTGGGCTTGATTATCTTGATCTTTATTTGATCCACTGGCCTGTGCAGCTTTCTCACAACGTCATGTATCCGCAGTCCGGAAAGGATCTTCTTCCATGGACCGAAGCCCATGCCCTGGAAACCTGGAATGCATTGGAAGCCTGTGTTCAGGCCGGGCTGGTACGTCACATCGGAACTTCGAATTTTAGTACTAAAAAAATTCAGCCGTTGCTTGACAACGGTTCCATTCAGCCTGCGGTCAGTCAGGTGGAGATGCATCCGTATTTGCAGCAAAACGGGATGCGCAACTATTGTCGGGCCAAAGGGATAGCCGTCACCGGGTTTGCCCCTTTGGGATCCAAGCACCGTCCGTCTCATCAGCACAAGGAAGGAGAACCGAGTCTTCTTGACCATCCTGAAATTTTAGCCATGGCGGAAAGGCTTGGCACGACTCCGGCAGCAGTGTTGCTCGGCTGGGCCGTCACCCGGGGGACTTCTGTTATTCCCAAATCCACGAATCCTGATCGGCTCAGGCAGAATCTGGCTGCTGCCGATCTTGAATTAAGTGAGGCTGATTTGACCATTGTTGAGGGTCTGGATATGCGTTACCGTTTTCTTGACGGCTGCCATTGGGTGATGGAGGGATCGCCTTACACCATGAAAAATCTTTGGGATGGTGAATGACGCTGGCCTCTTATTTCTGCCTTGTGATTAACCGAATTGCCGTAAGAAAAGTATAATTTCCATTTTTCAATGGAGAGTAATGCGTCTGTTCTTGCCTTGAGGGGGGAAAAGTGCCGGGGAATGGCAATTGTGCCGGGGGTAAGTGGCTTAGTTACTTGACTGTATTAATTTTATAATGGGGAATATTTCTATGACGATGAGTGCCAAAAACAAGATTGTTCTCAGTGTGTTTCTCTTTTTCGCCATCATTATTTCGATTCTGTCGATTTTTTCCTATCGCAATTTTAGGGAGTCTTCCTACCATAGTCAGTTAGTGCAATTGAGCACTGCGGCCCAGGCCATCGCCAAGGCTGTTGACGAAAAAACAAATACTTATTTCAGTGAACTGGAGCTCATCTCGAAACTCTATCCTGATGCTCCGTTGGGGGATGGACAGACCCAATTGGATTACCGGATCAATCTGCTGGGACACTTGGCGAAACAGGCTGGAGTCAAAGATACCTATTACGGTTTGAGGGACGGTTCCACCTATTCCATTGGCGCCAAGGGACTGGTGCCTAATTTTAACGCCAAGGAAAAAAGACGGGAATGGTATCTTCGTATTTTTAATGGGGAAAAACGTATTATCACCACCCCATATGTTTCTTCCATCGGTCAGACGGTCATGGCCGTTTCCGTCCCGCTGATCGTCAACGGGCAGACCGAGGGCGTTCTGTGCCTCAATCTGCCTTTAACCACCATCACCCAAGTGACGCAGAGTACTTTGGATATGAAAGAAGTATTCTTGTCCCGGGCGGATGGATATATCATGGCAAGCTCTGATAAGGAGCAGATCGGCAAAAGTCTATGGGACGAGGTTCCGTCTTTGGAGAAATACAAGGACGCGTCCCGGGCTGATAGAATTCTGTTCCAGATGCATGGTGAAACCTACGAAGGGCGTACAGCCAACATTGATGTCCTAGGGTGGAAGGTCTGGACCTACAAGAAGCAAAAGGCCATTGCTGCCGATTCGATGGACAACCTGATTTTTAACATCATCGTCGCGGTGGTCGCCCTGACCTTGTCGGTGTTGATGGTCATGTTTTTGGTGAAAAAACTTATTTTTAAACCTCTTGAGGCCGTCGAGGTCGGATTGACCCACATTGAGCAGGGCGATCTGACTTACCGGGTCAAGGGCTATCCCCGCCGGGACGAGGTTGGAAGATTAATCGAGTCTCTGGACAACATGGGGCAGACTCTCCTTGCAGTTGTGAGCCAGGTACGCACTGCCGTAGCTTCTGTTGACGGAGGCTCCCGGGAAATGTCCTCAACATCGGAGTCGTTGGCGGGAGGGGCCACGGAACAGGCGGCCAGCATAGAGGAAGTGGCGGCCTCAATGGAGCAGGTGGTTGCTAATATCACACACAACGCGGAGAACGCACGCAAGACTGAACGTATATCGCTCAATACGGCTGAGGAGGCGGAAAAGGGCGGTCAGGCCGTGACCGAGACCATCTCGGCAATGCGCGAAATTGCCGGGAAGATTTCCATTGTCGAGGAAATAGCCCGGCAGACAAATTTGTTGGCTTTGAATGCAGCCATTGAGGCCGCTCGAGCCGGAGAACACGGTAAGGGGTTCGCAGTGGTGGCCGCGGAGGTCCGCAAGCTGGCTGAACGTTCCGGTGAGGCTGCGGCTGAGATCGGTGAGCTGTCTGCCAACAGCGTGGCTGTGGCTGAAGCTGCCGGACAGCTTCTGGACAAGATGGTGCCGGACATCCAGCGCACAGCAGGCCTGATTCAAGAGATCACCACGGCCAGCGCCGAACAGAGCGCAGGAGCAGACACCGTTAACAATGCCGTTCAACAACTCGATCAGGTCATCCAGCAAACAGCGGCGTCATCTGAGGAAATGTCGTCCACCTCGCAAGAGCTGAACGCCCAGGCTGCCCATTTGAGTGAGACCGTGGCTTTTTTTAAAATTGATGGAGACAGAGAAGTCAGCACTCTTTCGGTTGTAGCCAAAAGAAAGGACGAGCAACCAGCGTTGGCTGGATCGTCCGCTGGTGATATAACCGATGGCTACGAACGGTTTTAACAGAGGTTTGAATCCGGGAGCCAAGGGCATGACTGTCAACCTGCCATGCCCTTGGCTTTGCGGAAATGGAAATCAATGTCCAGAGACGAAGAATGAACGCTGCATAAAAATTGAAAGAATGAACGGGCAGGAATAAAATAGGACGTATTTGATAGCTTTCCGGTTCAGAGTGTTCAATGCATTGAGGGAAGATCGGACATAACCATAACATAGTTCGGTATACACCCCGCCCCCCTGAGTATCCCCTTGCACTGAACCATGCGCTGGAAGCAGGAGTGAGGGTTGGACTCACTACCTACTGATTGCAATCTGAGCTGGAAATATAATCCTTGTAATTATTCACTTCTTTTAAAGGCTCAGCCGCCCGGACACATAAAACCACATACTGGTATACAGTCTGTATACTCTGCAGATTTCATGAGTTTTGGGCGATTGCTTTGCGTTCTGGAGACCCGTTGCGGGACCGTGCGGCATTTTGAGCGAAAAGCGTATCCTTGAGCAAGCACAGCACGGGAACGACGATTAACGTCAGCAGCGTCGAGACAGCCAGTCCGAATATTACCGCAACTGCCATCGGCCCCCACCATTGCGCTGTTTCACTACCGGCAGAGAACCTCAGGGAGGCGAAGTCAAAGCTGACGCCAGTCGCCATGGGAATCAGACCAAGGATCGTGGTTACTGCGGTCAACAACACGGCCCGAAAGCGTGTTATGCCTGCCGTGACAAGCGCCTTGTGTACTGAATCTCCCTGTTGCCGGCGTTGCTCATAACAATCGATGAGCACAATGGCGTTGTTGACCACAATTCCCGCAAGACTGAGTACACCGATCCCGGTCATGATCACGTCAAACGGCATGCCCGTGACGATCAGCCCCAGCATGACGCCGCCAATGGACAGGACTACAGCTGTCAGGATGATGAGCGGCGTTATCGCGGAATTGAACTGTGTGACCAACACGAGAAAAATCAGGAATAATGCGGAGACGAATGCCTTGATCAGAAAGTCCGAGGAATTTTCCTGCTCCTCGTGTTCTCCTGTGAACTGATAGGTATATCCACGAGGAAATGTCTGCTTTGCGAGCAGTGCGTCGATATCGTCAATGACGTCGTCCGTGGTTCGGTCCACTACGTCCGCCATGATGGTGATCGCCCGTTTGTGGTCGAGCCGGTTGATGCCACCAAGGCCGTATCCAAGAGTGACGCTGCCCAGTGCCTTGATGGGAATCGGTTCCCCGTTGAGGCCGGATACGGTTAGCCGCCCAACGTCCTGAAGTGAATTTCTTCCCTCTTCCTTGAGCCGGGCGACAATGTCATATTCGTGTTTGCCTTCCCGGTAGACGCCCACCTTGAGACCGTTTACGGCTGTCTTGACCGTGTGGGCCACGTCATAGGCGCTTATGCCATAATGTGCGGCCTTTTCCTTGTCCACGTCCACACGGATTTCCGGCTTTGCCGCAGCATAGTTATCCCGGATGTTGATGGTGCCGGGAATTTTTCTGATCAATTGCCGGATGTTTGTCGCCATTTCTCCCAAGGCCCGAATGTCGTCTCCGTAGATTTCGAGGTTGACGGGATCTCCACTCGGGGGGCCGAGCGTTTCAGAGATGGAACTGACCTCGACATCGTTGATGGCGTTTTGGATTGTCCTGCGTATCTTATCCACAACCAGCGATGATCGGGCTTTCCGACTGGACTGATCGACGAATTCCAGTGAAATTTTGCAGAAGTGCATGCCGCCCAATTCTTCTTCATCTCCAGATTCTCCAACATTGCCGATGACGTTTTTGATGTCCGAGTATCCGCACGCAATTTCTTCCATGGTTCTGAGGTAGTTGTCCGAGGTCTTTATGCTCGTACCCACGGGAGCTTTGAGTATGATGTCGGCGCGATTGGGGTCGGAATCCGGCATGAATTCGAACCCGTCGCCGAAAAGCATGAAATCTGTGGTGGATATGACGAGAAAAGAAAACGCGATCCCCAGTGTTTTGATTGGGTTTCTTAAAGCCCATTCCAGGGCTGGAATATAAGCGCGTTTGAGGAGGATTACCGTTCGCCCCCCAATGGGCGGCTTGTTGTTGGCCGATACGCTCTGGAACTTGGCTGAGAGGACCGGGTTAATCACCAGCGCGACGAAAAGTGAGGCACTGAGCGCAATCATTACGGTCAATGGCAGGTAGCTCATGTATTCACCCATCATGTCCGGCCAGAAGAGCATTGGGAGGAAAGCGCCGATGGTCGTGAATGTGGAAGCCATGACCGGCATTGCGACTTCGCTGGTTCCGGTCCGGGCCGCTTTGAGACCTTTTTCGCCTGCCTGCATGTGGCGGAAGATATTTTCTACGATCACGATACCGTTGTCTACCAGCATCCCCAGGCTCAATGTCAGGGCAAATAGAATGACCATGTTCAGCGTGTAGGAAAAAAGGTCGAGGACTATGAAGGTCATGAGCATGGAAAGGGGAATGGCCAGCGAAATGAAGATGGCCGAGCGACCTCCGATGAATATGAAAACGATGATGAGTACAAGCAGGAGCCCCGAGAGAATATTGTTCTGGAGATCCGAGACCATCAGCCGGATGTCTTCCGACTTGTCGAAGGTGAGGGATAGGTTGAGTGTGGAAGGAAGCTGAGGGGCAGCGTCCTGAAGCAGTTTCCTGATCTGGTCGTTGATTTGGATGATGTTTTCCCCGGCCCGTTTGCGAACCTCGATGGTTATGCTCTGCTCTCCATTGATACGGCTGATGGTTGTCGGGTCTTTGTAGTGGTCCCTGATGCTGGCGAGGTCATGCAAATAGATGGAACCAGCCTGTCCGGTGTTGAGAGCGATTGTACCTATTTCGTCTGGAGTTTTGAATTCCTCCGGCACCCGGACATAATATTTGGACTGTCCGATCCGCACAGAGCCCCCAGGCATGTTAACATTGGCTTTTTTCAGAGAATCGAGAAGGCTGGAAAGGGGAATTCCGTAATAGTCCAGCCTCACCATGTCGAACTCCACATGGATTTCCCTCTCAAGGCCGCCGATGACCTTGGCCTCCAGAACTCCCGGAACAGCACCGATCCTTTCCTCAAGGCGATCCGCATGAACCTTCAGTTGCTTGAGAGGCAGGCCGGAGAGGACAACGTTCAAAATGGGCATTTCCGAAAGATTGACTTCCGAGACAACAGGATCTTCCGGCAGGTCTGCAGGCAGATCCTGTTTTGCCTGATCCACTTTGTCGCGTACCTTCTGAAGAGCGGCATCGATATCGACATCGGCATTGAATTCCACCCTGACGGAAGAGAATCCGTCGTCGGAGACCGAGGAAATGTGTTTGGTGCCGGACAACCCCTTGAGCTTTCGTTCGATGGGCATGGTCACGATTTTTTCCATGTCTTCCGGGGCCATGCCTTCGTATTCCGTCTCGATGAAGATGTATGGAATTGTTATGTCCGGGTCGCTTTCTCGCGGCAGCACAATATAACTATATATGCCGGCGATGATCGTGAAGACGAGTAGCACCATTACAGCTGACTGCCGGCAGAGGGCTGTATTGCTGATAATCATTGGATATCCACCTTCATGCCGTCCTCGACCATGGTGTGTCCCGAGACTATGAGAGCATCGCCAGCAACGAGGCCGTTGACCACCTGTACCCTGTCACCCGAGACTGCTCCTGTGTTGATGATGCGTGTATAGGCAACATTGTTTTTTACCACATAGACCAGTTGTTCCCCACCCTGGCTGATAATCGAGAAAAGAGGGACAACGATCGTGTTCTTCAGAGAACGTTTCAGCATCATGACACGGGCGAGCATTCCGGCTCTGATGGCGTAGTCCGGGTTGTCGAGAATGATGTTGACCTTGAAGGTCTTGGATTTCACATCCGCCTTGAAAGAAACGAAATCGACCCTTCCATCCCACGTCCTGCCCGGGATGGCATCCACTTTCACGCTGACATGGCTTCCTTTTTTGATATAGGGGATATCGGTTTCTGATACTTTGATGGAAACCCGTATTTTTGATGGATCCACGATTTCGGCTATTTTGTCCCCTTCCTTGACCCGTTCGCCTTTGTCGATGTGGCGCACGTTGATTATCCCGGCTACAGGTGCGCGGATAACACCGTTTTTAACACCGACCTGCATCTCTTTTAGAGCGGCGTCGGTTCGTTCCAAATCCGTTTTGATCTGGTCGAATTCCTCTTGTGCCAGCACTCCTTTCCGCAAGAGCTCCCTGCGTCGTCTGAGTTTTTCCTGAACGAGTCGCTTGGCGGCTTTGGCTTTGTCGAACCGGGCACCGCTGGTTGTGGTGTCGAGGTGGGCGATCACGCTCTTTTCATTCACATGATCCCCTTCCTCAACGCCGACCCATACGACTGTCCCCGTACACTCGGAAGACACGCGAACATCTATTACTGGTTCCGTTGTTCCTAGGAGAGTCAGGAATTCTTCCAAAGGTTCCGGCCGGAGTTGGACAACTTTCACCTTGGTCCTTTCGTTGGAAGGTGCGTTGTGTGCGGCCGAGTTCGTGTTGCTGCATCCTGAAAGGGCACAGGAGAACAGCATAATTGCTGCCAGTATCCAGTATGCACGGCTGACTTTTTTCCTGGGCATGATCATTCTACCGTTGGTTGCCTGTGAGCCTGAAAAGCTAGAATTGGTATCCGACCATCAGGCTCCCACCCAAAGCCGCATCCAGCTCATGGGCGTCACCACGATCGTCGCCATCGGAATTGTAGAGCTGGATTTCGCGATCAAAATGGTATTCGGGTCCGACGGACATGGTGAATGCTTCCGTCGGCTTCCAGTCGTAATAAAGCCCGACAAGCATGCTGCTGGTTTCCACATAACCCTTTTTGACCACGGTGCTGTCATCTGCAAGACGGTAGGTCTCTCCTGCCAGCTCAAAGGTTGCCCTGATCGTTGAAGACTCGTTGAACGCGTATCCGACTTCCGATTCGGGCAGGCCAAGGGTCATGAACGTGCCGGATCCGTCCTGAGCGAGGTTTTCATAAGATACGGCGAAGTATGGCATGACCTCTGTCTCGATATCGTTCACGGCCACTCGCCCACCGAAATACGTTTTCCAGTATTTGTTGAACTGGTATCCGAGGCCAGCCATGAAAGATGCACCGAAGGAGTCGCTCATGTCTTCTTCAAAAGCAGAATCAACGGTCGCCGCCAGTGTGTACTCCCAGTTTTCGTCGATGTCCCCGTCATACTGGTATCCGAGGCTGAGTTTGTGGAGTCTGTCCCAGGGGGCGTCGCTACCGTTTCCGAACGGGAGGGAGCTTTTGTCACTCCATGAGTAATTATTCATTGTATAGCTGAAGGAGAAACCGTAGGCCTCCATGGCCAATTCCGTGGAAGTGACCTGCGCCTTGCCTTCATCATCGCTGAAGTCAGCACTTCCGATGTATCGGCCCCGTACAGAGACGTTTACCTGCGAATCGCCTTCAGGCTCCTGGGCCTGAACCGGCATGACCGCGATACTGAGAAGGCAGATGAGAAATGCGAGGAATCTTTTCATTGGAGTCCTTCCTTTTAGGAGGTTTGAACACGGCAACATGCCTGATGTGTCCAGACTACGTAGAAGACCTTACGGACCAACTCGTGAATTCAACGTTTGAAAGGTGTGAAAAAAAAGTGAAATGCGGGAAGATTTTTTTATTTTTCCAGGACAGAACGGTTCAATCCGGGGCTTGGCTCGGAAAAGTTGGTGGTTGCGGGAAGGTGATGGTCGCTTTCGTCCCTTTGGCTTCTCGGCGGCGTATGGACAGTTCCCAGTTGAAACGGGAACAGACGTCCGTGGCAATGGAAAGTCCAAGGCCAAAGCCTTTACTGGTTTTGCCCTGAACGTGCGGCTGGAGGATCTTTTGGGCAATGGCTTCGGGGATACCTTCGCCAGTATCCGTGATCGTGACTTTATGGCCTTTGACCTCAATGTCGATCGAACCGGAAGTTGTGAAGCTCAATGCATTGGTCAGCAGGTTGGAGAAAACGATCCGAAAGATGTTTTCCGGGGCCGGGATTACGAGGTGATCACCCTGGAGGACGTTGAGTTCGACGTCTTTGGGGATCAGTGTTGCAGGCAGGTCTTCGATGGTTGCGTGAATGGCCGAGTTGACGTCACAGAACACATCGTCGTCCTTGAGGTTCTCCTCCCGTGCCAGCCAGAGGAACGTTGAGATGGTTTGTTGCATGTGTCCGGTCGCGCGATTAATTCGAGTGAGTGCCTTTTCGAGCTTCGGGTCTGGTTCCGGAAGAAGTACTGGAATGAGGTCCGCGGCTCCGGTGATGACACTGAGCGGTGTTCGCAGCTCGTGACTAACGTCCCTTGTAAACTGCCGTTCACGCTCCACGAATTTTTGTATTCGTTTATAGGAATCCTGGATGTTTCTGGCCAGTAGGCCGATCTCGTCGTTGCGGACGATTTCGGGAAAGTCCCTGGTTATGTTTTCCGGACCTGCACTTTCTACTCTTTCAGAGAGGGAACGGAGGGGCTTGAATACGATGAAGCCTGTGATGCAGACCAGGATGATGCCAAACCCGGCTGTGGCTACAAACATGAGAATTCGGATGTGTTTCGTCTTCAGAAGGCCGCTGCTTTCTTTGAGCGTCTGGTCGGAATGATAAAAGAGATAGAGTTTGTTTCCGTCCGGCAAAGACGAGATCAGGATATTGTATCGTTCCGGTCCGGGAATACTGTCCGGACCGTCGGTTTCGTATATTCCTTCTTTCCTGTCCCGAATCGTATTCTGCAACTCCTGTGGTATTTCACTTGTGCCGACGTAGGCCTGCAGATTTTGTAAACGTGGAAGCGGGGTTACTTTCTCGGTTTGGTATTGGTCCTGATAGGCGCTGGCTTCTTTTTGGAGGATATCGCCTATCACGTTGTCTTCAGTGATTTCAATGGAGCCGGAAATGGTCTCAGCCTGAAAGGCCAACATGCCTGTCAGTAGGAGGCAGAATATGCCGATCACCTTGAATTGAAGTCGGTTATTGCTGGTCATCGGGGGGCACCAGTTTGAAGCCCACACCGTGAACCGTATGGACCATTGGAGTGTCGAACCCTTTGTCCACCTTGTTGCGCAGGGCATAAATATGGCTGCGCAGGGCATCACTTTGTGGGGGATTGTCTCCCCAGATAGTGTGTTCCAGCTCTTGGCGTGAGGTAATGTTTGGATGCGATTCCATGAGCAATTTGAGAATGTTGAATGTTGCCCTGTTTAGTTGGAGCAATTTCCCATCCCGTGTGACCTGTCTTGCCCCCACATTCATCTCCAGAGGACCGACTTGCAAGTTTGGAATGTTGCCGCCCTGACTTCGTGTCACAAGCGCCTTGACCCGTGCATGGAGTTCCTCAAGCGCGAACGGTTTGACCAGATAGTCGTCGGCTCCCGCGGCAAAGCCGGAGAGCTTGTCCTGTAGTGCGTCAAGAGCGGTGAGCATCAGGATCGGTGGTTGCGGAGCAGAGGATTCGCGCATTTTTTTACAGAGTTCAATGCCGTCTATGCCAGGCAGCATGACGTCGAGGATAATGGCGTCAAAATCTCCCGTGACGGCGAGATGCAGCCCGACCACACCGTCGGCGGCGTAATCCATGAGCGCGCCCTGCGATTCCAGATAATCGCAGATGTTTCCAGCAATGTCTTGATTGTCCTCAATGACCAGGATCCGCATCTGCCCCATATTCCTACCACCTTAACGGGCCTCAAGCCCTGAAAACGGTTCTCTCAAATCGAAACCCATTATCAAACATACAAGCATGGATGTGAAATCTTTGTGAAGTGTTTTTTATGGAAAGGGAGTACTCTTCTTTGTGTTGATTCCGCCAAGCAGGGTAGCTTGTTAAGCTGTCCATCTTGGATTCGCCACTCTGTGGACCGGCAAAGTGGATTCATTTCTGATATCTTTTCCGGTTACGTGGTCCTGAACGGCGACATGATGGACGCGGAGTGGGGCTGCTTCCCGCTGGCAGAGCTGACCGAGCGCCGGGTGTGGCCGTTCGTGGTCTGCATCGAGGACGGCTGGCGGGGACGTGAGTTTGGAGAGGTAATGTTGGATCGGCACGAAGGGGGATGGAATGGCTGAGGGATGTTATCCAGAGCCGTTGTCGCCCCTCGTGCAGGGGCACTCCTTCTTTTGTGGAGATAACAATTCGTGTTGCTTCCGGGCAAGGGAGTATACACTCCAACCACCCCAGTGCATCCCCTTGCACTCAAATGTATACCAGCCTGTATACCAAGGCACAAAAAAAGGATTCAACACGGCTCATTTTACTGAGTTAAGCTATTGAATCCTTTAATAATAATTCGGAGCCAGGAATGAGAATTGAACTCACGACCTGCTGACTGTTAGGAAAATATCTAAACCTGATGAGTTGTGCAGGGCGACTTATCGGCTGCAGTTCTCATTTGCGCATTTACGAAGCGCATCGTGGTTGATTCCTCAGAAAGTACGATCTCCGAACAGTGGTGTCTCAATGAAGTATTTCACATCGCTGATATTCTTGAAGTTCCCCAAGGCCCACATGAGTTTGCAGCTGACGGCCTCGGTCGTCATGTCGCCGGCGCTGATCACATTATGCTTTGCGAGTTTCTGGCCCACCTCGTAAATACTTAAATCAATACCTTCCTCCAGGCATTGTGTTGAAATCACTATGGCTACGCCGGCCTGGATCAGTTCTTCCAATTTCGAGACGAGATCCGGAGTCTGGTTCGGAATGCCGCCGATGCCGAAACTCTCTATTATGACGCCTTTGTACTGCTTTTTGATGAAGTCGAAGATTTCCGGTTTGAGTCCCGGATGTATTTTCAGGACAAAGATGTCCTCACAAAGGTTGGTGTTGAGAGTGAAGGGACGGGAGGGATCGGCGTCCAGAACCTCGCCATGCCCGCTATAATTCAAGGCGTTGTTGTAAGTGATTCGGCCCAGCTTGATCCTGGCGATGGTGGGGAAGTTCACACTGGAGAACGCGTCCGTGCTTCGTGTCTTCAGTTTGACGGCGCGCGTTCCGTTGATGATTCTTCCGTCAAAGGCAACGAATATTCCGGCGATATCTTCAAGAGCAAAGAGGATGGCGTCCGAGATATTCTTCTTCGCGTCGGTGTAAAGCGCCTCGATGGCAATCTGTGAGCCGGTGATGACCACAGGCTTTTTTATGTTTTTCAGCATGTAGGAGAGCGCGGCGGCGGTATACCCCATGGTATCCGTGCCGTGCGTGACGACAAAGCCGTCGTAGTCGTGGTAGTGACTATGGATGCTTTCCGCCGTTTTCGCCATCAATTGCGGTGTGATGTTTGTGCTGTCTATGCTCATGATCGAGATGCCGTCCACATGGCAGAGATTTTCTATTTCCGGCATGCAGGAAAGCAGTTGGCTTGCGTCGAAGGTGGGAGCAAGTCCATCTGCCGATTCAGAGGATGCGATGGTGCCGCCGGTCGCGATGAGCAATATTTTTTTCATGATTTTGGCCTCCTGATAAGTGGGGGAAAGCGGACTACATCGAAATACCCGTGACCGGGTGATTCCGCCGCAGCCCGGTAGTGGGGCTGCGGCGGCTGTTGGGAGCCGCTTGATTGAATGTATTGCCGATTCAACCTCGGAATGGTCCGCCAAGGGTGGCTATTCCGTGGAGCTTCCGTGAACCTGGACAGGTTCTGCGGTTGCAGTGGTGAAGGCAGGGGCTTCGACTTCGGCCGCTTCCTCAGTGCGCCACATGAATTTGTTGCTGTAGCCGTACAGAGTGGTGAGGCCTATGCAGGCGAAGGAGAGCCACATGTAGGGGACATATTGCAGCGTTGCCACCCCCAGAATGCCGGCCATGAAGATGCCGTTATCGCTCCAGGGAACCATGCCGGCAGTAAGAGTTCCGCCGATTTCCGTATTTCTGGAAAGAACGCGTCGCTGGTAGCCGAGCTGGTCGTATTTTCCACCCATGATTTTCGGGGTAAGGATCAGGGAAACATACATGGCGCTGCCGAACAGGTTGCCAAGAAAACCGGTTCCGATGGTCGTGGCTGTCAACGAGCCTCCGCCTCGGATACATTTTTCCACCTTGGCCGTAAGGACTTTCAGAATTCCGATGTGGTCGAGCAGGCCACCGAATCCCAATCCCAGGATGATGATGCCGACGGACCAGAGCATGGAACTCATGCCGCCACGTCCCAGGATGTTGTCGATAAACACCAGACCGGTGTTCTTGGGAATTTGCGCCCAAGCCGTGCCCAGTGCTTCAACGGGAGCCAGGTCCTGGAAGGCTATGCCCCAGATGATTCCGAGCACGGCGCCGAACGAGATGACTGGGATGGAGGGCATCCTCAAGGCCAGAAGACCTACAACCAGCACCATGGGCAGCAGGCAGACAAGACCTATGTTGAACATGCTGTCAATGCCCTGCAATACGGTGGTGACCTGCCCCATGTCCGCATTGCTGCTGCCGACATTGAACCCGGCTACGGTGAAAGCCAGTGCGGTCAGGATATAGGCGGGAATTGAAACCGGCAGCAAGGACTTGATGTGGTCCATGAGGTCCACGTTGGACATGGAAGCCGTCAGGATGGTGCTGTCGGAAAGAGGGGAGAGCTTGTCACCAAAGTAGGCGCCGGAAAGAACTGCGCCTGCGGTCATGGGGGCGGGGATCCCAAGTCCGGCGCCGATGCCCATCATCGCGATGCCGGCAGTTCCAGCCGTCCCCCATGAAGTGCCCGTGGCAATGGAGGTGAGCGAACAGATGATGAGAGTCGCCAGCAGGAATATCGAGGGATGGATGACCTTCAACCCGTAATAGATCAGGCTTGGCACGACACCGCCGGAAATCCATGTGCCCACAAGGGCGCCGACCGCGAGGAGTATGATGATTGCATCCATACCGTTGGAAACGCCTTGTGTGATGGCTTTTTCCATGTCCTTGTATTTGTGGCCGGTCATTTTTCCTACGCCTATCGCCAGGAACCATCCTCCGTAGATTGCAAGATGTATTTCAATCTTAAGCTCGGTGAAGGCAAAAGCCAGCGCGAGAAAACCGCCCAGCACCAAAACCGTTTCAAGCATGGTTGGCATGCGTACCATATTTTTTTCTCCTGTGCCGGAAGGTGATGATTGTTGACGTGTTTGCGTGCTCATCGGGCGCTCCTCTTTTGTTGGGTTGAACTGTTTGATTCCCAGAACAAGGGAATCGCTACCTCCGTGAATAAACGTATTTTTTTAATGACAAGTATGGGATGCCGAGGGCTGGTCAGCAGACACCACTGTTGGGCTGGACCAGCTTGTCGGCGGAAAGAAGCTCGTCGAGCTTTTCCTTGGGGAGTAGTTTCTTTTCGAGAACCAGTTCATAGATGGTACGGTCCTTTTCCAACGCCTCTTGAGCCACTGCGGAGGAATTTTCGTAGCCTATGGTCGGATTGAGGGCGGTAATGATGCCTATGCTGTTTTCCACCATCTCCCGGCAGCGCTCTTTGTTGGCGGTGATACCGTCAATGCATTTTTCCGCCAGGGTGGTGCAGCCACGTCCCAGCATGTCGATGGATTGGAACAGGTTGTATGCGATGACCGGTTCCATGACGTTCAGTTCGAGCTGGCCGTTTTCGGAAGCCATGGTGATGGCGACGTCCCCGCCGATGACCTGATAGGCTATCTGGTTGACCACCTCGGGAATAACCGGGTTGATCTTGCCCGGCATGATGGAGGAGCCGGGTTGCATCCTGGGCAGGTTTATCTCGTTCAAACCGGCTCTGGGGCCGGAAGAAAGAAGGCGCAGGTCATTGCATATTTTCGAGATTTTTACTCCGAATCGTTTCAGGACGCTGGATATCTGCACGTAGGCACCGGTATCCCAGGTGCTTTCGATAAGGTTCGGTGAGGTGACAAGCGGAATGCCGGTCAGCGAACGGAGATGTTCGGTGACCAGACTGGTATAGCCGGGAGGCGTATTGATGCCGGTTCCGATCGCGGTTGCGCCGAGGTTGATTTCATGGATGAGTTGCAGCGCTTCCCGGATGCGTTCGATATCCTCGCCTATTGTGGTGGCATAGGCGGAAAAACACTGGCCCAGTGTCATGGGCACCGCGTCTTGCAGCTGAGTTCGCCCCATTTTGATGACATCCTGAAATTCGATACCCTTGGCCGCGAATGATTTCTGCAAGGTTGTCATTTTTTCTATCAGCCGTCCCATGGACGTGTGCAGAGCCAGCCGCAAGGCTGTGGGATAAACATCGTTTGTTGATTGGGAGCAGTTGACGTGATTATTGGGATGACAGTGCAGATACTGGCCTTTCTCATGGCCCATGAGTTCCAATGCACGATTGGCGATTACCTCATTGGCGTTCATGTTGGTGGATGTGCCGGCTCCGCCCTGAAAGACGTCGACCACGAACTGATCCAGAAATTTTCCCTGAATGATTTCATCGCAGGCCTGCACCATGGCTCTGCCGATCTCGGCCGGAAGAATGCCAAGCTCCGCGTTAGCCAGGGCTGCCGCCTTCTTGACAGTGGCAAGAGCCTGAATCATTTCGGGGTTGTTTGAGATGGCGATGCCGGTGATGTCGAAATTTTCCAATGCCCGCAGGGTCTGTACTCCGTAATAACAATCAGCTGAGACTTCTTTGTTGCCGATCAGGTCATGTTCCATTCTGGTAGCCATGTTCATTGTTCGCATCTCCTGTTGATAAGGGTGTGCCTTGTCCTTCCCCGGGATGGGGATATTACTTTTCAGATCAGATAAAATGTATGTTGGTTGGCGTTTTGTTGAGCAAAGGAGATGCCAAGCCCGCAGACTTCCCCTAAGCAGTTGAAGTCAAGAAGATTATTGCGGTTCCCGGAGCCTCCGGGAGAGCGGGAAGGGGTATAACCTGCGAACGTCCGTTCTTGGATTGAAAGTCAAGAACTGTAGTTATTACAGGATTTTATTGTTGAATTCGTGAGGTTATGGAAATACGGAAGGTTATGGGGGGTGTTGGCGATGCGGCTTCGACGACAGGCTCGGTCTGACGTGGCATGTTTTGCGCGGAAATAATCGGCACGGCCTTCCGGCTCACGGCAGGAAGAGTGCGCTTCAAGATGCCTCGTTCATTTTTTTCAGGCGCTTACTCAAGGCAGGCTGGGAAATACCCAGAAAACGGGCCGCTATGGACTGGTTGTCGGCGGCTCTGCGCATGGCTTCCATGACCAGGAGCCTTGAGATGTCATGGAGCGGGGGAAGCGGTTCATTTGGATTGAATACGGGAGGTTCTTCCGCAGTGGAGGAAGCCACAGGCATTTTTTGCGGAGAAAGCTTGTCCATGGCTCGTTTGAAGACGTTCATGGACAGCATCTTGTTCTTGTGTTGGCTCATGGCGTCATAGACCATGGATTTCAGTTCCCGGATGTTGCCGGGGAACGGATGATTGTTCAGAAGGATGAGCAGTTCCTTCGGGACGGTGGGCTTTTTCTTGGAAAGAACCTGTGCCGCCTCTTCAAGGAAAAAGTCGAGCAGCAGGGGGATGTCTTCCTTGCGTTCCCGAAGCGGAGGAATATGAATGTGGTGTGCGCACAACCTGTAGTACAAATCCTTGCGAAATTGTCCGGCCGCCTGCATGCCCATCAAATCGTGGTGCGTGGCCACGACAATATGGGCGCTCATTCGCTTGGGCGTGTCGCTGCCGAGGGGAAAGTATTCTCCCTCCTGAAGAAGCCGCAAAAGTTTCACTTGGGAGGCGATGGTCAAATCGCCGATTTCATCGAGGAACAGAGTCCCGTCGTCGGCCTGTGTGATTATGCCCTTGCGTAAAGCTTCTGCCCCGGTGAAAGCACCTTTGGTGTGTCCGAAGAGGGTGTCGGAGAAGACATTGTCGTCGAGCCCGGCTACGTTTACGGAAACCATGGGCTTTCCTTTTCTGCTCAGGACATGGACGGCTTTGGCTATCAGCTCCTTGCCCACACCGCTTTCTCCCGTGATGAGAACGGGTTGGGTGCTTTGGGAAACGGACTCGATGTATTGGAAAATGGACCGCATGGCCTTGTTGCAGGTGACGATCTTCGAGAATGCTTCCGGGTGTTCAAGCTTGTCGTTGAAAAAGCGGTTTTTCAGTTCCGTGTTTTCCCGCTGCAACTCGATCATATGTATGCCGCGCTGCACCCCTTTTATGAGCCGTTCCTCCTCCACAGTTTTGACGAAGAAGTCAAAGGCTCCCTGCTTCATGCACGATACGGCAGTGTCGATCTGGTTGAGGCCGCTTACGACGATGACGGCGACATCAGGGTATTCTTCGACGATTCCGGGAAGCAGTTTCTCCCCGGAAATGTGCGGCATGTTCAAGTCGAGCAGTACCAGCCCAACGCCGCCCTTGGCGAGGATGCCCATGGCCTGCCGGCTATCTTGGCAACGGATGACGTTGTTGATGCCGCCGGACATGGCGAGGTTCATGTGGACAGTTCGCAGCCAGGCTTCTTCATCGTCAACAAGAAGTACGGAGAAGGATGGGTAGAGCGTTTCCTTGTTCATTGCCGACACTCTCCTTTCAACATGGGCAGGGCGAGAGTGATGGTGGTCCCCTTCCCATGAACTGAAGAAATGTTGAGTTGACCCTGATGTTCCTCAATAATACCGGTCGAAATGGAGAGGCCGAGGCCTGTGCCGCCATGTCCTCTTTTGGTGGTGAAGAATGGATCCTTCAGGTGGGGCAGATGCTCATCGGGAATGCCGCACCCTTCATCCCTCACTTCGAGGGACACTTCGTTGGTAGATGCATGTACACGTGTTTTCAAAAAAATGCCTGACTCCTGGGAGGGAAGGGATTGGCAGGCGTTAAGAACCAGATTGACGATAACCTGCTCGATTCGCTGACTGTTGCCCTTGAACTCCGGCGTTTCTTTACAATACCGGACTTTGAAGTGGCTGGTCGATTTTTTGATGGAGTTGTCCACCAAACGAATGGCGGCTTGCGTCACTTCATTGAGATTGACGACGGCGCTCAAGTCCGAGGACTCGACGCGGGCAAAATCTTTCAAATCTTCGACAATACGCTTGATGCGTTTTGCTCCTTCCCGCATCTCAATAAACATTTGCGGTATTTCCTTTCGTATCATGGAGTATTGCAGGCCCCCTATCATGAAGTCGCCGTTTTCCTGATATTGATCTTCGAGATTTTCCATGGCGACAGTGTATATTCTGGATAGCACGGGAATGTTATAGAGAATAAGCCCGACGGGATTGTTGATCTCATGTGCAACGCCGGAAATGAGGATGCCAAGGGAAGCCATTTTGTCAATCTGGATGAGTTGCTGCTGCTGTTGCCGCAATTCTTTGGTTCGGCGCTCCACTTCCCTTTTGAGGGAACGGTTCCAGATGATGATACCGCCCAAAACAAGAATCAGCGGGCCGATGATAAGGCCACCGGTGAATACTATTTTTGACCAGGGAATATCCGCCTTTTTAAGCGGGGCGAGCCATTTGTCGTATATTTCCTGTTGTTTCCCGTTTTTTTTCAAGATAGCCAATCCCTCGCTGAAAAGCGCGAGAAGGTTTTCGTTCCCTCTTTTCACGGCATAACCGTAAGGAAGTGCGGGGTAGGGTTTGCCCACGGGCTTGATGTTGGAAAGGTTTCGTTCATGACTCAGATAGAGGCCAGGAAGATTGCCCACCAAAGCATAGTCGTGCTTGCCGGCGGCCAACAGGCTAAGGGCCTCGCTATGGGTATCGACCAGAATCAATTTTGGCCTTTGCTTCTTTTTCAGGAATCTTTCATGCGTGAATCCCCCTCTCTGTATAATAACCTCCTTCCCGGACAATTCTTTCAAATCGGATACCGAAGGTGAGCCTTCCCGTGCGAAAATGGACTCGTGGGTTATACTGTGAGGTGGAGAAAAGCTGTATAGTTCACTGCGTTCCGTGGAAATGACGATTCCCTCAAGAATGTCGATCTTGCCCTTTGTATCGTCATTCCTGAGCAGGGCATCTCGCATGTCGTTCCATTTCCCGAGATGAATTTCAACCTGTATACCCATGACCTTCGCAATGGCCAACGTCAATTCCACATTGTAGCCTGCGGGCTTGCCTTCCTTGTCTATGAATTCATACGGTGGATAACTTTCATCTCCCCCCACGATAATGACTTCCCCAGTGGCGGCGCTTGAAACGGAGGCATGGAGCAGCATGCCACAGAACAACAGGATGAACTTACCGATCCGGAGTATTGCGATAGATGTGGTTTTGTTTTTTTGCGCTCTATGTAAGCAGCTAAGGATGCTCATGAATTTTGGTCGCTTCGAGGAAGTTGAGTGGTTCTGACACTGCAGCCGGTTACAGTTTTCAGGGCTGGATCCGGTCATGGAAACGTCACAGTTGAATAGTTCTTTACTTTAATGTCAATAGGATGTCTTGCTAAACATGGATGTGACCCGCCCACACCGGAAAGGGGCAGAGTATGTACTTGCGCACGCTTGGGATTCAGCGTGTCAATCACGAAAAGAGCCCAGCCGTTTTTCTCAAATCGGGTGGGTTCCTTTCTCAAATTGAATGGCGATTTATCCCAACCACCCCAGTGCATCCCCTTGCACTCAAATGTATACCAGTCTGTATGCCAAGGCACAAAAAAAGGATTCAACTCGTTAGCTTGGTAACAAGTCGAATCCTTTTGAATTTCAGAAGCCAGAGAGATCAGAGTTGAATCGATCTCTCTGGTTGTTGATAACGGTTACGGCCTGACATTGAAGAAGGCTGTAGCCGCCGTATAGACCATGGAGCATTTGTCCTTGAGGTTTGCCAGCTCCGGGTTGTCGGCCACAGTTTCCGAATAGAATATGTTGGCGACCCACTGGCCTGATGTAGGGATGCGGAAGCCTGCTTTGCCGTTCATTACCATGGCTCCTAGGTGAAAGCCATCGGGGCCGCCGAAGGTGTTGCTGGCGCAGGTCAGGTAGCGGATGTTCTTGCTATCGGTATTCACGGGTTTTCCCCGGAAGGTCACCATGAATTCTACCATGTCGCCCGCATGGATGTCGGACATGTCCGTGAGTGGTATGATTTCCAGATCACAGCCCGCAGGCTTGGGCTCAGTCCATTCGCCGATGGCGAAGAACGCTTTGGCAATGGACTGGTGCTTAACGGCTGCAAGCACGGAGGACAGGTCTTTGATCGCATCAATAGGCTTGGCCGCCATGCGCTCCTTGCCTTTTGTATCAATGTATTGGGTGAAGAACATGGGGACGGTTTCGGCAAGTACCTGGTACGTTCCCTTTTTCGTTCCTTCCGCCAGTGTTACCTTGCGCAATCCCAGATCGCCCTTTGTCACGTTGCATTTTATGGGAGATTCCCTGGGCGCATGATAGGTGGCGTCCGGCAGCCCCAAGTCATCGGTACGCATGTCCGGCGCGACTATCTGGTATTTTCCTATTTGGATTGTACCCTGGGGCCCCGCCAGAAAATCGTCAAAAGGCAGTGTGTGTCCGAACCCCAGAGAGGTCATTATGTGTCCCGGAGGATGGGCCCGGGAATCGGTAAGGTTGATCCAGAGCATATGGGCGGATGCGGCTCCGGCCCACAACGCCATTGTTGTAACAGCAAAAATAAAAGTTACTTTCCTCATGTAATTTCTCCATTGAATTGCAGCTATTGAGGACCATCCTCGCTGGCCGTATGGCCGGGCCCCGCATCGAGGATGATTGTGTACGGTTGCTTGGGTTTTTTGAATTCGAGCTCCCCGTCCTCGTTGGTTTTGCCTTTGAACAGAATTTTTCCGTCGTGGTTTTCCAGGCGTACCTCCGTTTTGGATGCCAGAGCACCTGTGGAGTACATGCCTTCCACAGTAACCGTGCCGTCTTCGTTATCGTTGAGATTCATGAATAGGGTGTGGGCCAAGGCCGGAACGGCCATAAGCGCCACAAACGCAATTGCTGAAATGACGATTCGCATATAGTGTCTCCCTTGCAGGCTTCCGTACCAGGGGCGGCAACCGGCATATGCGTGCTGACGCTTTTATATGGTGAAGTTTACTCCCAGACCGAAACGCATGGGCGTGATGGGGTTGCCGTACAGGTTGCCGTCTCCGAAAAAGTCAGTGGCGGTGGTGAATTCATACTCGTTAGTGAGGTTTTCTCCGAAGGCGTATATTTCCCAATTGTCCTTAGCGTAGCCAGCCCGCAGGTTCAAAAGGCAATACGGATTCTGGCTCTTGGTGTTCAGGCGGTCCCAATAGATTTTGCCCACCACCTGTACTTCAGGACGAATATAATAGTGATCAAGGAAGGTGTATTTCAGGGCCAAGTTCATGTCGAAATCCGGCACCATGACGACAGTCTTGCCACTATAGTCGTTGGCGTCGTCTTCGTAATCCGTATATTCGGCGTTTACATACCCCAAAGAACCGGAAAACAGCAGGTTATCGGTTAGCAATGCTTCCATTTCCACTTCCATGCCGTTCATCTCCACTTTTTTGGCATTCCCCAGATAGAAGGTTATCGCACCGGTCTGAAGCCTGTCCTGATAGTCCGAATATTCTGAATGATATGCCGACGCGTTAAGTGTCAGACGACCATCCAGAAACCGGGTCTTGGCCCCTACCTCGTAGGTCCAGCTAGTTTCTTTTTTGAAGCGCAGCCTTCCTGCCGCCGTGTTTAGATGATTGAAGCCTCCACTGCGCCATCCCTGGGCGACGCTTGTATATGCCATTATATCGGGCGAAAAACGATAATCCACCGCAATGCGCGGCAGGAATTGCGAATCGTTCATCTCGGCGTCGTCGTAATTCTTACCTGTGGCATCGTGCACCTGCCTGTTGGTCCACTCCTGTCTCCCCCCCAGCGTAATCCCCAGTTTGTCGCCCAGCATCCGGTAGGTACTCTGCGCGAATAGAGCATCGCTGTATCCGCGAAGCTCGGCATCCAACATGAGCGGTATGGAGGCACTTGGGGCGCCGATCCCCATATTTTGATTACGGGTGAATGCGTTGTGAAAGTATCCGGCCACCCATTGAAAGTGAGAGTTATTTTCATCCTTTGATTGTACGCGTAGCTCTTGGCTCCAGGTTTCAGTTGTGGCTTCGCTTTCCCCGATAAGAAGAGAAGCGCTTGAAAGATCAAAATCATAACTAACATCTTGCGTTGACTTGCGATAGGTACTTATGGAGATTAAATCGGCAAATCCTGCATCATAATTGATCTTAAGGTTGGGTGCCAGGCTTTGTACTTGGTTGGAGCCTTCATCATCCACATCGATTTTCCATTTTTCGTATTTTTGCCCTGCACGGGTCGCAGCGGCCTTGTCTAATGGTAAAAGGATGCACCCGCCTGTGCCGTCCACATCGGAAAAGGCTAGCCCTGCGGTCAGTTTCAGGCTGTCGGTCGGAGTCCATACCAGAGTGCCGCGCGCCCCTGACAGGGTTTCACTGTTGTACAGATCATCCGTGTGCCGGTTCTTGATGTATCCCCCCTGTCCTTTGCCCATCAGGGCCAGTCCGCCATACAATTTGTCAGCTATCAAGGGGCCGTTGGCCGAGCCGGACAGCTTCCAGGAACCGTCAAACTCAGGCCCCATGCCGCCCTCGGCAGAAGCACTGTAAAACGGGGTTTCGCCTGGCTGCCGGGTGACTACATTGATGACCCCAGCTACGCTGTTGACCCCATATAGGGTGTTTTGCGGACCGCGTAGCACTTCCACTCGTTCCACGTCATAGAGCAGGTTTGCTCCTATGGAAAAAGTATCGTCGTAAGGTACGCCGTCCACAATTACGGCCACGGTGGGATCGATATCCGTCGGACCATTGATGCGCCCCCGTATACCCACATAGCTGGTCAGAGATGCCCCTCCAGTGTTGCTCATATACAGACCGGGAGTAATGCGATGGAGGTCCGAAATTTCGTTGATTCTGCTTTCCTCCAGCTTCACATCATCCAACACTCCCACAGCTATAGGGACTTGCTGGACGTCTTCCTCGCGTTTCTGGGCTGTGACATTCACGGGCTCCAATAGCACTTCGTTAGAATCTGCCCTTGTGAGCTCAGGGAGTGCCAACCATCCCATCGCAGTAAGTATCAAGCCAAACGTTAGGGCTTTTCCCTGTTTGGAAATCATATCATCCTCTCCTTACGACTACTTTTTCAGGACAAACACAAAAGGGGGGAGTCTTAAAACGCAACTTTTTAAAAAGTAGCTACAATTTACGAAAACACGACTGTCTACTTTCAACCAAATACCAATGGTGTGGATCAAGGATCACCGCCTTAGGAATGAAAGAGCAATCAAGGCCGTAAACGTGTTCGCCAGCCTTCAGCATGATTCTCTTGATCTCCTTCATTTCTCCCGCATCGTTTATGAAGCCAACTTCTAGGGAAGTGGAAAAGGGCACCGTTTGGATGTTGCTCTTGTTGTCATGCTCCTGTTTGGTGGCCTGGACGGTGAGAGCAATCCGCTGATTTTCAACCTGAGTATGGATCAGGGACAGGCTGTACTGGACGCGTTTTTCCAGCCAATCACGGGCAAAGGGAAAGAGACCGGAAGGAAGAACTTCTTTCAGGGCTTCATAAAAAACGGCAGAGGTGAGGAAGTCTTTTTCTTGAGCGGCCTGAGCCACCCACCCGGCCAACCAGTGATCAAAAAATTTCGGTCCGATTTGCTGGGCGAGGGCGTATAGGGCGAGTCCTCCCTTATGACGGGAAATATATGATGCCTTGTCGACAAGAAGCAGAGGCTTTTCCACGATGCCTTCCTCGCCCCGTCCTTTTTCATAATCGTCATAGGCTTGATTGAGCCACTTGCTTGTTTGATCCGGTCCCCACATTTCATCCATGAACCGGAACGCGTAATATCTGGCGATGGACTCCGTCAGCAATTGTGCTCCTTGCACGTCTGCGACCTTCAGGGAGGCAAGGATCCATTGCCGGGCAAGTTGTTCGGCTACGATCAGGTGAATGTATTGCCCATCCTCTTTCTCCTTGATATCCGCCGTCCAGCCTCGATTTTCTGATATGGCTGCGACATTGACAAATGAAAGGAATTCGTCATCGTAGAATGGCTTTTCAATTACCAACGCGTGACTGTGGGGATAGGGCCCCAACCTCGCGGTGAGCCAGGGGATGGCCTTTTTCATGGCATCCTGGAAAACGGCAAGGTTGTATGTGTGGCGGGGGATGTGGAATAGTTGGCAAGTCACTCCCTGGCAGATGAATTCTCGTGTGGCGAATTTTGCGGAAATTATTTTGAAATCCATCGCGCCGGGACGCTGGGAGGTGTATTGGGCGTAATTACGTCCCTGGTCCCGCCATGTTTTGATTTCCTCCCCTGGTCCTATAATGCGCTGGTCCGCATCGGTACTGACCACCATGTTCCACGTCAGGCCGTCTGATTGAAGGGATTCGAACCGGTTGGCCCGGGAAAAGGCGTTGTCTGCCCCACTCATCCGGGAATCCCGTAACGAGAGTCCCTGCCCTAGCCGTTTTCTGTTGTTGGTTAGCTCTCGGGATCGGTCGTAGCCGAAAAAGGGCAGGAAGTCCGTGCCCAATACCGTTCCGTTATAGGTGAGATCGCTCTGGAAATCCGATTGGTGGAACCCCTTGTAGGCGAGACGCGCTTCAATTGTCAGACACAGTTCTTCCCCTGGTCTCAGGGCGGGGTGCAGGCGATAGATCGCATGCCTTAGATTCGTGTCATCCTGCGTTTTTTCAAGTGTTCGACCTTCAATCGCAAGCTTTTCCACGGTCAGCTTTTTGTCCCAATCCACATGCAGGGTGTCTATTGTCCGGGCTGTTATGTTTTTTAGAACCAGCCGGGTCTGGTAGTTTGCCTTCCTTTTTTTGGGGAAAAGGTTAAGGACCAGATCCATGTCAATAATTTTGGGTTGAGGTGTTTCCCGGTAGACTGAATAGTCTTTTTCGTAGGCCGCTGCTTCGGCTTCCTTTTGCGCATCTGTCTGGTATTCGGCCTGGCGGATCAGGTTGTCATGGATGCCGTACTGGAAATAGCCGAATAGCAACAGGCAGCAAGCGCTGACCACCGCCAATATTCGCCCACCGGGTTTGCGCAATGTCTGTAGTAGGATGTGCAACCGCTCTTTGACAGTCCTGTCTACACCTCGGTTCCATAGCAGTAGGCTGAGAGTAAGAAAGAGTACTGACAGGGATGTCCATGCCCCGGTGTACCAGAAAAGGCCTGCATCCAGTACTCCGTATCCATTCATTTCTGAATAGTTGTACTTTTCGGGCCCGAAAACTCCAGGAACGAATGGGAAGCCGAACCGCAATTGTTCAATCAACCTGAAGTCTACGGACATGGAGATAAATATGAACAGGGCGATGGAGATGATATGCCCTTTCAGTCGACTGTTGAACAACACACCGCAAAAAAAAGCCAGGCTGATCAAGTGCAGACAGGTGAGCCAGCCGAATCGTGAACCATATAGCTCCCGCAGGTACAACCCCCATTCCATATCTTTAAAGCCCATTGCCCATTGGGAAAGAACCCCGGCCACAAAAATCAGCGTGACGATGAGAAAGGCGATGCCAGCCATGGTCAGAAAACGGGACAGCACAAAGACCCAGGTGGGGGTGGGCATGGCATCCGTAATCTGCCATACGCTGGAGGTTCGGTCCTTGAATAACAGCTCGCCTGATAGAATCAGCAGCATAATGCCGATCACAATCATCATGGGGATTCTGATATAGGTCATGACGGAAGTAAGCGGCAGGTGGGAGGCTGTTAGATAATAGGCGGATGTCCAGAAGAAATTGTAGCCCAAGAACATCAGAAAAAGGGTCGCCATGATGGACAGAAAAGGAGGGGAACTCAACGTGTTTTTCCAGTTTTCTGCGGATAATTGCAGTGATTTCAAAAGATTGAATGAGAAGCTGTGGTTTAGGGCCAGAGGGGCTGAGGGCTTTGCCCGTAGGGCCGGTTTGGTAAAGGCTGTCTCTTGGCTACTTTTCTTGACAAAGCGAACAGCGAAGGCCTTGAAATTGAATTTTAGAAGCGCCACCGCGAACAATAACAGGGACACCATCCCCCAGATCAAACGGTTGAACAGCAGAGTGGAGGTGACGGGGAGATAAGCGTTGTTGAGTTCCTGTACCCCCATAGTTTCGGTCAGACTTTCCACAGAACAATATCCAAAAGGATCAAGCAGTTCGATGGCAAGGGGATAGAGTGAATCTTTTCGGGCGGAAGTCGAAAGCAGAAACAATATGCAGACCACCAGAATTCCCAGATAGGCGGCGGTGGCTCTGCGGGTCATGACTACGAGAAAGACGGCAAAAGTGACCAGGAAAATGAGATTTGGAGCGGTAAGGAGTATAAAACCGTGCACCATCTGGCCAATGGGTACGGGGCCAAATTGATCAGGAGTACCTGTTCCGAGAAAGGGGAAAAGCAGTATCCCGATAGGGTAACCCAACACCACTGCGAAATTGACCAACATGACCCCGATATACTTTCCAAGGAAATATTTTTTTTCGTGGATGATAGCCGGGTAGATAATGTTGGCCGCACCGGTTTCCAAATCCCTTGCCAGAGCACTAGCGGAGATGATGGCGGTGATTGCGAACAGGATAATCCCCATGACCGCCATGTTGCGATAAATGATGGCCGAGGCGTTGAGATGAATGCTGTTGTTGGCAAACAGATCGTTGACGCCGATCATGTACCAGACGCCTTGAAAAATAAGCAGAAGAAAGAAAAGGAGCGTGTAGACCTTTTTGCAGTGGTAAAGGAATTCGGTCCGAATAATGAAATTCATTTTCATTTACTGCCTATATGTTTGCCGAAAATTTCGACATGTCTGCGTAGCCCCGGATAACCGCGAAGTAGGCATCGCCCATGTCGGGGGATTTGGCCTCGAAGGAGTCGTCAGGAGCAGTGTCACCGTAGACGAGGATGCGTGTTTTGCCTTGCTCGATGTGGATTGATATGACCGGAAACGTGTCTTTGCAGGCGTCAAGGTCGCCTCGTCCAATCCCCTTGGCCCAGATTTTTCCTTCCACCGCTTTGATGATTTCGCGGGGAGTGGCATGAACCAACACCTGTCCGTTGCCGATGATAGCCATGTCCGCGCACAGGGAGGTGACGTCCTCCACTATGTGGGTCGAAAGGATGATGATCGACTCTTCTCCCAGTTCGCTCAGGATATTGTAGAACCGGGTTCTTTCTTCAGGATCTAGCCCGGCTGTGGGTTCATCCACGATGATTAGTTCCGGCTTCCCGACCAGCGCTTGCGCAATGCCGAAACGTTGTTTCATGCCGCCGGAATAGCTGTTCAGGCTTTTCTTGCGAACTTCAAAGAGGTTCACCCGGTGCAGCAAGTACTCCACCAGGGCTTTGCGTTCCGCCTTTTTAACAACACCCTTGATTCGGGAAATGTAGTCCAGCATTTCCTCCGCCGACATGGAATCGTACACGCCGAATTCCTGAGGTAGGTACCCCAAAGTCCGGCGGATTTTCTCCGGCTCCCTAGTGGCCTCGATGTCCCCCAGGAAGATCTGTCCCTGATCCGCGTCCTGCAGAGTGGCAAGGGTACGCATCAGTGTAGATTTTCCGGCTCCGTTCTGGCCCAGGAGACCGAACATGCCCCGACCTATGGTCAGGTTGATGTTTTGTAGTGCCTGAACGCCGTTGGCGTATGTTTTGGACAGATTTTGTATCGTCAGCTTCATTGTTGTCCCGTATTTCGATTGTAGTGGGATGGTTCAGACTCGTGGCGCCACGTTTGCAGAACATTTTCTCTTCGTCGGTTCCATTTCAATTTGCCGTTGTCCCAATAGACTGTGGAAATTCGAGGAGCAAGAGCGTGGAGAAAAAAAGACTGGATTCGAATACGAAAAGATCGAACTCGAATAGCAAGAAGGATTTTTAGTGAATTTTCGGGAATGGGTGTGGGCAGGCCGTGTTGCACTGCGGCAAGGCGAGGGTCAGCAATTGGCGCGGCCAGGCTTGTGGCACCCCGGCGTAACCCCGAAAAGTCTTTTGTAGCAGATGATGAAGTGGCTGACGTTGGCATACCCCACATGTGAGGCCGCTTGGCTGACATCCAGACTCTGGCTGGAGAGCAGTTCCCTGGCGTAGGTCATGCGCTGTCGCAGGAGATATTGAAGCGGCGGCAGGCCGAAGATGCTTTTGAAGCCTCTTCTCAACGTGGATTCGCTGACTCCGACTTGTCGGGCCAGGGCAGATGTGGTCGGCGGATTGGCCATTTTTTCGGTCAGGATATCGGCGGCGGCCCTGATGCGTTCGTCATCCGAATAATTTGGGGGCCATTCCTTTACATGTGTGTCGCGTACCAGGCGGTCGGTCTGCAAGGCTAGGAGTTCCAAGGCGCAGCCTTCTAAATGCAGCAGGGCTGCGCTGCCTTGATATCGGGGGCTGAAGGCTTCAGCCGCCATTTGGTGCATCTCGGGCGTCATGGGTAGGGTGACTAACCGTTTTTGTCCGTACAGAAACATGCGGCAGTCTTCAGGCATCAGGCCCATTTCTTTGGCCCAATAATCCTCCAAGACCTCCGGATGCAAAAGAATAGTCACGGCATACAATGTCTCGTCGGATAGATATCGGCTATAGCCGCTTGTTCGATCTAGGTGAACCAGGGCATTGACTCCGCGTTGGTTGAGAAAAGATTCGGGTCGCTTTTCCCTGCCGCCGTTGAAGTTGATATCCAGCTTTCCGCTCAGGCAAAAGGAAAAGCTTAAGGGCATCTCCTGAAGGTCAAACGTATAGGAGGGCATGTAACCGGGCTCTGTTCGCGACGTGAGTATGTGAAAACCTGGCTTGATGGTGGAGAACTGCATGGAGTCCTCCTTTCCGACCCTATTGCCCGCGTCATCAAAACGCAGTGAATTTTCTATATTATGCCCCACATCGATAGAATAGGAGATTGAAAATGAACGAGAATGTTTTGACAAGATTGATTTACTCATTGTTTGTTGTGTAACAGTATGGGTTTTGGTTTATTTTGATTGTAAAACAAAGGTGATTAGTTGCAAATCATTCTCAAAATAATGTTTATGAATCGAATGTTGTTTTATATTATCGTTTTGTTAAATACATCACAGGATCTATTTCTGCAACATGTTACCTGTGCTGCTGTTATGACAGTTGTACCAAACAGTTTATACATCACATCAAATCCATATAGCATTCAGTGTCATGTGTGCATTGCGTAATTCAAAATAGCTAGATGTGGCGCATATTTTCAGTGCCGGGCAAGCGGCTCACCGAGCACAACGCGGGGATGATCTTTTTCTAGGGGGCGGGCAACGATGTCGAGATGTTGGCTTTCCGACGAGAATGTCAAGAGACCATGTACGGGAGGCTTTAATGGGTATGAAAACTGATTTAAGATTTTATACGAAGTCCTAAATTGTCATTATCCGTCGAGTTCATTGCCCGTACCCAAGTATACACCCCAACCACCCCAGTGCATCCCCTTGCACTCAAATGTAAACGGCCTGTATACCAAGGCACAAAAAAAGGATTCAACGCGGCTCATTTTGCTGAGTTAAGCTGTTGAATCCTTTAATAATCCTCTGGAGCCAGGAATGAGAATTGAACTCACGACCTACTGATTACGAAGACCTGTGCTGGAATTGTAAGCGTTGTAATTATTAACTTTTTAAAACAACATCCACTGCCTGGGCACATAAAAGCATGCCCTGGTATATAGTTCGTATACCGGGGTAAAATTCATGAATTCTGGGCGTTTACTTTTAAAATCTCAATTTGCTAAGATGAGAGCATTTTTTTAAATTAACGTTATGTTAGGCGGTTAGCTCGGACGCCCTACTGATATTTGTCAGGAGGGTGAGCGCTCCATGCGCCTATCCCCATAGTGCGCTGATAGGGACCGCGAACATATCCTCACCAAATGGAACGACCTCCGTACCGCCATACAGCACCACGCCCGATTGGAATTTGTCCCCAATATCTTCCTTCAACGCTTTCAGCCCACGGAAGTGCTTCGGTGCGACTTGTGCGGAGTGTTTGATTTCTATGCACGCGATCTCGCCGGACGGCTTTTCTAGAATGAGGTCTACCTCAAGGCCAGCGTGAGTGCGGAAGTGATAGGGGGTGGCCGAAACATTACTCCACGTCAGGTGTTTGAGTATTTCGTTGACCACGAAGGTTTCGAGGAGTTGGCCTGCTAGTTCAGGGGTGCTTACCAGCCTGTCAGCGTCTGCGCCTATGAGGTGGGCTGCAAGGCCGCTGTCCACCATGTAAAGCTTGGGCGACTTGACAAGGCGCTTGCCGAGGTTGGGAGCCCAGGCTGGAAGAAAGTGGATGAGGAAGACCTTCTCAAGCAGGTCCATGTACCGCCCAAGCGTCGCATTCGGCACTTGCATGGTTCTGGACACCTCGGACTGGTTGAGTTGGCTCGACGTGCGCGTTGCGAGCAGGCGCACCAGTCTGAGCATGGTGGCCGTCTCTTGGACACGGGCAATATCGCGGATGTCTCGCTCAACGATCGTTGTCAGGTAAGAGTCGAACCACGCACTTCTTCGCTTATGCGTTTTACGCGTCATGGCTTCCGGGTAGCCTCCCGCTATCAATATGTCTGGCAGGTCGTACTCTTCGGCTGCGCCTTGTCGTGCGAAGGCTTTATCGAACAGAGCTTGTACGAAATCTGTCTTGCGCTCATGAATCTCGGCCTGAGAGAGCGGCCACAAAGTCTGTATCTCCATGCGTCCGGCAAGGGAGTCGCTCACAAGGGGCAACGTCAGAAGATTTGCAGAGCCGGTCAGCAGAAAATCTCCAGGCTTCCTATCTGTGTTCACAGCCTCCTTGATTGCCAGCAGTAACTCCGGCACCCGCTGAACCTCGTTTATGATCAACGGCCTTGGTTGACCTGCGATGAATGCCGTAGGATCGCCGCCAGCTAAGGCTAGAACCGTGGCGTTATCCAAGGTGACGTATTTGGCCTCGAACGTGTCAGCGAGCAGGTTCTTGACCAGAGTGCTTTTGCCTACCTGCCGCGCTCCGCGCAGGAAGAGAACGGGTGAGTCAGCTAGTGCCTCAAGGAGTTCTTGGGTGATATTTCGTCTAATTATGGTAAAATATTTACCACTAAATGGTAAAATTTCAACCTGAATTTTAATGTAAAATTCCGAACTCATTATATGGGGTGTGACGAAGCTTGTACACTCTGGGCGAAGTATGCCCATAAAACCATTCACTTGAAATAAAAGGTAAATATAGGGGGGATGTCGTACATTTTGTAAACCCCAAGACTGGTAATAATGTGATAAAGACACTTGATAACCAGTTTGTAAGCGCTTGGCATTTAAACACTGATCAATTGAAAAATGTTTTAGCCAGGGGGAAGTTGTAAATGGAAGTAACAAATAATTTATACAGTTGATTAAACGTTTTTTAAGGCAGAAAATTTCAGCGTCTGCATTTGAAACGGCGTATCTTGAGCTGCGAAGGGAAAGTATAAATGCTGGGAATGACTACTGCGAAGATATATTGGATGAGCTGTTTATTGACCTTGATGCATTTTGTTCAGACCCAGACCTATTCGACGAAGGTGATTTAACTGAGAAGGAATTGCGAGAAAGTTGTGCACGAACGTTAGCTGCCTTAGAATCGAAAGGGTACAAAGTATAGGCTGTGTCGAGTAGTGAGATTTTCTACTGGGTCACTGATATATTTGTATAAAAGATATATTTAGTAATAAAATTTCTAAGCACGACAGTTTCTTCCGGAGTAAATAGCGCCGTGAACGGCAGCGATTTGGGCGAGAACATGACAAGCGGTTTGTATAACGCCGCTGTGGGAGTGCTCGGCAAACATGCTGCCATGAAGTATTGGTGAAGCATATAAAGAAGGCGACCTCAACTATGTAACCCACAAAATAGCACATGCCGCCCTTGGCGGCGCTTTGGGTGGCGCCACGGGCGACGACATCGCTTCTGAAGCCATTGGGAAACGTGTGTCCACTTTGAGGGGAGCGAAAAGTGAGTGATTGTGTAATAATTAGAGGAGAATAAGAAAAGTGGTAGTAGTGGTAGGTGTGTATAGTCAATCGAGATGGTTTGAGAACTTGGGGAAAAGAAGTGGTTGTGGATTGATGGCGGAATGGGTGAAGTTGCATGGAGCGTATTGATCATGGAGAATAGCCATAAGTGGGGATATGCGCGTGGATAGGAAGGCGATTCAAAAGCATCCCTTTCCCTATTGTTGATATGTACGAAACCCAAAGGGTGAGATAATGACGTCTCCTTGAATTTCAAGCTAAAACAAGGAGATAAGCATGGATCAAATGGATTACGCCCTCAAGATAGTGGAGACGCAGGCTGGAGTCAGGCCGATGAGTGCCGACGAGGCTTGCCAAATGGTCAAGAGCCTGAGCGATGGGCTCCAAGAG
>CAJXRQ010000024.1 GCA_913060505.1 uncultured Desulfovibrio sp.
GAGGAGTGCCCCTTGTTGTCGGGTTCCTCAACATGTATAGGCTGCACCCCGATACCAAGTAGATCAGCTTTCTGACACAGGTACCGCAAGGCGACATTGGAGGCCAATGTCATCTCAACCGGAACAAGCGCCCTTAGCATTTCCATGCCCCCACCTCGCTTTTCTTGTATTTCGTAAAACCCATCCGCGTTACGCTCCGGCGCGGATATGCTCTTCCGCCTTCTTTATTACTTCCTGGATTTCTCCAAGTTTGAAAGGTTTGGCCAAAAAGTCGAATACCCCTTTGCGCATGGACTCTTTTGCAGTGTCCATGGTGGCAAAACCAGTGATGACGATAATCTCGGTACGGGGGGAAAGTTTCTTGACCTCGGCCAGAAACTGCATCCCGTCGATCCCTTCCATTTTAAGGTCAGTTACCACAATGTCGAAATTCCGTTCCTGGATTCGAGCCATGGCTTTTATGCTTTCATAAAAGCTCTCCACCTCGTATCCTCGCTTCTCCAAAGCGGGTTGAAGCCGCTTGCTCACGATGGGCTCGTCATCGAGAATGAGAATGCTGGTTTTTCCTGTGGTGGTCATACTGCAAACCTCCGATGAATAAGTAATCATCGCCGGGAAGCGATGCGTTCAAACTCTTGACAATGTGTCTGGATCTGGGCGTCGTTGACCATGGAGACATCAAGCTGGCGCGTATATGCCACCAGAATGCCGAGAATTCGCAAAAGCTCGCTAATATCCTGGGCCATTCGTCCCTTGGCGCGCGCTACCACAAGATCTTCTCTGAGAGTTACCGAAAAATCGAAACTTCTGAGCACTTCGGAAAGAAACCGCGCACGCCGGGAACGGCGCGTCACACCGGTTACTCCCCCGGCAAAACGAAATTGTACGCTGTTTCTGGCTCCGTCTTCGCTCTCGTAACTGTCGATAAGTGTAAAGTGATAACCTAGGCGCAGACTCAGATGAAGATAACAATCTGAAATAACGGCCAGATTCTGTCCCATACGATGCGGAGTGACCGCATCACCGGAAAAGGTTCTGGTCATGCTCGACATAAAACTGGAAAAATCAACAGGCACCGGCGAAGACTGCCACACCCCTTCCAAGGTCACTCCCTCAATAAAGGCATGCAAGGGTTCTGATTTGATTTGTTCAGGCCTGATCGTCTTTCGCTTGCCACTCAGGGGTACAACACTTGGATGATCGGCTACCAATCCTCCGCCAATATCCAGAACAACGAGATCAAGAGGGACCGGCAGTTCAAGGCGTCCTCCGGGACAGGCATCACCGGAGCTGGTCTTGTATGGAATCTCCGTCAGTATTTCCACAGCCTTTTCATGGATAAAGCGGGCAATATCATGCAAGGTCTGGCAACCCTGAGGCGTAAAATCGGAAGATTGAGGATCAATGAGATAAAGCGGTTCCGTAAGTTTGAGCATACGCCGTAACAAGCGATATTCGTATGTCTCATCCATGTGGTCGCACATATAGTCATGAAGGCGGAGCTCCCTTACCAACCCCTGGTAAACGGTCTTCTGCTCGGCATCGAGCGTTACGACTTCCCCTTCATGCAACACCAGCGTTGCCCGGCTGGCATTAAGCAAAGCGGGAACGCGATACTCGCGAGCAATAGTAGCCATATGTCCTAACGGCGAACCTATGTCAGTGATGACCCCGGACGCACGGGACAAAACAGCGGCATATTGCGGAGAGGACAAATGGGCCACAAGCACGCCGCCAACAGGAAAATCCTCAAGATTGCGTCCTTCCCAGGCCACAAACACTGGGCCGGAACCGACTCCCTGCTGTGCGACATCACCCTCGCCACTCAGCACGACAGGGTACTGTTTGAGGGCGTCGCTCAAATCCGACGATAACGAACAGTCTTCGGTTTCAATGCGCAAAGGGCGGGACTGGAGAACAACAAGTTTCCCGGCTGCATCAAAGGCAAACTCCATGTCCTGAGGGGTCTTGAAATATTGCTCCAGCCGAATTGCCGTATCCGCAATGAGACCGATCTCCCCCTCGGAAAGGCTTGAGATGTCACACAGGGCTTCGGAAACAGGCTCCATTCCCACGGAACCGCCGGAACGATTGCGCATTGCAGCCTTCTTGTGCGCTATGGACTGTGAAATCACCTCATGACCTTCGCGCCGTGAAACGAGAAAACGATCTCCCTCCACAGTCCCGGAAACGATGGGAGAACCAAGCCCCCACACGGCAGCGATTTCCACTCCATTGATTTCCTGACTTACCGGGGAAAGGCTGTAGGCAACCCCGCTGGTCCGGGCGTCAATCATGGCCTGCACGGAAACGGCCATGAAGACCTCGTCCGGCTCAAAGTCATATTCGCGCCGATACTCCATGGCGGCCGGAGAATAGGCACTGGCCAATACCTTCCTGTAGGCATCGTGCAAGTCCTCAGGAAGAACATTGAGAAAGCTGTCATACTGTCCGGCAAAGGAAAGCGCACCGTCTTCGCCCCAGGCACTGCTGCGCACCGCCAAATGCAAAGGATCATCACCGTATTTACGACGAAGAGCTTCCAGCTCCCGGTTCAACGCCCTGCGGAGTCTTGGAGGAATGGTCCCACTGAGAATCTGGGAACGAATTTTTCCCGAAGATTCCTGTACAGTCATGGTACCACCATGCCAGCCTTCTTCGGCATTTCTGATCCCCGTACCAAGATCATTATACTCCATGAACAAGCGATACGCCGAAGTCGTAACAGCGAATCCTGATGGAATTTCCGCAGCCGCGGCCTCGGCTATCATGGCCAAACGGGTGCTTTTCGCCCCGGCCTCGTCCATGTCGTTGTGCCCGATGGATTCAAAAGGAACAGCCATGATATCCGGCAACACCGGCCTGCGCTCCAACTCGCTGTCGAGTTTGTTTCGAATGGCCCGAAAGCTGTCATATAATGCTGAATAGCGGCCAGGAGCCATGGCATCGAAAGCGTCGATGAGTTCCCTGACCGTTTCCAGAATGTATTGCTTGGAGCTGCGCAGGTATTGCAGATCGAAGATGTAATCGCCGCCAAGCTTGTCGTGCATGGAGGCGAACGTGGTCAAGACACGGTTGTTCAACTCCAACACCTGTTGGAAATTGCTGAACAATGCGGCGAGGGAAACCTGTTCCCTGCGCCGCATGTGCAGCAATTTCGTACGAATGTGGTCAAACAATCCGAACATGGTTTTCTCCGCGCTAATGCGCTCCTCCACGTTCCTTGAAGAGCATGCTCATGAACAGTCCGGCAAGGATGGCGATGACAACGGCAGCGACGCCGTAAAGCAGAGAGTTTTCAAAAGCCAGCCGGGCCAGGAAGGCAGGCAGCCCTGTCAGTTTGGTATGCAATTCCTCGGCAGCCGAATCCACGACCTTGCCTTCTTTGACAGCAAGGACTTCAACCCGATATACGCCCTGATGCATGGCAGAGGGAATGGCAAGGTCCGCCGTAAAAGGCCGCATACCGTTCTCGGACTGCTCATACTGAACAACGCCGTTCTCAACCTGATAGAACTGCTCCTGCTCCATAAGCTTGAGGAATTCGTCGAAGACCTGATTATCGGTATCTCCCTTGGCCGACTGGAAGGCAAGATCCGAGTGTTCCCAATCAATATGGTCCGTCCCGTCTGTTCCCATAAGAAAGACGTCCGGAACATCCTTGATCTCGACAGTCTTGAGATTCATCCACAACACACCAAGCGCTTTGCCCTTTTCCTTGAACGTCTCATCGCGAGGCTCGCCAAGCAAACGAATCACGGCAGACGTTCCTTCAGGCACTTCCCCGGCAATGGACACGTGTGTGCCGTTGAATCCCGCGCCGATTCCCACCTGATTCGGACGAATGGTCAGGCTGGGCCGGGCTGAAGCCATACACATGCCGGACAGAAAAAACACGAAGAGAACCGCAATACATGCGGAAGTAATCTTTCTCATGACTAATGGCCTCCTGTTGCGGCAAGCAGCACGTCAGGCGTGAGCAGCAGGTTGAGAAGCATCTTGACCATGACGGCAAGCACCAGCACAGCCAGCAGAATCTTGAGCTGTTCCCCCTTGAGCTTGCGGCTGATGCGGGTACCGAACTGCGCTCCCAGCGTGGAACCGAGAAGCAACAGTACGGCGAGCACGAAGTCGACAGTATGGTTGGTGTACGATTGAAGAATTGTCACGTTGATGCAGGTAAACAGAATCTGGAAAAGGCTGGTACCGACAACAACGTGCATGGGCATACGCAGCAGGTAGACCATGATCGGAACCATGATGAATCCACCACCGACGCCCATGATGGCTGCCAAAACACCTACCAGCACGCCCAACACCAGAGGCATGAGCATGGAAAGACGCACGCCCGATTTGGCAAAATCCGTCTGAAAGGGAAGCTTTTCCAGCAGGAGCGTGTAACGGGATTTCTTGATGGGTTCGCTCTGCCCGGCAACCTCGGGAGCCTTCTTGCGCATGCTCTGAATACTTTCAATGAACATGTAGGAACCGACACCACCAAGCATAAGTACGTATGTGATATTGATCAGAAAATCAGCGTTGCCCATGGCGCGGAGGATCTTGATGACCTGAACACCACCGAAACCGCCAAGCACACCGCCAATAAGCAACAGGATCCCCATTTTGAAATCCACATTGCCGAGTCGGTAGTGGGCCAGACATCCCGAAGTGGACGCACCTACGATCTGGTTGGAATCAGAAGCCGCGGCAACTGTCGGCGGAATGCCGAACATGATCAGCAGCGGTGTCATCAAAAAACCGCCACCCACGCCGAAAATGCCGGAAAGCAGGCCAACAAACCCTCCCAGCATGAAAACCAGGAAAACGTTGACGCTATTCCCAGCGATGGGAAGATACATATGAAACATCAATATTCCTCCACAGTTTTAATTCCGAATCAGGCCCGGCCCGGTTATCCGGATTGATGGGCCACCCCGCCGCACAAAGGGGCCACTGGCGCGCTCATTTCCGTTTGCCGTGCGCGGACACCTTTTGCACCACTTCAACCTCGCAGCTTGTTGTGGTGTTCACTACGTCGAGAATCTTCATCAATTTCGCGTAGCTATTCTGATGGTTGGATTGAGGAGCGCCGATAAACAACTTGGATATGCCGTTTTGGAGGATGAACTTGGGAATTTCCTCTTCCATCCTGCCGCGCACCACGTAGAAATCGAGCCGGGTGTTGTCGGATCGTCCTTCGGCCAGAATTGCTTCCAGCCTTTTTTCAGGTAACCCTATCCACTCAGAGGAGGCCTCGGATCCATCGCCGTATTCTTCATCAATAACCATAAGAATGGATACCTTGACGGCGATTCTGCTGGTCAGGCCCATAGCATAATAGGCTAACCACAGACTGGATTCCGATTTGTCCACTATGATAAGTACGCTCTTCATTTTTTCTTCCGTCACAGCGGCAAGAGCAAAGCCAATGCCAGTGCCGGAGAAAAAAACAAACAGCTAACAACTTGTAATAATAACTTTTTATTTCATACTGCTTTACAACAGCATAACGGAATTCATTATTTTTGTTTCAAAATGAACAAGACAACGTTTGACGGGCGCCCTTACATCCGACACAAAACCACGACAACAATTTAGCAATAAACTACTAAGATATAAGATATATTTTTATAAACAGAAAATTGTTGTGAACAGAAATGCAGGCTGACCGTTTCATTTTGAACAGGCATTTTTCCCATCAAGAGGAGTGAAAAAGCACCAAAGTCAAAAATCTTGTTTCAAAATGAACAAGACAGGAAAAAGACTTGAAAATGTGAGAATAAGCAGAAAGGAATATTTTTGAAGAAAAAGAAAAAAACGCAATACTCATTTCTAATAAGAAACCGTAATATAAAAAGAAAGCCCTCTAATCGTCTTCCCCCTCAAGGCCATACTTTTTGAGTCGACGCCACAAGGTGGTACGAGGGATGCCAAGAATAGTGCACGCCAAGCCCTTATTGCATCCCACGGCTTCCATGACCTGCATAATATGGCGGCGCTCCACTTCCTCCAAAGGGAGCAAGCCGGGTGCGCACAGGTTGCTGAAGGAAAGATTCAACAGATCGGGTGGCAATTCACGTATGCCGACAACATCGTCGTCAGCCAGCGCCACGGCCCGCTGGATGATGTTCTCCAGTTCCCGCACGTTGCCCGGATAATTGTACTGCGTCAGGATGTCCATGACCTGAGGGGCGATAGACTTAACGGACTTGCCGAAACGGGCGTTGAAAATATCCAGGAAATGATTGGCAAGAAGTGGCACATCTTCCTTTCGATCTACCAGCGGGGGCAGATAGATCCGAATCACGTTGAGGCGATAAAACAGGTCTTCACGAAATTCTCCCGTGGAAATAGCCTCCTGCAAATCCTTGTTCGTGGCGGCAATGATACGAATATCAAGGTCAATGGGTTGCGTTCCTCCCACACGAAGGATCCGGCGCTCCTGAATGACATGCAACAGTTTAACCTGCATGTTCACAGGCATCTCGCCAATCTCGTCAAGGAACACCGTTCCGCCGTTGGCAGATTCCAACAGCCCTATCTTGGTAGCGGTGGCTCCGGTAAATGCGCCCTTCTCATGCCCGAACAATTCACTGGAAATCAACTCCTCGGTAAATCCGCCACAGTTAAACGAAACAAACGTATTGCCCTTGCGCGGGCTCAAGTCATGGATAGCTTTGGCGGCCCGTTCCTTGCCGGTGCCGGTGTCCGCCTGAAGAAGGACGTTGCAGTTGACTCCGGCGACTTTGCGAATCATGGCAAACACATCAAGCATGGCCGCGCTGGTTCCCAAAAAATCTTTCAGGGGCGGAGCCTCTTGCAGAGCCTCCTTCAACCGCCTGTTTTCTTCTCGCAGCTCAAGTTTTTCCAGGGCTTCCCGAGCCACCATCCTGGCTTCCTGCAACCGAAACGGTTTGACAATGTAATTGGAAGCGCCCTTGGCCGTCGCTTCAACTGCGGAAGGGATGCTGGCATTGCCTGTGATGATCACCGCCTCGACATTTTCATAGGCGGTCTTGAGTGTCTCAAGAATCTCAATGCCATTCATGTCCGGCAGCTTGAGGTCTATGAAAACGAGTTGGAACGGACTCTCCTCCATACGAGCGAGAAAGGCGTGTCCCAATCCGAAGATCTCAACGGCAAAACCAAGCTTTTCCAAGGCTCTGGCCACCATTTTGGCAGCCTGCGCCTCATCGTCGATAACTGCGGCTCGAAAGACTTTCATCAGGCTCCCTCTCCGTTTTCAAAAACCGGAAGACACACGGTAAAGGTTGTGCCCTTGCCCAGCTCGCTATGCACGTTCACAGTACCGCCGTGCTTTTTGATGATGCCATGAATGATGGAAAGCCCGAGCCCGGTTCCCTTGCCCACCGGCTTGGTCGTAAAAAACGGATCGAAAATGCGGCTCAGGGTTTCCCTGCTCATTCCGCAGCCGGTATCCGAAACATCCACGCACAAACGATTGCCATCGCTTCTGGCTTGTATACGCAATATACCGCCCTTCTCCATGGCCTGATCCGCGTTGAGGAAAAGATTAACGAAGACCTGTTGCAGATAATGCGTATCACCACATACATCAGGCAGATTCTCGGGCAGCAATTTCTCTACCCGCACACCGTTCAAAGAAAGTTGGTTGCCCACAAGTCTGAGTGTTTGCGCAATGACGGAGGCCATGTTCAGCCGGGTCATGGGACGTTGTTCCTCGCGGGAAAAATCCAGTAGATTCCTGACAACCTCGCTTGCGCGGGAGGTTTCATTGATGATATCCTCCAGCATTTCCCGAACTTCGTCCTCGGATAAATCCTTCAGATCTTCAAGCAAGGTGTCCGCAGTCAACGAAACATTATTCAACGGGTTGTTCAGTTCATGGGCGATTCCGGAAGTCAGTGTTCCGATGGAGACAAGACGGCGGGCCTCTACCAGCTGTTCCTGTCGTGCGTCCAACTGGTCGGCCATGCTTCTGAACGCGGACCGCATGAGCACGGAAATGGGATCTGCACTGGAAAGATGCTGCATGGCGTCGTAGTCACCCTTGGCAACGCCTTCCGCAGCCCGTTGAACGTAGACCAGACGTCCCAGCACTTTGCGAGCCTGCCATATATAAATGATTGTGAGCAGGACGAGAATCAGGGCCATGGCAGCCAACGGCATGAACCGAATCTGTTGCAGGGCACTATGAATGATCCGCCTCTTCTTTCGGAGGAGCGTCTGCACAGATTCCACCAGCTTGGTACCGTGCTGGCGGGTTTTGGTGGCTACACTCTGGTCGCCGTTTGCCAATGAATGAAGCAACGACCTGTACCCGGAAATATCTGATCGCAGGCTGGAGTATCCGTCCCGCCCCATGATTTCCACAATCTTGGGCTGGAGCACCACCACGGTCTTTTCAGCGCGTTTCAAATAGACAAGGGCTTCACCAAGGCTGTTCGGCTCGGGGTAGAACATGAAGTTCTTTTCATAGCGACGAGCTTCAAGGATGTCGGACACAACATCATGGAACTCGTCCATAATGATCAGCCGATCCTGAAATGCTCCGACATTCCACCAGTAAATCCCCATGGTCAAAATCATGAAAAGAACAAAGGCGAGAACCACCAGAAATACTTTTATCTTTAACGACTGCATACTCTCTCCCAATTTGGCCCCAGGGCCAGCCTCCCCGAACACGATCCGTACCTTCGCCACAAAAGCGGCAAAAATCAACTGCGGACCGAATACGCCGGGTTACGTCAGAATTGCCAATGTTTTCTGATTCGCACGAGCAAAATGATGAGAACCGCCCAACATTTGGGCTCCCAAAACCATGAACCAGCGAAACAAACGCTCATTTCGGGCGTTAAAATGAGGTTTATTCAAAAAAGTAATAATCGCCTGCGAGCGAAAAGAATTATAGGGATATCCTTGACGGACTTGGCTTTCATACCTATTTCTTTTCCACTCACGCTCGAATGAATTGCGCCCAGAGTGCCCCCGAGGTTAAGCAATTCTTTTTACAATTCGACACATCTTCGCGACCACTCATTAACCGATCCTTAACCTCAAATACTGCTAACGAGTGCCCTGTGCCACGCCGTAAAAAACAACAAGTCAAGGAAAATACAAAAATGCGTATCCAAATATGGTTGTCTATCCTCATGATTTTGGCCTCTTTGGCCCCTCTTTCAGGATGCAACGGTGACAAACAGGCCCAGGGCAACATGGCACACCAGCGCACGCCCAAGGTGGAAGTAATCACTGTCGAGGCAACTCCCTACAACAAACTCATGGAGCTGCCCGGCCGCATTTCCGCGGTCAGAAACGCCGAAGTAAGGGCGCGGGTTGCAGGCATTCTGCTCAGCCGCGATTTCGAGGAAGGCAGCTACGTCAAGAAAGGACAAATCCTCTTTCATATCGACCCCGCACCATTCCAGGCGGCGTTGGCTCAGGCCAAGGCAGACCTTGCCAAGGCAGAAGCCAGCCTTGTGGACTATCAGGCCACGTTGAACCGTTATATTCCACTGCTCAAGACCAAGGTCATCAGCCAGCAGGACTATGACACCGCCACAGCCAACTACAAGGTGGCGAAAGCGGAAAAGCAGGCTGCCCAGGCAGCGGTAAAAACCGCCTCCCTGAGCTTGAGCTACGCCACGGTGGAAGCCCCCATTTCCGGCAAGATCGGAGCAGCCTTTGTGACCGAAGGAGCGTTGGTGGGTAAAAACGAAGCAACGGCTCTGGCCAAAATTCAACAACTTGACCCCATCTATGCGGACATCAACGAGTCCGTATCCGAGTACCTCAAGGTCCGGGCTGCCATGAACGAAAGCAAAAAGTCCGGCAAAGAGCCCGAGGTTTGGGTACACATCGAGAATGTGGATTACACCGAAAAAGGCCGTCTGCTCTTCTCCGACGTATCCGTGGATGAAAAAACGGGCCAGGTTTCCCTGCGCTGTGAATTCCCCAACAAGGAAGGCATGCTGCTGCCTGGAATGTTCGTGCGCATCCAGATCAAGCTTCCTGCCGATGGCGAGACCATTTATGTCCCGCAGCGTGCAGTTGCCATTTCCCAAACCAGCGGAGCCACCGTGTATGTCGTCGATGATCAAAATATCATGCAGGCGCGCCCGGTCACCACTGGCGAAATGCGCGACAACCAATGGCAGATCACAAAAGGCCTGAGCTCCGGCGACCGTGTCGTTGTTGGTGGTGCCAGCAGGATCAAACCCGGCGTAAAGGTCGAACTGCTGCAAAAAGGCGCGACCGAGCAAAAGGCAGCACCGCAATCAGGCTCGACCGACAAAAAGGCCGATAAATAACGATTGGCGGACTCCTACGTAGCAACCTCTTTTTCAGGTAGAAAAAATGTCCGATTTCTTTATCAACAGGCCCAACTTTGCATGGGTCGTGGCTATCTTTATTTGTTTGGCGGGTGTTCTGGCTCTTCCGGCCATGCCCATGGAAAAATATCCGTCCGTTGCTCCGCCGCAGATATCCATTAGTGTGACCTATCCCGGCGCATCTGCGCAGACCCTGACCAACACGGTCGTCAGCCAGATCGAAGAGGAACTCAACGGCGCCAAGGGATTGCTGTATTATGAATCAACCAGCTACTCCAACGGTACAGCCAAAATAACCGTTACCTTCAAGCCCGGCACCGACCCGGACTTCGCTCAGGTAGACGTCCAAAACAGGCTATCCAATGCGGAATCCACGCTGCCACAGGCGGTGCTGGACCAGGGCATTGAAGTTGAGCAGACCAGCGCGGGTTTCTTGATGATCTACGCGTTGACCTACAAGGAAAACAAGGGGCAGGATCCTCAGGTTTTGGCCGATCTCATGGCCCGAAACGTGAACAACGAAATCCGCCGCGTGGAAGGCGTGGGTAAAGTACAGCTTTTCGCCGCAGAAAGTGCCATGCGCGTATGGGTAGACCCTCAAAAACTGCTCAGCTATGATTTGTCCATTAGTGATGTAAATACAGCCATCGAAGCCCAAAATATTCAGGTTCCCGCGGGCAGCTTTGGCTCCCGTCCGGGCAATCAGGATCAGGAGATGTCCGCGACCTTGCTCGTACGCGGCATGCTGAAAAGCCCGGAAGAATTCGGGCGTATCGTGTTGCACGCCAACGTTGACGGTTCCATGGTCCATCTATCCGATGTCGCCCGCATCGAAATCGGTCCGGAGTCCTACAACACCACGTCAAGGCTCAACGGCCATGCTGCGGCTGCTGCAGCGGTACAGTTGGCTCCAGGCGGCAATGCTCTCGGCACAGTGACCCGCGTCAGAGAAAAGCTGGACATCATCCAACGGACCCTACCTGAAGGGATCAAGATTATGGTGCCTTTGGACACCTCCAAATTCGTCGACGTAGCCATTGAAAAAGTTATTCATACCCTTTTTGAAGCCATCATCTTGGTCTTTCTGGTTATGTTCCTGTTCCTCCAGAACTTCCGTTATACTCTCATCCCGTCCATCGTCGTTCCCGTCTGCCTGCTCGGCAGTTTCAGCGTCATGTACGCGGTGGGCTTTTCCATCAACATGATGACCATGTTCGGCATGGTTCTGGCTATCGGTATTCTGGTCGACGACGCCATCGTCGTGGTGGAAAACGTCGAGCGCATCATGTCCACGGAAGGTCTGCCTCCCAAGGAGGCGACCACCAAGGCGATGAAGCAGATCTCCGGTGCCATCGTCGGTATTACTCTGGTTCTTTCCGCGGTATTCTTTCCCTTGGGCTTCATGTCCGGTTCCGTTGGCGTCATCTATCGTCAGTTCGCCATCTCCGTGGCCGTGTCCATCCTCATCTCCGGTTTCCTGGCGCTGACCATGACTCCGGCCCTGTGCGCAACAATACTCAAGCCCGTTGCCAAAGGTTCCCATGGGGCCAAGTCCGGTTTCTTCGGCTGGTTCAACCGCAAATTCGACAACCTCGGCAAGGGGTATCAGAACTTGACCGGACGGCTTGTCGGAAAGACCGGCCGGATGATGATCATTTATCTCGTACTCGTGGGTGCGCTTGGCTTCGTATACATGCGTTTGCCCTCGGCGTTTGTTCCCACCGAAGACCAAGGGTACATGGTCTGTAGTGCGCAGCTGCCTCCCGGTGCGACCTTCCACCGCACCCTGACTCAAGTGGAAAAAATGGAAAAGTTCTTCGCCAGCACACCTACTATCGACAATGCATTTACCGTTCTCGGATTCAGTTTCACAGGACAGGGCCAAAACGCAGCCGCGGCTTTCCCCATGTTCACGGATTGGTCTGAACGCGGAAAAGGCGAATCTGCCTCCGATATCATTCTCAAAGCCAACATGGCCTTCTCCACCCTGGACGATGGCTTTGCATTCGCCGTGAACCCTGCCCCTATTGATGGTCTGGGTAATACGGGCGGCTTCGCTCTTCGCCTTGAAGACAGGGCTAGCGTGGGCCGCGCCTTGCTGGGCCAGACCGCGGGGATGATCCTCCAGAAAGCAAATCAATCTCCCGTATTGGCATATGCCCGTATCGACACCTTGCCTGACGCGCCTCAACTCCGGGTACAAATTGACCGTGACAAGGCCGAAGCCCAAGGCGTGAGCTTCAGCGATATCAAGACAGTTCTGGCCAGTGCCTTCGGCTCTGCAACAGTCAACGACTTTGCCAACAAAGGCCGCATGCAGAACGTCGTGGTTCAGGCGGACGCCAAATTCCGCCGCAGTCCTGAAAGTTTGAACGCCCTGTACGTGCCGAACTCCAGCGGCGACCAGGTTCCGCTTACTTCGGTGGTCAACACCAAGTGGGAAATCGGTCCGGTGCAGATGGTTCGCTATAACGGCTACCAGAGCTACAAGCTCACCGGCGCTGCGGCCCCGGGGTACAGCTCCGGTGAGGTCATGGCGGAAATGGAAAGAATCATGAAGGATCTGCCCAAGGGCATCGACTACGAATGGACGGAACTGTCCTATCAGGAAAAACAGTCCGGCTCACAGGCGCCCATGCTCTTCTCGCTGGCCCTGCTGGTCATTTTCCTGCTGCTGGTGGCGCTGTATGAAAGCTGGGCTATCCCGTTGTCGGTCATGCTTATCGTACCGATCGGAGCTTTGGGCTCCGTGCTGATGGTTACAGCATTCGGGATGAGCAATGACGTATACTTCAAAGTCGGATTGATCACCATCATCGGTCTGGCTGCAAAGAACGCCATTCTGATCGTGGAATTCGCCAAAGCGCTACACGAGGACGGCATGGGACTCATCGAATCCGCCATTCAGGCCGCACGACTGCGCTTCCGCCCGATTATCATGACTTCCATGGCCTTCATTCTCGGTGTCGTGCCTCTGGCCGTTGCCACCGGTGCGGGCGCAGCCAGCCAGCGGGCAATCGGAATAGGGGTTATCGGCGGAATGTTGAGCGCCTCAGTACTGGGCATCATATTTGCCCCTGTGTTCTTCGTCTGGGTTCTGTCTCTGGTCGAACGTCTCCGTGGCAAAAAGAATACAATCACGCCACGTTCCTCATCCGACGCCCAGGCTGAATAGGTTTGTCAAAAGGACTCCGGCGAGGTATGTGTCAAAACAGCCTCGCCGGCACCATAAGACTTAACGTTATTGAAAGACGCTATGAATATATACGCACTGTTGGTGGAAGACGACCTCGACCTTGCCGCCTCCCTCATCGACTACCTTGAACTGGAGGGCATTACCTGCGACCATGCCGCCAACGGTACGCATGGGCTTCAACTGGCCAGGGAATCCCACTACGACGTCATCGTGCTTGACGTCATGCTCCCCAAGCTCGACGGGCTTGGCCTGTGTGCCAGCCTTCGACGTGATGGCCTCGATGTTCCGGTATTGATGATTACCGCCCGGGACTCTCTGGATGACAAAATCGAGGGATTCGAGTCCGGGACGGATGACTATCTGGTCAAACCGTTTGCCCTCAGGGAACTGCTGCTTCGGGTTCAGGCCTTGGCCAAACGCCGGAGCGGACAACCCCGGCGCTACGTGATAGAGGATCTGGAGGTGGACCCGGAAAACCACCAGGCTGTCAGAGGTGGAAAATCCATTGAACTTTCTCCCAAAGAGTGGGCTCTGCTCGAATACATGGTCAAGGTGAGCCCACATGTGGCATTGCGGGAAGAAATTCAACGGGCCGTGTGGGGAGAGGCCTTGCCCGACAGCAACAGCCTCAAAGTACACATGCACAACCTGCGGCGAAAGGTGGACAAACCCTTTTCATTCCCTCTGATCAAAACCATCCCCGGCGTTGGATTCGTCATCAAGGGTTCTCGTGAAGTGTAGGAAAAGCCTAAAAAGATCCGTCATCTCCTATTTCGTGATCACCTGTGTCGTGCTGGTGGTGGGATACAGCATCTTCCTGAGCCAATATCTGACCCAAGGCATCTCGCTCTTTGTGCAATTTCGGCTGGAAGAAGTCGCTGGAAACTATCTGCAGGCCCTTGACGAAAACCCTGACGCCCCGCTGCCGAAGGAAGGCCCCATCAAAGGCTATGATGCGTACGGCGATTTGCCCGCCGATGTCCGAGAGGCCGCGACTCCCGACCAGTTAACCTGCCAACGCTTCACATATGTCCGCAAGGACAGTACCCACTATGAAGTATACTCCCTGGAACGCCCCGACGGGCGATATGCCTTCATCGTGTTCTCAGCAACCCAAAATCAGATGACCGTGGGCGGGCAACGCCGCTTCGACTTCTATCACGTCTACACTCCGGCCCTTGCCGGTTTGCTGGCCATCCTGATAGTCCAAATCCTCGCGTTCCGCATTTTCAAGCAAGTCACCAAGCCCATTGAGGAACTCCACGAATGGGCCTTTGGGCTGTCTCCCGACAATCTGGACAAGAAATCATTACGATTCAAATACGACGAATTGAACAATGTCGCTGAACTGATCCTCAACACTTCCAAGCGACTGGTCGCCCGAGGAGAAAGCGAAAAACGGTTTCAAAAATATGCGAGCCACGAACTTCGCACGCCCATAGCCATCCTCCAGAACAATCTGGAATTGCAGGAACGGCTGGGCATAGCGGAAGACAAGCGCTACAAGACTTCCCATGCCAGAATGGTCAAAGCGACCCGCAACATGAGCAACCTGACCAACACCCTGCTGTGGCTCTCCCGCGAGCTAAAATCCCCCTTGCCAGTGGAAGACATCAACTCCGAAGAATTTCTGCGCGAAATCATTGATGAAAACGTCTATCTTCTGGAAGGCAAAAACGTTTCCATAGCGACCGAACTGGACGCCATCACGTTTCGCTCTCCCCGCATTTTGGTGCATATCATACTGGTCAACCTTGTACGTAATGCCTTCCAGCATACCTATGAGGGAAAAATCACCATCAAGGCCGACCAGACCAGATTCGAAATAGCCAACCCGGCAGACAGCCTGGAGGAAAACACCTCGGAAAGCGCATACGGTTATGGGTTGGGATTGCAACTGAGCGCCCAGCTGGCCGAAAAAATAGGCTGGAGCATTCACATTGAGGAAAAAAACGGTTTGTTTCTGGTGCGGGTCGACAACGAAAAGCGGGAAAGCTGAGTCTTTTCGAATAGCTGAAACCTGCAAATTGCTTCAGTACGAAAGAAAGCTCCCGCATTTTCATGCGGGGGCTTTCTCATTACAATTGCCTGTCTGGATTATTCGCCCATGTGCAGATACTGCTTTTTAAGCGTAGCCATTTCATCTTTCAATATCATTTGGTCCATCATGAAGTTCACCGTATCTTGAAGCCGTTCGGCATCAGCAGACATGAGATAGCCCAGCTGTGCCCGAGTGAACGGGGTATTGGCGATGGGAGCGGCCAGCTTCTCGTTGCTAGCGGAATAAAACAAGGCTTCGACGCTGTCCGTGATCATCACGTCAACCTTCTTGTCGGCAACGGCTTGCGGGATAGCCAGATTCGACTCAAACATCACGATTTTGGCATTCTTGATATTCGCTTTGACAAACTTCTCGTTGGTGCCGCCGGGATTCACACCGATACGCACACCTTTTTTGTCCACATCGGCAAGGGACTTGAAACGTGCAGCATTATCCTTGTTCACCAGTACAGTCTTGCCGAACATGATATATCCCTGAGAAAAACGCGCCTCTTTCTGGCGGCTGATGGTCCGTGTAATTCCGCTCATTCCAATATCGAACTTGTCAGCCTTCAAATCTGCCATCAGCGTACGCCACGAAGTATTCACCAGCTCAAGCTTCAGCCCCATGCGCTTGGCAAAACTTTCTGCAACAGCAATATCAAAACCTTCAAACGAGCCTTCCCTGTTAAAGGAAAAAGGCTTGTAGTCCCCCGTGGTCCCAACCCGCAATGTTCCGCTGGCAACAATGTCCTCAAAGCTGCGGGCCTGACTATTCGAAGCAAAACAAAAAACAAACGCACAGGCCAGCAAGGCATAGAAGAACTTGGTCATAAAAAACTCTCCCTCAGGTTTATCAAAATGAATATATATAAAATTGCCAACAACCTCACAAAAGGCCGACAGCAATAGATACTGTCTCCTACAGAATTATCAAACCATTGGCAAAAGGAAGTCGTCCGCCAGACTTGCGTAATGGCGATTCGGGGAAAAAAGACACGCTCCCTCTGTCAGACAAAGGGAGCATGCTAATCTTGGCTATTGCTGCATACCGTCGGCCTGCATGTCCTGCATGTAGCTGTCCAGCTTAACCGCCAAGCCTGTAAGATCGGCCACGGAAAGAGCCGCAACGTCCATGGATTCGGAAGTATCTGCCGCGATATTGTTCACGGAGTCAACGGCCTGATTAATCTGCTCGCTGGCGGCGGACTGCTGCTCGGAAGCCGTGGCAATGCTTTCCACTTGTGCCGTGGTATCCCGGGAACAAGCCAGAATTTCCGACAGAGCTTCCCCGGCCTTGTTGCAAATTTCAGAAGCCTGCCCGATGCTCTCAACAGTTTCATCCGTTGCCTGAAGGCTACTGTTGGAGCTCTTTTGAATGGCAACGATATACTCTTCGACACTTTTGGTCGCATGCAGGGTTTTCTCTGCCAGCTTGCGAATTTCGTCCGCAACAACGGAAAAACCTCTTCCGCCCTCGCCCGCCCGTGCTGCCTCAATGGCTGCGTTCAAAGCTAGGAGGTTGGTTTGGTCGGCAATGTCGGAAATCACCTGCATAATGGAGCTGATCCCTTGGCTGTTCACCTCCAGGCTCCCCATCTCCTTGCGCAAATTCTCGGCTTTTACATCGACATCTTCCATAACACTAATGATTTCATGCATAAGCCCGGAACCGGAACGCGCAAGATCTTGAGTATGTTGCGCAACGTCCGCCGCTCCCGCGGCATTACGGGCTATCTCAAGTACCGTCTGATTCATTTCCGTCATGGCAGCGGCAACTTCTCCGATCCGGGCCTGCTGCTCATGAAGGCTTGAAGTTGAATGCCCTACTTCGGAGCGTATCTTTTCGGAAGATTTTGCTACCTGTTCGGAAATCTGGCTCGCATCGGTCACACCTTTGGCGATCCGTTCATTTTGTGAGGTGATATATCGTTCCTTGAGGACGATGTTGGTAAAATCCATGATGGAGGTAAACCCGCCAATAAGTTCTCCCTGCAAGTCAAATATCGGTGAAGCAGCCACGGAAATATATTTCATGGTTCCCTTGTGGCCCTTTACCTCAGTCTTGACGAAAAGCTTTTTCTTTTCGCGTATGCATTGCTCGGTAGTCGTCTCCCGGTTATCACCATAAAAAAATGAGGAAAACGCTTTTCCAACATGGTCCTCGGCCGCTCCCTCTGCTTCAACCAACTTGATGGCACTTTCATTTATCCATTTGATCGTGCCATCAACCTCAACAACGACCATGGGGGTCAGTATGTTGGAAATCATGGATTCGAACATGCCCAGCTTATGCGCGAGTGCGTCACGCAGTTGCTCTATTTCGCAGGCAATTTCGTTTTTCATTTCCCGAGGAATAGCTTGTTTGTCAGGAGAAAAGTCAAATTCGACGAGCTTTGCAATGTGTCCCCTGAACAGGGCTAGCTCATTCTTCCGCTGAAAAAACAACAGTGCAACAATGCATACGACCATAACGATGGCTCCCGCGTCCAAAGCCACTCCTGCAACTCCTCCCCCGAAAAAGAGATTTGCCAATAGCAACAGCCCCAACGCAACAAAACATCCAGCAACTCTTCTCATGTGCAACCTCTCCTCTTGTAGACACTCCCCACGAGCGTACGACATTTGCTGGAGACACAAAGCACAAACTGTACCCGATCAAAAAATCAATAAACACAGCTAAATAAAAAATGAGTTCTTTGGAAAAATTCGTAGACGTATCATTTTGACACGCCAAAAAGGCACAAAGGACAGTTTAAAACCAGTAATCACTTTTAGTTTCAAGATGTTATAAAATGTATCGTTTGGCGACACATAGTTATAATGGTGGGTCAAAAAGAAACAACAGCCCCGGTTGTTTCTTATACCAACCGGGGCTGTTCTGTGCAAAAAAGATGGGCAAAGATTATTCTTTATCTACAAGCTCAAGGACTTCATCACGCCTCAAGGGTCGTTTAAACACACCGGCCATATGACGGATGGTTTTGAGCAGGCCTGCAACCTCCTGCTTGTCCGTGGAATTTTCAGCTTCGGGTAAAATCTGGTTCAAGGCTGCCCGCCCCACCTTTTCGCCATATCCGAGTTTACGGTGGCCGCCTATCATCTCGGGTGGAAACGGCTCAAAAAGTGACGGATCATGAGCCATACCGTGGAGATGCAACCCACTTTCACAGGCAAAGATATCCGCCCCGGCAATGGCCTTGGTCCGTGGAATTTCAACACTGGATTCCCGTGCCACATGAGAACAAAGTTCAGGCAGACATTTTAGATTGTAGGAATTCTTTTTCTGTTTGAGCGTCATGTACGCAGCCACCTCTTCCAATGCAGCAATTCCGGAACGTTCACCAATGCCGAGAATGGAAACATCAGCATATTCGGCTCCGGATGCGAGCGCGGTAATCGTATTGGCCGTGGCCATTCCGAAGTCATCATGACAATGAATGGCCAAAGAAATATCCAGATTGCTTTTGAAGTGACGCACGAGGCTCGCGACTTCAGTCGGGTTGAGCACACCGACCGTATCCGGCAAACGGACGCGGAACGCCCCGGCAGATTCGGCATGAGCGGCGACTGTAACGGCAAATTCCCAATTGGCTCGGGAAACATCTTCAAGCCCCACTGAGGCATCCATGCCAAGCATACGCGCAAGCATGACCGCATAGGTTATCCGTTCCAGCAGTTCTTGATGTTTCATTCCAAGTCGCATGGTCACATGCTGGTCGGAAACAGGAACTCCGATGTTGATTCGCTTGAAACCCAAATCCGCGGCCTGTTTGACGCATTGTTCCCGGCACGGACTCCAAACACTGAATACGGTCTTTGTTTTTCTTGCGTGGGCCTTTTTGGATGCCCGCTCAATTCCCTCCATGCCGATCCAGCCCAGTTCTATTTCCTCAATACCGAGCCGAAGCAATCCATTCACGATTTCCGTACGGGCTTCCGGCGAAAAACTCACACCGTACAACTGTGCTCCCTCACGCAATGTCGTGTCTATCAACATGGCCGATTCCTTTTCCGTTGTCGTTCATAATCATGATATGTGCGAAAGCATAAAAAGTGCCATTCAATCCCTTCTTTCCCAATACCCTGCAATCACTATGCATCCGTTTCCATCCGAACAGAAAAAAAACGCATACCAATGTGTCGCAAACGACAAAATTGTAGATTCCACATTGTAGACTGCACGTATTTGGCAACTCAAACGCCACGACAGAAATTACTGCATATAATCAATAAATACAGGCTATTATTCCATATCGCAACGTTTTGGCACGAGGGTTGCCCTAAGAGAGACAACAAACTTCAAAACGTCCCGGAGGGAACACAATGAGGAAAGTAGCCATTTACGGAAAAGGCGGCATCGGAAAGTCCACCACCACACAGAATACTGTGGCGGGCCTCACGGAATTGGGTCGAAAAGTTATGGTTGTCGGCTGCGATCCCAAGGCTGACTCCACCCGCCTGTTGTTGGGCGGTCTGGCTCAGAAATCGGTTCTCGATACCCTCCGCGAAGAGGGTGAAGACGTTGAGCTTGAAGATATCCGCAAGCCGGGCTTCGGTGATACGTGGTGTGTGGAATCCGGTGGTCCCGAACCGGGAGTCGGCTGTGCTGGCCGTGGCATCATCACTTCCATCAACATGCTTGAAAACCTTGGTGCCTATGAAGAATCCGAGGCGCTTGACTACGCTTTTTACGACGTTCTCGGCGACGTTGTCTGCGGCGGGTTCGCAATGCCCATCCGCGACGGCAAGGCTGAGGAAATCTACATTGTTTGTTCCGGCGAAATGATGGCCATGTACGCGGCCAACAACATCTGCAAAGGCATCATGAAATATGCCCAGTCCGGCAGCGTGCGTCTCGGCGGACTGATCTGCAACTCACGTAACGTTGATAACGAAAGGGAAATGATCGAAGAGTTGGCCAAAAAACTCGGCACTCAGATGATCTACTTCGTACCTCGCGACAACGATGTACAGCGTGCGGAAATCAACCGCAAAACGGTCATAGAATGGGACGGCGAAGTTCCGCAGGCCAATGAATATCGAGGCTTGGCAAAAGCCATCGACGAAAACGAAATGTTCGTCATCCCCACTCCGCTGGAGATCGAGGAACTCGAACAGCTGCTTCTGGATTTCGGTCTTATGGCCGCCTAGGGACTAAGCTAAAAAAGGGAGAAAAGCACGATGATCATGGTCAGAGCAATTGTCAGGCCCGAAAAAGCGGATCAGGTTCTCGCCGCCCTCATGGACGCCGGGTTCCCGGCCGTAACCAAGTATTCAGTGGCTGGCCGGGGTAAACAGCGCGGCATCAAAATAGGCGAGGTGACCTACGACGAAATCCCCAAAACCATGCTCATGAGCGTGGTTCCGGCAACGGACAAGGACTTCGTGATTTCCACCATCATGGATGCCGCCCGTTCCGGTACCAAGGGTGCCTTCGGCGACGGCAAGATCTTCGTCAGCGATGTCGGCGATGTCTACACCATCAGTTCGGGGGTGAAGGAGCCTGCCGAAGAAGCCATGGAGAGCGCGACATGAAGGAAGTGATCGCGGTTGTCCGCATGAACATGATGAACCGCACCAAAAAGGCGCTGACCGAAGCCGGTGTGGATGCCTTCTTCGCCCATGAGGCGCAGGGACGCGGCAAGGGATTCGTCAACTCGAAGGTTCTGGAAGGGGCCGAAGACGGCTTCGAGGAAGCTGCGGCACTGCTCGGCGAAAAGGGAAAATTGTATCCCAAACGAATGGTGACCGTAGTTGTGCCCGACGAGGATGTCGAGGATGTCGTCCAGGCAATCATTGAAACGAACCAGACCGGCAAGCCCGGTGACGGAAAGGTCTTTGTCCTGCCCATGGCAGACGCTGTTCGCGTCCGCACGGGCGAGGCCGGAGCCAAGTCCATTCTCTAACCGGGAGGGAAAAAATGGCAACGACCAAAAAGAAAATGGTGCAGTGGACGCCCACAGACATCAAGGAAGAACTTCTCAAGAAGTATCCGCCCAAGGTGGCCCGCAAGCGCGCCAAGCAGATCCTCATCAATGAGGCCAACGACAACGAAGCTCCCGAAATCGTGGCGAACGTCCGCACGGTACCCGGCATCATCACCATGCGCGGGTGTACCTACGCAGGTTGCAAGGGCGTTATCCTCGGGCCGACCCGCGACCTTGTGAACATAACGCACGGGCCCATCGGCTGCGGTTTTTACTCATGGCTTACGCGCCGTAACCAGACCGACGCCTCAGCCGAAGGCGCGGAAAACTACATGAACTACTGCTTCTCCACGGATATGCATGACGAAGACATCATCTTCGGAGGAGAAAAGAAGCTGGAAAAGGCCATACAGGAAGCCTACGACACCTTCCATCCCAAATCCATCGCCATCTTCGCAACCTGCCCGGTGGGCCTGATCGGTGACGACATCCATGCCGTGGCCACAAAAATGCGCGAAAAATTTGGCGACTGCAACGTCTTCGCATTCAGCTGTGAAGGATACAAGGGCGTTTCCCAGTCCGCCGGACATCACATCGCCAATAACCAGATATTCAAGCATGTGGTCGGTGAAAACGATGAAGAAAAGGCCGGCGAATACAAAATCAACCTGCTGGGCGAATACAACATCGGCGGTGATGGTTTCGAGATAGATCGCGTCCTGAAAAAATGCGGCATCACCAATATCGCCACGTTCTCGGGCAACTCCACATACGACCAGTTTGCCTCGGCGCACAAGGCCGACCTGAACTGTGTCATGTGCCACCGTTCCATCAACTACGTGGCGGATATGCTGGAAACAAAATTCGGCATCCCATGGATCAAGGTCAACTTCATCGGAGCAAAGGCCACGGCAAAGTCCTTGCGCAAAATAGCCCAGTACTTCGGTGAGAAGAAACTCATCGACCAGGTCGAGGCCGTGATCGCCGAGGAAATGCCCAGTGTGGAAGCCGTACGCGACGATGTTCTGCCGCGCACGGATGGCAAGACCGCCATGCTCTTTGTGGGCGGCTCAAGGGCACACCATTATCAGGAACTGTTTGCCGAGATCGGCATGAGTACACTCTCTGCCGGATACGAATTTGCGCACCGCGACGATTACGAAGGCCGGCAGGTTATTCCCAACCTCAAAGTGGACGCGGACAGCCGCAACATCGAAGAGCTGGAAATCGAGGCCGATCCCGAACGCTACAATCCGCGCAAACCGGAAGCGGAACTGGGCAAGCTTGAAGAAGCTGGATTCAAATTCAAGCACTATGACGGACTGGTCACTGACATGGACAAGGGAACCATCATCATTGACGACCTGAACCAATACGAAGCCGAAAAGCTGGTGGAAATCCTCAAGCCGGACATCTTCTGCGCAGGCATCAAGGAAAAATTCTCCATACAGAAGTTGGGCGTGCCCATGAAGCAGCTGCACAGTTACGATTCCGGCGGTCCGTATGCAGGATTCCGGGGTGCAAAGAACTTCTACAAGGAAATCGACCGCCTCGTGAACAGCAAAATCTGGGGCTACATGAAAGCGCCGTGGCAGGAGAACCCCGAACTCTCGGCAACGTACGTCTGGGAATGACGGATTACCAAAGCCTGAAAAAAGGATGACGAAATGTTACTGAGACATACTCCGAAAGAGATAACAGAGCGTGACGCGCTGGTCATAAATCCGGCCAAGACATGCCAGCCCATTGGGGCCATGTACGCAGCACTGGGTATCCACGGTTGCCTGCCGCACAGCCATGGATCGCAAGGGTGTTGCGCCTATCATCGCAGCACACTGACGCGCCACTACAAGGAGCCCATTTCCGCAGCTACCAGTTCCTTCACCGAAGGGGCCTCGGTCTTCGGTGGGCAGGCAAACCTCATACAGGCCATCAACAACATCTTCTCGGTCTACGAACCGGAAGTAATCGCCGTACATACGACCTGTCTTTCCGAAACCATCGGTGACGACCTGAAACAGATCACCATAAAAGCCACCAAGGACGGAAAAATCCCTGAGGGCAAGCATGTGATCGGCGCATCGACTCCAAGTTACGTCGGTTCCCACGTCACCGGCTTCTCCAACATGGTCAAATCCATGGCCATGCAGGCCGAGAAAACCGGCACCAAGAACGGCAAGGTCAATGTAATTCCCGGTTGGGTGGAACCGTCGGACATGGAAGAAATCAAACGGCTGGCAGCTCTTGTCGGCGTGGACATCACGCTCTTCCCGGACACTTCCGGCGTACTCAACGGACCGCTTTCCGGCGAATACCATATGTTCCCCGAAGGGGGGACCACCATGACCGAGCTGAAATCTACCGGCGACGCAGTGGGCACGCTGGCCCTCGGCGAATGGTGTTCCGCTGACGCGGCACGCTGGCTGGATTCAACCCACAAAGTGCCCTGCAAGGTATTGGACATGCCCTTTGGCCTTTCGGCAACGGACAGGTTCATTGACGCGCTGCGCATTGCGGCCGGCGTGACCGTTCCTGATGAGGTTGCCCACGAACGCGGCCAGCTCGTGGACATGATGTCGGACATGCACCAGTACTTCTACAACAAGAAAGTCGCGCTGGTAGGCGACCCGGATCAACTCATCGCCATGACCGAATTCCTGGTGTCCATCGACATGTGCCCGGTGCACATCGTTACGGGTACGCCCGGCAAGAAGTTCGAAAAGCGTATCAGGGAGCTGACCGCGGACATGCCGTTCGAGGTAAATGTGAAAGCTGCGGGAGACATGTTCCTGCTGCACCAGTGGATCAAGAACGATCCCGTGGATCTGATCATCGGCAACACCTACTGCAAGTACATCGCCAGGGACGAGGACATTCCCTTTGTACGCTGGGGCTTCCCCATTCTGGACAGAGTCGGCCACCAGTATTTCCCCACCGTGGGATACAAGGGCGGCCTCCGGCTTCTGGAAAAAATCCTCATGGCTCTGCTCGACCGCAAGGACCGTGACGATCCTGAAGAAACATTCGAACTGGTGCTTTAATCCGATCAACCCACGCCACAGGCAGGTGCAGTCATGACCAAATCCGCAAGTTCCGTTGAAAATCATCCGTGCTTCGCCCCGAACGCACGCAGCAGCATTGGAAGGCTGCATCTGCCCGTGGCTCCGAAAACGACCACCAGACTCATGTCAGGGGCGTCCGACATGCCCAAAAAAGTACTCGCTCCCGAGGAGGCGCTCGCCTATCTCGACCACGTACTGGCTCAGGGAACTCACGTGGGCATCGTCGGCGTGACAGGGCCTGGCGAACCACTGGCAGTGCCGGAAGCCACCCTGAAAACATTGCAGGAGGTTCGCAAGGCCCACCCCGATATGCCGCTGACCGTGTCCACCAACGGCCTTGGGGCGGCAGAATGTAGCAAGGATCTCGCAAAGCTCGGCCTTTCCCATGTAACGGTGGAAGTCCATGCCGTGGCCCCGGAAATAGCCGAAAAAATATATGCATGGATTCGGCCCGGAACGCATACCCTGCCAAAGCAGGAAGCTGCACATCTGCTGCTCAATGCACAGGCCGAGGCCATAACGGTACTCAAAAAGGCTGGGCTGACCGTCAAGGTCAACACCACGATTTTTCCGGGCATCAATGACGAACACGTAGAAGAAATCGCTCGATCCGTAGCGGCCCTCGGCGCGGACATCATGTCCGTGACGCCCGTGGTATCCAATCCCGATGACTCCATATCGGCCCCCAGCAAGGAACTCATGAAAAAACTGGCGCGGATTGCCGCCAAACACATGGCACTGATGCCTGAATGGGGGAACTGCGGAAAGGATCTTGTGGGCAGCAATGTTCCCGAATCCAAATGTGAAGACGCCTTCACTTCGGCGGCCACGCTGCCACGCCCCACTCCCGAACGCCCGAACGTTGCGGTTGCCAGCGTCGGGGGCATGGAAGTGGACATCCATCTCGGCCATGCCGCCTGCTTTCTGGTCTATGGGCCTCGTGAAGACGGACTTCCGGTCCTGTTGGAAACACGGGCAGCACCGGAGTCCGGTCATGGAGACGATCGATGGAATGAACTGGCCGAAATCCTCGGGGACTGTTTTGCGGTGCTCGTCACCAGTGCAGGAGAACGCCCCCGACAGGTACTCGGCAATTCCGGGCTACGGGTTCTGATCACGGACTGCGATGTAGCCGGAGTCGTGGATAATCTTTTTGGTGGGAAGAAGCCCGGATGCGGACGGCAGTCCTAAAAAAATCAACACACAAAGGAGAATACAATGGCCACACCGGAACGACAGATACTTGTTTGCCAGAGTTTTCGCGTCAACGGCGACCCCAAAGGCATCTGCCACAAGCAGACCAACGGATTCCTCCAGTACATCGAGGAGGAAATCCTTGACCGGGGACTCGACATGCAGGTGGTCGCAACCGGCTGTCTCAAGATGTGTGAGCAGGGACCGGTTATGGTGGTCCAACCCGAAAACTGGTGGTTCAAGGGCGTGGATAGCGAAGACGCCATCGATACGATTCTCGACGGCATCGAAGACGGCGAACCTGCTACCGACTACCTGATTTCCTGAGGACCAAAATGCCGGGAGCCATCACCATCAGGACCGCACGGCACGAAGATATGCCGGAAATGAGCGAACTGCTGCGCATACTCTTTTCCATTGAAAATGACTTCAGCATTGATCCAGAAAAGCAACGGCGCGGCCTGGAAGCGATGCTTGACGGCAAGTCCCGCACGGTATTCGTGGCCCAGATTGAGACTCGCGTGGTGGGAATGTGCTCGGGGCAGCTCAACATTTCCACAGCAGAAGGCGCTCCGTCCGTACTTATTGAAGATGTGGTGGTGCTGGAAGATTGGCGAGGCAAAGGCATTGGAAAAGAACTCATACATGCGGTGCGGCAATGGGCCGAACAAAACGGTGCAACGCGCATGCAGCTTCTGGCGGACAGGAACAACAGCTCGGCATTGAAATTTTACAGCCGTATGGGCTGGGAGCGGACCAACATGGTCTGCCTCGCACAGCGCATACTTCCGGAGGAACGGATATGAAATGTGAAACCGCCGCAGTATTGGAAGAAAGAAAGGGGCAAGTGCACCGCACGGGCCAAGGGCCCATCGAAATGGCCTGCAACAGGGATTCCCTCGCTGGAGCGGTAAGCCAGCGGGCCTGTGTATTCTGCGGTTCCCGCGTGGTGCTGTATCCGATCGCGGATGCCCTCCATCTGGTCCATGGCCCCATAGGATGCGCCGTATACACATGGGACATTCGCGGGTCGCTTTCCAGCGGCCCGGAACTGCACAGACTCTCCTTTTCAACGGACCTTCAGGAAAAAGACGTCATCTTCGGCGGAGAGAAAAAACTGGAAGCCGCACTGGATGAACTCATTGACCGCCATGATCCCAAGGCTGTCTTCGTCTATTCCACGTGCATCGTCGGTATTATCGGTGACGACCTCGAAGCCGTATGCCGCACGATGAGTGAAAAAAAAGGCATTCCGGTCCTGCCGGTACAATCCGAAGGTTTCAAGGGCAGCAAGCGCGAGGGCTACAATGCCGCATGCAAAGCCATGTTCCGACTGGTCGGAACCGGAGACACCTCGGACATATCCCCTGTTTCCGTCAACATCCTTGGCGACTTCAACCTTGCCGGGGAAATATGGATCATCCGCGAATACCTTGAGCGCATGGGCGTCGAGGTTGTGGCGAACATCTCGGGCGACGGCCGCGTGGCCGACGTGCGCAGATGCCACGGGGCGGCACTGAACGTGGTGCAATGTTCCGGCGCAACGCTCGATCTGGCTAAAATGATGGAAGAAAAATACGGCGTACCCTACATCCGTGTTTCCTATCTCGGCATCGAAGACATGGCCGATTCCCTGTACTACATTGCCGACCACTTCAAGGACATTGACCCGGAAATCACGACAAAGACGTCAAATCTCGTACGGGATGAACTGGAAGTGCTCATGCCTGAGCTGGCACGATTCCGCAAAGATCTCGAGGGCAAGAAGGTCGCCATCTACGTGGGCGGCGCTTTCAAGGCATTTTCACTAATCAAGGCCTTCCGGCATCTGGGAATGCAGGTGGTCATGGTCGGTTCCCAAACGGGTACGGAAGAGGACTACCGGGAGCTGGAAGAAATCACCGATCCCGGAACAATCATCGTTGATGACTCCAATCCCTTGGAGCTATCCGCATTCATCAAGGAAAAAGACGTGGATGTCTTTGTGGGCGGGGTCAAGGAACGCCCCATCGCCTTCAAGATGGGCGTGGGATTCTGCGACCACAACCATGAACGCAAGGAAGCGTTGGAAGGTTTTGTCGGCATGTTCAACTTTGCCCGCGAAATCCATACCTCCGCCATAAGCCCGGTTTGGAAATTCGTGCCCAGACGAGAACAGAAGGAGGCGGAACATGAGTAAGACGAATTACGTATCCACAACCAACGCCTGCAAGCTGTGCACCCCGCTGGGCGCATCCCTGGCCTTTCGCGGTGTGGAAAAATCGGTTCCGTTCCTGCATGGTTCCCAAGGCTGCGCAACCTACATGCGCCGGTATATCATCAGCCATTTTCGCGAGCCCATGGATATCGCGTCCTCGGCGTTGGGTGAAAAGCATGCCGTATACGGCGGTGGTCCCAACCTGAAGAAGGGCCTGCTGAATGTAATGAAAAAATACTCACCCCGCGTGGTGGGCGTTGCCACGACTTGCCTTACGGAAACCATCGGTGACCATGTTTCCGGCATCTTGCACGAATTCAAGGAAGAATTCGGTGATCTGGACCTCCCTGAGCTCGTGCACGTGTCCACCCCCAGTTACAACGGAACGCACATGGACGGCTGGACCGGAGCCGTGCAGGCCATGGCCGACCAGTTGGTGTTCGAAAAGACTGAGACGACCGAAAGCGTAAACCTGTTTCCCGGCATGGTTTCTCCCGGGGACGTGCGCAATCTCAAAGATATCTTTGAGCACTTTGGACTGGACGTCACAGTCCTGCCTGACATTTCAGAAACACTCGATGGTCCGGCCCTGCTCGACTACGAGCCCATTCCTTCGGGCGGCACGCCGGTCGAGCGCATCCAGGCCATGTCCAATGCCGCATGCAGCATAGAATTCGGCCGTTGCCTTCCCGGCTCCACGGCAGGAATCACGCTGGAGAACAAATACGGCGTGCCATGCCACGGACTCGGCATGCCGGTCGGCATCAGGGAAACGGACCGTTTCATGGACGTGCTTGCCAAGACCTCCGGCAGATCCGTTCCCCGCCGTTATCTCATGGACCGTGGAAGGTTGGTGGACGCTCTTGTGGACGGGCACAAATACATTTCGGGAAAGCGGGCGGTTATCTACGGCGAGGAAGATCTCGTGGTCGGACTCGTGGCTTTCATGTCCGAAATCGGCGTGCAGCCGATACTCGTGGCCACCGGTTCCAAAACCGGAAAACTCGCGGGCGCCATCGCCAAGGTAGGAAGTGACCTTCGTCAACAGCCCCTTATCCGTGAAGGCGTTGATTTTCATGATATTGCCGAACAGGCAGATGAACTGGCTCCGGATCTGGTTATCGGCCACAGCAAGGGATACCGATACTGCCGGGATTGGGGTGTTCCCCTCGTGCGAGTGGGCTTCCCCATCCATGACCGCTTCGGAGGGCAACGGCTGCGTATACTCGGCTATGGTGGCGCGCAAAAACTGTATGACCGCATAGTAAATGCGGTTCTGGAAAAGAAACAGGCCGATTCCCATATCGGCTACGGATACCTGTAGAAAGGGAGAGAACATGAAGGATCTGACAAGACATCCGTGCTTCAACAGGGAAGCCGCCGGCAGTTGCGGCCGTGTGCACCTTCCGGTCGCTCCCAAGTGCAATATCCAGTGCAATTACTGCAACCGTAAATACGACTGTGTCAACGAGTCGCGTCCGGGCGTTTCCAGTGCGGTACTCAAGCCCTTTCAGGCTTCCGTGTACATGGACGCCGTTCTGGAAAAGGAACCGCGCATTACCGTTGCCGGCATAGCCGGTCCCGGTGATCCCTTTGCCAATGCGGGCGAGGTACTGGAAACCATGCGCCTTTTGCGCCAAAAGCACCCGGAACTTATTTTCTGCCTTTCCAGCAACGGGCTGAACGTTCCCCCGTACATGGATGAGATCGCAGAACTGGACGTATCACACGTGACCATCACCATGAATGCGGTAGACCCGAAAATCGGGGCGAAAATATACTCATGGATCAAGGACGGAAACGTGGTGTACCGCGGAGAACAGGGGGCGCGACTGCTGCTTGAGCGCCAGATCGAAGCGATCAAAGGGCTCAAGGCTCGCGGGGTCATGGTCAAGGTCAATACCATTGTCATTCCCGGCATCAACGATGAACACGTCGTGAAAGTTTCCCAAAAGGCTGCCGAACTGGGAGCCGACATCCAGAATCTTATTCCGCTCAAACCCAGCGAAGACACCAAATTTGCAGATCTTCCGGAACCGGGCAGGGAAACGGTCTTGCCGTTGCGAAAAGCGGCAGGAGAACACATTGCCCAAATGACACATTGCAAACGCTGCCGCGCCGATGCCGTCGGTCTGCTGGCGAACGATCAGTCCGGTTCATTGTGTGGCACGTTGCAGGCATGTTCCGGCATAAAGCCGGCAAGCCCGGAACAAACCCGTCCCTATGTTGCCGTTGCCAGCCGCGAAGGCGTACTTGTCAACAGTCACCTCGGCGAGGCCGAACGGTTTCAGATTTGGGGGCGTGACACCAGCGGCGGATACCGCATGATAGAGGAACGCATGGCACCGCGCCCCGGATGCGGCCCGCAACGCTGGGAAAAGCTGGCCATCAGCCTCAAGGATTGCCGCGCCGTGCTGGCAAGCGCTATGGGGGTGCAGCCCCAGACGTATCTTGAAGAGGCCGGAATAGCGGCGCACACATGCTCCGGGCCCATCGCGGATGCTCTGAACACCCTGTATTCAGGGGGAGACATGGACGTATACAAAGCAAGAAAGGCCGGCATTGGCGGCAGCAGTTGCGCCGGAACCGGACTTGGGTGCGGATAACAAAAACAGTGTGGCACATGCCTGTCGGCTCCCCGGCACGGCATGACATGATACTCCTCGGAGAAAGGCCCCGCCGTGCGGGGCCTTCTTGCTGGCAAAGAGTATCCGTATTGACATGGGATATTAGGCAAAACCGCAAAAACGGATCAGGTGATGCCTGTCCGATATCCACATTTTGCAGCATACTACAAGAAAGGTGGTGCCGATTATCAAAGGCCTCAAGACGAGGTCAGGCCCAATTCTATTTTCTGAGACTGGCGCGGCCCTGGGCGATAAGAGGCTCCAGCCCCATCTTGCGGACTCTATACCCCATCTGGCGAGGTGTCAGGCCCAACGCACTTGCAGCCTTGTACTGAATCCACCCGTTTCGCCGCAAGGCATTGATCACTTCGGCCCGTTCGATCTCATGCAACGCCCGCGGGCAGACCTTTTCCGAACCCGCTTCCGGCAATTCCCGGTCACGCGTGTTCTCCGGGAGGGCCGCTCCCTGATCAAGAAACATATCCAACGTGTCGGCCGCGATCTTGCCGCCTTCCGTCATGATGACGAGCCGCTCGATGAGATTCTCCATTTCCCTGACATTACCCGGCCACAGGTGCCGGGTAAGCGCATCCAAAGCTTCCGGTGAAAATACAAGTGAGCGCCCGTACTCTTCGGAGACCTTGGACAGAAAATGATTGAGCAGGCCGGGAACATCGCCGCTCCGTTCACGCAGTGCCGGTACACGGAGGGGAAAGACATTGAGGCGGTAATAGAGATCCGGGCGAAACTCACCGCTCTGAGCCAGCTGTTCCAGATCCTTGTTAGTCGCAGCCAATATGCGTACGTCCGCCCTGCGGGTCACGACGCTGCCCAACCGTTCGAACTCCCGCTCCTGAATCACCCGAAGCAACTTCGCTTGCACAGCCAGCGGCAATTCACCGACCTCATCCAGAAAAATGGTTCCATGATCAGCCTCTTCGAACCGTCCTGCGCGAGAGTGCGTCGCACCGGTGTAGGCGCCCTTTTCTACGCCGAACAGCTCGGATTCAATGAGATTGTCCGGAATGGAAGCACAGTTGACCTTGATGAACGCGTGGTTCTTGCGGTCCGACAACCTGTGAATGATCCGTGCGATGAGAGTCTTGCCAACGCCGGATTCGCCCAGCAGCAAAACCGTGGCCTTGGTGGGAGCCACCTTTTGAATCTGGCGTTGCACTTCGGTCATAGCGCTACTGTCACCGACCATGTACAAGCCTTTGCTCTTCCGTGATATCTGGTATTTAAGCGAAACGTTCTCGGCCCGGAGCGAAGCCTCACGTTCACGCACTTTTTCGTTCAGGCTGATAAACTGGGCAATGAGCGTAGCCACCACCATGAGAAATTCAATATCCTCTTCCGGGGCCACGTCGTCCGCGAAAAGACGGTCCACATTGAGCACGCCCATGGGATCGCCATGCCGCATGATAGGCACGCCGATAAAGGAAAATGTCGCTCTGGAAATCTTACGTGTACCGGTTTTATTCAGGAAAAGAGGCTCGCGACTGATATCCGGCACAAAGTACGGCTGGGCGGTCTGAAAGATTCTGCCCGTAACCCCCTCGCCCATGGTATAAACCCCTCGCTGCTGTTCCTCCGGGGTCAAACCGTATGACGCATTGATTGTCAGGGTTTCGGATTCCGGGTCCAACAAGGTGACCGTGGCCCGTTTCATGCTCAATTCTTCGGAAAGCGTACGCAGAATGGCCTCAAGCGAGGATTCAAGATCCAACGCCTGGTCAATGATCTGGCAAATGGCGAGCAATGCCTTGAGTTTGAGACTGCGTACTGCGGGTAGCATCCCGAAGGAAAAGCAAAATGGATACCAGAGTTTAATTAAGCTATTTTTTAAAATTTCATCTTTTTTATCAAGGTGTTATAGAATAGCAACACCGCAAGACAATTACAATAACGTAAAAAACAGAACAGCAAAAACAAATATATGCACATTATTGTCAAGAATCGACACGAACAAAAATTCATTCTTTGAGGCAAAGCGTCTGCTTTAACGAGAGTGAACAGACAAAATTCCGAGTGAGATAAATCCCGTTTAATCGAGCATATTCCTTATTTCCGAAATGAGGGTGGCATAATCCGACAGGGGTTTGAGGAAAAGAGCCTCGGACACGGACTCCATAGAATTCATACTGTTCGGAATATGAAATTCCGGTGATCCCGTATAAATAATAAAACGTAATTTCCCCCACCCCCTGCTTGCGGCATTGATAAAATCAATTCCGTTCATTCCGGGCAGACGCAGATCGACGATAACGATATCGCACGGCTCATCCTCCAACAGCCTGAGAGCATCCTCGGCGCTATGAGCCTGGGATGTCATGAAACCTTCGTCATCCAGCTGCATGGCGAGGCTCTCACTGACATGCCTGTCATCATCGAGTATCAAGACACGATAGGGCATCAAACTACTCCTTCGGAACAAAGGGAATCCGAATGGTAAAACGGGTCCAGGCTCCAGGTTGCGAGGTCACGTCCATTTTGCCGCCATGTTGGTCCGCAATAATGAAATAGGATACGGACAACCCCAACCCTGTCCCTTTCCCGGGTTCCTTGGAGGTAAAAAATGGCTCGAAAACGCGCTTGCGAACATGCTCGGGCATCCCGGAGCCGTTATCCTCTATCTCCACCACGGCATAATCACTCTCCCTTCGCAGGCCAATTTTCAAACGGGGATAACTATCGCCGTATTCCTTCTCGGCCATGGCCTCGGCCCCATTCTTGAACAAATTCAAAAAAACCTGCTGGATTTCAGTCGCCTCGCAAAGGACCGACGGCATATCTGGCATATATTCTTTTTCGATTTTGATCTTCCGAAAATCATATTCCTTCTTCAAATCATAATCATTTGCGGCCAGTTGTAACGTCTTATCCAATAGATCGGGCAAGGATTGCTCGCTGAAACGCCGTTCGCTTTTTCGGCTGAAGGAAAGCATATTGCTGACGATGGCTGCGGCTCGCTCCCCGGATTCACTGATCCCGTCAAGCATCTGGGCGACTTCCCTGCCTTGAATGTATTTATTCAGGCAATTGAGATCCAGACCGCACTGTCTGGCCATGATTTCATTCTTTTCGAGCGATCCCATGAGCCGTTTTTTGATATTATGCGTATATCCCAGAATTGCGGCCAAAGGATTGTTGATTTCATGGGCCATTCCTGCGGCCAAACCACCCACGGACATCATTTTTTCGGACTGGACCATCATCTGCTCCAGCTGCACCCTTTCGGTAACATCGTCGATTCGGATAACAACACCGCCGGTTCCATTCGTCATTAACGGATAAATGACCACGTCCTCATAACGGGTCTCACCGTCCTTTTGCCATGCGCGCTTGAGATATTCCAGCTTGTGTCGACTGCGAACCGCCTCATCAATATGCTCCACGTACTCAGCCATATGCGGAAGCAAAGAGGCCAACGAAACCCCAAGCGCCTCCTTTTCCTTGATGCCGGTTTCCCGCACTGCCCTGTCGTTCCAGTGGGAAACAACACCGTTCACGTCAACACCGATGAGAGTGGAAGGCATTGAATTGATGATGTTGGCAGAAAAAGTCTGTAAACGGCGCAATTCATGTTCCATTCTTCTTCTTTCAACCAGTTCACGCTTTACCCGCAGGTTCTGGCTGATCATATGGGAAAGAAAGGCCGCCATGGCCGTGTTGTATTTAAGAATTTCATTCACCTTTTCCCGAGAAAAACGGGGAACGGCATCAAGAGCCTTGAGGTAGTCATGTTTATCGAACCCAAATCGTTCGGCCTGGGCTATGAATCTGTCCTTATCAATGGACTCATCTTCATAAAGAAACTGTCCCAAAAAATATGTGGCAACATAGCGTCCCTCGCAGTAAATGGGGACACCGATATCCCATAACCCGTGATCACACTTGTACCCGCAAGGCTTGCCACCTTTGACCTTATTGATAATAGCCGTGTCGTTTTTTATGCAAATTGCATTGGCTTCGGGCTGAACCCGATGAAACTTGACGCAAATGTCCTGCCATCCTGCTCCGGCGTAGACTTCGCCGCTCTCAACATCAATGATGCCGGAAGGCATACCGGTGGCGGCATAATTGACCTCCAGCAGATTTTGCAGCTCGGCAACATTGACCAAATCGCCGAAAGATATACCACCTTCAATCGAAGTATTGGCGTCATCCATAGTTCGGGATTGTGTGCTCATGTGCAGTTCCACTCAATTTTGCAGTCTGGGCTTGATGCTATGAAACATACATGAATACCAACAGCGATCAATGATAATGGAATGCGAAATTCACAGCTTCAAACATGCAAGATCTGCTCATGACTTATGATTGCACTCAAAAAAAGGAAGGGTGACCGTCCAGACCGGAAGACAACTGCAAGAGATTGAAAGTGATTCTGCCAGCTTCGTCGAGCCATTCACGATACGAGAACATCGTGAATGGCAGTAAAGTTCATTCCCTGGACTGATTACGTGGAAGCGTTGCAACAACCAACGCCCTGAACGAATGAAGAAATCTCATCTGGAATCAGAAGGATTCAATGGTACAAAATCATTCAGCCTTTGTTTCAATGCTGAAAGCCGAGCATCCGCTCATTTTCACACAATCGACAACATGAATAAGCGTTCCAACATCCACATGATGATCCGCCCTCAAATGGACAACAGTTTTTTTTTCCTGTTCAAGACGCACCTTAAGAGCATCCACAAGGTCTTCGAAGGAGACGGGAGTCTCCCCCAGAAAAAGGTCGCCGTGGTCACCAAGTGTGATGACGATTTCAGAAGGCGTTTGCACCTTGGCAGTGGAAGAATCCGGTAAATCAACGGCGATGGCAGGCTCCGACACCATACGGGAAGTGAGCATGAAAAACAGCAGCAAAAGAAAAATGACGTCAACAAGAGGAGCAATGTCCAAAAGTGCGGAGCGACGTTTGCCGCGTTCAAACTGCATTGCTGCGCTCCGCAACCATTTTTGAGGCCAGCGTCTGCAAGTTGTAGACAATCTCTCCCATGCGGGAATCCAAATAATGATGCGCCACATGCACCGGGATGGCCACAAGCAGCCCTGCTGCCGTGGTGAGGAGTGCTTCCCAAATGCCGGAGGCAAGCATGCCGGGGTTCACAGTTGTCCCCGCTGAAGCGATAACCTGAAAAGCCTGGATCATGCCGATGACAGTCCCGGTCAGGCCGAGTAACGGACAGATGGCCGATATCAAAGAGAGCGTGCCCAAGCCCCGCTCCATATTCCGCACAATTCCGGTACCCACGGCATTGATATCCTCTTCGCTCTCACCGCTGCCAACGGCATCCAGAAGCGGCAACAAGGGTTCAGGCCGTGCGGAAAAAGCCTGTTTCGGAGCCAACAGCACCATTTGAAGCAAAGTGCGAAACTGAACTCCCTTGCGAATCACAATTGCCAAGGCGACCACCGAACAAAACAGAATCGGCCACATGAGAAGGCCGCCCTTGGTAAACATACCCAACATGCTTAATTTCCTCTGAGATTGAAGTGAACCGGCAACAGCGCTATGCAGGCCACTGGTTGCCCCTTGTGGGTGGCCGGAGTGAAAGAAGACTTTCTTATGGCGGAAACAGCGGCTTCATCAAAGCCGAACCCGGCTTTTTGCACGATCTCCACACGAACAGGGCGGCCGCCCCGGTCTATGGTTATGCGTAGCACGACCAATCCGGTTTGCCTCATGGCCCTGGCCTTGCGTGGATATTTCGGCCGGATCCAATGCGTAATCTTAGGACCATACAACGAACCGATCCGGGCATGCATGGGGCCTTGAAACGCTCCTTCGCCTGCCGGTTGTCCCTGTTTCGAGTCCTGCCCGGAGTCAGCAGAGAGTTCATGGTCATCGGCACCAATCTTCCCAGCCACGTGCCGAGCTGTTTCCTGACCCAGCGTGTTCGCAAGCGCCTTCTCTTCCATCACTTTGCGCGGGAATTTTGTGGCCTCCTTCACGTGAACATCCTGCTTTTTGGCAACCTCTGGTGCAGGCTTGGATTTGACCTCAGCCGGATTTACGGGACGAACCGATTTCTTTTTCCGGGAAACCACAGGCTCAGGTTGTGCAACAGGCACAGCCTTATAACGCACCAACGGCTTGATGCCAGGCACAGGCTTGGCTTTGTGCTTTTTTTTGGTTCTGACCTGCTCAGTTGCAGGCCGGGTCAATGTTTTTTGAACCGCAGCAGAAGGCGGTTCGCATTGTTTTGACCCGTGTCCGACCTTGCCGGCGGAGGCGACGATAGACATACTCATGCCCCCGCTCATGGCTTCAACCCGACGATGTTCAAAAGGGAAACAAAAAAGTGCTACGTGCGCCAAGACAGATAACAGTACGCAGTTCCGCAGAGAAAGGCCTTTCAAAAGCCTCTTTTTACGAAAAACAGCTATGGGAGACATCACCGGCCTCTTGAAAATCGAATGAGTGGCAAGCAGAAGCCTGCTTATCCAAGAGAGAACGCGGCATACAGGTGCGTACACCATTTCCGACATCAAGAATGGCGATGTCCTTCTCATAAAGGTCGCTGATGGCCTGTTCATTGATAACGGATTGCGTCGCCCCATCCGCTACAATCCTCCCCTGCCGCATAAGCACCGCCCGGTTTGATATCCATAAGGCATGGTCAGGAAAGTGCGTTGTCTCGATAAAGGTATATCCTTCGCAGGACAGGCCCTTGATACACTCAAGCAGACGGATCTGGTTGCCATAATCCAATCCGGTAAGAGGTTCATCCATAACCAGCGTATCCGCGCCTTGGGCCAAGGCCCGGCCTATCAATGCCAGTTGCCGTTCTCCACCACTGACTTCCGTATATATTCTGTCTTTAAGCTTTGTTATGGACAGCCGATCCATGGTTTCCATGGCAATGTCGTAATCTTCTTTGCTGTAACGGGAAAAAATCGAGGTATATGGAGCGCGCCCCATCAGAACCACGTCAAATACGCTATATGCGAAAGACATTTTATGCGTCTGCGGCACATAGGCTATTTTGCGCGCAAGCTGCCGGGGCGTCAGCTCGGAAACAGGATCGCCCTCCAGTAGTATCTGACCGGAATCCGGAGGATAAAGCCCGAGCAACACCTTGAGCAAGGTCGTCTTCCCACTGCCGTTCGGTCCAAGCAGGGAAAGGATGCAGCCGGTCTCGACAGTCAACGAAACCTCGTGCAACACACGGCTCCCGTTGTATCCGAAACAAACATTCTGTGCCTGAACTTTTTCCATGTGTTTACCCCCATCCTTTACGGGCTACCCGAAGCACACCGGCAAAGGCCGGAATGCCCAGCAACGAGGTGAGAATCCCCAAAGGTATTTCCACGGTGAAAACCTGCCGCGACACATTGTCCACGACAAGCAGGAACAACGCTCCCATAAGCGCGCTGAACGGCAGGAGAACACGATTGTCCGGCCCGATGATCATGCGGCTCATATGTGGAATGACAAGCCCAACCCAACCGATGATGCCGCCGATAGCAACGGTCAAACTGCTGATCAATGTAGCGACGACGATAAACATCAATCGCATTGTACGCACACGTATTCCCAAAGACCGGGCCTCTTCTTCGCCCATGGTCAGCAGGTTGAGATTGTTGGCAAAGGCTACAATGATCAAAATACCGATGAGTATTCCCGGCGCCAAAGTGCTTATGGTGTCCAGGCTGATCATGGAGAATCCGCCCATGAGCCAGTAGACGATGGCCGGAAGTTGGTCATACGGGTCGGCAAGGTATTTTATGATTGAGAGCATCGCGGTGAACAGGGAGCCGCTGATCACTCCGCTGAGAATGAGAAGGAGGAGCCGATCCCCCTTGTAAAAGTGGGATAACAGCAAAGCCAGCCCCACGGCGATCATGCCAAAGGAGAAAGCGCTCACCTGTACCACGGCCCATTCGGTAGAAAGCAGCATCCCGAGAGCAGCTCCAAAGGAAGCCCCTGCCAGCACGCCGAGGATTCCGGGAGACACCAGCGGGTTCACGAACATGGCCTGAAAGGTGACGCCGGAAACGGACAAGGCCGCTCCGACCACAACCGCCGCAAGAATCCTCGGCAAACGGATATCACACAACAAGACTCCGATCCGGTTGGCGAGCTCGTCCGCCATGGGAGAGTGAAAAAGGACATGTTGCAAATAGTGCCAGAGATCGACCAAGTGCAGTGGATAGCGCCCCTGTGTGAAGGACAACAGGATGGCTGCGCCCAATGTGAGGGCCAATACTCCGAAAATAAACGATTTTTTCATAAATTCAGCATGTTATGAATTTCTTCATCGGAAAGATCCACATCAAGAAACAGCTTGTAGAAATCATGTGTGGCCTTGGCCATGTCTACGGGATAACGTTTCGGATACAGCTTGTTGGTCAACCATTGCAGGCCGAGAATCCGCATGAAGGACGGCGGACGGTCAAACCAGTTAAACGGAAGAGCCGGAATCGCGTAGACACGATGATTCTGAACGGCCCGGACCAGACTCCACTGTTTTTCCCTGTAGATTCTTTGGGCGAATTTATGATCTCGCGCCAAAATGACATCTGGATTTTTAGACATTACCTCTTCGATGGAAACGCTTTCCATGCCGTACGCCGAACTGGCTTCGCAATGCTGAATGTTCCGGCCACCGGCAGCTTCAATCAGCACCGCATGCGGAGACTGATCACATTCGGTTTTCAAACCGTCCGGTCCTTCCGCATAATAAACACGCAATTTTTCTTCTTCCGGCAATCCCAGCAGCGCAGGACGCACGTCATCCAGAACTTGCTGTGTATAGTCAGCCAACTTGTTCCCGCGCTCCGGACGGCCGACCAATTCACCGACGAAGCGGAAGGCACGTACATAATCGTCCAAGGTATCCAGATAAATATAAAGCAACGGCATGTTGATGGTTTTTGCCACCTTTTCCATGGGCTGATTAAGAGCTGTTTTCCTCCAGAACCAGACCAGCATCACATCCGGCTTCACAGCCATCACATTTTCAAGGTTCGGTGTTTGCCCCTGCCCAAACCACCCTCCGATAACAGGGAGGTTGACAAATTCCTTCCGCAGGTAGGTATGTTCCTGTTTATTGAAAGGGAAATTCAATCCCGCGACTTTCCCGGAATCAAGGGCGTACAACATGTACATCATCGGAGGAGAGGAAGGAAAAACCTTGTTGATATCATCAGGAACTTCAACCTTGCGCCCGGTCATGTCTTCCACCATGCGTGCCCGGGCATCCGTTGCGGCAGCCGGAGCAAGAAGCACCATGGCCCAAAGAAAACCGCAAAAAGATATCTTCAGACTTCTGCAAAAAGAACAACTCATGTCAGGCCTCCACTGGCTCTGCACCGCCACCTGTTTGCTTGTCCCACGAAAGAACGGCCCAACGCACAGGGCGTGCATAGGGCATCCTCACCCCGTTCTCGAATGGCACTAATGTTTCTTTCAAATGTTTCCGAAGCCGCTTCTTTTCTTCCTCATTCATGTCATGAATCATCCAAAGCAGGTCACTGAAAGCGGCATCATGATCCGGGTATACTTTGCGCTCGTTATTGTAGGTAAAAGCGACGTCGGCGTAGATACCCATCTGCCGCAATACATTGACGGCGAGAATATAGTCCGTCCCCGGATTGAAATCGCGTCCAACAGCCTCAAAAATCTGGGGATCATATGGTCCGTCACCGACCAGCGTGGAAAGGAAAACCTTTTCACGGGCAAAACGTTGCACCTTCTCGACGGAAGCTTGCAGGTCAGGCACAACAAGGGAACGCGAAGCCATAAAAACGTCATGCGGAGCAATTTCCAGAGCTTCCCAATCCTGTTCCCAGCTTCCGTCCACGATACGTATGTTATCTATTCCTTCCTGCTCGCAGCGTAAGCGCAAAAGATCCCGCATGCCGGAAGAAGGATCCACGGCAGTAACGGATCGAACCTTTCGGGCCAAAGGAATGGCCAGTGTCCCGGCAGCACAGCCCATATCCAAAACCGTCCAATCCGGCTGCGGGTCCATTATTTCCAAAAACTGGTCGATGTAGTCGCTCTTTTCCGCAGCCTTCATGAAGTCAGGGGCGCGTTTATTCCAAAACGACATTCGCTCACATTTCGGTTTGGCATTCTTTCTGATGCTGGATTTCCAGACATCGTTCCAGAAAATGTCAAGCATGCTCATTCCACCTTCCCTCCTCACAACAAGAAGCCACAGGGGCACAGGCTTCAAGCGATTGATAATACGATTGGCCGGATGCACAGGGTTTGCAAAAAACCTCCCCGTCGATCACGACATCTCTGCCGTCCAACACCTGTTCGCCGCAAGCAGAACACACGGCCAAACGGACGGGCGGTCCCGGAAGGTCACAGTCGTCCAAGTGCACCGCGACCTCCCGGATACCCAACAATTCCTGTTCCGGAAGTTCCTTGAGAGCTTGAAGATAGGCGCTTTTCTCATCCGCGATATCAAGAGTCCGGGCCACTTCCATGGCTTTTTCCATGGATGATTCCAGAGCATGGACACGCATGGCCCTTCCTGACGGCAAATGAACAAATGTAGCGGCCATTTTCCCATAATCAAGTATCTTGAGACTTCTCTTGCCCGGCGTAAGCCCTGTTACGGTAAGAATGGCGTCGGTCGCACAACGGTCCGTTTCAACAAAAGCGATAAAATCCTTCCGTTCACGGCCGTGCGGATCGGTTATGCCCAGCTCGCGCAATCCGGCCATTCCGATGCGTACCCCGATAACCTGTCCACCGCACAGATGTCCGTGAAACAGGGATGCCGACTTCAACAGGCGCTCAAGTTCTCTTGCATATTCCATCGATTTCAGCTTTGTATCATGCATAGTTGTCAGAATTTGAAATCAAAACCGGAGTACAGGGTTCTGCCCGCTTCCGGAAAACCTTCATCAATCTCGTATTCCTCGTCGAAAAGGTTATCCACCCCGACGTTAAAGGATATGTAATCGTTGACCTGACATTGAAACTTGGCACCGAAAAGAAAGTATTCGGCAGCCTTGGTTGAACGGTCAGAGCTATCCCACCGCCGGGAGTTGTACTCACCATCTACCATGAGCCAGGTTTGCGGAAGGAATTTGTATTGCAGGTAAGCAAAGGCTTTATGTTCGGGGGTGTTGACCAGGGATGTTCCGGGCGACGAGATGTTGTTATACTTGAGATACGTATAGTTGAATCCGCCAAACAGATTGCCGACAATATTACTGGATGCGGCCAATTCAAAACCATATTCCTCTACGTCACCGACGTTCTGGTTCTGGTACCTTGTAGACGTGACATACACGGATTCGATGTAATCACTGATGTCGTAGTAGAACAACGTGATTTCAGCGGACGCCGTTTCACTGAACTGCTGCTTGTAGCCCAATTCATAGTTGATGGACTTCTCAGGGTTCAAACCGGGATTGGGATATGCCTTGCCCATCTTGTAGGAGAATTTGTCTTTGATGGAAGGCAGCCGGGTTTTGGCCGCCACGCTGGCATGAGCCAATCCACCTTCACCGACACGGAAAAAGGCACCAAGCTGTGGGTTGAATCCGCTGGCACATCCTCTGTCAAAATCAACAATGTTATCGCTGGCGTCCAGATCCTCAGCGCGCAACGTGGTAATGTAGTCGTAACTGGCACCGGCGATGAAATACAACCGGTCTGTCACATCAATGGTATCCTCAAGCCCTACGGAATAGATATCCTCATGGAAATGCTGGCTGGGGTCACCTTCATTGTGCTCGGTGTGGTAATCGCCTTTGTAATGAAATGCCATTTTAACGGTATTGTACGGAATGGCATACGTGCCCAATTCCAAAGCGCCACCAATGGTATAGTCGTCATAGCTGCTGTTAAACGCATACGGTTTCGTCTGGGAGCTGTACGAAGCATCATCGTAGCTGCTCAGGGAATTTCTGAAAGCATCATAGAAAAGACGCGTTTTCACATAGTAGTCATTGTCCGACCCGATTGCAGTCTTCGTATTCAGATAGACACTTTCCTTGTTCCAATAGGGCCAGCGCCAGTAACGTGTTTTGGCCTTAGGGTTCGTTCCCGTGTAGGGAGGAGTACCCTTTTCTCCCTGCTGGTTGATGTATGTGATCGAATACTCGTCGGTATCGTTGGGAGTAAGCCCCAATTTGAGGTTGATCTTGCCGTCTTCCTTGTACGAATTATTACGACGACCTCCACCTTCGTCATCCGTCTCATCGAAGCTTGAGGGAAGATAAAAGCCGTCACTGCTAAGGTAGGAGGCGCTTCCCTGGAAATACCAACCGCCCTGATTGGTGCCGACATTGATATATGAGTGATATCCATTCGAATCGATGGTGGCTCCACCGCCTCCTTCGAATTCCTTTTCAGGACGGCGGCTGACCAGATTGATGGCGCCGCCCATAGTGTTCGGCCCATAAAGAACGGAAGTAAAGCCTTTGGACACGATCACTTCGGACAGGTCGAAAGTCGTAAACCGGGCAAGGTCGGGATATCCGTCATAAGGGACATAGACGGGAACACCGTCCATATAAATGGGGATATGTTTCTGATCAAAACCGCGGATCCTGATCATGGTTTCGTTTCTGGCCCCAGTACGGTCTACGGTAAGCCCCGGAACAAGCTTGGCGATATCCGGCACGGTATTGGCTTCGAACTTGCGGATTTCTTCGCTGTCCACTCGCACGGAAGTGGGATTACCGCTGTTTTCCGTTGTGGAAATGACTTCGATTTCACCAAGGTTGAAAACGCTCCCGCCACCATCAGCCTTGCCTGCTCCCAAAGACTCCTTCTCTGCAGACGACAACGTAGCGTTATCATCTGCGGCAACAACCATGCTGGGCATACACAAAAACAAAAAAACGAAAATTATACAGGTACTGAACACAACCCTTTTTGAAAATTCCATCCGACCCTCTCCTTAAGCAGAAAATTCATGATGAAAGCCCTCCCCTGTTTGCAGTACATTTGAAATACGCTCATTAATGGAACATCATGCGAGCTTCGATATTTTCGATATTGAAAAGACACTCACTGGAGCAAAAACAAAAAGGGTCAGTAATGGCACCCATCGTTCCCTTCATGAAAATGCTGAAGGCACCCCCAGCGCAATTTTCAAGAAAACACCAAAACAGCGCGAGAACCAATCGCAACGACCTCCAAGACAGATAAATGGTTAAGGAACCCACATTCACTTCACAATGATGTACGGTCTACAATACACACGTCGGCTTGCCACGACGCATCATATTTCCCAACAATCCAAGAAGACCAAGCACATCCCTCAACTTGATCGGAACCTAGCAATGACGTCTAAAAACGTCAAATCATTTTTAAAACATACATATCTGTATTTTCTGACATAAGCTGTACTTCTCTGCGAAAACACAGGAGGACAGCGGCCTTCTTGACGCATTGATGCAAGGCTAGTATCCTCAATAATTCAGGAATTGCGTCTAGGACATATAAACAACAACATGCCGAAAAGAACATGCCGGAATGACGAACGACAAACAGCCTACATTTTCGTAGGTGGCAATGTAGCGACATAAAATGAAGCCAAGCTCCCAAAAGCTGACCAACAAGGTCAAAGCCTACCGAACGGAAAAAGGACTCTCACAAGTGCAACTTGCAGAGCTTGTGGGCGTCAAACGACAGGCCATCTACGATATCGAGTCAGGGAAATATGCTCCTAACACGCTTATCGCCCTCAGGCTGGCTCAACATCTTTCCTGCCGTGTCGAAGATCTTTTTTGTGAAGAAAGTAAAACAGCAGAGCCGTACACTCTGGTGGGGACTTTGCCATCGCAGAGGGCCAGGGTCTCCCTCGCAAGAGTGCGCGGACAGATGATCGCCTATCCCCTTCCTGGCTCCGAGCCTTTCGCAAACACTTTTGAGGCTGCCGACGCACTTCTCACTCCCGGACAAAAACAGGTGGAGCTTCTTTGTCCGCCGGAAACGCCGGATAAAACACTTATTCTTCTGGGATGTGATCCTGCATTCGCCTTACTTACCGCACATGTCACCCGGCGAGCCAAAGACATACGCCTCCAGTACCGCTTTGCCTCAAGTTTCAAGGCGCTCAAGGGGCTTGCAGCCGGACACGCTCATATTGCAGGCACGCACATTCATTCCAGCGCTTCCGGGCATGGGAACAACATCCAGTTTGCCAAAAAACAGCTGGGACAGCAGTCGGCGACCATAGTGGGATTTTCAAGAATAGAAGAAGGATTGGTGGTGGCTCCGGGCAACCCGCATGGTATCCGGTCACTGGAAGATCTGGCCAATCCGAAAGTAAGACTTGTAAACCGTGAACCGGGGGCAGCCCTCAGGATATTGCTCGACGACCTGTTGCAAAAACAGGGTCTTCCGCCTGAAGCCATCTCCGGCTATCAGGATGAAGTCCATAGTCATGTCGAAGGTGTCGTTCGGGTTCTCTACAAACAGGCTGATGCGGCTCTCGGCTTCCGCGCCATTGCGGCCAATGCCGGACTGGATTTCGTTCCGCTCACATCAGCACACTGCGAACTTGTCGTGCCGCAGGATCTTTTGGAGCAACAGGGCATGCAAATGCTGCTGGATGCCCTGCAAACCAAACCTCTACGGGACGAACTCAAATCCCTGGCCGGCTATGACGCCGAATCCACGGGATCAATCATTGCCGAAATTTGAATCTAAACACACTCTTCACCCCGTAAATCCGCCAAGAATGCTCACCCGCATACAATCATGAACAGGCAGGAAACAGCAGCATTGTGCTCTAAATTACTGGTGATCGTTGTCTATATGGCAGCAACGGCTATCCTTTCCCTGTCGTCCTATTTCACCTCGTACCCTCAGGACTTTTCGGGGCCGTTCAACTTCCCGGACATGATTAATCCGACCATATTACTCCTCTCCTTTGTGGTTTCCATATTCTGCATGAAGGCTCTTGCACTTGGCCCAACTCTCAACATTCTATCTTTTCTCTCCATTTTTATCCCCGCACTCATAAACACATATCGCTATCCCCCCATCGAAGATGGAGCCTATTTTATCCTGCGGTATGGCAACAATCATTTTATCGGCAACAGCCACTTCCCTGAACCGCCTGCATCTTTTATTTTCATTTTTACTTTTGCGTTCATGGCCCTGTTTGCAGGTTTCAAGAGGTTTAATAAATCTTCACGGACAAAAATATACGGGATAATAATTTCATTTATTTGTTCTTATCTGTTCGTAAAACTCACAACCCAAATTCTGTATTCGGTACTATAATTGACCACACATGGAACCGCTGTACTCCACACATTCTCATTTTCACGTAATCCCCATACCGAACGAAAGGCCCAAGGCAAATTACAGTTTTTCACATAAAAACAATGTATGCCATGGGACAGTCAGTGTATTCGAAAAGAGTATTCCCTTCCAACACAAGGAGTTGTAATGCCACAGGCTACGGCTAACGGAATCTCAATCGAATACGATACGTTCGGAGACAAATCCTGCCCGGCACTCCTGCTGATAACGGGTGGCGGAAGCCAGATGATTCACTGGGAAAATGGGTTTTGCGATTCTCTGGCTCAAAAAGGATATTATGTAATCCGGTTCGACAACCGGGACGCAGGCCTGTCCCAAAAATTCGAAGAAATGGGAATACCCGACATCGCGGCAGCCATGAAAGGCACTCCTGTTCCACCGCCATACACCATTGAAGACATGGCCGATGATTCCGTAGGACTCCTTGATGCCTTGAAAATCGACAAAGCGCATATCTGTGGAGCGTCCATGGGTGGCATGATCGCCCAAGCTGTTTCCTATCGGCACCCCGAACGGGTTCGCAGCCTCATTTCCATTATGTCGAGCACCGGAAATCCCGAACTCCCCAAAATCAAACAAGAACTGTTCAACGAAGTGTACAAGCCCGTTCCGGACCAACGAGAAGAATACGTCACGCACTATGTTCAGCTGTGGCGGAAGATATGGAGTCCGGGATTCCCCTTTGAGGAAGATCGGGTGGCCAATCTCGTTCGGGAAAGTTTCGACCGCTCTTACTACCCGCAAGGCATGGTCCGCCAAAGCATGGCTGTCATGACTCACGGCTTCCCCAAAGCGCCTATTGCATCGATCAAGGCGCCAACGCTCGTAATCCACGGAGACAAGGATCCTTTCATGCCTGTGGAAGGCGGCAGGGAAACAGCCCATCTGATCCGCGACGCGGAACTGTTTGTCATTGAAGGCATGGGGCACGACATGCCGAAAGACACGTGGCTGGTTATCACAAACGCCATGGTTGAGCACATGCAAAAAGCGTAAAGAGAAAAAAGCCGTTAACAAATTAAAACCATACGACATTTCACATCACTTGATGAACAACAAATGTTTTTTTCTGCCCAAACTGATTCTTGAAGACCTTGTTCCTGCCCCCTGCCAGATGGGGCAGAAAGGTCATGTCCGCCGAAGGAGAAAGCCCATGCGGATCCGGTAGTGGCCATCCCCACACTCGGCACCACCAAAAGAAGCGCTAGGGCAACGACCAAAAATCGTACTGTTTTTTCCATCTCTCTTGTTTCCTGACTTTCAAAATTCAATGTCTTGAGGCAATTGTTTCCGCCTTCAGAAACAAGAAGCGTCCCCCCCACCGTCTGCAGCCAATAAACACATAAAATACAGACAATTAATCGAAGTAAATATGCACGCCAAAAAACAGCTATGAGCGGTTCTCCGCACACTCTTTCTTCATGTGTCCCTGCCTGCGCACTGCCTGTGAAGAAAGTATCGATTTACCCTTCGGGCAACGACTTCAGCGTAAAGGGAAAAATACGGAAATTTTTTTCTCATGTAATAACCAATTGAAAACATAATACGCTTTAAAAAAACTTCCGTTCATACTATCATGGTAATGGGATCAAAACATCGCCATAGCGCAGGGCAACGCGCATGACGCCCGGACAGACAAGGCCCGACAGGAAGTTGGGCAACTTTCCATAAGGGGTGAATATCCATCAGTTCCTTGGGAACAATATGATGAACGGCTATCCTCCTCTGGACACGGGGTTCAAAGGGATCTTATGACGGCAAAAAGAATCTCGCACATTTTATATTTTTCCTTTTGCTGGTTGCTGTTGACCACGGCAGTCAGCTTCATGGCAACCGGGGCTTTGGCTGCTGAATCTCCATTGAAAAGGGTTCTGTACATATCTTCATACCATCTGGGCATGCCGTGGGCGAACAACATATGGGCGGGTATCAAGGACGGATTTGCCAACAGAAAAGACATTGAGCTTTTCATCGAGTTTATGGACACGAAACGCCTGTCGCCCCAAAAGGCTTTCAAGTCCAATGCCATGGCAATGGAAATCAAGTACGAGGAATTACCTGTTGACCTGATCATTACGTCCGACGACAACGCACTTCGTTTCATCAAGTCTTATGGGCAGGCCCTTTTCCCTAACGTCCCGGTAGTCTTCTGCGGTGCCAATGAAATCATGCCCGAAGACATTGAGGGTTTTCCCAACGTCGTCGGCATACGGGAAACCCGTGATATTGAAGGAGGTTTGCGCATTGCACTCCAGTTGCACCCGGATACGGATCTCGTCTATGTGATCATAGACAAAACCGTCTCCGGACAAAAAATGCGCGAGGCATTGAAAGGCATTACTCCGAAATTCCCCAAAGTGACATTTGCATATCCGGACAATTTCAGCCTCTCACAATTGATGGGGGCAGCGGGACGCCTACGCAAGGGATCACTCATTCTTTATCTTTTTTATTCGCGTGATGCCAAGGGAGTCTATTTCGACAGCGACTATATCGTACAGAATCTGCTACAGGCTGCACGTGTCCCCATCTATACCAATTCTGACACTCATCTGGGCAAAGGTTTTGTCGGAGGAATGATAACCAGCGCGTACTATCAGGGATTGGAAGCGAGCAAACTGGCAAACCGAATTCTTGATGGCGAAAAGATTACATCGCTCCCCCGGATAACGGAAAGCCCCAACAAGCTGATCTTCGATTACCCGGCCATGGTCAAAGCCGGGGTCTCTCCCCGTCAACTTCCCAAAGGGAGCGTGATCCTCAACCGTCCGGTTTCGTTCTACGACAAAAACAAAATCCTGATTTGGGCAATCGTCGCCACGTTTATAACCTTGAGCGTGCTGGTAGTAGTAATGGGGGTCAACATCCTGCAACGAAAAAAGGCGCAGCGAGAACTCGCGGCCGCGCTCAGCGAACTGCAGCTGATCTTTGACAATACCCAGGCGGGGATCGTGCTTCAGACTTCGGATAGAAAAATCCTGCGCTGCAACAAAGGCATGGCGGATATATTCGGTTATGATAGCCCGGAAGATATGATTGGTTTGAGCAGCCGTGAATTTCACATCTCGGATGAAAGCTTCGAGCAGTTTGCAACGCAACATCTGAACAGCTTCAATATGGGAGAAAAAATAAAGACGGAATACAGGTTCAGACGCCGGAACGGCGACAAAATATGGGCGGTTATCGCAGGTACGGCCATGTCCGGCCCCGACTTTAAAGAGTCGAAGGAAAAATCCTTGTTCATTCTTGACGACATAACCGACCGCAAAGAAGCGGAAATGGCCCTGGAAAAACTCAACCTCGAACTGGAGCAAAAAGTTCAGGAACGAACAAAGGAACTCGCTACCCAAACATTGACCCTGCAAGCCGCCAACGCTCGTTTAAAGGCCATGGACAAGGAAAAGTCAGCCATAATATCCAGTGTCTCACACGAACTACGCACACCGCTCACCTCCATCCGCGGCTTTATCAAGCTTATCAGCAAGTCGTTTGTTAAATATTTTGCCCCGATTGTCGCAGGGGCAGAACTTCGTAAAAGAGCGGATACGCTTGTTGGCAACCTTGAAATCGTCGATCATGAAAGTGAACGATTGACCCGTCTGATCAACGATTTTCTGGACTTGGCCAAAATTGAATCTGGCCAATTGGCCTGGCGGGACACAGACCTGCCGTTGGACAAACTCATCGGCCAGGCTATTGATTCAGTAAGAGGCCAGTTTGCGGCCTTGCCGGAATTATCTCTGAATCTTGACGTTGAAAAAGACCTGCCGCCAATTTATGCCGACGCTGATCGCATCATGCAGGTCATGCTGAACCTGTTGAGCAATGCCGCCAAACATACGGAGCGCGGACAGATTCGTATTACGGCACATAGGCAACAGAACTTTTTACTCGTCAGTGTCAGCGATACTGGCTGTGGCATTTCCGAAGAGCACCTTCCCCGAATATTCGACAAATTCTATCAGGTAAAAGATGGAGACACGCTCTCCCAACAAGGCAAAGGCACAGGACTGGGGCTGGCAATCTGCCGCGAAATCATAACCCACTACAACGGCAGGATATGGGTGGAAAGCAAGTACGGAGCAGGATCAACGTTCTTTTTTACACTTCCGATTTCAACAACATGAAAGCAACCCATGCCCCGAAGACACAAGACCATTTCCACACGACGATTAGCCTTTTAAACAGTCTCAAACCCCAATATTTCGAGGCATAAAAAATAATGCGTGTAAGATTTTTTTAAGGATGGACAACAGTGATAATTGGAGTGCAAGCTGCACGCAATCGCAGGGTGCATACAAAACAATCTTTACTACTACGTCCTGCAATTTATTTTTGGCGGAAATCACATGCGCATAGCAGCAATTTATGACATCCACGGTAACGTTCCGGCTCTTGAGGCGGTCCTTGGCGATATAAAGGCAAAGGACGTTGATTTAATCGTTGTTGGAGGCGATGTTGTTGCAGGCCCGTTTCCTGTTGAGACCCTGAACCTTTTACAAGGTATAACATCCCCTACGCAGTTCATTCTTGGCAATTCGGAATCGGATGTATTGAGATGCATTGAAGGAAAGCCGATAAACGCCCTTTCAAAACGAGCCGAGGAAGTGGCCCGCTGGATCACGTTGCAACTATCGACAAGCCAAAAAATATTTTTGTCGACATGGACGCCAACAACAAAAATTGCAACAGACAAATGGGGGGAAATTCTCTTTTGTCACGGGACACCGCGAAGCAACACTGAAATCTTTACCCAACGAACATCGCACAAAAACCTATCATCGATTTTTGAAAGCATCTCATCGTCTCTTGTTGTTTGCGGACACACGCATATGCAATTTGACATCCATTTCAACAACAAACGTATTGTCAACGCGGGAAGTGTCGGGATGCCGTTTGGCGAAACAGGGGCCGACTGGCTGTCCATTGACGACGAAATTCATCTCATGCATACGGATTATGATACGGATGAAGCCGCCAGGCGTATCAAACAATCCGACTATCCGGGCGTTGAGGATTTTGTTTCAAACAACGTACTGGCGTCACCTTGCAAAGAAACAAAACTCGAAGTTCTCAGTTGGATGGAAGAAAACCAATTACACACGGTATGACGAGTGATCAGAATTTCCACGCCCTCCATCAAGGAAAACGATACGTCATGGCATCAAAGCAGAATCGAACCAGCTTATCATATTGAACTTGCATCCAAATCCGACCTCGAAGCAATCCTGGCCTTACAAAAAGAGGCATACCTGAGTGAAGCGGAACGGTATGGCGATCATAAAATCCCCCCTTCTTCGAACACAAGCAGATATTGATACCGAATATGAAAAAATGGTCTTTCTGAAAATTCAACGGGAAGAAACAATCATAGGTTCAATCAGAGCTTATGAAGCTAACGACATCTGCCACGTGGGAAAACTCATGGTCAGCCCAAAGTATCAGAACAAGGGAATTGGAACCGCACTCCTCTTGCATGTTGAAACTTACTTTCCAACCGTTGAAGCATATGAGCTGTTCACTGGGCATAGAAGTGGCAAGAACCTACATCTATACAAGAAACTTGGATATGCTGTTTCGGAAAACAGACAGGTTTCCCCATCTTTGACCATGGTCTTTCTACGAAAAGAAAACAGGGTCTAGATTCCCAAAACAGACCGACCGACGAACCAAAGGTTTCTTGGGCTTTCACCAATCCGGCGCACACTGTATGGCCACCATTTGCGTCCATACGGCAGGTATACCCTCACAGCCACACCGCGGCGCACCAACTCTCGTTGATATTTCGGCCGCACCCCCAACAACATCTCCACTTCCCACTGGCCTTGCGACCACCCTCGTTCATCCGCAAGTTTGGTGGCGTATTCAATCATCTTGTGATCATGACTCCCAACAACCGGATACACGCCATTCTTCCTGGCCTGTTCACTGAAGAGCATACCCAGAAGCTCGCGGTAACGCTCGTCAATATCATCACGGGAGGTCAAGGCTACTGAACGTTCCTCGGCAAAGGCTCCCTTGACCAAACGCACCATGGCGCCCCTGCGGATCAACTCTTCAATATCCTTCGGGCTTCTATGCAGATATGCCTGAATCGTTATGGCGGCAGGAAGGCCGTTCTCCTTCAACGTTGAATACAAATCAACCGTAGCAGCTGTGACAGAAGTATCCTCCATATCGACCATGAGCGCGGTTCGCCTCCCGGAAGAGAATTCCGCCATTCGCTCTCCAAGCCGAACGGCATTTTCACGGCACAGCTTCCACGACAGCATTGATCCGATTTGAGTTGGATCCACAGAAACATGCTGATCCAGACCAACTTTCTTCAGCAGCGGAAAAACTCCCTCCAGTCCCATAACCATGGAGCGCACCTGTTCTTCAGTATCTTCATACTCTCCCAGCACAAACATCGATGCGCTGATCCCGGCCTTCCATAGCTCCGCAGCACGCAAAACGCCTTCCGAAGCATCCTTGCCCCCTACGAACTGACGAGAAAAACGGTTCATAAGCCGAGAGTTGTGCATAAACCCGGTAACGGATTCACTCCTTGCCAAACTAATCATGAATTTCTGCCATAACCGCATATCGTATTCTCCGGAAATTAATTTCAGGTAGCCGGATGCTTACTGGCATCGCAACCACGCAGGTTCGCGCAAACTTTTACAGGTAAGTCTTTTGGGTAACGCACTCGGCTATGGCTGGATTGTAAGAAATTGCGGCGAACCAACCTCAACGCAAAAAGGTTGCCCGAAATTCGGACAACCTCTTGAAGTCTGGATGTATGCAAATCCAGTATAAGAGAAATACGGAGTGATGCCGCAGCTCATCAATCAGCAGTTGTAAACAGCGTCGATACCCGTCACGTATTTTGATTTCTTGGAAAGAGTAAGCGGGATGT
>CAJXRQ010000025.1 GCA_913060505.1 uncultured Desulfovibrio sp.
GCGGGGAAAACGCCTCGCAATGCGAAGACGCGGATTTCGTGACCATGGGGCACGAACTCGGCGGTACACTCAATTTCCCGCGCCGTCTGGCCACGGCCTATTTCAACTGCGCGGTCTGGCGGGTCTACAATGATTTCGCCACGGCGGTTTCCGAATCACTCGTTTCCATGGGCCTGGGCCACGTTCGGGTGAACATGCTCAAGGCGGACGGCGGCACCATGCCGTTGGAAGCTTCACGCGTCATGCCCGTGCAATCCATTTTTTCCGGCCCGGCAGCCAGTGTCATGGGCATCGTTGCCTTGTGCGACGTCGTGCATGACTCCGTGATTCTGGATATCGGCGGCACGACTACCGACATTGCCGTATTTGCAGGCGGCGCTCCCTTGGTCGAACGTGACGGTATTTCCATTGGTTCACACCCCACGCTGGTGCGCGCTCTCAAAGTCCGTTCCATCGGTATTGGCGGAGACTCCGCCATTACCATGCTCGGCGAGGAGGTTCGGGTTGGTCCGCGCCGTTTGGGACCGTCCGCCTGCATGGGCGGGGAGCACCCGACGCTTACGGACGCCCTGAACATGCTGGGCGCTTGCGATTTGGGCGATGTGGCCGCGTCCCGTCGTGCACTGGAAAATTTTGCATCCGAACACACCATGCCTGCGGACATGCTGGCCAGGCGCGCTGTAGAAGTCGCCACGGACGCCATTTACGAGGCCACGGGCGAACTGGTGGAGGATATCAACTCCAAGCCGGTGTACACCATCCACGAACTGTTGGAAGGCAAACGCGTGATACCCCGCAAGGTGTATGTGGTTGGTGGTCCTGCACAGGCAATGCAGGATTATATGTTCCGCCGTTTCCAACTGGCTACCGAGGTGCCGTCCAATTTTGGCGTGGCAAACGCCATCGGCGCAGCCTTGACCCGCACCACGTGGGAGTTGGAACTTTTTGCGGACACCGAGCGCCATGTGCTCTTTATTCCGTCCCTCTCCCATCGGGAAAATATCCCCACATCCTACACGCTGGACAACGCGCGCGAGGATGCCGTCAACAATCTGGTCATTCATCTGGACCGGCTCGGAGTGTATCTGGAACCGGAAAAGGCCCAGATCACCGAAGCTTCGACCTTTAACATGGTCAAGGGATACGACACCGTGGGCCGCAACATTCGCGTTAAATGCCAGGTGCGGCCCGGAGTGGTTCGTACCATGGCTTCATAGGAACAGAATCATGCTCAAATCCGACAAAACCCTAGGCATCATTTTTTTCCCGGCTTTCGACTGGGCCATTTCGCCTACTCATCCGGAGCGGGAGGAACGCCTTCTTTATACGCAGGACCAATTGCGTGAGGAAGGGCTTTTCGACATGGAGGGGATCGCGGAATACAAGCCGCTGGTGGCGGACATCGAGGACGTCGAACGCGTGCATTTCTGCTTCCCGGAAACCCAATCCGTAATCACCCGTTCACATCTTGTTTCCGCAGGCGGGGCCATCCGTGCAGCGCAGCTTGTCATGGAAGGGGAGCGGGACAGGAGTTTTGCCATTGTGCGGCCTCCGGGGCATCACGCCATGAAGGTCGTGCACGGCTCCCGCGGTTTCTGCAACATCAACATCGAAGCCATGATGATCGAATGGATTCGTGAACATTACGGTCCCAAGCGTGTGGCTATCGTGGACACGGACTGCCATCATGGTGATGGTACGCAGGATGTCTATTGGCACGACCCGGATACCCTGTTCATTTCCCTGCATCAGGACGGACGCACCCTCTATCCGGGCACGGGCTTTCCGCAGGACATGGGTGGTCCCAGCGCATTGGGACGCACATTGAATATACCCCTGCCTCCCAACACCTCGGATGAGGGCTACCTCATGGCCGTTGAGCGCATCGTGCTGCCGATCCTTGAGGACTTCAAGCCGGATATCGTCATCAACTCCGCCGGGCAGGACAACCACTATTCCGACCCCATCACCAACATGAACGTATCGGCGCAGGGCTATGCCCAGCTCAACCACCTGATCCAGCCGGACATTGCCGTGCTTGAAGGCGGGTATGCCATTCAGGGGGCATTGCCCTATCTGAACCTCGGCATCTGCCTCGCCATGGCCGATGCGGACTTCAGTCACGTGCGCGAGCCGGACTATGATCCGAGGAAGTGGAAACAGGACGGCCGGACCACGGCCTACATAGAGCAGCTTTGCGACGTTTTGCCGCAGCTTTATTTTAATCCGCCGCCGTTCGACGGTTCAGAGAAATCCGGGCAGGGAGTCATCACCGGAGACCGTTTCATCCGGCACAAGGATATCTATTACGATACGGACGGTATTTCCGAGGCCCAGACCGAGAATCTGTACCTGTGCGATCACTGCCGGGGGCTGCTTTCCTATGAAACCCGTTCCAGCAACAATCCCTTGTGTCTCGGGGTGGAAATAGGGCAGAACGCCTGCCCGTCCTGCCGTGAGAAGGGATACAAGCTCATGGAAGAAGCGCAGATCAAAGGCAAGTATCGTTACGTGCAGCTGATCAATCGTCTGGACAAGGAGTATGTGCGATACGGATTTTAACGTTCCCGCAGAAACGCCTGCGAACGCTGAATGAAGCGCAGATCAAAAAAAAACGCGGCCTCGTAAAGAGACCGCGTTTTTTTGGTGTCTTGGTGGGGCGAGGTGCTAGATGTCCAGCAAGGCGGCCTTGAATATCCGTTTGCCAAATGCCTTGGCCTGGCCTTTGTCCCACATGAACACGTCCACACGTTTTTTGTAGCGCTTGTTCATGAGGTCGTTGATTTCGAATATTCCCAAACCTTCGATGCGGATCTTCTTGCCGAAAACCCAGCCCTGGTCGAACAGGTCGCGGGATACTGCCACGGTTCCTTCGCGCACCTTGCGCATGCTGGCTGCGATGAGAGGGTCAGAGTCGGTTTGTCCGGCTTCGGGATTGTATGCGGTCACCGTGACCTTGAGAGCGTGATTGTAGTCGTTGACGGCCTTTTGCAAAACCCGGGCTTCTTCAACCATCATTTTGCGGGCTTCGGCCGTGTGTTTTGCCAGGGCAAGTTCGTGATGAAGGGTATCGATCTGGCGATTTTTTGAACCCACAAGGGCCACCAAAACCACCACGGCGATACAGAGTGTTGTAATTATTGTATAATTGAAAAAAATTCGCATTTTTACTCCTTTTGAATCCAGAGGCAAGGCATATAGTGAGGTGACCGGGGGCTGTCAACCTTGACGCGGAAAGGCCTGAAATACTCTGTAGTATGGTATTCACTACTTTGATTTTGATTGAGAAACATTGCGTGAAACATTGCAGGAGTTCAATTATTGCTCTCGCATGTGTTTGAATTTGCTTATATGATTTTTCTGTTACAATTTTTATTTTCTACACATGTGTTTTCAGTATGCAGACATGGACCTTCCTGCCGTTAGAGGCTATTGTTCCGGCGTATGAGGAAGAAAATGAAGGTGTTGCACTGCATAACCGGATTGAATCGGGGCGGAGCGGAAACCATGCTGCTGAAGCTGGTCTCGCGCTTGCCGTCAATGGGGTGCGAATGCCGCGTGGTCTGCCTGCTGGAACCCGGCCCTCTGGCCGTAGCGTTTCGGGAGCTTGGCATTATGGTGGATTCCCTGGGCATGCGACGAGGCATACCAAGTCTTCGCGCCTTGTGGCGACTTCGATCCATTATTTCCCGTTGGCGTCCTGACGTGGTGCAAACATGGTTGTATCATGCGGACCTGATGGGGCTTGTGGCAGCCAGATTGGCCGGGAATGTGCCGGTTGTCTGGAATTTGCGTTGCACATCGATGGACACCACAAAGCTTTCTTCCGTGCTGGTTCGTCGGGCCTGTGTCATGCTTTCCGGATATGCTGACGGAATTGCAGCCAATTCCCATACGGGTTTTTCATATCACCGGGCGTTAGGTTATCGTCCCCGTTCGGAATGGCTATTGCCGAACGGTTTTGATTTGCAACTCTTTGCCCCAGACGAAAAAGCGCGGGACCGGATGCGTAAGCAATGGGGAGTGCGTCAATCCCGGCGAGTTGTGGGCATGGCTGCCAGACGCGACCCCCTGAAGGATCATGACACATTGCTCCGGGCCTTTGCCCGCGTTGCGCGGGATTTTCCTGATGCCCGGCTGGTCCTTTGCGGGGACGGCATGGCGGCGGGGGATAGTGCTGCCATGAACATGGTCCGGGAATGTGGCGTACAGGACCGCGTTCTGTTGCTGGGACCGTTGGATGACATTGCCGGTTTCATGAACGGGCTGGATGTTTTTTGCCTGAGTTCACGTGCCGAAGGCTTTCCCAACGTGCTGGGAGAAGCCATGGCCTGTGGCGTTCCCTGTGTGGCTACGGATGTTGGCGACGTGCGCCGTGTGATGGGTAACACGGGACACGTACTGCCGGTGGGAGACTCTGTGATGATGGCAAAGAGCATCATCAAACTTTTTTCCGCCACTTCGGCGCAAAGAAAGGCTCTGGGCCGCGCCGGACGGGCGAGAATGGAACAGGAATACAGCCTTGAAGCTGTTGCCTCCCTTTATATGAACATGTATGCGAGGTTACGGGGTTGATTCGATTATACTACCCGCAAATCCGACAGGGTGGTATGCGTATGCAAATCGGGAGAAGAAGATGGAAGAGCTGTTTGATTCCGGTTCATTCATGGATAGTCTGGGCGGAGACGCCGGATTGGCTGTCGAGTTGTTACATGCCTATTTGGAGGACTGTCCTGTCCGGGTTGCGGAACTGGGCAGCGCTCTTGACGGCAGTGATTCCTCGGCTGCGGCCAAGGCGGCCCATTCCCTCAAAGGCATGTCCGGGGTGGTTCGCGCCAAACGACTTGTTTCCCTTGCTTTGGAAATGGAGGCCACGGCTCGTGACGGACGTCTGGGGCAGGTGCGCGCCATGCGGCAGGACTTGGAAAGCACGCTGCATGAAACCGTGGACAGCATGACTTCTTTTCTTGATTCCCTGAAAACAAAGGCCCGTCCTCAAGAAGAACGGGCCTGACAGCCTCTGTAGCGGCATTTCTTTGTTTTTTACTACTTGGCAGGCTCTTCAGCCTTTTCACCAGCTTCAGCCTTGGCAGGTTCCTCGGTTTTGGCCGGGGCAGCTTTCGCTTCTTCTTTCGAATCCTTGGCTTCGGCCTTGGCAGCAAAGTCGATTTTCACTTTGCCCATTTCAGCAATGATGTCCTTGGTCACGTCGACGGCTTCGTCCGCATCCAGCACGGATTTACGGGCGACGATCACGGACAGGCCTTTGGCCTTGCGGTATTCCTTGATCACACGTTCAAACTCGGTGTTGAGCAGGCCGACCACACGCTGCTGTTCCGGTCCCATGACGCCCTGCAGTTTCTCCATGGCTTCACGATAGGCCGCTTCGGTAGCTTCGTTCTTGTCCTTTTGCATGGCCTTGTAGGCGTCTCCGGCAGCCTTCTGGAGTGGAGCGCTTTCCTGCTTCAGGAATTCCATGGCAGCGGTTGCCGCAGGGTTATCCCGAAAAGCTTTTGCCTCGTCCAGCACACCGATGGAAGGGCCTTGCTGGTTGCAGGCGGCCAGGATCATCAGGCAGGCCAAGACGCTGCTCAGGGAAAGAAGAATACGTTTCATCCGGTCAAACTCCATTTTCATGTTTTCATATGTACTTTCATTTCAATTCCATTGCCCGGAATGGACAACGTCGGGACCATACGTGGACGTTTTGCCCATGTCCAGCCAACAACGGGGCTTTGAGTCCTTTTCTGTAACATACGGCATTTTTTTCCCGGTCAATTCTTTCCGTACTTGATTAAAATACATAAAGAAATATTTGGCATATCTGTTGCTTTATAAAGCGTGGAGAAGAATTAGGGAACGATCTTCCGGTTGGGGGCAACCGGATTCCCTGCCGAGCCGGTCAAACCGGCCAGGAGGATTATCGTATGGGTTACAGTTCATTATATACGGGCGTGACCGGGATTAAAGCCCATGGTGACAACATGCAGGTCATCGGGAATAACCTGGCGAACGTCAACACTGTGGGCTACAAGCGCTCCATTGCGCATTTTTCCGACCTCATGAGCGTCAATGCCGGGTGTTCCGGTATTCGTTATCAGGGTGGAACCACGTATGCGCCGCAGGTCGGCAAAGGCGTGCGTGTTGCCGCTATCCTGCCGAATTTCGAGCAAGGCAGCATGGAAACCACCACAACGTCCACGGACCTGGCCATTGAAGGACGGGGGTTCTTCGGTGTTCGGAATCCGGCGGACGGGTCAAGCCACTACACACGGGCCGGAGGATTCCGTTTCAACCGCGATGCCTATCTGGTAGACGCCCATGGGCTGCGTTTGCAGGGACATGCCGTCAACCGGGAAACCGGAGAGGTGGAGAGTGGAGTAACGGATATTCTTTTGCCTTATGCGGATGTGGAAAACGCTTCGGGTGAGACCGTTCGTGTGATCCAATCCCCGCCGCGGGCAACCTCGGAGGCTTCACTCGTCGTCAATCTGGACGCACAGAACGGCGACAAATTCGTCAGTTCGGGAAGTCCGCTGACTGCCATGTTCCAGGCGTGGAATACCTCGTCCGGTGCGTCTTTCGGGTCCGGCAATTCGGCGTCCATGAATATTTACGACGCGGACGGCAACAAGCATGTCGTTACCGTGCATTACGATCCTGTTGATTCATCAACGCTTTCCGGTGCGGATGGAGGAACCTACTGGGAATACATCGTTACCATCGATCCTGATGAGGACGGGCGTTCCGGCGTGCAGGGAACTTCCACGGCAGGCTTGCTCGCCATGGGAGTTCTGCACTTTGACACCAGCGGCAAGCTGGTCGGGCAAAGCATGTACACCCTGGAAGACGGTGCCAGCGACAAGGTCTTGAGCAACTGGTCGCTCTCGTCGCTTTCCGAAGATGGAACGCCGCAAATTCCCGTGGTGTTTGCCGGGGCCAGCGCGGGCACGGCCCAAACGTTCAGTCTGGATTTCGGCCTCTCCTCGCAAACGGGGACGTGGACGAACGTGGGGTCCAATGCCTCGGCCGCAGATCTTGGAACCGATGTTTCATCGCTGACCACACTCGGCGATGCGAAACAGGCAACCAACATAACCACTGCACGCCCCGGAACAGGGAACTATACGTTGTTTTCAAATCAGGACGGGCACACCACCGGTTATCTGCAAGGTGTCAACGTGGACAAGGACGGTTTTGTGGTCGGCCGGTTCTCCAACGGTGAGAGTGAAAAACTGTATCAGGTCAGCCTGTACCGTTTTACCAATGAGTTTGGCTTGCGCCGCGAAGGCAGCAACCTGTTTTCGGCCAACGGCACCTCCGGTGAGGCTCAGGAGGGAACGGCAGGAGAAGGCGGACGCGGATCGATAAGCCAGAACTCGCTGGAAGTTTCCAACGTGGACATGGCCAACGAGTTTGCAAAGATGATTCTTTCGCAACGTTCGTTCCAGGCCAACACCAAGGTGGTGACAACCTCGGACCATCTCATGAGCGTGGCCTTGCAGACCAAGCGCTAATTTTTGTCTCAACAATACAGTACCAAAAAGGGCGGGAGTGTTTCGATACTTCCGCCCCTGATTTTTCCTCGTTCTTGAATACGGCTTGCTTTGCGCGTAACAAAGCGAAAAAAAACGAGGTTGGCATGACGGAAGGTTTGCAGGACATGGAAAAGGCATTGGCTGATCTGGGGCGGGAAGCGCCCATGGCCATGGAAGTTTTATGTATGGCCGCATTTCTTGGAGATGCTCCCCTGCCTGCCGAGTTCGGCCTGAACGTGGAAGGGGGAATGCACAACCCGGCCCTGTTGAACCCCGCTGCCGCCATTTTTGCCGTGGCCGCCACCATGGATCCGCTTTTTAACGCGGGATTGGCCGAGCAGGATCCGGAAACGCTTACCGTGTCCATTGCCGAGTCCGTGCGGGAGGGCGTACGCAAGGCCTTGCCCGAAGCTTCCCACCCGCAATGGAAAGAACGCGCCTGTTATGTTCTCAATCTTTGCCTGCCGGATGCGCAAACCGGCAATTGGCCTGCTGCCGAGCCGCTCATGCCCCATGTCCTCTGTTGCCTTGATCATGTGAAAGCCGGGCTGCGGTCCGCGTCCGCAAACCGGGTTTTGCACCAGACCGGTTTTTTCCTTTTCCAGCAGGAACGGTACGAGCAAGCCGTGGAAATGTTGGAAGCAGCCTTGCTGGTGGATGTTGATATCAAGGGTGAAAAACATCCTGATATTGCCTCGGATCATGAGGGGCTGGGTATGGTCAATCTTGCGGGGGGACGAGTGCAGGACGCCGAATCGCATTACCGGCGTTGCCTTGCTCTTCGCCGGGAAATTTTTACGCAGGACAATCCCATGCTGGCACCAGCCTATGACGGGCTGGCCCATACGCTTTTGGCCAGCGGCGACAATGCCGGTGCTGTGGAGTCCTGGGATGAGGCCGCACGGATCATGGCCGCAGCTGCCGGGGAAACGCATCCTTTTGTGGTCCAGTGCCACGAAAATGCGGCCCGCTATCGCTGATCGCTTCCATCAATACCGGCCATGGTCCTGAGCAGACCGGACGGGTCGCGTGCACCAAGTGTCCGGGCAAAGTGTTGTTCCTGTCCCTGTCTTCGGGCAGCAGCCAAGGCGTTGCGGAGTTCTTCCTCTCCGGCGTCCCTGCGGTAGGTGCGAAGGTCGGCAATGGCCAGTTCCAATCCCATGCGCCAGTCGTCGGGTTGATGCAGTGTGAGCAGTGAGAGATAACCCACGCGCACTTGTTCCGTGCCGCGAATGGCATGGGTTACGCGCTCCACAAGCCTGAGCGCCTCGATATGGTCGGGATGAATGGCCAGCAGAAGAATAAGACATTCCATGGCCGAGCCGGGAAGATGTTTCTCTGCGGAAAAAGGGAGGCCGGCCCTGAGATTTTTCCCGGCACGGTGCAGTTGCTTTGCCCATGTCAGCAGAAGTGTCTCTCTGCTTTGGTCCAGCGGGGCGTGGCGTTTGCCGTCCGCCTGCAACTGGCGAAGCAGAAAGGCGCGCGCCATGGCATCCATGTCGTCACCATCGTTACTTCCCATTTGCAAAGCAATCCGAAGTGCAGCCATACTTGCGGTCAGGTTCAGGTCCATATCCCCGCAGAATTGTTTATCCGTGAGAACCAGTTGCAATAGCTGTCGTGTTTGTTCAGAGGCATCTTTTTTGCGCGTCAGGAGCCTGAGCATGTCGGCCATACTTGTCTCGGTTTGGGGCAGGGCTGCCATGCGGCAGAGCAATTCGTCCGGTTGGGCCTGCATGTGTCCGGCCTCCATGAGGCGTGCCATGGTGATCAGAAACCATGTTTTGGCTTCTTCCCCTCTGGCTGCGTTGTTTGATGCCTCCTTGCCATATTGCAACAACGTTTTTGCCCTGTGCCCGATCAAGTGCTCGGCCTGAACCCGCTCATAGGCGGCACGTCCCATGGCTTGCGTGCGGCGATCATCAGCAAGGTGGCGAGCCAGCAGGTTTTCCAGATCCACCACTGAGTCATAGACCTCGATCTCCTTGCCCGGTTCAAACAATTCCCCCAGCTCCGGCCCGATGTCCGGGTTTAACACCAGACAGCCGCAGGTGGCGGCCTCAAACAGCCGCAGGTTGCTTTCGTTGAAAATGCTTTCATTGGGCACGATTTTCGTTGTGCCGTACAGTTCGAGCATCTGGGCATAGCTGATGTCGTCACGAACGGATGGATTGGCGTAGGCAAATTGTTTCTGGAGATGCTCGCACATCCAACGTCGGGCCAGTCTGTGTGCGGAGAAGCGGCCTACAAAGGAAAAACCGTGTTTGCGGCTGCTCCATGGCTGCCATTTTCCTGCCGGGGCAAACCAGGGGAGCCATCGAACGTCCTGCGCTCCGAGCTTTCGGTATTCGGGGATCCATTTTTTTTGCGTGGTACAACTGAGGTCGAATAGACGCGCATAGGCCGCATGCCAATGTGCGTTGAGATGAGAATCAAGCCCCCAGAATATCTTGGGGCAGTCAAAACGGTCCAGACCGGATACCAGCAGCCGTATGGTCAGGTTTTCCTGCTGGATGATCAGTTCAGGGGTAAAATCTTTGTCCCGAAGGCACTCTTCGAGGTTCATGATTTGCTGGCCCTTTTTCGGAAGCAGGGTCAGTGTTGAACAGCCTAATTCCCGAAAGGCGTTTTCCAGTGCCGGAGGCGTGTGTATGAGCAGAATCGACGGTGTGTGCATGTATTGCCCGGTTTGTTGTTGGCCCGTTTTTTCAAAGCGAAGGATACTACGGATTCCCTGACAATGGAAAGAGGGGAAACCGCAGAACGGGATACGGCACAGCGCAACATCCTTTGGTTAAATTTTTTATGTGAAAATTCTTTTATCCAAGTCTGTTAGGAAAATATAACTTTTGGTTATGTGTTGTGGTCTAAGGATTCCGAATAGGCGGCCGATAAGATCATCAAGCGCGGCCGAAAGTTTTTGAAAACGCACCGCGCAGCCGGTCAAGGCCGAACCCGTGTGTATTTTGCACAAAGGCGTTGAACGGGGAAACGGGAGACATGGGGGGGGATTGGGCCGCAGGCCCTTCCCCCCGCAACGGGGAGCATTGGAGAATTAACGTGAACTGTAAACGCAACGAACTGGATAACGCACTGAACGGTATTTGCTCGGACCGGGCTTTGTCCCGGTGCCAGACAAGGGCGTCGGAATCGGAGCCTTCCGAAGAACGGGCGTACCTGCTGGCCGACCTCAAACGTCAGATTCGAGAAGGCATCTACAAGCCCGATATCAAGGATATCGCCCGTATGCTGGCTGGGGCCGTTGCGCGTTGACACTGTCTGAAGTCTGTTTTCCCTCCATATTTTTCATTTTACCGGATTTCCTGTCAAAAGCCGTAATCCAAGCCTGTTGCGAGGCTTAATCGGACTATGATAGGTTATTGTTTCTGAACAAGTATTCGTTGCAAGTGGTATTTATACAACTCTCGTTGAAGGCCACCTGTTCTTTCCGGGAATGTTTTATGAATGTGATGTGAAGCCCCTTCCCGGAGAAAAGGCGAGGAAGCATATGCAGTATACCAATTCTCCCAAGGCGATCGTCATAGCCGGCGCTCCGGCATCCGGAAAATCCACGGTCGCACATCGAATTCGTGATGAATTCGGATATTCATTTTTGAGTCTGGACAGTGCCAATTCTAATTACCAAGCTTGGAATTGATGTTGAAGCGCTTCGCCAGCCTCTCCCTGCCATTTACAAAGAGTATAAAACCATATTTCTGGGACAACTGCGTGCGCTTCGCTATCAGAACATTGTCCTTGAGCGCTGCAAAAAAAAAGCCCCGACATTCAATAAAGAATGTCGGGGCTTTTTTTTTGATTAAATATCTCTTTATTCTCCCAGTCCCATGGCGCGGAGGAAACCGGGGTCTTCGGTCCAGCCGGAGCGAACTTTTACCCATAGATCCAGATGGACCTTCATGCCCAGCATTTCGTTGAGTTCCTTGCGGGCACGGGTTCCGACCTCCTTGAGGTTGGCTCCCTGTTTGCCGATGATCATGCCCTTGTGGTTTTTCTTGGAAGTATAAATGACCGCGCCGACGTGTACACGACCAGCCTGAGCATCTTCCTCCCACTGTTCTATTTCCACGGCCGTGCCGTAGGGCAATTCCTGTTGCAGGGAATAAAAAAGTTTTTCACGGATGGTTTCCGCCGCCATGAAACGCAGGGGGACCGTGGAAATCTGGTCATCCGGGTACATGGGCGGCCCTTGGGGAATGCGCTCCACAATGGCTTTCAGCAAGGCATCGGCTCCCTGTCCTTTGATGGCGGAAATGGGAAAAATTTCAGCGTCGGGCCACGTTTCCGAGGCTTTTTGCAACACAGGCAGGAGCGCCGGTTTGTCTTTGAGACGGTCCGCCTTGTTCACAGCCACCAGTACGGGACGCCCGGATTCGCTCACCGGTTTGACCAGCGGAGCGATTTCCTTGTCGAACAAGTGCAGCTTGGACGCATAAAGGGCTGCATCAAGCATGACGACCACCAGATCGCACCCGGCAAGCGCGTTCCATGCCGAATCCAGAAGGTAGCGGTTCATCCTGCCGCGCAGCCTGTGGATGCCCGGCGTGTCGAGAAAGACCACTTGCTCGGTGTCCGTGGAAAGAATGCCGCTGATGCGGTTTCGCGTGGTCTGGGGACGAGGTGAAACAATGGCCACCTTTTGGCCGAGGAAACGGTTCATGAGTGTGCTTTTGCCGGCGTTGGGCGGGCCGATAAGTGCCACCATGCCGAATTTGTGGTCCGTCATTCAAAAAACTCTCGGGTTGTGGGTTGGTTCCTTGGCGGGTTGTATACTGTTCGCGGCCAAAAGACCACAGCGCGGACCGGGCTGCCCCGATCCGCGACGCTTCTGTCAAAATCAGTCGAAAAGGTTGTCCACTTCTTCATAGACATGACGCATATACATCATTTTGGGTGAGCCTCCCATGGCCACAGCCAACAGTCCCGCGTCGATGATTTCGTCACGCGAGGCTCCCTGTGTGGCCGCGTTTTGTACATGCAGCGAAATGCACATGTCGCACTGTGTGAGAATGGAGCAGGCAATGAGAATCAGGCTTTGGTTTTTGCCCTCAATGGAGCTTCCCTTTTTGATGCTTTCGGTGAATCCCTGATACGCCTTGAAAATGTCGCGGCGGTTTTTGTTCATCTGGCGGAACAGTTCTACGGCCTTTTCTGCGGGTTCCGGCATGGCTGCCTCCTGTTTGTTTGCGGGTTGCGAAAATACGGGCACAATCATTCATGAGAGGTACTAGGTTTGAAGCGGCACGTTGTCCCGCGCACAGCCTTACAGCAAGCTGACCCCGGTGGAGCCGAGACTGTTTGCCGGACAGGTTCCGGCCCGAAGCAGGGCTTCTTCCCAGTCCACGATGCTGCGCGTCAGAACTTTGGTAAAGAATACATGGGCCGATGGGTGCTTTTCCAATGCTTGCAGGAATTGCTTGCGACGTATGGTCAGGCAGACCGTGGTCTCAGAAGCCGTGAGAGTGAAGAGGCGCTTTACATCGGCCATGAGCGCCAGCGCCCCCACGAACGCCCCCGGTCCGAGACTGCCGATTTTGGTGGTCTGTCCTTCGAGGTTGCGGGTCAGTTCCGCTTTGCCGCTCATGATCAGGTAAGCCTTGTCATCGCCGTCGTCCTGATGGAAGAGGACTGTTCCTGGCTGGTAGTTCATGGGAGAGCACAGCAGGGCCAATACCTTGATGATGTCCAGCGGGATTTCGCTGAAGTGGGGAACGGCCCTCAGTTGGGCCATGATCGCTTCGTGTTGGCAGCAATTCTGCCCGCTATTTTCCGTAAACGAGTTCATGAAGGGCTCCTTTGCGTTCAAGCAGTTCTTCATAGGTGCCTTGTTCAATTATCTTCCCCGCCTTGAGCACTGCCACCTTGTCGTAGTGGATCAGCATGTCCAGACGGTGGATCACGGCAATGACCGTGTTGCGGCCATGCCATTTGTTGGTGATGACGCTTTGCACGCGTTTTTGCGAGGCGTTGTCCAGCGCGGCAGTGGCTTCATCCAGAATCACGATTTTGGGCGACTTCAGGAATACGCGGGCGAGGGCGATCTTTTGTCGCTGTCCGCCGGAAAGACGGTCTCCCATGCTGCCCACCTGAAACTCGAGTCCCATCTCGACAACCTGCTCCAGAACGCCTTCCATGATCAGCAACTGCATGATGCGTTGGTTGATACGTTCCTCGGCCCCGGCACTGTCGTGTTTGACGTGCCCGAAAACAATGTTGTCCTGAATGCTGCGTTGCCGCATGTATGACCGCCAGCGCATGAACTCGAAGGAGCCGGGATCGAGTGCCTCCATCATTTCCTGGAATGGTTTGCGTGCCGATTTGATGCGCTCTGCAAGGTCGTTGCTTAGATGCACCAGCTTATGCCTGCCCGGTGAACTTGCCAGAGCCAGCTTGAGCATGAGAGTGCGTTCATTTTCCCGCAGGTCGTGGCCGCGGTCCAGATGTTCAGCCACATTTTTGCACTGCTCGAAGTCTTCCTGCGCGATGGGGCTGTTGGAGAGCATTTCCTCCAGCATGTTGTCCACGGTGCTTTCGGGCATGCTGTTGAAGATGTCCACGGTGCGTGCCGTAAGATCCGCACCCAGTGTTATCAGCGGCTCGGTCAGGTCCTGTTTGTCGAGAAATACCCGGAAAAAGTCTTTATCGTACAAGGTCTCCAACGCATATTCCGGGTTGGGGGAAGCTCCCGCCGTGATGTTGGATATAACGTTGCTGTAGCGCGAATATGTTTTTTTCGAGAACGGTTCGATGTCCGCCGCGAGATCATCCCCGTGCTGTACCCGGAATTCGTGTCGGGCATGGATAATGGCTTCCGTCAGTTTCGGGTGTTCTTGCGGATCGATGGTAAAGCGCAGCCCGAAGCTGAGTACATCAAGGAACAGGCCCACCTGCTGGATGTTTTCAATGATCCTGTCCAGTGAGGGCGTTTCTCCGGCCGCGCAAGCCCCACCCTGCAAAGTAAGTGCGTCGCAGGAATAGAGCAGATTTTCCCGCACCGTGCCGTTGAAGATGAACGGGTGTTGGGCCACCATGCCCACGTTGTGCGCCATGTCCTGCTTGGTCAGGGTATTAACGTCGCGTTCCCCCAGCATGACGTTGCCCGACGTGTGCTTGTAGAGTTGAGCCACGCAAAGGGCCAGCGTTGACTTGCCGCTCCCGGAGAATCCCACCAGCGCCACGTGTTCTCCCTCCCGAATGGAAAGAGACACGTTGTCCAGTAGTTTGATGTTGTTGCCGACCACATAGGATACGTTGCGAATGTCAATGGAACCGTCCAGAACATAGGGATCACGGTCGTGAACCGTGAGTTCGTGTTCCGGCACGAGGTCGAAGGCATCCATGACCTGCCGGTAGCGAACCGAACTGTCGATGTAGATCTGCCAGAATTCCATCAGATCTTTCCATGGTTGGTAGAGCTTGTCATAGGCGGCCTGAAACGCGAAAAGCGCCCCGAGGTCGAAGCGCCCCTTGATGGTCAGATAGCCGCCGATGAGCAGCAGGGAGAACGGTCCGAGGCTTTGGAAAAAGTTGTTGGAGAATTTGATGCCGTATTTGTAGGCGTTCATGATCAACGTTGATCGGTAGAGCTTTTCCAGCGTGCTTTGAAAGCGGCTGCGCTCCAAAGGGATGGATGCGTTGGCATGGACCTCGTGCACGCCGGAAATGGATTCCCCGATAAGGCCGGACACTTTCTGGGTGTTGTCGATGCGTTCCCTGTTTGCCCTGTTGAACCGTTTCTGGATAGGCGGTATGACCAGAACTTCCACCGTGTAGATGCCCACGGCGATAATGCTCAGGAACGGATTGAGGTAAAAAAGGTATATGAAGTAGGCCAGAAACGTGAGCAGGTTGACCACAGGTACGGCCACGGCGGACCCGATGAAGTTGGCCACCGGGATCAGCTCGGTGATCATGTATGAAATAACCTGCCCCGGCGAGGTCTTGCGGTAATAATTGAGCGGCAGGGAAAGGGCGTGGGCGTAAAGTTTTTCACGCAGGGTCTTGAGCGTCCGCTCCCCGATGAAGTTTTGCATCAGGTTGATGATGTATTTGCACACACCGGCCAGAACAACGCTGACAAGATAAATGCCGCAGTAAAGAAAAAGTTTGTGCAGATCCTTCATGCCCACGGCTTCGTTGATGATTCTCTTGGACATTTCCAGGGGAACCAGACGAAGCGCTACCGTAATCAGGATGATGCCGATGACGATGGTCTGCAGGTTGGTATTGCGATGGAACACCCAGGAATACAGGGACGCTTTGGTTACCGGGGTATTCTCATTTGCTTTGGGCATGTATAATCCTTATCTGTTTTTTCAGGATGTTTCGAGTTATAGACAAAGCCATGCGCGTTTCCAAGTATAAGGTGGCAAGCCGGTGGGGTTTCATGGCTTCAGGAGGGATTCGATGAAAATGGGTTTTCGTTTCAAGATATTCCTCGTGCTGCTTGCTTTCAGCCTTGTGCCGTTGCTTTTCATTCGTATTTTCATGGGGACGTACAGTCGCAACATGCTGCGTGAGGCCACGAAAACGGCCCGGCAGGACATGGTCGACATCATGAGTTACGGGCTGGAGGAGAGCGCTCGCGGGGCCGGTGAGGTCATCCGCAGCCAGTCTCTGGCCTATGCCCAGTCCTCCCGGATTCTGGCCATGGAGTCGCAGCGGCTCAGGGGAGAATCGCGCCGGGAGAATCCTGCGGCGATCGTTCCTGCTTCATCATTCCGCAAAGGCATGAGTTCTTCCGACTCAACTGTCGGCAGCCTTCATACCCGGTATACCCAATCCGGGATGATCCGGCCTGTTTCGGTCGATGAAAATCATTTGTCGTTGAACCTTGCTCCGGGTATCCGGCGTGCGGATGTCGAGGACGATATCCGCTGGCTTTCCTCTTTGTTGCCGGCCATGCGGGCCATGTATGATGATTTGGGCGGAGCCATCTGGCTGGACGTTCACCTTGTTTCCGGTGTCAGTGTTTCCTATCCGGCTCACGGCCTCCCCAAGCACTACGACCCACGCATAACGGGCTGGTACCAGCGGATGATAGAACGAATCGGTCCCACATGGGCCATGCCCGTGGTGGATCCGTCCACACGCCGGAATATGGGCGGAGTCGGCACGGTCATCCGCAGTCCCGAGGGCCGGGTGCTGGGTGTCGCCGTGATCAATATCCTCCTTACGGACATTCTTCAATTTACTTCGGTGGAATCGGAATGGGGGCAGGATCAAAGGCCGTTTTTGCTGTTGCGACAGGATCATGCGGATACGGGCGAGCCCGGACTGCTGATTCTCGGCCAGATGGATTATGAACGGGGCCATCGCCATTGGCTTACAGCCCAGCAGCACGAGTGGCTGTCCTCGGACAACGCTACGCAATTTGCGGAATTTCTGCGCCGGACGCATGACGAGAAGTCCGGTTTCATGCGTATGCCGTACAAGGGCAGGGATTCGGTGTGGGCGTTTGCCTCGCAACCGGAATACACCTACGCCATCATTGTGCCTGAACAGGCCGTAACCAGCATACCGGACAGTATTCTGGCCGGAGTGAAAGTCTTTTTTACGCATTGGCGATGGTACACGGGGGCGAGCATTCTGGCCGTGGTGCTGCTTTCCGGTCTGGGGAGCTGGATCATGAGCCGCTCCAGCACAAAACCGCTTATGGCCATTGCCCATGCAGGGCAGCGTCTTGCCGATGGCGATTTTGACGTGCGTGTGGACTATCATACCGGGGACGAACGCGACCATCTGATCGGCATCGTCAACGAAATGGGACCGAAGCTCAAGGAACACATGCAGATAAGCCGGGATCTGGAACTTGCCCGCACCGTGCAGGAGCATTTATTGCCTTCAAGCGCTCCGGATATTCCCGGCTGGGATATTGCCGGGCTTATCCGATATTGCGACCAGACCGGGGGCGATTACTATGACTATCTGACCGTCAACGATCAGGACGGTCCGGCTTATGCCGTGGTGGTGGGGGACGTGAGCGGACACGGTATTCCCTCTGCTTTGCTCATGTCTTCGGCAAGGGCACTGATCCACGGCCTGTCCGGAGCCAAGGTCGGGCTTGAGCGGAGAATACGGATGGTCAACAGACATCTGAATGTCGATCTGGATGGTACAGGGCGTTTTCTGACTATGTTTTATCTGCAACTGTGGCCGGAATCCGGAGACATCCGCTGGGTGCGTGCCGGGCATGATCCGGCAATTCTTTTCGACCCGGCCCATGATTCCATGGTGGAGCTGTCAGGTGAGGGGCTGGCCCTTGGTGTGCTGCCGGATTATTCGTTTGAGTCCTGTTCCGGCTCCGTGCCACCCGGCGGCATGGTGGTCATGGGAACGGACGGTGTTTGGGAAGCCCGCAATCCGGATGGTGAAATGTTCGGCAAGAAAAGGTTTCTTGCCATTGTGCGCCAAAATGCCGATAAGAAGGCTGAGGAGATCGGCAAAGCGGTGCTCAGTGCGGTGGAAACGTTCATGGGCGATGCCGAACAGAAGGACGACATTACGCTGGTGGTGGCGAGGCGGACGGCCAGCCATGCGTCTGCCGGGGGAGAGCGCGGAATGCGACACATGTCTTTCCGAATGACCAACAAGCAACGGTGCTTCCAGATTTTTCGGCCCAAGGTGGAAGACTTCTGCCGGGCCAACGGTCTGGAGCCCAAAGTTGTGTTTAAACTCACCCTGTTCCTTGACGAACTCGTAACCAACATTATTTCTTATGGATATTCGGATATGGATGAGCACCCCATCGACGTGTCCCTGGCCACGGACGGCGAAACCATCGTGGTACGGATCGAAGACGATGCCGAACCATTCAACATATTGGAAGTCCCGGAGCCGGAACTTGAAACCCCTCTGGATGAGCGCGAAAGGCCCATCGGCGGCATGGGGATCCATTTGGTGCGGAAGATGTCCAATTGCCTGAGCTACCGCCGGGAAGAGGGTAAGAACGTGATCATCCTTGAAAAAAAATTGAATGAAGGCTGCACATGCTAGAAAGGGAGGCAAATGTGAGCATAGAACAAGTAAATGAAGCAGGAATAACCATTTTGCAGGTTGATGGCAGCCTGGACGGTGACGGTACTCAGGTGCTGGAGGAAAAAGTCCTTTCACTCCTGGATAGTGACACGTCCTGTTTGTTGTTTGATTTCTCCAACCTTGACTATATCAACAGTTCCGGGCTTCGGGTTCTGGTGCTGGCCTATCAGCGGCTCAAGAAATCTTCGGGCAAGGTCGGTATCTGCGGAGTCAAGGATTACATTCAGGAAGTGTTCGAAGTCTCGGGATACGACAAGATCTTTTCCATGTATCCGTCACGTAGCGAGGCTCTGGGGGGCTTGTAGTCCCTTTGGTTTTCAGGCTTCGGCCTTGATGACCAGCAGGGTGATGTCGTCATCCTGCGGCGTGTTCTTTGTGAATCGGTCCAGTGTGTCCATGATTGCCTTCAGTATGACCTGGGCATCTCCCTTTGCATTGGTCCGAACCGCTTTTTGGAAGCGCTCCTGTCCGAATCGACTGCCGTCCGGGCCGGGAGCCTCCCATATGCCGTCAGTCCCGGCGATCAGGATTTGTCCGGTACGCAGCCATTCCAGATTCATTTCCCCGTATGTCCATTCCCTGTCCACACCGACCGGGATATCCTTGCCGGTAAGCTGTGTGAATGTGTCGTGCTCGCTGTCATAAATCTGGGCCGGAGGATGCCCTGCGTTGATCCAGCGCATGGATTGATGCGCCTGTTCCACTTCCAGCATGAACAGGGTCAGGAAACGGCCTGAGTCCCGAATGTCCCGGCTCAGGCTGCGGTTGACCGCGTTGACGGCGTTTGCCGGGCCGTGCAGTGTGCCGCCGCTTTGCCGGAGCATGGCTCTGGCCGAGGCCATGAGCAGGGCCGCGCCGATTCCATGTCCCACCACGTCTCCCACCATGAAGACGGTACGACCACAGCCGTCTTCGCATTCAACCCAGTCGTAGAAGTCTCCGCCGGTTTCGTCACTGGAGCGGCTGGTTGCGGCGCAACTCAGGCCCTGGATTTGTGGCGGGTGGGGGGGCAGGAAGTTGCGCTGCACCTCCCGCGCAATACGCAGGCCCTGCTGCATGCGAACTCCGTCGCGCAGGGTTTTTATCATGCGGTTGGTATGCCCGGCGATGTAGCCGAATTCGTCGTTGGTGGCCACCGGAACCAGTTCGTTCAATTCTCCTCGGCTGACCCTTTCCAGCACGCGGATTTCATTTTTGAACAGCATTTTCAGGTTGCGCGCCCATGAAAGAATCAAATTGACTACCAGTCCCGTCAGCACTGCCATGACAAAAGCGATTTTCAGCAGGATGTTTTGTCCGAGCATGGCAATGGTGGCGGGGGAGAGTTCCCGGATTTGCAGCCCGTGAATATAGCGAGCCAACAGCAGGAGCAACAGTCCTGTCATGAGTATCAGTAACAACGAGGCAATGAGGGCGAATTTTCGGGGCATGGGAGAGAGTTTGCGCGGAGGACGCGTTGCGCCACCTTGTCTGATTGTTTTGGTGATGATGGCGCGTTCTCTGGCGAGTGTCATGTCCAGCCCTGCGAACAGCCCCATGATGACGAGGCCGAGGACCAGTTTCATGCCGCTTCGTATCAACGGAAAGCCGTAGGTAAAATACAGTTGCGTGGCCATGCCCATTCCTGCCAGCAGCAACAGACCGAAATCGAGTTGGAATTGCCTGCCGGGTTGCAGCAGGAGCGGCGCTTCGTCTACCAAACGTTTTTGCGCAAATATGCGTATGCCGCAGGCCACCATCAGCGGCCAGAACATCGTTCCTGCCAGTTCCCGGACAGGGAGGGCGTCCATGAGCGGACAGACCTGTCCGCTGTAAATCAGGCTGACGGCAAAGGCGAGGATGTAATAGGCGAAGATGCGCATGCGTTTTCCTTTTCTGTTGGCAAAAACATTTCCTTCTTTTGCTTTACGCCATGTTCTGCGATAAAAGGCAAGCAGGATGAATGGTTGCACATCAATTTACGGACGGTTTGCCATGAAACGATTTGCTCTCGGCATTATCTTTATGTTTTTGCTTGCTACCGGCGCATGGGCGTCCGGCCCTGCTCCCATATCCGTGGCCGGAATCCGTTTGGGTGACGATTTTTCACGGTATCAGGACATGTGCCGCATGGCGCATGCCGGAGCCATGTCCGACGCCATTTTTCTGAACGAGGCCCTGATCCGTACCGGAGCCATTCACGGCGTTCGCGGCGGGAGCATCATTTACGGCAATTGCGCCAATCCCGGAAAAATTGTGCGCGTCAAGATCAAGTTCGCGGACATGAGCAAGCGTCTCTTCAAGGATTTACTGGCGTTGTACACCAAACGGTTCGGCGATCCTTCCGCATACAAGGGAGACTCCTTCCGCAACGTCATTGCCTGGGAATGGGATATTTCCGGGGATGAAGGACGCCATGTCAAAGTGGTGCTCATGTACAGCACGGATCCGTCCATTCGTCCCGGCGTATCCATCAAGATGACGGACCAATCTCTGCTGGACCTTGAATTTACCTGTTACAAGAAGACATTTCGCCGTCAGTACCGCGCCATGGAACACGCCGGGAAAGTCGACGATCTCGATTTTTTTGTGCCCCGATAACATGATGTTCAAAAAGGTGGCCTGGAACGGCATTGGGCTGTCCGTGCCCGAGGCATGGGAGCCGGCCTCTTTGGAACATCAATTCATCCGTCTGGGCGAGAGCGGTGTTGTCCGTGCCGATCTCCAATGGCGGCGCATCCGGGGACCGTTTGCCGCAGAGCGGCATGTTCGCAAGCTTGCAAAGCGGTTTCGTTCCAAAGGACTTTGTATCATTGATCCTCCTGACGAGTGGGCGTCTGCGGTCGAATCGCTTCACACGAGCGGCCTTGTCGCGGTTTTCGTGCATTGGCAGGGAGGCTGCGGAGCCGTGGTCCACAATCCGGCCACGGGACTGGCTGCCACACTTCAGTTCTACGACCATGAAGATTCGGCGAACCCACAGGCGATGACCGTATTGGAGTCTTTTCGCGATCACTGGGCTGGCGCAACGTTGCCATGGCGCATGTTTGGTTTGCGCGCGCGTATTCCTGCCAATTTTTTATTGCAGAAATTTTCTTTTGTGCCGGGGCGAGGATTGCTCATGTTTCGTCGTCTCAAACGAGAACCTTCAATCGACGCCTCTGCACGGGATTTCGGCCGAGGTCCAGGCATGACGCTTGAGCTGGAGCGGCTTGTTCCTGCGGACGTCGTATTGCAAAAAAAAGCTGTTTCCGCATGGGCGCCGGACTATTGCGCCGCACGTATCCGGGGCGCGATCCGGGAGCAGGATGATTCCATTGCATGGCGGGAACGGGAGACTCGATTTTTACGCAAGCCCACCCTGCATTGCGGGCAGGTTTGGCTGGATGCCGAGCACAACGCCCTGTTGGGCGTATACGCACAGGGGAATACCGATTTGAGTTCGAAACAATTTACCGAGGTCTGTTCGCATTATGGGGCTGTTTAAGCGCAAGCCGAAACCGGTAATGGGGCGGGAGCAGGCCCTGGACATGGTCCTTGTGCGCAACTCCGCCATTAAGGCCGAAACCGGCGCGGACGGATTGATGCGTATTCGTTACGAAGTTGCCTCGCGGCCATGGTTCGGCAGGTTGGCCGAGCGTGTTGGTATGTGGGACGGCACGCCCGTCAAGCGGACTTTGGAATTGGACGAACTCGGTTCATTCGTATGGGGTTTGATTGACGACAAGCGCACGGTGCGCGACTTGGCCGTTCTTTTTGTGGAGCGTTACAAGGTGCAGCCGCGGGAAGCAGAGGTGGCGGTGACGGAGTTTATTCGGCAGTTGGGGCGGCGTGGTTTGATCGCCCTGCGTTAGGCTGGTGAAAAAAGGGCATCTGCTGCGTTGCTGCAAAAAGCTCAACTCCTCGCGTACAGGGTGTACGCGTCGGCCCTGAGCTTTTTTTGCGCCTGGCATCTCCCACTTTTTTGCCCAGCCTCGTTCCCATGGTGAAAAAAGGGCATCTGCTGCGTTGCTGCAAAAAACTCAACTCCTCGCGTACAGGGTGTACGCATCGGCCTGAGCTTTTTTTGCGCCTGGCATCTCCCATTTTTTTGCTCAGCTTCGTTCTCATGGTGAAAAAAGGGCATCCGCTGCATTCCTGCAAAAAGATCAAGAGCAGGGCGCTGTCCTGCACCCGCAAAGGACACGTCCTTTGACCCTTTTCTGTTCCACATCCTGCGGATGTGAAACGGGTAGATTTTTACAAAGCACAAAAAACTGTGCCCACCTGCGAAGCAGATGGGCACAGCGCCAAAAAGTTTTGTGGGAGGGGTTTGGGGAGGGCCCTTTTTTAAAAGGGCCCTCCCCAAGTTTTTCCTGAATTTCTATAAGTCGGCCAATGAACCGATGGCCGCACCGGTCCAGTCTTCTTCCTTGCCCTTGAAATTGGGCTTGAGCATCTTCTGTAATACCCCTTTGGGACCGATTTCCGTGTAGGTGCGGATGCCGCTGTTCCACATGGAAGCGAGCGTCTGAACCCAGAGAACAGACGATGTCATCTGCTTTTGCATAAGCTCGGCAATGGCGTTGGGATCCTGCTCGGGGATGCCCGTGGCATTGAAATAGACCGGGAATGACGGAGCGTTCCATTCCAGTTGCTTGAGAAGCTTGGCGAACTCCTCGGCGGCCTCGCTGATCAGCGGGGAATGGAATGCGCCGGAAACAGGCAGCTTGATGCACCGGCCCTTGCTTTCCTTGGCAAGCCCTGCGGCTGCATCCAGCGCGGCTTCCTCGCCGGAGATTACGAACTGGCCCGGGGTGTTGTAGTTGGCAATGCGCAGTTCCATGCCCGTGCCCTGGGCGGCTTTGTCCACAATCTCGGCCACCGCATCCTGCTCCAGCTTGAGTACCGCGGCCATGCCGTGTCCTTCGCGCCCGGCATCGGCCATGAGTTTTCCGCGAATGGCTACGGCGCGTATCGCATCACGTACGGAAAGCACGCCGGCGGCGGCCAATGCCGCAAATTCCCCGAGACTGTGTCCGGCTGCGGCCAGCGGCTCAAGCGAGCTGGCACATGCCTGCCACAAGGTGAGGTTCACGACGGTCAACGCCGGTTGCAGGGCCCGGGTGTTGGCCATGTCCGAATCTTCACCGTCCCAATAAATTTCACGGAGCGGCATGCCGGATTCCTGTTCGGCGTATTTCCACAGATCCAGCGCCTCGGAGGAGGCTTCGGCCACATCGCGGCCCATGCCCTTTTCCTGTGAGCCTTGGCCTGGGAAGAGCAGTGCGGTTTTGGTCATATCGATTTTCTCCTCGGTGGGATTTTCATACTGATCCTGAATAGCAGGAATTTATTCATAAAAAGGCACTGTGTAAAGGGGAGAGCGGATAAACGTGTGTTTGATCACGATTCCGTGCCCGGATTACATGCTGCGCACTTCCTGTATGAAGTTCCGCAGGGGCTGGCCTCCGGGTGTGGTCGCGTCCGGGTTCTGCTTCAGTATGGTTTCCCATACGTTCAGTGCGTCCTCTTTGCGATGGAGGTCGTGCAGCAACACGATGCCCTTGTTGAAGCGCGCCGTGATGTGCTCCGGATTGATCTGGAGCGCCCGGTCAAATGCCTGAACCGCCTTTTCATATTGCCCGGTGCGGCGATACATGACGCCCAGATCCGACCAGATGTCTTCGACTTCCGGTGCCAGCGCCAGGGATTTTTCGTAAGCGGGCACGGCCTTGGCTGGCATGTCGTGGTCGAAATAGTAATGGCCCAGTTTGGCCCAGGCTACGGAATCATTTGGCCGGGAAACCGTTGCCGCCTCCAGCTTGGTCTGCATGGGGTCTTTTCGCGCTTCAGGCATGACCGGCGGCATGGATGCCTGTTGCGGTTGCTGTTTGTCCGCCAGCATGAGCATGGTGATGGTATTGCCTGCAAACGCGCCGACAAGAAAGGCAAAAAATATGAGAATGACGCAGGTAGACTTACGCACAAGTCCGTTTTGCTGTTTGTTGGATGTGCCGTTGTTTTTTTCTGTCATTGATATCTCCGAATAAAACTATACTTCAAAGGCGGAAAATTTGTTTGGCATGGGCAGCCGGAAAAGGCAATGTTCGGGCCTTTTTTCTGCTTGCCGGGCTGCGTTGAAATGCTTATCGTTTTTTTCAAGCCACCGCTATATGTCCGATGGAGAATAATAATGAGCGAAATGTTCGGCACAAGTGTGCCTTTTTATAAGATGCAGGGCTGCGGCAACGATTTTGTTGTCATCGATAATCGGGAATTGGGCCTGAGCCGGGCGGAAATGCCCCGCTGGGCCAAAAAAATCTGCGCTCGCGCTTTTGGCGTTTGTGCGGACGGCCTGTTCTTCATTGACGAGGCTCCCGAAGATTCGAATATGGCGTACTGCTGGCATTTCTATAACAATGACGGCAGCCGGGCGGAAATGTGCGGCAATGCTTCCCGTTGCGTGGGCAGGCTTGCCTATACATTGGACATCGCACCTGCCGAGCATGTGTTCGGTACGGATGCGGGGCCGATTCGGGCAAAGGTCATCACCGAAGGTCCGGAGCGCGGGCAGGTCAAGGTGCAGCTTACGCCGCCCAGGGGAACGGAAACCGATATCGCTCTCAGTCTGGACGGACGCGAGCTGACGGTTCATTTCGTGGACACGGGTGTACCGCATGCGGTGCTATTTGTGGATGATGCCGCGGCTGAGGATATCGCCACGGTCGGTGCCGGTATTCGCTACCATGAGCGTTTCGCTCCGGCAGGAACCAACACCAATATCGCCCAGGTTGTAGATAAATCCACCATTCTGTTGCGTACCTATGAGCGCGGTGTTGAGGATGAAACCTATGCCTGCGGAACCGGCGCAGCGGCCACGCAATATCTTGCTCACAAGCTTGGCCTGACCGATGCCTGTGTACGGCTGACGACCAGCGGTGGCGAGGTGTTGACTGTTTCCGTTGAAGACGGGCAGCCTTTCTTGCAGGGCAGTGCGGAGTTGACCTTCAGTGGCGACCTGTATCTTGACGCCTTGGGATTGTAGTTTCTTTTTTCAAAAGTCTTTTTTGAAGAGGGAAGGTGTTTGACCTTCCCTTTTTTTTGTTTTGCGGTTGCGCTTACGCGCAATGAGACACCATAAAAACTTCTTTATTGAAGGTTTCGCCCTCCAGGGCGACCTTCTTTTTTCGCTAGCGCAGGAAAAAAGAAGGCAAAAAACTGCGCTTTGTCACGCAATGCCCGCGTTCACTCTCGGCAAGAGCCATAAACCTTCGCTGCGGGCCGATCACTGATCGGCCTATCCTTCGCTCGGTTAAATGGCTCTATGCTTCGTGTGTTTGAGCGGGGGAGGCGGAAGAACGAGATAGACCGACCAACGCACGTCATGCGAGTTCTTAGTTTTTGTGGCCGCTTTTTGCTGCCGCACGGAAGGAATACACTTATTTTGAACCACAGATGAGAAAAGATTTTTTTCGTCCCCTGTTCAAAGCACGGGACAACAGGCCGAAACTCCACAAATAAAAAAGCTACGACCTTAATAAGACTATGCGTCAGCGTAACCTCGATTTCTGATTCTCATCCGTTCCATTTTTCTAAAACGCAATAAAGAAACAGCCATGATCATTACAACCATGGCCGTTTCTTGTTGATGCAATCACATCCTATAAAATTCGACATCCGTCCTCGGTGATCAACACCTCGTGCTCCCAACGCACGCCGCCCCAGTCGTCCCAGTAGAGGCCCGGCTCCACGGTGATGACCATACCTGGCTGCATCACGCCCTTGGCAACACGGGACATGCGCGGTGCTTCATGTGTCTCCAGTCCGACGCCGTGTCCGAGACCGTGGGTGAAGAATTGGGCGACGCCAAGTTTGTCGAAGTAGTCCCAGGCGGCTTTCCAGCCGTCATGCAGGGATGCGCCGGGCCGCATCATGTCGATGGCCGCCTGTTGCGCTCCCTGAACCCATTCCAGAACTTCCTTGAACCGGTCGGACGGATTGTCGCCCACCCAGAAGGTACGGGTCTGGTCGGAATTGTAGTCATTGAGGCGGCATCCCGTGTCGATGAGGACCATGTCGCCTTCGCGGATTACGTCCTCTCCGGGGATGGCGTGGCACAGGGCAGCATTACGTCCAACGCCTACAATGCTTGGGAAAGCCATTTCCTCAGCACCGTTCTCCTTGAACATTTTTTCAATGCGCCAGGATATTTCCTTTTCCGTGGTGCCGGGAACCAGATACTGCTTGATGTCGTGCATGATTTTGTGGTTGAGTGCCATGGAGGCTTCCATGCATCTGATTTCCTCAGGGTCTTTGTACATGCGCAGTTTTTCCACCACGTCCCGAGCCGGAATAAGTTTCGTGTACGGGGCAAGCCCTTCGTGGTCATACAGGCTGGTAACCGTAGGATCGAAACCCAGCATGGAAATGCCTTTGCTCTTGAGGAATTCACCTACTTCCTGATGTTTTTTGCTCGTGTAGATAAACGTGGTTTCCACGGGCCACAACCGTTTGGCCGCATCCGTAAAACGAGGGTCGGTGAACAGGTAGTCTTCGCCGTCCGCCGTGATCACCAGCCAACCGCTGGTCTCGTTGCATTGGCCGTCGTGTAGTTCAAAACCGCTCAGATAGTATCGGTTGGCCGCATGTGAAATCAGCAGGGAGGGCAGCTTGCGTTCAGCCAGTGCTTTTTTCAGATTATCGCGTCGTTGCTCGAAAATAATCGTATCCATGTCGTTTATTCCCATGAGTAGGTTTGTTCGTTTGTCTGTTTTATCATGCGCTCGGCCCACTCCACGCCCTGCATGACGGAATGGTCCATGTTGCTCACTTCATATTTCCAGCCGCCGAACCGGCCGCGTGACCATATGTTCAGAGCTTCCAGCCTCGGCTGGATTTTGCGCAAGGCGTCATCGCGTTTCAGACAGGGAACGGGGTAGCCGTATTCCACACTGATTTCCCAGCGGGTGAGTATATCTTTCTTCCGTTCGGCATCCAGCAGGGAGGTGCTGACCAGCCCATCCACGGTGCGCTGCATGAGCGTGGTTTTGTCTTCGGGCTTGTGTTCGGAAAAGGAGGTTTCACACATGAAAGCGAGTTGTTTGCCCGGATCGGCCACGTTGTTGGGTGAATAATTATGGAAATTGGTAGTGCGATAAAAAGGAGCGTCTTTTTCAGGAAAATACATCCAGCAACGGGAATTGGTCGGATGCTTCCGGGTATCCAGACCAACGCCTGCCACATACACGCCATTACGGCTGAGGCCGCATGCAGCCTGTTCCATGCCGTTGTCACGTTGTTTGAGCCATTGCCCGGCAAGAAGGTCCAGCGGGGCCGTGTTCAACAGATGCTCGTATTCCACGGTCAACCCTTGTCCGGTGCGCACGGTTCTGGCTTCGGCATCCACCTTGGCCACGGATTGTTGCGTATGAATGCTGTCCCGAACCCGGTCCGCCAGTTTGCGGAATATTTGCCCGGTTCCGCCGGTAAGCGGGAATTTGAAGGTGTTGTTCGGTCCCCAGCCGACATCGTCCTGCTCCAGAACGATGGACCTGAGCACGGATTCCAGCTCGATGACGCTGACACGTTCCCCGATCCACGAATACTGCATCTGATCCGGCGGTGTGGCCCAGACCTTGAAGTTGTATGGACGGAGAAAGACTTCGGCTATGCCCGGACCGAATACGTGGTTGATCCATTGTCCGAAATTTTGCGGGTGCTCCTGCGGGCGGTTCTTTTCGAACAGTCCCTGCACGCATTGCCACCGTTTTTCCGGCGGCAGGTGTCGGATGTTGTTCTGAAAAGGATAGGGAACCCACGTACCGCAGGCGCGAACCCAGGATTCACGCTGGTGCTCAAGGTATTTACCGTCCAGCAGGTCGTCCAGCAGACGGTCAAAATATTCATAATGGGAGAACACTACGTGTCCCCCAATGTCCCACGTGAACCCCGCCTTGTCCCTGAAGCTTGCGGCAAGTCCGCCCGTATGCGCCTGCCGCTCCAGCACGGCAAAGGAATTCTCTCCCAGCTCCCGGAGGCGGTTGGCCGCGCCAAGGCCTGTCGGCCCGGCCCCGATAATGAGGTATTTGACTTTCATGCCTTCCCCGTTCGTTATGTACGGCTGTTTTTGGTCGACACCGGGCATAATGCTTGGTTTTGGGAGGGAATGCAAACGTGTTCGGCCATAGTGTCACCTGAGTTTCGTATCTGCGTAACGATTTTGTAACATGGTATTGATAGCACTGCTCGTGCGGGCCGAAGTGGCCAGGCAAGACATCATTCAAATCACGTTTTCGGAGGAAGGAAAACCATGAAAAAGTCTCTTATCGCTCTCGTTGCTCTGATCGTTCTGAGCATCGCAGCCACCGCTTTCGCCGGTGACATTCGTGTAAAGGGTTCCACCACTGTGGACCCGGCCATGAAAAAACTCGTTGCCGCCTTCAGCAAAATGAAGCCGGGCGTCAACTTCTCCATTTCCGCCACCGGTTCCGGTGACGGTGCCAAGGCCATTATCAACGGCACTGCCGATATCGGCATGATGTCCCGCGACATGAAGCCCGCCGAAGTCAAAAAGTGCGAAGCCAACGGCGTGAAGCCCATCCAGTTCGTGATCGCTCTGGACTGCATCGTGCCCATCGTGCATCCTTCCAATTCCATCAGCGCCATTACTCTGGCTCAGCTCAAGGACATCTATCAGGACAAGATCCGCAACTGGAAAGACGTTGGCGGTTCCAACGGCGTTATCGCCCTGTTCTCCCGCGAAACCAACTCCGGTACGTATGAAGTGTGGCACAAGAAGGTCATGAAGAAGGAAGACGAATTCGACATGGTCTCCCGCATGCCCTCCAACGCCGCCATGGCTGCCAAGATCGCCGGTAACAAGAAAGGCATCGGCTACGTGGGCCTGGGCTTCCTGAACTCCAAGATCAAGGGCCTCAAAGTCAACGGCGTCGAAGCCAACGTTGCCAACGCCCTGAACAAATCCTACCCGCTTTCCCGCGGTCTGAACCTCTACACAGCCGGACAGCCCTCTGGCGAAGTCAAGGAATTCATCGACTTCATCATGAGCGCCAAGGGCCAGGCCATTATCGCCAAAGTCGGCTTTGTTCCCGTCAAGTAGCATCAGGACAAGAGTATCGTGCATGAGTCTGACCTCATGACGAATCCCGCCGGGACGCCCAGCGTCCCGGCGGGTAACATTCTCCAAGGGGAGCCGGAAAGCCCATGTTAGACCGCAAAAAAAAAGAAAACCTGATCCGGGGCGCGTTTTTCATTACCGCCTCCATATCCATTATAGCCCTCGGGTTGATCATATATTTCCTGGTGAGTGAGGCCTTGCCCACGTTCACGGGATTCGACGCCATGGGCGAACTGCACGGCGGCGTTTCCTTTTTCGACTTCATTTTCGGAACGCAATGGAAACCCATTTCCGAACATCCCCAATGGGGCATCATGCCTCTGATCATGGGGTCCGTGTGGGTCACACTCCTTTCTTCGCTCATCGCCATTCCGCTGGGGGTCATGACGGCGGTCTACCTGGCCGAGATCGCGCCTAACAAGGTGCGTGAAATCGTCAAGCCCATGGTCGAGTTGCTGGCTTCGCTGCCTTCGGTCGTCATCGGGTTCTTCGGGCTTGCGGTGGTCGCTCCCATCCTGCTGGACCTGTTCGACGTCCGTTTTGGCGTGAACATGCTCAACGCATCCATAATGCTCGCTTTCATGGCCGTGCCCACCATCACTTCCATTGCCGAGGACGCCATTCATTCCGTGCCGGATGACCTCAAGGAAGGATCGCTGGCACTGGGCGCCACCCATTTCGAAACCATACGCAGGGTCGTTCTGCCCGCTTCCCTTTCCGGGCTTTCCACGGCCGTGATTCTGGGCATGTCCCGCTCCATCGGTGAAACCATGGTCGTGCTCATGGTGGCAGGTGGCGCTGCTCGTATTCCCACTTCCATTTTCGACCCGGTGCGGCCCATGCCCGCCAGTATCGCCGCGGAAATGGGCGAAACAAGCTTCGGCCTTGAACGGCATTACTTTGCGTTGTTCGCCATTGCCATGGTGTTGTTCATCATCACGTTTCTTTTCAACCTCCTTGCCGATCACATTGCGCACAAATACAAGCAAGTCGGCGCTGCCACCCTTTAAGGAGTGCGAGGAATGAGCCAAATGGTACAAGATTCCATTGCCAATCAGGTGGCCGAGGACACCGGACTGGGTCTCCGCCGCAAATTGACGCAGGAATTCTGGTTTTTCATGTTTCGGCTGGCAGTCGTCATCAACGGACTGGCCCTGTTCATCATCGTCGGCTACATGGTCTACTACGGCCTGCCTGCCATTTCATGGGACTTCCTGACCGGTATGCCTACGGAAGGCGGACTTGCAGGGGGGATTCTTCCCTGTATCATGGGAACGTTCTACCTGAGCCTCGGCTCCATGATGCTGGCCCTGCCCATGGGGGTGGCTTCGGCCATTTACCTGCATGAGTACGCGCGGCCGGGTCTGGCCATGCGCATCATCCGACTGGCCATCAACAATCTTGCCGGCGTTCCCTCCGTTGTTTTCGGACTGTTCGGCATGGCGTTCTTTGTTGCCAGCCGTGACCTTGGCGGATTGGGTATGGGCGTTTCCATCGCTTCCGGTTCGCTTACGCTGGCCGTGCTTATTCTCCCGGTGATTATCGGTACGTCCGAAGAAGCCCTGCGCTCGGTGCCTGATACGTATCGTGAAGCTTCGCTGGGTCTGGGGGCAACCAAATGGCAGACCATCGTCAAGGTCGTGCTGCCTGCGGCCCTTCCGGGCGTATTGACCGGCTCCATCCTGTCCATCAGCCGAGCGGCGGGCGAGACTGCCGCCATCATGTTCACGGCAGCGGCCAGTTACAATCCGCAACTGGCGGAATCCATTTTCGATGAAGTCATGGCTCTGCCGTATCAAATCTATTCCCTGTCCGTGTCCTCCACGGACCCGGAACGGACGTTGCCCTTGCAGTACGGAACGTCGCTTGTGCTCATTTCGTTGGTGCTGGGCATGAACCTCATCGCCATCATCTTGCGCAGCAAACTTCGCAAGCGGCTGACAAAGTAGTATTATTACGCACCTCTTTTCACGAGGGCTTTAAAAAAATCTCCCTGTTCGTCTTCAGACGTGCAGGGATATTTTTTGGTGTTCGAAGAAATTGACACTGTCATGCATGCTGTCTATATTTCTGATAGAAATAACTAATACTGGAGAATGCGATGCCACAACACCCCGTTGCAGCAGGAAAGAGCAGTTTGGACTTCGTTGATCAGGGCATAGCCTTTTTTCACATAACCGCCAAAAGGGGCGGCGTGTATCTGGACCTTGCCTGCGGTGCCGGGCGATACAGCCTTGCCCTTGCAAAACACTTGAAGGACGGCAGCGTCATCCATGCTTTTGATCTCTGGGAAGAGGGGATTGCCACTCTCAAGGAGGCCGCAGGCGATCTGGATTCGGCAACGATCAAGCCCGAAGTGGTCGATGTCACAGGATCACTCCCGCTGGAAGACGGTGTTGTCGATACCTGTTTCATTGCAACCGTGATGCATGATTTGCCTGTTGCAAAACGGGAACATGTGGTCCGGGAAATCCGGCGTGTGCTCGCTCCGCACGGAGCCTTGGTACTCATCGAATTCAAGAAGATCGACCATGGTCCGGGACCGCGCAAGGAGCATCGTATAGGAGAGGACGATGCCGATGCGTTGGTGTTGCCGCAAGGTTTTGAAAAGGTCGCTTCCGTCAGTCTCGGTGAATTCACGTACCTTGTGAAATATGCCAGAACATGAGCCGATGTGGCTTTAGGCGGGCTTGAAGGTTTGCAGCTTCCCTGCTAATCCTGCGCCATTCATGCGGTCGGAACGTACTCTTTCACGTTCGTCCGAAAACAGTGAAACCCATGAGGAATGCATGAGAAAGAGAATAGTAGCGTAATCCGTCTGCTGACGGGATTACGGCGGCAGACGGAGACATCCTGTTGATCTTAGGGCGGGGCAAAAGCCCCACGCGACAACAATACAACAGCAGGAGTCATCCAATGACGCAAATTTGTTATTCAAAATCGGCACAGTATAAGGATCTGGGAACCATTTACGCTCAATGCAGCGGTCCGGGCGGATTGCAGCTCAGTGACTTCATGGCGCAGAAAATGGGCCTGAAGGGCGGAGCTCGTCTGCTTGACATCGGTTGCAATCGTGGCATTCAGACGTGTTTTTTGGCCAAGGAATATGATGTCGATATCGTCGGCATTGATCCTTGGGATGATCGCATGCATGGCGACCCCATGGTCGAGCATACTCGTCGCAATGCCGAGAAATGGGGCGTTTCGCACCGTGTCCTTGCGCAAAAGATCGGTGTCCCTGATACCTACTTCGCGGCCGAGTCCTTTGACTTTGTTCATTCAACCACAGCTCTTGAAATGGTTCGTGGGATCAACGGCGAAGAGGGCTATCTGGACTGCCTCAGGGAAATCCTTCGCGTGTTGAAAAAGGGTGGTGTCTTCGGGCTTGGCGAACCAATGCATCTTGATGTGCCTTTGCCGAAAGACCTTGAGCCTTATGTCTCCTATGGAGATTTTTCCTGGAAAGAGTGCTTTCGGGACATTCACAGCACGGTTGCGGATGTTAAGCGAGCCGGATTTCAAATCGTGGAAAGCGGTTATGCGCCGGACGCCTGGGCATGGTGGATGGAGTTCGCAGAGCACGATCCCTTCTGCAAGAAAGATCCCGGCGGCGACCCCAAAACCCTTGCCGTGGATAACGGGCGTTGGACCAGTTTCGGATATGTGATCGCCAGAAAGGTCGACTAAACTCATAATAAAAGGGACGGCAATTTGTTTGTCGTCTCTTTTTTTATGCTTTTCAGGCCAATGTCATGTGTAGCAGGGGAAACGGTTTGCCCATGGCATCCACGGGTGAACGGCCTATGACCTTGAATCCAATATGCTCGTAGAATCCGAGTGCCTGCGGGTTTTGTTCGTTGACGTCTACCGACGTGACACCCATTTCCCGGATCGCATGGGCGCACAAGGCCGACCCAACGCCTTGCCCCCGGCTTTCCGGCGACACGAACAGCATTTCCAGTTTGCCATCGGCCACGCCGCAGAATCCGAGGATTTGTCCTGTTTCGTTTTTGGCGCAACGCAGTGCAACTGCATCAAAATACTGTTCAAAAATCAACGGACGCAGGAACGCGATATCCTGCTCTTGCAGGAAAGTATGCGTTGCCCGTACGGAAGCTTCCCATACGTCGATCAGTTCCGGGTAATCACTTTTTTCAGCACGTACTATCTGCATGTATTGTGTTCGTTTGTTGTTTTGGGTCGAACAAAAAATGATGGTTTTTTCTGCAATGCTGTCGGTTGTTCAGGCATGCAGAGTGAGGCGCTTTTAACATGCGAAGAGTGTTTGGAAAAGCCGATTGGGGGGAGTGACGTTGCGTGAAGACAGGAACACGGCTAGGTAATGGAGAGCTTCTATTCTTGAAATTTCGCAGGAAAGATCAATGAAGATTCGTGAATTCTCCATACGTACCGGCCTGAGTGCACATACCTTGCGCTACTATGAAAAGATCGGTCTCATTCATGTCGAGCGTGATGCCAGCGGACATCGTGCGTATTTGCCGCAGGATGTCAAATGGATCCGTTGTATCCGGCGGCTGAAAGAATCCAATATGCCTCTCAAGGATATTCAGCAGTTCGCATCGGTGCGCCATCATTGCGGCGGACCGGATGGATTGCGATTGCATGTTCTTGAAGAGCACAGGTCCCGGTTGAAAAAGCTGCATGAAGAGATTCTGGGACATATTGATATGATTGATGAAGAGATCGATACGTTTAAAAAAAGGAACAAGTTGCAATAAATCGTTCCGGACGCTTGACTTCGAGTGAACTCCAAGTGCTAGCGATGTGGTTTGGGACAAATTTTGCGTCTCAAAGGACATCAACGGAGGTCACTCTCAATGTTTTTGAATAATGATGCGGAACGTCCGTCCCGTTCCTCTTTGCGCCTCGGTATCGCATGCATGGCTACCATGGTTGCCGTGGGCACGGTTTTCATGAATCAGGCCATATTTGTGGAGATTGCCAAATCGTATCTGATTCCTGTGGACAAGGCCCGTTTTGCCTTCAGTGTCATTTCCTTGTGCTATTCGTTTACATTCCTTTGGGCCGGTCCTCTTGCCGATACGTTTGATTGCAGAAAAATAACCGCTGCAGGGCTTGGCGTAATAGCTTTTTTGCTTTTTGGCATCTCGTGGGTGCATGAATATGCATGGTTTCTTGCCTGCATGGGAGTGATGGGCGTGGCTGCTGCCGTTGTTCCTGCGTCCATGTTTCCCTATGTTGCACGACTTTCCTCTTCCTCTCGTTCGGGAGTTCAGCTTGGGGCTGTCGTCGCAGCCGCAACGTTGGGGATTGTTGTGGGACGTGTTGCCCTCGGTGCCTTTTCCGGTTTTATGGGATGGGAAGGTGCCTATCGTCTTTTTGCTTTTGTCTTTGTTTTTCTTGCTATTATTTGCCTTTCAGCGCTCGACTCGCCTGCAAAAAAAGTTCACCGAACACGCGGTATACCGTCCATGTATGCAGAACTGCTGAAGATGGTGATTAATCCAGGCACCTTCGCGTTGCTGTTGACCGGATTTTTCCTGTTCTTCGGATTTCTTGGTGGGGTGACATTTTTGACCTACCGGCTGGCCGTTCCTCCCTTTTCCTTCAATGCCGCACAAATCGGGTACATCAGCCTTGCCGGAGTGACGGCTGTGATTGCTCCGTTTGCCGGTGGATTGGCCAACCGGTTCGGCACATACAGGATAATCATACCCGGTCTGATACTTTGTTTTGCCGCTTTGCAGGTGATGTGTTGGAGTTCCAGTGTGGTGTATATGACCGTGGGTGTGTTGTTGCTTTTTCTTGGTGTTTATGCATGCCAGCCCTTGCTTTTTCTGCTCATTGGCCGCCATACGCCTCTGGAATCCATGGGCTGTGCTTCCTCGTTATACATTTTGTTTTGCATAGGCGGGGGGAGCCTTTCATCCTTTGTTTTGGGGGATGTTTGGAAGGCCTATGGCTGGATAGGAGTCATTACAGTCTGTTCAGGGTCGATATTGTTGGCCCTGATCATCTCGATTGTGACCATGCTTTGCCGGAAGAAGGTTGTTGCGTAGTCTCTCATAGGAACGAAGCTACAGAGATTTATAGAATGGATGTTGCTTCCTTGGTCGACTTACTTTTTTTGCCGAAGCAGAAAAAAATAAGCAAAAAACTGCATGACTACAGTTACACCCTGTAAATCTCTCGCTGCCGCCCACGGCAATCGATTTCGGACCGGGTCACAACCGCTATCGCTTCGTGTGATCCGGTGTTCCTTCTCCTCTCATCAATAAAGGTGCACCTTCCCCTCGACTAGCCTTCAAGTCGGGTGAGGTACGCATCTTTTGTCAACCACAGTTCTTCCATCCGATACATATGCCAGTGGTCGTGCATGAGGATATGGCGGGCCAGAATGAGCAGGCCGTACTGATCGTATTCGGGATGAATGGCTTTCCGTCTCCAGGCCGCGGGTCCAGCCGACTTCAACAATGCGAGTTGTTTGTCCCTGCCGGATCGAAAACGAATAAGGATATCTTCAACCGGAGGAAGCACCGACATTTCGTCGGTATCTTCTTCGGGAATAAAAGGCACGAATTCAGGTATGTCCTCGGACAAAATCCGTTGGATCCGCTCCAGTACCATAGGTTGGACATCGGCCAGATGAGCAGCATGTTCATGGATGGACCAAAAATCATTTCCCCGGGTTTGTGCCAATTCACCGGAAGGAACGGCATTCAGAAACCCTTCGAGTATTGTCGGCGAGTGAGCCAATGAACCAATAATGGCTTTTATTTCATCGGAAGAAGTTCCTGACATGGGGATCTCCTTTTCATTTACTCGATGGCGCCTTCCAAGCGTAACAGATATTCCTTCATGGGAATACCGTCCGCACCGGAAAAGCCCGTCATCTTGCCGCCCGCGCCCACGACACGATGGCAGGGATATACCAGCGGCCAAGGGTTGGTGGCCATGGCCCTTCCTGCGGCACGAGCTCCGTTCGGGCTGCCTGCCATGGCGGCCAGTTCACCATACGTAACCACGGTTCCGGGCTGTACTTTTTTCAACTGCTTCAACGCCTTGGCGGAAAAAGACGAAAGCCGGTCCATTGCAAGAGGCAGGTCCGGCCACTGCACGGATTCGCCCCGAACATATCGTTCCATGGCCTGTTGCAGGGCTTTTCCATGGGATGAAAGCTCTTCAGACGGGGAAACATCTTTGGACCAAAGCAGGTGCAAATCTTCTATTTGCCCGTCCTTCCATCTTATTTCCATGGCCAGAGGGGCAGCACACACGATTTCATAATGCATGTTTTTTTCTCTCCCTTGCCGGGGACGTAAAATATTCAGGCGGACCGTCGGAAGCTCCGTTGGCCCTGCCCTGCCAGAAATCATTCCTTTCCAGATGATCATGGATGGCGTTCAGTATCTTTCCTTTCTCGCCGGCCCATTCCGGGGCCAGCAATTCTTCCTGGGTCGGGTCTCCGTTGAGTCGGTGTATGACTGTTTCAGGCGGAAGGATCATGAGAGCCTGACCAAGCCAATCGCAATACTGTTCCAGCGTGATTGGGTGATATTCGCCGTTTTTCCACATGTGGGCCAGGCGGGTGTTTTTGCACACATAAAGGTTGTGAAACTTGACGCCTTGCACCGGCAGGCTGTTTACAAAGCGGACAGTGGACAACAAATCCTTTGCGCCTTCGATCCCTTGTGGCGACGGCAACCCTGCGATGACGTGTGTCACAACGTTTATCCCGCGCTGGTGCGCTCGTGACGCGGCAAATGCGAAATCCTCAGCCGAATGTCCCCGGTTGATATATTTCAGTGTGTCGTTGTTTGCAGTTTGCAGCCCCAGTTCCAGATATATTTCACCAAGCCCGAGGGCGTCCTTTTGTTTTGCCAGCAGGTCGAGCTTGCGCTCATCAAGACAATCGGGCCGCGTGCCGATGCTCAAGGCCACCAGTCCGGGCAATCCCTGTAGCTGTTGCAGCACTCCTTCAAGTTTTTCATATGGGCCGTACGTGTTGGTGTAGGATTGCAAATATGCGGCGAACAGAACCTGGCTATGTTTTTTTTGCACTCGTTCCTGCCAATGTGACCATTGGGCGCGCAAATCAAGTCCTTTGTCCAGCAGGCCGGATCCGGATCCTGATTCATTGCAGAATACGCAACCGTGGCGGGACAAAGTGCCGTCGCGATTCGGGCAATTGAAGCCAGCGTCCAGCGGTATCTTTTGAACTCGCTGTCCAAACCGGCCTCGAAAAAAGGCGTTCAGGGAGTGGGTTCGTTGCAAAATGTCGAGCCTATATGTAGAAATTGTCTAGAATATGGGGCTACACTATTGCCTGCCCCCGGTTCATTTGGTACGAATCCTTGACTGATGAACTAATCTAGCCCAATACGCGACTCTTTTGAAGCAGTCGTTTTTGCATAATTCGAGAAACAGGGAAGACAAATTAATGGGAAGTCTGCTGAACAAGATTCTCGGTTCGTTCTCAAATGACCTGGCCATTGACCTCGGGACGGCCAACACTCTCGTGTACGTGAAGGGTAAGGGCGTCATGCTCAGTGAGCCCTCCGTGGTAGCCGTGAAGAAGGATTCCCGGGGCGGCAAGACTGTTCTGGCCGTTGGAGCTGAAGCCAAGAAAATGCTCGGCAGAACTCCGGGCAACATCGTGGCCATTCGTCCCATGAAGGACGGCGTTATCGCCGACTTCGAAGTGACCGAAGCCATGCTGCGCCACTTCATCTCCAAAGTCCACAACAGCCGAAGGCTGGTGCGTCCCCGCATCATGATCTGCGTGCCCACGGGGATCACGCAGGTGGAAAAACGCGCAGTCAGGGAGTCCGCACAGTCGGCAGGCGCACGTGAAGTCTACCTGATCGAGGAACCCATGGCCGCAGCGATCGGTGCCAATTTGCCCATCACCGAACCGACCTCCAACATGGTTGTGGACATCGGTGGCGGAACCACGGAAATCGCAGTCATCTCCCTGTCCGGCATCGTGTATGCCCGCAGTGTGCGCATCGGCGGCGACAAAATGGACGAAGCCATCATGCAGCACGTTAAACGCAAGTACAACATGCTCATTGGCGAATCCACCGCGGAAATCATCAAGATGACAATCGGCTCCGCTTATCCTCAGGGTACGGAAGAGCCGGAAATGGAAGTCAAGGGCCGTGACCTTGTCACTGGCATACCCAAGAACCTGACCATTACCTCCGAGGAGATCCGTGAGGCCATCTCCGAACAGGTGGATGGAATCGTGCAGGGTGTGCGCATCGCTCTGGAACAGACTCCGCCCGAACTGGCCGCGGACATTGTTGACCGGGGTATCGTGCTTACGGGCGGCGGTGCGCTTCTCAAAGGGCTTGACCTCCTGTTGCAGCATGAAACACAACTTCCCATCACGGTCGTGGACGACCCGCTGACCGCCGTGGTCATCGGGTCGGGCAAGGCTCTGGACAACGTGGAAGTATACAAGGACATCACCACGGACTAGCGTGACGAAACCCAAGAAGATAGCCGCCATAATCGTGGCAGGGCTGTTCGTGTACCTGAGTCTGTACACATGGAACCTGCGTACCGGGCATCTGGACGCTCTTTCCGCCTATACGGGCCTGGACATCACCGGTTGGATAGTCCGGCCCGGCCACTGGGTAACGGACCGGGTGTCCGACTTCTGGGGACGCTACATATATCTTGTTGGTCTCAGGCAGGAAAACGAACGCCTGCAAGAGGCCAACGCCCGTCTCCGCCTGAAGAATCTGATGCTTTCAGACCGTGCCGACGCCACGGCCCGGTTGGAGCGCCTGTTGCAGTTCGCGCCTTTGGACAATTGGAGCGAGCAGGGCGCACGTATTATTGCCCACCGCATGGGACCGGTGTCCTCTCTGGAAACTGTCATCGTGGACCGGGGTTCCCTTGCCGGCGTTCAGGACGACATGCCCGTCGTATCGCTGGATGGTGTTGTGGGAAGAGTGTTGCGTTACGGCGCCACGGCCTCCCATGTCCTGCTGCTTTCCGACCCCAACAGCCGAGTTTCGGTCATAGGCAAGGAAAAACGTTCGCAGGGAATCGTTGTCGGGCAGGGAAGCGGACAGGATCTCAAGGTCGAGTATATCAAACTCAACTCTCCCATTGAACCCGGAGAACTGCTTGAGACCTCCGGACTTGCCGGAATTTTCCCCAAGGGCCTGCCCGTGGCGCGGGTCAAGACCGTACACCGCTCGGACATTTCTCTTTTTCTTTCCATTACAGCGGAACCGCTGGTGGATGTGGGCGGCCTTGAAGAGGTTCTGTTGCTGAAACGCATGGCCGGACCGGGTGAGAACAATGCAACGTCGGTCAACTAGCCTGCATGTCGTCTCGTGGTGGACTGTCTACACTATTGTGGCAGTGTGGTTGCAAACGCTGCTCCCGGGAGTGGATTTTCTGGCGTCCGGCCTTGTCTTGAGCCTTCAGGAGAGGCCCGGTCCGCAGACTGCATTTCTGGCCGTGCTTTGGGTCTTGCTGCAGGAAGGCATGGGAACCATGGCATTCGGTTACGGACTCATGTGGTTTGGCGTCCTGGCGTTGGCCTATCTGGGCGGGCAGTGGCTTTTCGAGGCCCGAAGTTTTCTGTTTATGTGTCTTCTTGGGATCATGCTCGGCATTGGGCATCCGTTGCTGGCGTTTTTTCTTGGCTCGTTGCAGGGAGTGGTATTGCCGTTAAAGGAGTTGGCCTTGGAAGGCCTATTCCAGACCGTGCTTTTTCCTGTTGTCTGGTACGTTGCCCGGACGTTGTTCCCGCAGGGGATGAGATGCGATGACTCAAATGTTTGACGATGGCGAACGCCAGCCTCCGAAATTCGGTCTGCTCTTGTTGCAGATATTCATCCTTGGTCTGTTTTGCATTTTTGCATTGCGCCTTTGGTATTTGCAGATTCACCGTGGTGAAGAGTATGCCATCAAGGCCCGTGAGAACCAGCTGCGTCAGGAATCCGTATTTGCTCCGCGCGGATTGATTCTGGACCGGAACGGCGAATTGCTGGCCGTCAACGAACCCGCCTATGCCTTGGGCCTGGTCCGTGAAGACTGCAAGGATATCAAAGCCACGCTGGTCCAGGTGAGCAAGTGGACCGGGGTGCCGGTTGCAGACCTTCAAAAGAAATTTCACAAGGGGCGCAAGCTGGTCAAACCGTTTGAACCACTTATTCTGATTTCCGATATTCCCTTTGATCAGATGGCGGAGATTGAGGCTAACCGTTTGCATTGGCCCGGGCTGGATATCCGTGTCCGGCCCCGTAGGCATTACAAGTATGGCACGCTTATGGCCCATATTCTGGGCTATGTTGCCGAGGCCAACGAAGCCGAAATGAAGAAGGATCCGGACCTTGCTCTTGGCGACGAAGTCGGCAAGCAGGGGCTGGAGTTCATGCTGGAACGGCCGTTGCGCGGCGGTAAGGGACGGCGGCAGTTTGAAGTGGATGTCAGCGGCCGCAAGCTGGATGAGCGCATGTTGCGTAACCCTCGTGCCGGACAGGAACTTGACCTTTCCATTGATCTGCACTTGCAGCAATTGGCCATGGATTGGCTTAAAGGGGAAGCCGGAGCCGTTGTGGTCATGGATGCAGACACCGGCCAGTTGCATGCCCTGGTAAGTTCGCCCTCCTTTGATTCCAACGCCTTCAGCTCGGGGCTGACGCCCGAACAATGGGCCGCTTTACGGGACGACCCCATGCATCCGTTGCAGAACAGAGCCATCCAATCCGTATATCCGCCCGGTTCCGTGTTCAAGCCTTGCGTTGCCGGAGCTGGTTTGGCCAACAATATGGTGGATTTGAAGGAAACCGTATTTTGTAACGGTGCCATGAAGCTGGGACGTCACGTGTTCCGCTGCTGGCGCCGCGGCGGACACGGAAAGGTGAATTTTGAACGGGCGCTTGTGGAGTCCTGTGACGTCTATTTTTATAAACTCGGGAAAAAATTGGGTGTCGACCGCATGAGCGCCTTTGCCAAGGCGTGTGGGTACGGCGTCAAGAGCGGAATCCAATTGCCCCATGAAAAAGGCGGCAATATTGCCACACGCGAATGGAAGCGTAAGCGTTTCGGTGTGCGGTGGCAGGGCGGCGATGATTTGAACATGGCCATCGGACAGGGGTTTACCCTTGTCACCCCCTTGCAGGTCGCCCGGTTTGTTGCAGCCATGATCAACGGCGGCAAGCTGCTCAAGCCGCAATTGCTCAAGGATGACCGGGTCGAAGTGCTGGGGAGGGTTCCTCTCCGGGACGATCAATTGGCCCTGATCAAAAAGGCCATGCGTCGCACAGTGGATGGCGCTCGTGGAACGGCCCGCAGGCTGCGCACCAAGGGTGTGGATGTGGGCGGCAAGACCGGTACCGCGCAGGTCGTCCGCCTGACCGACGAGCTCAAGAAGCTTAAAGACAAGGATATTCCTTATAAGTATCGGGATCATGCCTGGATGTGCGCCTATGCGGAAAAGGACGGCAAGCGGTATGCCATCGCCGCACTGGTTGAGCATGGCCTGCACGGCGGGTCCGGAGCTGGGCCAGTGGTCAAGGCTGTCATCGAATATTTGTTCAATGGCGTTACTCTCAAGAAACCGGCAAAGAAATAGCTCCAGCGTCGGAGGACGGCATGGCTTTTGACAGACGCCTGCTCATCTACATCAACTGGCCCCTGCTGGGCCTGACGTTCATCCTGTTTTTCTGCGGGGTGATGAACTTGTATTCCGCCAGCGGTTTTCGGCTGGAGGACGGCATGACCGTGGCCCCATACTACCAAAAACAGCTTCTCTGGGGGCTGATGGGGATGGCGGGCATGCTGGTGGTTATGCTCTTCGATTATCGTCACTTGCGGACTCTGGCCTGGCCACTGTTCTGGCTGACCTGCATCATGCTGGTGGCTGTATTTTTCATGGGTAAGACTATCTACGGCGCTCGTCGTTGGCTTGACCTTGGCTTCATGAATTTCCAGCCCAGTGAGATGGCCAAGATCTGCATCCTGATCATCGGGGCGCGGATATTGGCGCGGGAACGCGAAAAACTCGGATTTACACGTTTGGCCTATGTCATCGGAGTGGGGCTGATCCCTGCCGGGCTTGTCATTCGCCAGCCGGACCTCGGTTCCGGTTTGTCCATTCTCATGATTCTGGGGGGAATGATCCTGTACCATGGCATGACGCCGAAGGTCTTCAAGACGTTGATCCTGTCCGTCCCGGCCCTGTTGCCTCTTTCCTGGTTCTTTTTGCACGCCTATCAAAAACAACGGATTCTGACTTTCCTTGATCCGGCCAAGGACCCCCTTGGCGCAGGATATCACATTATCCAATCGGAAATAGCCATCGGTTCCGGGCGCTTCTGGGGCAAGGGGTTTCTCGCTGGTACGCAATCCCAGCTTCGTTTTCTGCCGGAAAAGCATACGGACTTCGCCGTGGCCGTTTTCGGTGAGGAATGGGGGTTTGCCGGCAACATGTTTTTGCTGACCATGTTTTGTATTTTTCTTTACCAGATGGTGGTCATTGCACGGGACGCCAAGGACATGTTCGGAAGCTACCTTGCCGCGGGCGTATTCTTTTATTTCTTCTGGCAAATCCTGATTAATATGGGTATGGTGCTTGGACTCATGCCGGTGGTTGGAATCCCGTTGCCGTTCATCAGTTATGGCGGCAGTGCAACTCTGGTAAATTTCTTTCTTATAGGTCTGGTGCTCAATGTTTCCATGCGCCGGTTCCTGTTCAAGCAATAGGATCTGAACAAGCCGGATTTGGGAAAATCGTCACAAACTCGTCAAAAGGGGACACAATGGCCAGGGACGAGATCAACGCCTTTCTCGGGGCGGGAACCAATTATAACGGCAAACTCCACTTTCAGGGAGCTGTGCGTATCGACGGTAATTTCAATGGTGAAATTTCGTCGGACGGGACGCTTGTCGTGGGGCAGGAAGCCTTTGTGGACGGGCAGATCCAGGTCGGTCAGCTAGTCCTTTCCGGCAATATTCGCGGCGATGTTACCGCCGGTGAAAAGGTCGTGCTGAACAAGACGGCCAACCTTCAGGGCAACATCCATACCCCCAGCCTTGTGGTGGAGGAGGGTGCTGTTTTGGAAGGTTCCCTGACCATGGGGAAAGCCGATTCAAATCTGCAAAGCAGTGAAGAATCTGACTAACTCTTTGAATATCTAGAAAAAACGGTGGGCAAAGGGGCGTGTCGTTGTAGAAAAAGGCTTTGACACAAGTCTTAAAATTGGGTAAACGCCAGTGACTTTGCGCTAAAATTCACAACCTCTCTGGGGGCAGACGCGATGATTGACATTCATCCTATCGGCATTTTGATCCAGTTCGTGAACTTTCTGATCACGCTGATCGTCCTGAACCTCATCTTGTTCGGTCCGGTCCGCGAAATGATCCGAAAGCGGAAGGATCTCATGGCCGGACAGATGGACACGATCGAGAAGTTCACCGCCGATGCCGAAGGCAAGCTGAAGGATTATGAGGAGCAGCTCGCCGCGGCACGGAAAGATGGTAACGAGATTCGTGCACAGTTGCGAGACGCAGCCGTGGCCGAGGAGACAAAGTTGCTTTCCGCCGCAGGTGCGGATGCTGCCGCGACCCTCAAGGCCGCACGCGCCGAGATTGATGCTCAGGTGAAGACAGCCATGGAGCAGCTGGGCAAGGATGTCGAAAATTTTGCGGCCAAAGCCACGGACAAGATTCTTGGCCAGGCGTAACAGACGTTCTAAGGAGGGTTTCGTTTTGAAACGGGTGCAAGTGATTCTCGCGGTTGCCGTCTGTCTGCTGGCCGGAACCGCGGTTGCCCACGCAAGTGGGGGAGAAGTTACCGGCGACCAGCTGTGGAACTATCTCTGGCGGGTGATCAACTTTATTATCGTGGTGGGCATCATCTGGAAGCTCGCCGGTAGCAAGATCAAGGATCTGCTTTCCGGTCGGCAGCAGGAAATCAAACAGAATCTCGACGACCTTCAGGTTCGCCAGGCCGAGGCTGAAAGGAAGCTCAAGGAAGTTGAGACGAGCATCGCCAACCTCGAACAGGAAAAGCAGGCCATTCTCGCAGAGGCCAAGAGTCAGGGCGAGGCTCTCAAGGTGGCCATCGAGGAAAAGGCTCTCAGCGATGCTGAAATGATCCGCGAGCAGGCCAAGAAAACCGCCGCGAACGAGGCCTTGGGTGCTGTGGAGTCCATGCGCGCCGAAGTTGCCGAGATGGTTGTGCAGGCTGCGGAGAAAATCGTTCAGGAGAAGCTGTCGGACGCTGATCACGACAAGCTCGTGGATGAATATTTAACCAAGGTGGTGCTCAATTGACCGGTAACGTAGTTGCACGCCGATACGCCAAGGCGCTGTACTCCGTCGGGGGCAGCCAAGGTGAAACGGAAGCGTACGGCAAGGAATTGATGGAGCTGGCTGAGGCCCTGCAAGGAGCGCCTGAAGCCATGCGCTTCTTCCGCAATCCGCTGTTCAGTGCGGACGAGAAGAAGGCTGTGTTGAAGCAGATGCTGGAAAAGCTGTCCGTCAAGCCCATGGTGACCAACTTCTGCAATCTGCTCGCGGACAAGGGCAGGCTCGAAGAAGTCCCGGCCATTGCGGCTGACTATAAGGCGATGCTCGACGTAGCTTCGGGCATCATCTCCGGCAGGTTGGTAACCGTCAAGCCCATGGATGCGGCCCGGCAGGCCGACGTCCTGAAGCGGCTTGAGGACCAGACCGGCAAGAAACTGGAATTGGAGTTTGCCGATGATGCTGAGATTCTTGGCGGCGTAGTCCTCAAGATCGGGGACAAGGTCCTGGATGCCAGCCTGAGAGCTCAGTTGCAGATTTTGAAAGACAATATCAAAAGGGGTGAGTAGGGCCATGCAGATCAAAGCGGAAGAAATCAGCAAGATCATTGAGGATCAAATTCAGAATTACGAGTCTCGTGTTGAAATGAGCGAGACCGGTACCGTTCTGTACGTTGGTGACGGAATCGCCCGCGTGCACGGTGTCGAAAATGTCATGGCCATGGAACTGCTCGAGTTCCCCGGCGGTCTTAAAGGCATGGTTCTGAACCTTGAAGAAGACAACGTTGGTGTGGCGCTGCTCGGCGAGGACACCGGCATCAAGGAAGGCGACCCGGTCAAACGTACCGGTGAGATCTTCTCCGTGCCCGTTGGCGACGCCGTCATGGGCCGTGTGCTCAACCCACTGGGTGAGCCGCTTGACGGTCTCGGACCTGTTGACGCCAAGGAAACCCGTCCCGTGGAAATGAAGGCTCCCGGCATCATTCCCCGTAAGTCGGTTCACGAGCCCTGCAATACCGGCCTCAAGGCCGTTGACGCCATGGTCCCGGTTGGCCGCGGTCAGCGTGAGTTGATCATTGGTGACCGTCAGGTCGGTAAGACCGCCATCGGTATCGATGCCATCCTGGCTCAGAAAAACACTGATGTGCACTGCTTCTACGTAGCCATCGGCCAGAAAAAAGCGCAAGTCGCCCTGGTTGCCGACATCCTGAAGAAGCACGGCGCCATGGAATACACCACCATTATTTCCGCTACCGCTTCCGAGCCTGCTCCGCTGCAGTTCATCGGCGCTTACTCCGGTTGCACCATGGCGGAATACTACCGCAACAACGGTAAGCACGCTCTCATCGTTTACGATGACCTTTCCAAGCAGGCCACGGCATATCGCCAGATGTCCCTGCTGCTCCGCCGTCCTCCGGGACGTGAAGCTTTCCCCGGTGACGTTTTTTACCTGCACTCCAGATTGCTGGAACGCGCCGCGAAAATGGACGACAAGTACGGCGCAGGTTCCATGACCGCTCTTCCGGTCATCGAAACCCAGGCCGGTGACGTGTCCGCATACATTCCGACCAACGTTATCTCCATTACCGATGGTCAGATTTATCTGGAACCCAACCTCTTCAACGCAGGTGTCCGTCCGGCCATTAACGTCGGTCTGTCCGTTTCCCGCGTTGGTGGTTCCGCACAGATCAAAGCCATGAAGCAGGTCGCTGGTACGCTTCGTCTGGACCTCGCCCAGTATCGTGAACTGGCTGCATTCGCGCAGTTCGGCTCCGACCTGGACAAGGCCACCCAGCAGAAGCTTGCTCGCGGTGCCCGCATGGTGGAACTGCTCAAGCAGCCCCAGTACCAGCCGTTGCTGGTCGAAGAACAGGTCGTATCCCTGTACGCCGGTAGTCGCGGATTCATGGATGACGTTCCGGTTGAAGCCATCCAGAAGTTTGAAGGCGAGTTCCTCGACTTCATGCGTAACTCCAAGTCTGATATTCTGAAGGATATTGTTGAGAAGCAAGCCCTGGACGACGACATCGAGTCCCGCCTCAAGGCCGCCATCGAAGAGTTCAAGAAAGGCTTCAGCGCCTAAATCAAGGAGTTCGTGAATGGCATCGTTACGCGACGTCCAGAATAAAATTGCTGGCGTCAAGAAAACCAAGCAGATCACCAAGGCCATGAATATGGTGGCCTCGGCGAAACTGCGCAGTGCTCAGGAACGCATTGAACGTTTCCGTCCGTACGCGCAGAAGTTCTACGATATGCTTGGAGATCTGGCGTCCGGCGCTGACGAATCGGTCCATCCGCTCCTGGAAGTCCGCGAGGAAATCAAGAGTGTCGGCATACTCGTCGCCTCTTCCGATCGCGGCCTCTGCGGTGCGTTTAACAGTAACATTATCCATACGGCCGAGAAACTCGCCCAGTCCAAGACTGCGGAAGGCAAAGCCATCAAGCTTTACTGCCTGGGCAAGAAGGCCTGCGAATACTTCCGCAAGTTGGATTACGAAATCGTGCGTGAAGAACGCGAAGCCATGAGTCATTTCGACTTTACACTGGCCGCCAGCGTGGGTGACGAGTTCATCCGCGATTACATGGCCGGTGACATTGACGAAGTGCATATTGTGTACGGCGAGTTTCAAAGTATGGCCAGACAGGTTCCCGTCGACCAGCAGATTCTGCCCATGGCTTCCCATGAGGAAGCGGGCGAAGGTGAAGGCGGCGACTCTGGTGACTACATATACGAACCTTCGGTCGAAGGCCTTTTGGCAGAACTGCTGCCTCGGTTCATCAAGGTTCAGGTGTATCGTGGACTGCTCGACACAAGCTGTTCCGAGCATGCTGCGCGCATGAGTGCCATGGATAACGCCACCAAGGCGTGTGATGAAATGAGCGAGCAGCTCACCCTGCTCTTCAATAAAACCAGGCAGGCCGCTATTACTGCGGATCTTATGGACATTGTCGGCGGCGTTGAAGCGCTGAAAGGATAAAAGGGGGCTTTAGAGCTATGTCTAACGTAGGTAAAATTGTCCAGGTCATCGGCGCCGTTGTTGACGTCGAGTTTGCCGACGGCAACCTGCCGAATATTCTTTCGGCGCTGGAAATCAACAACCCGAACAACGAAGATGCTCCGGATCTGATCTGCGAAGTTGCGCAGCACCTGGGTAACAACGTTGTTCGCACCATCGCCATGGACGCGACCGAAGGTCTTGTCCGCGGCATGGAAGCAACCGCCACCGGCGCTCCGATCACCGTTCCGGTCGGCTCCGGTTCGCTGGGCCGCATCATGAACGTTGTGGGGCGTCCCGTTGACGAAATGGGTGAAATCAAGGCTGACAAGAGCCTGCCCATTCACCGTGCGGCACCTTCCTTCACTGAGCAGAACACCAACGTGGAACTGCTTGAAACCGGCATCAAGGTCGTTGACCTGCTCATCCCGTTCCCCAAGGGCGGCAAGATGGGCCTGTTCGGCGGCGCAGGTGTTGGTAAGACCGTTATTCTCATGGAAATGATCAACAACATCGCCAAGCAGCACGGTGGTATCTCCGTGTTCGCAGGCGTTGGTGAGCGTACCCG
>CAJXRQ010000026.1 GCA_913060505.1 uncultured Desulfovibrio sp.
CGGGCTTCTCAAGATATACAAAGCATTGGACGTGAAAAAGGAGCATGGTTTCTGGACGTTGCTTTGCTCGGAAATGGACAATGTTTCCCGTGAGCACAAGACAATCATGAAAACGGCCGAGATGCATTACGACACAGGGCTTGGTGACAACCTTTTCCGGGTTTCCACCATCCAGCGCGGCAGGCTTCCCTAAGCATGAAGTTTCTGATCGCTGCTTTGGCGTTTGTATTCGCATTTGCTGCATCCGATGCGCGGGCCGGTTCTTTTTCGGATATCGGGGAGCGTCTGAAGCTCTCCGGCTGGGTGGAAGGCATTCATTCCGTGGGCATGCATGCCCCCAACGAGCCGGTTACGTCACGGGCGAAGTTGCGGCTGAATCTGGAAGGCGATTTCGACTGGATTTACGGCTGGATATCCGCGGATGTGGAAAAGAACTGGAAAATAGAATCCGAAACCGGGGCGGATCTGCACGAATTCTGGCTGGAATATGTGGGCGACGGCTGGGACATCCGTGTAGGAAGGCAGACTATCATCTGGGGCAGGGCGGACGGTGTCCAGATAACCGACATCATCTGCCCTCCCGATTACACGGAGTCCATTACCCGCGATCTGGATGAAATTCGCATGCCCGTGGATGCGGCCAAGTTTCGTCTGCTCGGTTCCACAGTGGATACCGAGTTGATCTGGATTCCGGTTTTCAGGTCTGCGGAACTTCCTTCGGGGGATAATCCGTGGGCTGTTTCATCGTCATGGCCGTCAAGTCTCGACGTGCATCAGGAGGATGTGGACGAGCCTGACATTTCGCTTGAAGACAGCGAACTGGCCCTTCGGGTTTCCGCCTATTTTTCGGGTTTCGACATTTCGGGGTCGGTTTTTCACGGCTGGGACGACATGGCGGCATATCACCGGAAGGTGGTTTCCGGCGGCGGAACCACCGAGGTTTACATTTCCCCGAAGCATCACAGGCTGACGGTGCTCGGACTGGACTTTGCGCGGCCGTGGTCGGATTTCGTGTTTCGTGGAGAGGCCGCGTGCTATCTGGGACGTTATTTCAGCACAAAGGTTCTTGATGGAGGCGTGTTGAAGCGGGATGCGGTGAAGTGGCTGGGCGGTGTGGACTGGACGCCGGGGAATGACTGGAGCGTCACTGCCCAGATTTATGGGCAGAGGATTCTGGATTATGACAAAACGCTGTCAAGTCATCGGCACAACGTCACTACAACCCTGAATATTTCAAAGAAGTTGCTGAACCAGACGCTGGTTCTGTCCAGCATGCTCTATTTCAACCTGAACGATCTGGATTCATTCTACCGGGCAAAGGCCGACTATGAAATTTCCGACGGCTTTCACGTGATTCTGGGAGCGGATCTTTTCGGCGGCAGCAGGGACGGCGACTATGGGCAATACCAAAATAATTCCCAGCTATGGCTCAAAACCAAGTACAGTTTTTAGGAGCAGACCATGTTGAATATAGTCAGGATAAATTCCCTTTTCCATACGTTCGGCAGCAGGATCATCCGGTTCCGGTGGTTGGTGTTTGCCGTGTTTCTGGCCCTGACGGTTTTCTCCGCGCTGGGGCTGCCGCATCTCAAGGCCGATGTGGATCAGGACAACTGGTTCATGGAGGACGATGCCCTGCTCAAGGCCAAGGAGCGTATGGAGAACATCTTCGGCAACGAGGATTTTTGCGCCGTGCTGGTCACGGCGGACGATGTGTTTGACCCCGAGTGCCTGCGGTTGCTGCGCGAACTGGGCAATGAACTTCTGGAACGGGTTCCCTATGCGGACGATGTGCAATCCCTGGCGGACCTTGAATTCACCGAAGGTGTTGAGGACGGAATCAGGATTGACGAATTGGTTCCCGAAGACATTCCCCAGGACAAGGCCACGCTGGAGGATTTGCGACGCCGGGCTCTTGCCAAGAACTCCCTGAAAAACAGACTGGTTTCCGAAGACAGTACGGAGACATGGCTCATCCTGCGCATGAAGCCGTTGCCCGATGCACTTACGCACCAGATAAACGGAGAAGATCCCATCATGGCCGTGGGCCATATGGTCAACGAAGTGGTCAACCAGTCCAAGTATGCCAAGTTGCATCCCAAAACTGCCGGGATTCCGGTCGTTTTTGCCGACAAGCTGGACTTTTTCGGCAAGGAGACTCCAAAGCTGCTGGGGATATCCCTGCTGTTTACAGTGATTACACTCATGTTCTTTCTGCGCAGCATTCGCGGGGTGATTTTCCCGCTGGCCACGGTTGCCTGCGTCATGGTCATCATTTTCGGTGTGCAGGGTCACTTGGGCATAGGAACGGACCCGACCGTCATATTCATGCCCATATTTATCACCCTTGCGGTGTCCATCGGCTATTCCATCCATATGTTCAACCATTTCAATATTGAATTCAGGAAAATCGGAAAACGGCGGGAAGCCCTGTTGCTGGCCGTGGAGGAGGTGAGTTGGCCTCTTGTCTTCAGCGCGTTGACGACCGTTGCGGCCCTGCTTTCCTTTGTGTTCATCCCCTTGCGCCCCATTCGCTGGGTGGGATTGACGTCCGCTCTGCTTGTTTTTCTGGCCTGCCTTGTGGTTTTGACCCTGTTGCCCGCGCTGCTCAGTTTCGGAAAGGATAAAAAGGCTTCGGAAGGAGAAAAAGCTGCCCGCGAACCGCGTATCCAGCGATGCATGGAAAGGCTTGGCACGGGAACCCTGAAGTATCCCCGGCTTTCGATTGCGATACTTGTGGTGCTTATGGGCATCTGCGTTGTGGGACTTACCCGTATCGAGGTTTCGTTCGACGTGATCAAGACCTTTGGCCGCAAGATTCCTTACGTGAACCGAATTTGCGAGGTGGGCGATTCCCAGGTCGGCTCTTTGTACTCCTACAACCTTGCTGTCGAGTTTGACGAACCCGGAGCGGCCAAGGATCCTGGAAATCTGAGGAAGTTTGAGAAGTTGATTTTGGATATCCATGGTCTGGAGTTGACCAAGAAGACCACATCCCTGCTGGAAATTCTCAAGGATCTCAATCAGGTACTCCACGAGGGCGATCCGGCATGGTACAGGATTCCGGAGACGCGGGAGATGGTGGCCCAGTTGCTGCTGCTTTACGAGAATGCGGGCGGGGCGGAGGTCGAGCGCTGGATCGATTACGACTACCAGCGTCTGAAGTTACAGGTGGAAATGGGACACTACAACTCCGCCGAAGCCGCCCGCGAACTGCACTGGATAGAAAATGAAGTGAAACGTGTTTTCCCGCATGCCCACGTGGTGCTGACCGGATCCATCTCGCAGTACACGGTCATGCAGGAATACGTTTCCTATGGCCAGATCAAGTCTTTCTTCATCGCCTTGGTGGTCGTCACTTTGCTCATGATGCTTGTTTTCGGCAGCCTGAAGATCGGCCTCATCGCCATGATACCGAACATTGCTCCCGCCATGGTGGTGGGCGGCATCATGGGGTTTGCCGGAATTCCGCTGGATTTGGTCACAGTAACCATCATTCCCATGCTGCTTGGGCTGGCCGTGGACGATACCATCCATTTCATCAACCATTACCAATTGGAATTCGAGCGCTATCGCAATTATGCCGTGAGCAATCGGAAGACATTTCTGGCCGTTGGCGGCGCCCTGTTCATGACCACGGTGGTGCTGACCCTGAACTTTTCGGCCTACCTGACATCCATAGTCAAGATATTCGTGTTCATGGGTTTTCTTGTGGGAGCCGGATTGTTTGCCGCGCTTGCGGCCGACTATTTCATCACTCCGGTGTTGATTCGATTTACCAAACCCTTTGGGCCTGAAACGGAGGAGCCCGAATAATGAGCGCCCCGGAGCGATGCTTTGAAGGGTTTGACGCGGCAGCGGAGTCTGCCGCGTCAGGATGCCGCTTCGAATCGATCCGTCCGGGGCTTGAACTGATTTTTGTGGCTGTGGAGCCGGGAGAAGTCGTGCCTGTGGATATCTCCGCAACGGAATGTTCGTTGGTTGTGGGGTTGCTGCTTTCGGGCGAAGCAGGTTTTGATGCACCTGAAGCCATGAATGAAAACGTCCGGACCATGACCGCGGGATCGGTCGCGGTCCGCTATGCGCCGGAAGTGCGGATGCATGTCGAAAATGCGGGAACTGTTCCCATCCGTATGCTCGGGATTGTGGCCGGAACTTCTGTCCTGCAATCCGTGGCCGGGCAGGATGGCGGCCTGGACCGTTTTTTTGCCGCATGCGCTCCTCCGTTTAATGCTCGGACTCGGATGACTGCGTTGCAACGGGTTGCGGCCGGGCAGATTGTTACCTGCTCGTTTGTCGGCCTTTCGCGCTCCCTGTTTCTTCAGGGCAAGATTTTCGAGTTGCTGGCCTATCAGCTGGAAGAATTGTGCGGGCTGGAAACCGTGGCCGATATCATGCTGACTCCCGACGATGCGGAGCGGATTCGACGCGCTCGCACCATTTTGTCCCGGAACATGGTTTCCCCTCCCGGGCTTGAGGAACTGGCCGGAGAGGTGGGAGTGAACATCAACAAACTCAAGAAAGGCTTCAAGGCCGTGTTTCACAAGACTGCATTCGGCTGCCTGCATGAGGACCGCATGCATCAGGCCCAGAGCCTGTTGTTGGAACGCAGGCTCAATGTCAGTCAGGTGGCATGGGAGGTCGGTTATACCAACGTGGGATATTTCAGCCGGGCATTCCGCAAGTTCTACGGGGTCAGGCCCAAGGACGTCCGGTGTGATTCCGGCAATCATTTTACCCGTTTTTGAGCGGCATCGTCATAATTTTTTTTGACCATTCCCTTGGGAACGATGGGAATGGTCTGAACGACAAGGAGGCTTTCATGACCAAATCAATATCGGTATCCATCGCCGACAACGTGGCAGATACCCTTTTCATCCCGCTTTACATGCGCTGTCTGGAGACCAAGCGCCCGGATGGAGTCATCAATGATCCCATGTCCTGCGAGTTGGTGGAGAAAATCGATTACGATTTTTCCAAGTACAAGAATTCTCCCAGAAGCCAGTTGGGCGTCGCAGTCCGCATCAGGCGTTTCGACGAGGCCGTGTCCGATTTCATCGAGTCTCACGACGATCCTGTGGTGATCCTTGTAGGGGCCGGATTGGATACGCGGTTCGAGCGTGTCTACAACGGCAAGGGGATGTTTTATGAATTGGATCTGCCCGAGGTTATCGAGTTGCGCAGACAGCTGCTCCCCGAGTCGGAAAACAACTGCTACATGGCCGGTTCCATGTTTGAGACCGACTGGATCGACGAAATCAAGGGCAAGCATCCCGATGCTTCGTTTATCGTAGTGGCCGAGGGGGTCTTCATGTATTTCGAGGAAAAGCAGATCCGGCCACTTATCACCGAAATAGCCGAACGGTTGGGAGCGGGAGAACTGCATTTTGACGTATCCTCGAAATGGGGCGTACGTCAAAGCCACCGCCATGAGACTGTCAAGAAGACCAATGCGGCCTTTCAATGGGGCGTGGAAGATGATCGCGAACTGGAAGCCTGGAGTCCGAATCTGCGCTACATGGACACTACCGGTTATTTCCATACCGCCAAAAAACGCTGGGGCATCATGGGGATACTGGCCCGGACTTTTATTCCCGGCCTGAGGAAAGCCTTTCGCATGTTACACTATAAGATGGTGCCGCAGGCAGGGCATTAATTCTTAAAAAAAACAGAACGCCCCGGCCAGACCGGGGCGTTCCTGCTCCATGCTTTTTCAGGACACTTCGGAAAGAATGGTCTCACAACACTGCTTCTTGTCCCTGCACAGACGGACTACCCGGGTAGTTTTTTTTGATAATTCGGCCGGATCGTGCGTCACATGGATGACTGCCGCCTGGCAATTTTCCAGGGCTGAATCAAGAAGGCGACGCATGCTTTCCCTGAGAATTTTATCCAGCCCGGTGAATGGTTCATCCAGCAGCAGAATGTCCGGTGTCACAGCCAAAGCCCGAGCCAGGGCAACCCGCTGGCGCATGCCGCCGGAAAGTTGATGGGGACGGGCATTTTCAAATCCGGAAAGTTCCATCTGGTGAAGCAGGTTGCGGGCGGTGTTTTTTGCCTCTTTTTTGTCTGCCTTTTGGGCGAGCAGAGGCAGGGCCACGTTGTGCAGAATCGTATCCCACGGCAGCAAGCGCGGCTCCTGAAACACATAGCCGATGTGTGCGGAACCAACGTGCAGAAATCCGGAGTCCGGTGTTTCCAAGCCGGCGATGATGCGGAGTATTGTTGATTTCCCAACGCCGCTGGGACCGGTCAACCCCATGGCTTCGCCACGCTTTACTTCCAAATTCAGACCGTTGATGACCGTATGACTGCCGAACCGCTTGTGGATGTCCTTCATTTTGATGATGCTTGTCATCCGCGCCTCCGTTGTACTGCTCTGCGTATCGGACGAAGAAAAAGTACTTCCACGGATCCGATGACCAGCATGGCCAGCAGGGTCAGCGCATAGAGTTCGTCGGTTTGCAGATTGGTCCGGGCAATGGCAAGAGCGTGCCCGATGCCTTCATTGGCTCCGAGCATTTCCGCCAGCACCACCAGACGAATACCATTTCCCGTGGCGATAACTGCACCGGAAAGGAGCGGACCAGCCAGTGCCATGACATAGATGCGCGTCAGCCGCATATGCAGGGGCAGGCGATAGACCCGGGCCATTTCCAACAGGTTGCGGTCAACGCTCATCATCCCCTCGGCTACGTTTACATACACGATAGGGGCGACCATGGTTGCCGTGATACTAACCACCATGGTGGTGCCCATGCCGAACCAGAGCATGAAGACAACCACCACAATAACGCCGGGAATGCTGGTGAGAATCCAGCGGGCTGGAGCGAGCATGAGACGTACCGGCTCCACGAAACCTGCCAGGATGCCCAATGCCGCGCCGCAGCCGATGCCAAAGCACAGAGCAAGCCCGATGCGTTGCAAGGTGGGTAACAGATGGAGCGTCGGGAAGGTGTTATCCTCAAATAAGCGAAAGAGAGCTGCCAGTGTTTCCCGTGGTCCGGCCACCACCAGCCCGGAATAATGGCGTGAAAGCATTTCCCAGCCAAGGATCAGTAACAAAAATCCCACTCCCTGGAAGAGTGGCGCAGGCAGCCTGCCGGTGCATCCGCTCATGGGCTGACCTCAAACAGATCGTCATCCGGCATGGCACCGCCGATGGCGTCAGGTGAGATATCATTGATCCTGGCAAGATAGAATAGAGCGTCCGAGCGTGCTTTTTCTCCTTGCAGTATATGCACTTCGAGGTCACCGAGCACTCCTTGCTCCATCTGTTTGGCCAGCATTGGAAAGGTCTTGCGGGCCAATTTCAGGGCTTTGTCGGGATTATCGTGAATCCATTGGCAAGCAGGCGCATATGCCGCACTGAAAGAATGAATCAATTGCCTGTCGTCTGCTTTTGACCCGAAAAAGGCCACACAGCTTGATGTCAACTGGTGCCCCGGAAAGGCTTGCTGCCATGCATTCCGCATATCAATGCTTTTTGTAAGCGGGACGGCTCCTCTGGCCTGCATGGTTTGGGATCGAAGTATGGCCATGGAAGCCATTGGTTCGCTCAACAGGGCGTGATTTCCCTGCCCGGCCAACAATAAGTTGACTGCCTCCAATGCTCCGCCCGTGTGCCGGGTTGCCGCTTTCGATGGGTGTTTGTTCAGGGCAGCCTTGTAGAGCAGTTCCGGCATTTCTCCGGGGCCGAAGGGAAACAGCAACGTTCCCTGCAGGGAATTCAATGTCTGCGGACCCGTTTCTGAGGAGACGATCCACAACGGGGAGGTGTGCAGCACTGCTATACGGCAATTCACTCCCTTGTTGCGCAAGGTGCAGGCCGTGGCCGTGGTCACGATGGCCGCGTCTACCTGTTCCCCGGCCACCATGGCCCTGAGCATGTCTGGTGAATGCCACGGGGTAAACTGAACCTTGCAGTCTTGCGCCCATGCCGGATTTGTCTGTGCCATGGCTATCAAGGGAATACTCTCCGCAATTGGCGGTCCTGAGATTCTCAGAAAATGATCCGGCTCGGCCCGGAGCGGACAAGCCATGAACAGGACCATCAATGTAAGGATCGGTATGCGCATTGATTATTTTCCTTTGCGGGCAATGATCAGTTCCATGGGGCCTTGAGGCAGGTCCAGAGCATGTACTTCCACGGAACTGAACCCGGCTCCGGGCAGGTAGGCCGCTATTTGTCCCTGATCAAAGGAAACGTCCTGCCCTTCCAGTGCCAGAGAAAGGCGGGAGAGCACCACTCCGGGCGGCTGTGTGCGTTCGCAGGTGAGGCCCTCATGGAAACTTATGAACACTCCGCCGGGAGCCAGTGTGTCGTGCAGCCGCGAGAACATGGCGGCGAAATCACGTATGTAATACAGGGTCTGGCTTGCCCATATCAGGTCGTAATCATGACCGAAATCAACTTCGTTGTAGTTCCCGGCAATGGTGCTGATCCTGTCTTCCAGCCCCGCTGCGGTTATCTCTTCCCGGGCCACTTCAAGGACAGGGGGCAGGTCGCACAAAACTCCCTGCATGACGGGATGGCGTTTGACCACAGCCATGCACATGAGACCCGGACCGCAGCCGATATCAAGCATGCGGCGCATTGTCGCGAATTCCGGTAGACTCGCTACCGTATCCGCCACAAAATCCGCCATGCCTGCCTTTTGGTAACTGGCCAGATGACGGACGGACTGTTTCCATCGTTCCTCTCCGTCCAGCCTGTCCTGCCTTTTTACCTCGGGCGGCCCCTGGCGGATCAGTTCAGGGATCCGGCCAAGGTTACGGTGTTGCATGTGGGAGAGGTTCTGGACCATTCCTCCCAGATAGGTGGGGCTTTCCTTGCGCAGATAGGTCGTTGCAAACGGCGTATTGGTGTATTCGCCGTCTTTCTTTTTTGCAAAGCCCATGGCCGCCATGGCGTCCAGAAAATGCACGAGATTATCCGTGCCGTTTTCCGCATGCAGGATTTCGGCGATCCCTTTGGGGGAACTTTCCTTTTCCAGAATGGCGGTCATGTCCATTTGGAGAGCCGCATCCAGCACAGCCAGGCGGACCGGACCGACCAGCAGGTCGAAAACCATTCCGGGGTCCGGCTCCGGTGCATAATGGTTTGCGGGTTTCAACGTTTTCATATGACTAGAATCTCCAGTTGGCAGTGATTCCGAATGTTTGGGGAGCACCGTCTTCAACCATGGTGTAGCCGGTCGCGCTTTTTACTTTTTTGACGGCATATTCTTCGTCAAAGAGGTTTTTGCTCCAGATGGAAATTTCCATATCGTCATCCTGATAGCCCAGCTTCAGGTTCACGGTCTTATAGCCGTGTCCACGAAGTTCATTGGCGGCGTCGTAATATTGTTCACCTGTGCCCAGAAGGTCGATCAGAGCGAAGAATCCGCTATGATGGTTGTAGGATACACCGAGGTTGTATGTGTATTCGGGAGCCCAGGGCACTTTGTTACCGGTATAGTCTTCCGTGTCTGTTTTCCATTCGTCCACAACGGAATCCGCGTATCCGAATCCTGCTGTGAATTGCAGTTCGGGAATGGGGTTGTACCGGCCTTCCAGTTCCACTCCCTGCGTGTGGGCTTCAGCCGCATTGGTGAATTTCCACGTGCCGAATCCTCCAGTGTCTTCCCGGACCTGTTTGTCGGAAATGTCCATGTAGAAGACGGTGGCGTTGAAGAACAGGGTGTTGTTCAGCCAAGTGGTCTTGATGCCCGCTTCGTAGTTGGTGGAATGTTCGGCGTCATAGGCAAAGCTCTCTTCGTCCGTGGCGGAATAGAAGTTGAATCCGCCAGCAAGGAATCCCTGCGAATACGTCGTATAGGCTGTCACATTGGGGGTAAAATCATAAGCCAGTGAAAGTGTGGGCAACCATTCCGTATTGTCCACGGTGCTTTTGTAGGATACTGTGCCCGAGTTGGACTCGTAGGTCTGCTTTCCTTCATTTTCGGACACGTCCAGTCGAAGTCCACCAGTGAAGCGTAATCCGTTAATGATTTCATAGGTCGCCTGCCCGAACCCGGCGACTCCTCTGTCCTCGCTGTTGCCGCTTCGTGTCGAAGTTTTTGCGGGACTTACATGGGTGAACGCAATACCTGCGTCAATATCCTCGTATCTTCCGGAAACACCTAAAAGCCAGGTCAGTGGACCTGATTCTTTAGAAGCCAGACGGAATTCCTGGTTCCAGCTGTCCATCTCCGCGTCCAGATCCGAATAACCAAGGTTCGTGGCTGTTCTGTCCGAATCCTGATGATGCTCGCGGTCGAAGTTTCTGTGTGTGGAGATGGAGGTCAACTCGACGCTCGACCAGCTGTATTTGATCCGTGCGGACTGGCCATATTCGGTTTCATGAGCCTTGTCTGTTTCGTTGCTCAGCACTTTGTAGCGGCTGGTTTTGTTGGGGCCTTCCTCGTAGCGCAGGGCACTCATGCCAATATCCCGTGTGGCTCCGTCCATATTCAGGGTAATGTCCCATTCGTCCGAGGGGGTCCATCGGAGTGTACCGCGGCCATTAAGGGTTTCTTTGCCGGTTACTTCATCATCACCCGAGATGGCATCTTCATTGTATCCGTCAGTCGTCGTGCCCAGCAGGGAAAGACCGTAAAACAGGGTGTCTTCCACAATGGGACCGCTGGCGCTCCCTCCCAGCCTGGCCGTCATATAGGTTCCCACTTCGGAAATGATTTTGGCGCGTTTTTCATTGCTTGGCTGCTGAAGTACCACATTGATGACCCCGGATTCGCTGTTGCGCCCATAGAGGGATCCCTGTGGTCCTCGCAGTACTTCCACCCGCTCCACGTCAAAGAGCATCTGGTTGGCCATGTAGCCCATGGGATAGGGGGCGTCATCAACGTAGAGGCCCATGGGACTGAACAGGGCCGTGTCGATGGTAGAGATGCCCCGGCAGATGATGGAGCCTCCGGAACTCGTGTTCTTGATGTAGATGTTGGGAGCAAAGCGGGCCAGCTCTCCGAGAGTGTTCGTCCCATGCGTTTCCATGAACACATCATCCATGACCGAAATGTTGCCCGGAAACTCCTTGTCCGTACCTTCGCGTTTGGATGCGGTGACCGTGACCGTCTCCATGGTGATTGTCTTGTTGTCGTCTTTTGTGGTCATGTCTTCTTCCGCCAGAACGGAAAAAGGCAAAAGAAGTGCAATCAATGAAAAGCAACAAATTGCGAGAAAACGCATATCCTCCCCTCCCTTAGAAAATGCATAGTGTAATTGTGAATGTGATAATCATATTCACTAGCTTCACCTTGCAGTGAGGGCTAATCCTGAAGGGGCCGATGTTGCCGCTGGAGGGACTATTTGCCTACGAAATGAACAGATGGCGCTGGTTGGCGAGAAGATCCTTGGGCAACAGGCCAAAGCGTTTTTTGAATGCCTCGCTGAAATGGCTCAGGCTTTGGTAGCCAACGGCATAAGCCGCCTCGGTCACGTTGCTGTCGCCCTGTTGCAGGAGTTCCCGTGCCTTTTGCATTCTGAATTCGCGGAAATAGCCGTATACCGACGTGTTGTAGACCTGTCGAAACCCGTGTTTGAGTTTTTTTTGATTGATGCCCACATGGATGGCAAGTTCGGCAAGCGTGGGGGGATTTTCCATGTCGCTCACAAGAATATCACGAGCATGGTGAATACGTTCTACGTCGGATGGACCCAGCTTTTTTTGCCCGACAGCACTTCCGGTTTCAAATTCTATATAGTCCTGTATTTGTATTCCCAGGAGTTCCATGACCCTGCTTTCGAGAAAAAGCCTGCTGACTCCGTTTGTACGGGGGCAATCCAGAATTTGTTGCATCAGGCTTTGTTTGGCCGGCGTATTGGGCCCGAACCATGTCATGGGCGAATCCTTGCAGCCTTCCAGATTTTTCCGAAATGTTTTCGGCAATTCGTCCATGCTCTCGCTGAAATAGTGGTAAAGTAATTGGGGCGAGGCGATGATAGCCATGACAAAAGGGGGGTTGTCGTTACTCCGTTCAATGGTCCCGTGAGTTTCGGGAAGATAGAAAATGCCGTTGGAACCGGCTTGCATCTCATGGCTTTGATTGCGAAGTCTTCCACCGGAATAGGAGCAGCGGTTTTTCCCCGAGCAGGTGAAACCGAATTGTATCGGGGCATCATCAATATCGAAAAACGTTTTGAGCTGAACATCCGGACCGGGACGAAAAACGGAAAGTACCAAGCCTGGGCGGAGCATATGGTTCTGGATATCCGCACTTCCAGAAACGTCTGCTTCCGCAGAAAAGCGCAATGGATTTTGTCGCCGTTTGAATGCCTTGGCGTCAGATTGTGTTTTCACGGAATGGCTCACGGGCTGAAGTGAATTTTCATCGTTTATAATCAAATAGGATAATGAAAGTCAATTTCATAACATAAAAATAGGGAAAGGCAATGAATCCATTAAATTCATTGCCTTTTCTAGCGAGGGACGGGGTGGAAAACATCCTATTGCATGCTTTCCGTACGCGCGCTTTCGAGGTCTTCCAACACGGCAAGATATCCGGCCGTGCGGTTACGGTATTTTTTGAGTCCGGCCACATTGTTTAGCTGTCGATGGGCCTCTTTCCAGTCCTTGCGCTCCCAGGCGCACAACCCCAGAAAGAAGTGGGCCTCCCGGGATTTTTTGGTGGCAGCCAGTTTTTTGAATACAGCTTCAGCTTCCTTGAAGCGGCGAGAGTGGTAGAGCACTTTGCCCTGTTCCAACAGGGCGGAAGAATTGTTGCTGAATTTGTTCAGAAAACGGACGGCCTGCTGGATCCTACCTGCTGATGCATACAGAGCTGCGATCCGAATGGCCTGATCCGGTCCGGGAGTTGCCCCATAGGCTCGCCGCAGGGTATTTGCCGCCATGATCGGTGCATTGCGGTAGCGGTACAGGGTAGCAAGTTTTTCCAGTTCTTTTGCGGTCGGCTTTTTCAGTCGATACGTTATTTCAAGAGCCGCCGCTGCCTTGGAATACTCTTCCCGTTCCAAATGAAGTTTGGCCAATAGTTGCCAGTAGTCTGCTTCCTGCGGATTCAAATTCAGATACTGGAGCAGCATGGACTCGGCGCGCTTGGGCTGTTTCGAATCGATGAGCGCATGGATGGTCAGTCTGATCCATGACTTTTTAGGCTTTTTTGCACCCGCTATCAATTTCAGCATAACGCGGGCAGAGTCGCGGAATCGTTCTCCGAGGTAGTAGGCGGTACCGGCCTGATAAAGGAGTCGATCTTTCCCGACTTTTTGAAGGGCGTGGGCTTTTTCCAGATATTTGCCCGCCTCGGCGTACTGCTCTGTCTCATATAAGGTGATACCGGTATTCAGGCACAGATTTTCGTCCTTGGGAAACGCCTTGTGCCCTTTCCGGAAAACGTCAAGGGCCTGTTTTCTTTTGCCTGCTTCATGAAGGGCCCCGCCCAGCATGGTGTATACTTGCGCCCCCACGGTTTCTTTCGTGGTTTTTATGTATTTTCGTATGAGTGAGGCGGCTTCCAGGTATTTTTTGTCGTCAAGGAGTTGTTGGGCCTTAAACATGGCCTGTCGGCCTTCGGGCGGCAACTTGGCCATCCCCTCAAGGGGAAGCGCAAGGAGGAGCAACAGACAGAAGGCCGGAATGGCAATATGGATTCGCATGCGTTTCATCGTGTCAGCTCGAAGTTAAAGGGCAGAAGAACCCAGGTATCCACAGCCTGCCCCTTGTAGTGGCCCGGGCGGAATTTCCAGCGTTTGGCAGCACTGAGGGCGGCCTTTTCAAAAACGTCCGGAGGCGTGGCCGAATGGATGGTAAGGTTGGTGGGAACACCCTTGCTTGTTACCAACATGCGAATCACAACCTCGCCTTCGATTCGATTGCGCTTTGCCCCGTATGGATATTCCGGCGGCACGCTACGTAACACCTGCGGAATTTCATCTACCTCGTCCATATTGAAACCTACACCGCCCAAATCGCCGGCGGGCATGGCAATGTCGCCCCTGAGGCCGGGATGCATGTCTGCGCTGAAGTTGGGAGCGCTGATGTTCATGCGCGGTTTAACGGCTTTGGGTTTTGATTTGGAGGAAAATGTTTTGGGCAGCTGCTTTGGTGGTTTTGTTTCCTTGAGTTCTCTTTTCTCAAGAGGTTCGACGGGTTTGTCCCTTTGCGCCTGGGCAATGCGGATGGCACCTTCAACAACATCGAGGTGATTCGGTTGTTGTGCATCATTGAGCAGCAACACCCCCACATAGACCAACCCGGCAACCATGACCGCAAGCATGCTGGCTGCAACGAAGTCTCCTGAGCCTTTCGCCCTGCGGATCATCACTGCTTCCTTGCCGCGAGGCTGATGTTGCGCACACCTGCAAGGCGGCACTGGTCCAGCACCTGAACGGCGGCTCCGGTCATGCTGGCCTTGTCGGCCACAATGACAACGGCTCCGTCCGGTGTTTCCGCAAGAAAACGTTCCATGTAGGCGCGCACAGATCGAATATCCAGCGGCCGTCCTTCCACGAAGATCTGGCCTTCGGCCGTTAGCCCGAGGATAACGTTGGCCTTTTCCTTGGTTTCTGCGGTCTGGGCCGAAGGACGCTGCACATCAACCCCGGCTTCACGCACGAAACTGGTGGTGACAATGAAGAAAATGAGCAGGATGAAGACCATGTCAATGAGCGGGGTCATGTTGATTTCGCTTCCCCGGCTTCGCCTTCCCCGTGCGTATCGTATGCTTCTCATGGGTTATTCTCCGCACGGCCGCATGCGGTCGGTCTCTTCCTGCAGGCCGATGCAAAACAGTTCCATGCGTGCCTTGAGTTTTTCTCCCCTTCGCAAGAGCAGACCGCCCAGGATCAGGCCGGGAACTGCTACCACCAGACCACTTTGGGTCGTCACAAGGGCTTCGGATATGCCCGAGGCCAAAGCTCGTGCGTTCCCCGTGCCGAACTGGGAGATGACGTCGAAGGTGGTGATCATGCCTGTAACCGTACCTAAAAGTCCCAGCAGTGGGGCTATGGCCGCAAGGATCAGAATCGTTCCGATATAGCGCATGGCCTTGAATTCCTGCCGCATTCGTATGGTCTCTAGCATTTCCCTGTTCAACTCGGGATCTTCGCACCGCTCGCCCATGTACTGGGAAAGGATATCCCATTGCCATTGGGCCAGTCCGGCCTTGCAAACTCCTGGTTCGCCATGGAAAATGGCCAGGCATTCATGGGCCGGAATCTCCTTGCGCCGTTCGCGCAGAAACCGGATGCCCTTGACGATGGCCAGTGTCCACATGATCAGGGAAAGAGCCATGAGCGGGATCATGATTTCTCCGCCCGCCTGAAAGTGCTCTATCATGCGTTCGACGAGGTTAGGCTGCAGCATCGAGCTCCTCCCGTTTGCGGATTTGCCCTTTCTTCATCAGGGCTACGGCAAAACCGGTGCCTTTTTCCTCCATGTCGCCGATGATTTTGTCCACACGGCGTTCCAGAATATGGTGAAGAATCATGATCGGCACCGCCACGGCCAGTCCGAGTTGTGTAGTAACCAGCGCTTCGGAAATACCGCCGGACATCATGCGGGGATCACCTGTGCCGTAAAGAGTGATGATCTGGAACGTGTTGATCATGCCTGTCACGGTGCCGAGCAGCCCCAGTAGCGGTGCCACGGCCGCCAGTACGTTCAGAGTGGGCAGGAAGCGTTCCAGCATGGGCAGCTCCTTGAGCAGTCCTTCCTGAAAGGCATTTTCGATGATCTCGCGGGTGTTGCCCATGTATTTGAGGGTGTGGCCGATAATGCGGCATGTGGGAAAGCTGGATTGTTCGCGGCAGAAATCGCGGCATTTACGCCATTCGCCCTCGGAAACCATGCCGAGAATCTTCTTCATGTTGCGATCCGAATTGCCACGGATTTTACTCAAGGAGTAAAAGCGTTCGATCACGAGAACCATGGCTACAAACCCAACCAGAATGATGGGCCAAACCAACAGACCGCCTGCACTCAGCCAATCCCAGGTGCTTTTTTGTTCCTGCGCCAGCCGGGTAAAGGCAGCGCCATTGGAAATGTCCACCGGAAAGACATTGCCCTTGCCGTCAAAAAAATCGTTCATTTCACTGGAAAGGGACCAGCCCGGCTCGCCCTGGACGGCCATGAGTTTTGTACCGTCACTGGCCGGACGCAGAAAGCCCAGCGTGCCGTCCTTGAGGCGGTATGCCTCGGTAAAGGTTCCGATGCGGACCAATTCACCTGTCTTGTCCATACCGTCCGGGCCGATGAATTCGCCTGTGCGGCGAACAATGGCGCCAGAAGCGGTCATTTCATCAAGATACAGGGTCAACAGATCGCGGATGCCTTTCAGCCCCGGGAATTTGCCCGGTTGCAACACTTCGCCCAGCACGGTTTCACGTTCCGGATGTTCCGGTGTCGTCAGACTTTCATGAAACTGGTCGCGCGCCTGTTTGGCGGCGGTGCGGATGGTTCCGTCAATAGTCTTGAGCTCGTGAGCCTGCGCTGCCAGTTCTTCCTGAAGGGCTTTTTCCTTCTTGAGCAGTTCGTCATAGCGGACCTTGAGGGAATCGAAGCGTTTTTGCTTCGAATTGATGGACTGCTTGAGCGTGGATTTCTCCGCTGCAACGTCTCTTTTTTCCGTTGCTATGATGTTTTTGGTCTGCGCGGCGTTTTTCGTGGCTTCGGCCAGAACCATTCCCACGGTCTTGCCTGTTTCAGCCCAATCCTGAGCCAATGCTCCGGCCGGAAAGGCCATCAGCAGAAAAAGGGCACATATGATTTGTTTCATCGGGTGGCTCCTATGGGCAGGTCGAGCAGTTCAACCGCGCGTTTGCGTTCAGCCATGTCCCGGGCGCGGTGCAGGGTTCGGGCGTAATTTTCATCAAGTGCTTTCCATGTTCCCGTGTTTTTGTCCCAAACTCCGGCCTCGGAACCGTCTGCGGTCTGGTAAAAAAGTGCGGTGCGGCCCAGTCGGAAAACCGATGCCTGAGTCGGTGTGCCGTTGATGTCCAACTCTTGTGTATTGGCGGAAACATTGCGGCCATATTCAGCTTCTATCAACAGGGCTTCGAATACCCGACGCAGTTTTTCGCTCAGTTCCAGATGGTAGTCGTCCAGAGAATTGCGCAGGAACTGGATTCGGTTGGCCCGTTCCTTGGGCAGAAAAGGCAGGTCGCTGGCAACGAATTGTTCCAGACTGTCCACAACGGTTTCCAGAAAAGGTTCAAGCTCCATGCGGATGCGTTTAGCTTCTTCCTTGCGTCGTTGCAGTTCGGCGATGACCTCTTCCTGCTTCTTGATGTATTTGGCGTATTTCTTGGTCTGGAATTCCAGCCATGAATCCATGGCTTTCATATCCCGGATCTCCGATGAAGCGGTCTCCCGTTTGTCGGACCATTGCTCGTATTGCTGTTGCGCCGCAGCTTCAACGGCAACGGCTTTTGCCGCCTGTCCATGGACCGCCTTGGCCGACGTCGCGGAAATGGCCATGGCGGGCGACAGCAGCGTGATGACCATTGAAAGGATTGCGATTCTCAGCATGTATGCTCCTTGCGAGGGCTTGCCCAGGCAGCCCGATAGGGTTGAGAGTGGGCATTTATAGATGCAGGGGTCACGGGTTTTCTACTCCTGGAGGAACTATTTTTAATCGATTCTGAAATTCATTATCGAAACTCTTAGGGCAAAGGAGAATTGTTTGCAAGCCCTGTTGAAGCGAATGAAGAATTTAGCTGTTATGATGTTGAAGGGTCTGTTAAACGCAATAATTTAGATAGATATGGCGAACTGCCTTGTTTTCGCCGCTTGACATGATTGATATGCCTTAATATCTGAAAATGAATTTCATAATCATAAATAAAGGGGCTCCGCTTTGGGCGAACAGGCACATTTGACTCTGCCGGTTGAAAACCGGAACGTGAGCGCTGAAAAACGTGGAGATGCTATCAGGCATTTCGGAAAGTTCGGTGGCAGGGATGGCGAGCGGCAATTCCAGTCCCTTTGGCAGGAATGCCATATCCGTTCGGGAATGCTTGTCAGTGTGTTCGATGCCTCGTTGTCCCATGACTTTTCTTTCAGCTACCGCAAGGAAAATAGACATATAGATTTTGGTTTTTTCCTTGAGGGAGTGTTTGAAAATGACTTGAAAAATACCTCGGTCGGCCGTCTGAATCTGACCAACAGAGCCGGTGAAGGCGGCGTTGGCTTTTTGCATGAGACCAGAGGGACAGTAACCATACCTGCAGATAGAAACATTCGTGTCATACATGTTCATGTCCTGCCGGAAGTTCTGCTTGCCATGCTCGGAGAGGATCTGAACGTGGTTCAGCCTCAATTGCGTCGGGTTCTGGAAGGAAGCATGGAAAAGGATTTTTTTACCAGGAACAGTATGTCTCCTTTGGTTCAGGCGTCCGCCAATGAGCTGTTTTTACGTGTGCGGAAGAATTTTGGCGTCCGCATGTATCTGGAGGGCAAGACGCTTGAAATGTTGGCTCTGTTTCTGACGCAAAATGGCCGTTTGGACTCTGGAGCAGTCGGGACTCTTGGTTCCCGGGAGCGAGATATCGTCCACGCCATCCGTGACGAGCTGGAAAAACATTTTGCCGCGCCGCCGACTTTGGCCGAGATTTCCGCAAAATTCGGCATGGGTATTCCAAAAATTCAGGCGGGCTTCAAAAACATGTTCGGCATGTCGGTTTTCGGTTTCGTAAAGGAGTTCAAACTCCAGAAGGCAAGGATGCTTTTCGAGGAGGGCGACATGAATGTCAGCGAAGTGGCCTGGGCCATCGGATATATCAACCTGAGCCATTTCAGCACGGCCTACAGAAAACGTTTTGGGGTTTTGCCTAAAGCCTATCTCAAATCCATCCGTTCCTGATTCAGGAATTGCCGGGATCCCCGCAGCATCACCGTTTTTAGAATTTCATGAATACATTTTTCCAGTCTTCTCAGTTTTCGGAGCAAAATCTTTTGCTCCGGGGGCAGAAATCCATTCCCGATCCGTCCTAGGTTCCTCCAATACCGAAACCTGAATCGCAGCCGTGGCGAATGATTCGGGACTGGCCGTTGCGTCTGTCAGTCAGGGCTGTGAAACCATCGAATCGTGAGGGGAGATGGAATATGGAACGTATGGTGAAACTGTTTTTCCGGTTCGGAGCATTGTTTTTTCTGTGCTGCCTTGCCGTGCCCTCGGCGCAGGCTGCCGGGGAGGACGAAAAGCAGGCATTGCAGTTGGACACGGTTGTCGTCAAAGCGGAAAAACGCTCGGAGGAAGTGCAGGACGTACCTGCCAGCATAACCGTACTGGAGGAGGGAGACCTCCGGGACATGAATATCAAAAGCACAAGCGACCTTGCCCTGCATGTGCCTAGTCTGGAATTTAACGATTTCGGTAGCCGCAGACATGGGCTCATGGTGCTGCGAGGCATCAACAATCTTCCTACCATCGAGCCTGCCACCGGATTCTATGTGGATGGTGTCAACTACTCGAAATCCTACATGTTCAACTTTCCGCTTTTTGATGTGGAGAGTGTCGAAGTACTCAAGGGGCCGCAGGGAACCCTGTATGGCCGCAACACTGTGGCCGGGGTCATAAATGTTTTTACCCGCCAGCCGGACAACGAGTTCGTTTCGTCCGTGGGCGTCACCGTAGGCAATTACGAAAAAAAGGAAGCGCATGCCAATTGGAGTGGCCCTCTGATCGAAGACAAGCTTTTTCTGGGCATATATGCCATGGCCGAGGATCGGGACGGGTTCATGGAAAATGATGTGGATACGGGAGAGAGGGACGGCCGTTATCAGGACGGAAAGGCTGCGCGTGTGAAGCTGCGTTGTCTGGCCAGCGATGATTGGGAACTCAATCTGATTCTGGATGGTCAACAACATGACGATGGGGCCTATACGGGCAGGCGTACAAGCCGCAACAGTCTGGTCAAGGCCGGGACTGTAAGCGAGGACAGCCGGTATCATTATTCTCACGATTTCGAAGGATCACAGGAGAACGATTGCTGGGGAGCTACCCTGAATTCGAAATATGAAACCGCAGTTGGCACGTTTTACTCCATCACCGGGTACCGGGACTATGACAGCGACGAGGAGGTTGATGCGGATTTCAGTTCGCTGGATCTGATGCGCAAGGAGTATGCGCAAAGGGACAACGATTTTTCGCAGGAGTTCCGTCTGAGTTCCCGGGAAGGTGGCGGGCCGTTTACATGGCTTGTGGGCACACACTTCTTCAATCTGGATTCCGAGACGAAGGTTACCAACAAGATGGGATCGGATCATGCCAATGCCGGCATGAAGATCGTTTTTGATACGGATCGGCTCAATCAGGGGGCTTCCGCCTTCGGGCAAGGAACCTATACCTTTTTCGATCAATTCGATCTGACCCTTGGATTGCGGTATGAATACGAGCATGCCGAAGCCGAGGCCGATCGGTGGAACACTCCGGCGGGCGGATCCTCCACGCTGGCCGTGCACAATGACGGGGAAATGCATTTTGCGGCCTTGCTGCCCAAGTTTTCACTGGCCTGGCACTTCAACGACAACCACATGGTTTACGGAACAATTGCCCGTGCTCACCGCAGTGGGGGATTCAACGACGCCTCTGCGCCTTCAGGCAAGGAAGCCTATGACGAGGAATACAGTTGGCTCTACGAGGTCGGATTGAAATCCATGTTCATGGACCAGCGGCTTATGTTCAATGTCGCCGGGTTCTATACCACCATCGACGACGAGCAGTTGCCGCTGTTCAAGACCGGCACCATGCAATCCTATATTGCCAATGCCGGGAAATCCTACCGCACCGGCATTGAGGTTGAGAGTCAGTACAGGTTGACCGAAGAGTTGAAGCTGAGTGCCAATGTTTCCTGGATCAACGCCCGTTTCGAAGAATACGAGGACTCGGCCATCGGCACTGACTACGCCGGAAACCGCGTTTTCCTCGTTCCCGAATATACGTATGGCATCGGTTTGGACTATCGGCATGCACTGAAAAACGGTTGGAGTCTGGCTGGCCGGATAGATCTCATGGGTGTTGGTGCCCGGTATTTCGATAACGCCAACGATGTGGAAGCGGACCCGTATGAACTGGTCAATGTACGATTTGGCGTTGAAGGGGAGCATCTATCCTGCTTTTTGTGGGCTAAAAATCTGCTGGATGAGGAATATACGGTGTTCGAAAATACCACCGCAGGTATTGCCGAGGACGGTGCGCCGTGCACCTTCGGCGTTTCCCTTGATTACAATTTCTGAAGATGAGGCCGGATGCAGGAGGTTTTTCCGCGTCCGGCCTGTCTCTGTTCGTAGAGGATTCCGCCATGTTCTTTTTGAAGAAGCAAGATCGGTTCAGATATTGGAAGATGTTTTTGCTGGCGTGCATGTATTTGTGTCAGGCAATTCCCCTTGGTTATGTTTTCGGCAGTCTTCCGGTGATTATGCGTGAGGGGCGTATGAGTCTGGCCAGCGTCGGCGGGTTGTTCATGTTGCACCTGCCATGGGCCTTGAAGTTTTTGTATGCATCGTGGGTAGACCGTTCCCGAATATCCCGGTTGGGGCGCAGAAAATCATGGATTTTCCCTCTGCAATGGATAGGAGCCGTGCTGCTTTTGCTGGCTGCCGGTTTACCACCCGAAACGAATTTTCGATCCATGTACCTGGTTTTGATGCTCCTGAATATTGTTATGGCGACCAATGATATTGCAGTGGACGGATATGCAACGGACATTCTGGAATCGGAAGAGCGGACCTGGGGCAACACCTTGCAGGCTGGAGCGCGTTTCGTGGGCATGATGTTGGGCGGAGGCGTCATGCTGTTTCTTCATTCCACAATGGGATGGGACTTTTTGTGCAAGGTATTGGCCGCCACAGTGCTTTTGCTCAGTTTGCCTGTTGTTTTCCATAAGGAAATTGAATCGATACATGTGGACGCCCGGCAAGGAGACAAAGCTGTGGAAGGAGCGCTGGCATTTATCCGCAAGCCAGGGATTTCCTATCTGCTGGTGGTTCTTATTGCTCCTACGGCTTTTGTTCTAAGCGGTTTTATGATGCGTACGCCCCTTCTTGTGGATTTGGGATATTCTTCAAGAACCATCGGCGGATTACTTATGCATTACGGCTATCCGTTGGGATTGGCCGGAACCATATTCAGCGGATGGCTGCTGTCGCGAATCGGGCCACGCTGCTTTTTACGCCTTTTTTGTGGGGTCGCAATTTTACTCGCCTTACACACGGTTTATTGTTCACGGTCAGAGAGCATGCCTCTTTGGCAGGCCGCTGTCGTGTTGTCGCTGGACAACATTCTTATAGGGGGTATCAATGTGTGGGGATTCTGCCTGATGATGCGTGCCAGCTTCGGGCGTAATTCCGGGACGGGTTTTGCCGTGCTCAGCAGTCTGTTTATTCTCGTGCCGATTGCCATTGCTCCCTTGACTGGCAGGGCTGGTGACCTGCTTGGTTTTGATGTTTTATACACTCTTCTGAGCGGACTTGTTCTGTTTGGACTTATAGCAGCGGAGGGTGCCTTTCGCCGTCGGAAACAAGACCCTGTTCTGTTTTCTGGATCGGTTTCATCCGAGGCGAGCAAGGATATTGCCTAGGGAAAAAGCTGGAGAGCTGGAATTCACGCTGTTCGATTTCGGATTTCTTGACATGTTTTGCAACGCCACCATAGGGTGGGGTCATCATTTCTCCCATATCATTATAGCATAGCATGAGAATGTGCCAGCGAAGCAACTGGACGGAAAACAGGGGAAGGCATGGACAAGATCGACGTCATTATCAGTGTATGCGGGAAACCGCTGCAAACCACATTGGCTTTGCTCTCCCTGGAGCGTGCCAGCGGCCAGCATATCGACAAGATATATTTCATTGAAGAAAATACCAAATCCCAGGATATCGACACCGGTTGTCACGACCATATTCTGGAACGGCTGTCACAGAAGATCGTTCACTACATGCCTTCCCAGTGGAACTATTGTTTTCCCATAGAATGGGACAGGATGAATGACGAGGCCTACCGTCATTCTGTTCGCTATCAGTACGGTTGGGAGATGAGCGACAAGGATTACGTGCTCATCATCCACAACGACGCCATATTCCATAAGGATGTCGTGGGACCGATGGTGGAAGCCATCGGTGACCATGTGGCTGCCGGACATATCGGGCAATGCTGGTATTGCCCGGCCGCATTTTCCGGAAAGTGCAGTCCGGATTCCTACATGGACTACCGTCCTGATTTTAAGGAGCTGCTTCAGCTTTACCGCGGAGCAAATCCCCCGGAGGGGAAACAGGTCCGGGCGTATCACCTGCCGCGCATGCACGATATTTTCTTCCATCAACCGTGGCCTTTGCCCGAATGTAGGGTCAACGAATGGTGTTGTCTTGTGAACATGAAGATTGCCCGGAAGATGACCATGCCGCTGGGCAAGGTTACGCCGTTCGGCGCGTTTATCAACGTGGGCAAGCAGATTCTCGACGTGGGGTGCCAATGGTTTCGGGACATGCATGTGCGCGGGCGAACCTGCCTGAATTTTCCCATCTATGACTACATGCACCACGATGTGCCGCCGACGGGCCAGCCGACGCTTATCGATAGGGGGAAGTACAAGGACCGGGAATTGGTTGCCCTGGAAATTTTGCGCAGGGATTTCGGCTATCCCGAATGAAAAATTTCATTCATGCAATAAAAAAGGCCACGATGATCCGTGGCCTTTTTTATTGCAGATGGTTGAGCTATTTACCGTAAAGTTCCAGAAGTGAGTGTTTGCCGCTTTTTTCTCCATCGACAAACATCTGGATATTCTTTTTGATTTCATCCCGAATGGTTCGAATCTGTTCCAGTTTTTCTTCGCGGGTGCCTTCAACTGCTGCAGGGTCCACAAACGGAATATGCAGACGGTGGACCATGCCGGGGAATATGGGACATTGGCCGTCGCTTTCCTCGCAAACCGTGATGACATAGGAGTATATTCTGCCCTGTTTGTAGAGATCGAACACGGATTGTGTGGCCTTGTTTGAAAGATCCATGCCTTCCTCCTTCATGACTTCAACCACCAGCGGGTTGATTTCCGTGGGGTCGAAGCCTGCGCTTTCCACCTCGAAAATATCGCTGCCGAGTTCCCGAAGATATGCCTCGGCCATCTGGCTGCGCGCACTGTTATGAACGCATATGAACAGAACTTTTTCCATGTGTTTCTCCCTGTTTGTTGTTCTGTTTGAACCCAACGTTTTCTTGTCGCACGGATGGAGATTTTCCATACTAGGCTATCGACCGGAGCAGGGAGGTCAACCGGCAAAGAACTTTTTTACCGAATTGTGACAAAATCGGGGCAGGCATTGTGTTTTGTTGACGCAACGCCTTCCCCGGACTATGGGTTTTCAGCTTCTACGCCTTCCGTACGGCCTTTGCTGGCGGAAGGTGTAGTTTTGCCGAATGGTTAGGGAGAAACCTCAGCGACTGTTGCGCGTAACTTCTTCTTTCTTTTTCGGACCATGAAAACAACATACGAACAGATTTGGGAAGCGGCATTGCCGTTTCAGGACAAGCGGGACGATGCCGGGCATGCTGCCGTGACGTACGGTTTTGCCCAGAAGTTGGTCTCGTTGGCGGGCGGTGAGCCGCAGGTCATTTTCCCCGCCATTATTTTACACGACACAGGCTGGAGCCGTTTGACCCGCGAAGAGCGGTTTGTCATTTTCAGCCCCACGGCCACCCGCGATGATGAGCTGGCCGTTCGCTATCGCCACCAGGAAGAGGGCGTTGCCATTGCCCGGAAAATTCTCGGTGATTTGGCGTACCCCGAAGAGTGGACCTCCGAAATTCTGGAGATCATTTCCCAGCACGATACTCGTGACCATTTCATTTCCCACAACGAAGGCATTGTTCGCGATGCTGACAAGTTGTGGCGTTTCTCGGACGTCGGATTCGGCGCGGACGTGGAACGGTTCGAGTATGAACCGGATTTTCTCCATGACAAGCTTGTGGGACAAATTCCATCTCCCATGTTTTTTTATTCACCTACATCTCGTGAACTGGCCCTGGAGGAGCTTGCCGCACGCAAGCGTGAATATGCAGCCGGGATGCCGGTTGGCACCATAGAGGCGTCTTCCGCCGGTGTCATGTCGAAGTAGCTGAAGATCTTTTGGGAGAGAGGCCTTTGAGAAAGGGGCTTTCCCGGAATTGACCGATGGTTTTGTACGACTGCCCCCCGCCCTGTTGTTACAGGACGGGGGCAGTGCTTTTTGTATCTTGCCGTAAATTATCTTTTTTTTCGTGAAAGAACGAGCGCTGAAGATGCAAGATACTATTTTTGCTCACTTCTTTGCTGCGGAAGGCAAGTCGAAAGGCTCAGGGTAAATGAAGCCGACGAAACCAAGCGCGGCTAACGCCATGCCGTACTTTTTGGTAATATGAAGTACAGCTACTTCATAGGTCATGGGCCGGGATTGGGTCATGCCGCGGATACTTAACTCATGGTTCAACGAACGGGTAAGTTGTTTTATGGCGTCTTGTCTGGCCTGTTCTTCGCTTACTTTCTCTTTTTCTTCGTAGATATATTCATACTCCGCAGCAAAGCCGCCGATCTCCTTGCCCGTGGCATCCCTGGCCCAAACGCGTCCTACACCGGCGGCTACCGTTTCGCCCTGCTCGCCACCAGCCTTGGCCATAATGGTTTCCAGCACTGATCCATGGTGAATTAACGGTTTGACTTTTTCCAACGGCACTTCATACGACTCGGGCGGGAGAACCGAAGTGTAATAGACCACGTTGAAGTTTTCGATGCCGGCGTCCTGCAGGGCAAGATCATAGGAAAACGTTTCGTACGGATCTGGTTCAATGCCCTGATCGGATTGGCCGACTCCTGTGGTGGCGAAATACGCCGTGGGGATACGGGGGCCAAAGTCCTGTGCTGCGGCTGCAATGGCTGGGAGGCACAACAGTACCGATAAAATCATGGTTCCGAGAAAATGTCTTGCGCACATGGCTACCTCGCGGTTCTGGTTAGAGGGAGACCGCAGGATAGCATCGGAAAGAGGCGGTACAACGATGAATCGCCTTTTATAACGGGCGGGACTATCCCCTAACTTTTTTGGGAAATGCCCATTGCCTGCTCATAGACGGAATACACCGCGTTCATGGTCACTGAGAGGTCGAAGGTCGTATCAAAACGCCTTTTGGCGGCTTGGCCGTATTGAGTTGCCAATTCTGGATTTTTCAGGATGCGCTGTATGGCCTTGGCCAAGGCGGGCGCATCCATCGGGGGAACCACGAGTCCCGTTTGTTCGTGCTGGTTTACCCATCCTGTTCCGGAACCTGGAATATCGGTGCTTATCAGTGGCTTACCGAAAAGCATGGCCTCAAGCAACACAATGCCGAAGGCTTCGCCCCGGTCGATTGAAGAGAGGCAGAAAAGTGTGCAATCGTTCATCAGCCGGACCATGTGGTCGTGGGAAATTGCACCGGGAAGCAACACCTGATGTTCCAATCCGAGCTCGTGAACAAGTTTGCGGATTGCCGGAAGTGTTTCTCCTTCCCCGGCTATAACGAAATTTGTTTGCGGTAGTTGTTGAGCGGCTCGGACAAGATATTCAAAGCCTTTGTAAAAGGTGAACCGACCAAGTGAAAAAACCATGGAAGATGGTGACCCGGATGTTTGCGGAACGTCAATTCCTGCTTGATACGAATAATTTTTTGGACGAATGCCCAAGGGTATTACCGTGCATTTGTCCCTAAAGTTGCGCAGGTGAGGGCTATACTCCAGATAAGGTAGCGATGTGGCGATGATTGCATTGGCCCGCCTGAGCATGGCTCGTTCAAAAAGCGCATAGGCAGGGTAGGCCATGCGTACGAAACGATTGGTGCTGCCGTTTCCTCCTACATCCGCATGCCAATGGACGACCAGAGGAATATTCGCAGGGAAAAACATTGTGAAGAGAACGGCCGGATTGGGCAGATGCACATGGATCACATGAGGATGAAATTCTTGGCACAACAGGTGAAGCTCACGGGCAAATCCCGGTGCTAGCGGGGCAAAGGAAATCTTGGCACGTACGTGTAATCTGGTTATTTCAATGCCGTTGTCTGATTCTCTGGTTCGGGGTATTCCCGGGGAACCATGATAACAAAGAACATGAACCTGATGACCGTTTGCGACCTGTTCCGTGGCGAGGTCGCAGACGTGGCGTTCCATTCCGCCTTGGTCCGGGGGATAGTATTTACCTATATGAAGTATACGCATGGTTGGGCCGAGCATAGGGCAAGAGTGTTTTCTGTACAAGGGGTGCTCCCCCGGCAAATCGCAAGGATGAAATTCGCATGAAACGACTTTTGGTAAACGCTGTTCCACTCACCGTGGTGGGAACGGGTATAGCCCGCTATCTTGCAGGCTTGTACGGAGAGTTGGAACGTACTGCCCAGGGGGAATTGGATATTTGGTATTTTGACGGCAGGAAAATCTCCAAAAAAATGCCCAATCCTGCTATGCCGGGTCTGCAGGAACGACTGGGGCGTTTGCTCTGGCGGATGCCCTGGCCTGTCGCCTTTGGTGCACGGATGCTTAATCACGTACGGATGGAAGCGTCATTTTCGCGTGTTGCAAAAGATTTCGACTGTTACCACGAAGCCGGATATTTCCCTTTGGATACAAAGGTCGATATGCAGACCGTTTTGACCATTCACGATATGTCCCTGCTACGATACCCCCAGTGGCACCCCCGGGAGCGCGTTGAATATTGGAAACGATATTTCCATCAGCGGCTCGACCGGGTAGACCAAATTCTTGCAGTCTCACAGTTTACCAAGGATGAGATAACAAGTCTGCTGCAAGTTGATCCGGACCGTATAACGGTTACACCTCTGGGAGTAGATCATGACGTATTCAATACGGGGCATGACGCAGAGGCCGACGCTGAACTTGAGCGGTTGGGCGTACCCGACACGTTTGTTCTTTTCGTGGGTAGCGGTGATCCCCGGAAGAATCTCGACGTGGCAAGGCAGGCCGTATCCAGGGTTTCGCAACGGTTGCCATTGGTCGTTGTCGGCTGGAGCGGATGGGAGCAGGAGGCAGGCGGCGTGATGGGATTGGGTTATGTGTCGGACCGGATATTGGCTCAATTATATCGTCGTGCATCCGTTTTTGTCATGCCCAGTTCCTATGAAGGATTCGGACTGCCTGTTGCGGAATCCATGGCTTGCGGCTGTCCCACGTTGGTGGCTGATGCCGGGAGTCTGCCCGAAGTTGGCGGAGACGGAGTACATATTTATGGAGACCCTCGCGACGAGGACGGCTTGACGGAAAGTATAGAGAAAACGTTGGGTTCTAATGCGTTCAGTCAAGCACTTTCCGCGAGGGGGGTAGTTAGGGCGAAAGACCTTGGCTGGCCAGCTTGTGCGGCGTTGACAGCACGGAAAATATGATCGTTTAACGAAATAAAAAAAATACGTAGAAAAAACAAAAAAATATTGACATTGGATAAAATCCCGATAATCTGTCAGGGAAATCATTCGGAATAATCTTGTTCTGAGTGGTTGTTATGAGGTTTAGGTGTGGATGGAAGTTTTTGAAGTGTTTCAAAAGAAGGAAGGAAGAATGAAAAAACTTATCGCACTACTGGCGGTTTTGACCGTCATGAGCTTTGCGGCAACCGCCATGGCCGAGACAAACGGCCAGCAGGCTGCCAACAACGACATTGTCAGGACCGCGTCCAATGTTGTCGCGACCATGGTTCAGTCCCGCGTTGCAACGATTGTTGCTCCCAAACCACTGGGCCTTCGTGTCCAGAATCATGTTGATGCCAAGGGCAACTTCGCATTTGCCACTGACGCCAACGAGCTGGGTATCTCTTCCGGTGATGCCGGTTACGATTTCGGTCTTTGGGCCATGGGACAATACACATATTTCAGCAGTGATCAGTCTGGCGCAAAGTATGATGCCGACATGTACAACATCATGGCTGGTGTCGACTACCGCGTGACCCCCAAATTCCTGGTCGGTGTTGCTCTCGGATGGGGCGCTTTGGACCTCGACAAGGAGAATTGGAACAGTGGTGCTGACGATGGTGACCTGTCCACCGACGACGAATGGACCATCATGCCTTACGCTGCTTACAACATCACCGATACCTTGATTGTTGACGGCGCAGTTGCTTACTCCAACGCAACTTACGACGATGATGACGGCTCCGATACCGGTCATTATGATTCTGACCGCTACTTGGCCAACATCGGTATCTCCAAGTACTTCCTGTATGATGCATGGACCTTCAGCGGCCGTCTGGGCTACATGTACGTCAGCGGCGATTTGAGCAACTACTCCCGTGGTGCTGCCAATATCGCTCAGGACGACACTTACCTCGGTCAGGCCAGCTTGGAAGCCAAGGCTGCTTACTTCATCAACGGTTGGGAACCGTATGCAGCCCTGAAGTACTTCTACGACACCACCGTTTCCGACATTCCGGCTGGCTCCGACTACGACGAGTTCGAAGGTGTCTTGGGTGTGAAGTGGTACGCCAATGACCAGTGGTCTTTGAACCTCGAAGGTGCTGCCAGCATGGGTAGGGAAGATTACGAATCCTACCGCGGCCAGGCTACCATCCGTTACGAGTTCTAGATCCTGCATCAGTTGAGAATAAAGCAGGCGGCGAATGCCGCCTGCTTTTTTTTTGTCGCGGCATACGATACAAAGGCACATGCTGTGGGAAAGAGTGCGCTTAATCACGGATCCATGGAAGTATTTGGCCGTGCAAAGATGATAAGGATTTACGAGGTGCCTGTTGAATCGGCGTGAACCAGATATTTCCTCAAAGTCGAAAACTGCCATCATCATCCCCGCATTGAATGAGTCCAGCACGGTAGCACACGTAGTTTCCGAAGCGCGTGGGAGCGTGGGCGGCGGGGACGTCTATGTCGTGGATGACGGCAGTTTTGATGAAACTGTTGTCCTGGCGAAAGCTGCCGGGGCAAAGGTGCTGTGTATGCCCTATAATTGCGGTGCATGGAATTCCATCCAGGCTGGAATCATGTATTGCATGCAACGAGGGTATGATCAGTTTTTAACTATGGATGCGGACGGCCAACATCTTGCGGAATCTCTCCACAAAATGATAGCAGCAGCTCACGAGAAAGGCTCCAATGTTGTTCTTGGAAGTTTTCCGGAACGTGGTAGTCAGGGGCGGAAATTTGTTTGGCGGTTGTTCAACCGCATTAGTGGATTAAATCTTAAGGATATGACGACTGGTCTGAAGCTTTATGACCGGACAGCAGCAGCTCACTTGCTGAATGGAGAGGCAGCGTTATTGGATTATCAGGATGTTGGAACTTTGCTCATTCTTCGCAGGCAGGGCATGCGTATTGACGAGGTTCCCGTGAAAATGTGTTTGCGTGAAGACGGCTGTTCCCGTGTTTTCAGTTCATGGCTTGCCGTTTTTGAGTACATGTTCAAGAGTCTGGTGTGGATGCTGGCAGATAAGGTCATGAGCAGCAACACACACGAACAGCACTGGGAGACATATCATGACGTATAGGACAACGGCCCTGTGTATCGCGATCGTTTTCGTGGCAGCCATTGTGCTGTTGGTGCGAAGACGGCGTCTGAATATTCTCTATACATATTGGTGGACATTTTCTGCCTTGGCCATTTTGATTCTAGGATTTTTCCCTCAGCTTTTAGACCGCGTAGGCCATGCGCTGGGTGTTTATTATCCTCCCATTTTAGCTATCGTGGTTGCCTTGTGCATGCTCTTCGTCAAGGTGTTGACCATGGACATTGAGCGAACCCGTCAGGAAAAGCAGATCCGAATATTGGCACAGCGTATGGCCGCCTATGAAGTCCGTCTTGATGAACAAGAAATTACAGAAAGTAATGATTGATTTTTGCTCATATAAAAAATGAATATATCAAGATGGTTATCTGTTTTATGAACACAAAGAAAAGTGCAAAAAAAAGAATAAATTCGTTGACGAAATTATCTGCGCGCTGTATATCTAAATCACTTCTTAAACTTCCTTTCTTTTGTGGGGACTGGTTTGGGTAGAACATGGTGTTCTTTTCAAACCAGTCTCTCTTTTTATGAGGAAGGCTTATCATGACCCTTTCCCGCTCTCTCTTCTCCGCGACTTTGCTTCTGATTTTTGCTCTATTCATTTCCTTTGGCTGTTCTTCGCGAATGTCTGCTGAAAGCATGCGAACACTTGCCCTGGAGACAGGCTTTGACGAAGCTCGTTTTCATGGTCGGTATTTCGATATCTTTGAATATCTAAGAGTTGGTGATCTGCGGAAAGAAGAGCAAACCCTTCACGTCTACCTTGAAGGCGATGGCAGGGCCTGGTTGAACAGGCGTACCCCTGCATCAGACCCCACGCCTGACCACCCCCGCGGCTTTTTATTTGCTTTGAAAGATACTCATACACCTGTGGCATACCTCGCACGCCCATGCCAGTATGTGTGCGGGAATGAACGTCGAAACTGTGTCTATCAGTTGTGGACCTCTGCCCGTTTTTCCGAGCCTGTTGTTGCAGAGCTTGATTCCGCGCTGGACGAGCTTTTGAAGCAAACGCATGCCAAAAAGTTACGTTTGATAGGTTTTTCCGGCGGCGGTGCTTTGGCGGTTTTGCTGGCTGCACGAAGAGATGATGTCGTTTCATTGGTTACAGTAGCCGGCAACCTCGATCATGCCGCATGGACATCCATGCATGGCGTTTCCCCTCTTGTGGATTCACTCAATCCGATAGATTGTGCACAAAAGGTTCAGGATATTGAACAACTGCATATCGTCGGTTCGGGCGATGCAATCATACCGCCGTCCATTGCACGGCGTTTTGTAAAGGCTATGCCGAATCCAAAATCAGCGCGGGTTGTGGTTATCGACGGCATGGGGCATCATGACGACTGGACTGCGGCCCTTCCGTATATCAACCAGTGATGTCTGCTGTTGCCTGATTCATGAAATATTTTCAAAATCGTATTGCCTTTGCCGTATTGCTTCTCTGCATAGCGGCCTTTATCTATGTTGGGCTTGCCGTTCATCACACCCGGTTCATGCGCGGGAACGGTTATGTCTACTCCAAGACACAACAACCCATTCTGGCGAACAACGACGGATATTTTTATCTGGACGTGGCGAGAGACATGGCCATGCACGGCACTGCTGTCAGCGGTATGCTTTCGGATGTGCGACAGTCCATGCTCATGCCCCGTTTGCTGGCACTGCTGGCCGGATCGGAAACTACGTCACTTCAAAGCATCGGTTTTTATCTTCCCGTGTGCCTTGCCCTGTTTATAGTCGTTGGAGTTTTGCCGTGGGCCATGGACACAGGCTGCCTGTTTCAAATGGCCGGAACCGCACTGGGAGCGGCAATTGCTCCCTACTGGATACTGCGTACCCATGCCGGGAAGCTGGATACGGACGGATTGATTCCAGGTTTGTTGTGTCTATGCCTTTTCGCGCTGTATCGATTTTCACAAGGCGGCCCAAAGCGGTGGAAATGGTTGGTCGGATATATTTTGGGTGCTGGCCTGATGTGCTTGTGGTGGAAGCCGGGCGTATTTTTGGTGTTTGGCGCGTTGTTTTTGCTCATGGTTTTGCGACCGAAAACGGTTTTTGATTTCCGTGTCCGCATCGGACTTGTGATTGTCTTATTGCTGGGCGCAGGGCTTGCTATTGCGGGAATTGAGCCTTTGGCCGGTGGTGTGCGGTATGTTCTCGCCCATGTCCGTTTGGCATTTGGTGGAAGTACGGGCTCTCTCTTGGGCCGTGCCATTGCCGAATTGAACGAACTATCCCCAAAGGCTTTGGGTGATGGGGCGTTGGGCAGTGTTTGGCTGGCTGTTGTAACCTTGCCGGGGATTGTCATGCATGTGCGCAAAAACGCCCGTGCAGCGCTTTTTCTGTTGCCCACGGTATTACTGGGGGTATTGGGGCTGGTATCGCAGCGCTTTGCCATTTTTTTGGTGCCCGGCGCGGTTTTTTATGCTGTCTACGGCGTGCGGGAGATTGTCGAAATTTTGTTGTGCCGTATGCCCCTGCGTCTGTCTCGGGGAATTTCCCTGTTATGGACAATTGTCCTGTTGGCCTTTTTAACGCCTTCAATGCTGGCTGTGGCGGATTTTGAACCCCGGCCATATTTCAATGCTGGCGATATACGCATGGCGCAGGCGATCAAAGAACAAAGCGATACAAATACACGTATCTGGTCATGGTGGGATTACGGCTATTTTTTGAGATACCTGACCCAACGTCCGGTTTTTTTTGACGGGGGCAGCCAGACCATGCGCTCCTGTTTCATGGCCGCTTATCCGCTGGTTCAATCTGATCCTGCGATTGCGGCACGTTGGATACGTCATTTTTCAAGTCCGAATATGAATCCGGGGACGAAATGGGATGCATGGGATGTTGATGATTTTAACAGATTTATCCGAAATATTCCGAAGGGCGGACAGCACGCCTCGGTAATCCTCTGCGTTCCCCGCCGGGCGTATGATGCCAGCGGATTTTTGTATTCTTTTGCCCATGCGCGCGATGTTGGACAGGGAACTGTCCCGCCGCCGGTAAAAAACCATATGGATATCTTTGCACGGGGCAATTTCCAGTATGATTATTTGAATAATACCGTAGTGGTGCCCGAACCTGTGCAGAAGAAGGGCTATACCGGCTTTGGAAGCGTGGTGGACGCTTCCGGACAAACCCCCGAGGATTTTCGTTTCGATGTCATGCCGGATCCTTATCTCGTGTATACCGACGATTCGGATTTCATCGCCGTGGCCGACCAAACCATGGTGAAGTCTGTGCTGTTTCGGCTTCTTGGACTGTTCAGCCTTGAAGACACGCCGTTTTCCCCATTATTTTTTGAATACTCCACCGGAGGAGCATGGCGGGTAAATGCTCCGACTGATTAATATTGGAAGTTGGGCCGTACTCGGGGCTTGGGTTTCGGTACAGGAGGAACCACGCGAGGTTCCGGTGGCAGGAACAAGGCAGGACGTTGCCCGGTTTCACCCTCGGGAAGTGGCGGGAGTTTGTCCTTAAGCAATGCTGGGATCGGCTTTGGCTCACTGATGGAACCGTCCGGGCCAATACGTGAATACAGGCCACCCTTGTCAATGTTCCTGGAATCTTCATCAGTGGTTAAACGCAAAACGTGACCCTGCCCAAGTGATACGGCGCCAACACGGTTGCGTTCGCTTTCCACATGGGCAAAAACGTCCGATCCACGAATCCCCACAATGGCCAGCGGTGTACGCATGTTGAACCCTTCCGGGTTGGCCTCCACGATTTTACCAGTCACAGTACGGAAAAAGCCTTTGGAAAGATCAAAAAGCAGCCCGGATTCCTTGCCGGGATAAAGATATTGTTCAATGCGCATTTTTGATGATGCGCCAAGCACCAGGCGGCTTTTGTCCTCAAAAATAACAGCCAGCCAACCATTTTCTCCTGTGGTCAATACGTCGTTTTTCATTATATCAAGCCCGGTTTTGGCAGGAATATCCTTTCCTGTTCTGGTGATGGTTGCCAAACCTTTTGACTCTTTCACCGTGCCCGCAAAATTGTCCGCAGCCATGGAAACGGCATCAAGCGACAGCAAAAAGAGAACAAGCAAGGCTGCTCGGATTACCAGGGTTTGCATGGCCGCTCCTTTATAACGGGTCGTTTTTGGGATGCCTGTTTGAAAATTTGGAGTAACCATACCTCAACCGGAGGTTTGTGTCATTACCATGAGAACTGTTGCCTACGGCGTTGAGCGCATGTACCGTGGCCCGAAATCATGGCCGCTCTGGCGGCAAGTGGGGCAACAGGAGCAGGTATGGCCGCATTTCGATACAAGGCTGCAGGAGCGGATGGAAGCACGCAAAAAGGGGTTTTGGACGCCCCATCGCGAGAACGCGCTGTTGCCGAGTTGAAAGAACGCGGATTGTTCCCGCTGGATTTGCAGCCCCTTTCACAAAGGGGAACCCCTCATTCCGCCGGTCGCAAACGGCTTCGCCTGGGAACAGGAGTGCCGCGGAGCCTGATCGCCTCCACTGTGCGGCAACTGGCGACCCTGTTGCAGGCCGGTCTTCCATTGGATCAGGCATTGAACCTTGCTTTGGGCGGGACGCGCCACACTGAGCTCAAGCGTATTCTTGCGGACATACGTGAGAACATTCGGCAGGGCGGCGATCTGGCCGGAGCTTTTGGTGCGCATCCCTCGGTGTTCGGCGCTACATTCATTACCATGGTCCGGGCCGGGGAATCCTCGGGTACGCTGGATATCGTCATGGAGCGTTTGGCCAACCATATGGAACAACAGGCTCGTCTACGTCGCAAGGTACAGGGGGCGATGGCCTATCCCCTGCTCATGTTGCTGGTGGGCTTGGGAGTGGTCATTTTCATGCTCACGTTTGTCATTCCCAAGGTTACGGATATTTTTTCGGACATGCAGCGCACGCTGCCTTTGCCTACCCGCATTCTACTCGGAGTAAGCGATTTTTTGCGTGACCACTGGTTGCTGCTGCTACTTGCGGTGGCGGTCATTGGTGTGGCGATGTACGCCTTTGCCCGGACCGGACCCGGCAAGCGGTTTATGCACCGTAAGGTGTTTCACCTTCCCTTGTTGGGCAGCATTGCCCGATTGTTGGCCGTGGGGCGTTTTTCCCGCACGCTCGGCATGTTGCTCAAGAACGGCGTCGCACTCGACCGCGCTCTGGATATTGTCAAGCGTATCACCGCAAACGTCGAACTGGTTCGCATTATAGGCAAGGTGGGAGAAGGCGTTCAACAAGGACATGCCTTGGCTAAACATCTGGGAGAGTCGGGTGTTTTCGACGATACGTTCGTGCAACTGGTGGCCGCCGGAGAACAGAGCGGCAGTCTCGAGCGGATGCTCTTCGTGGTTGCTGACGAGTGCGACAATCGCGTGGAAACAAGACTTCAGGTGCTTACGTCCCTGATGGAGCCGATCATGATTCTGGTTATGGGCGCACTGGTAGGATTCATCGTCATGGCCATCATTTTGCCCATCTTCGAGATGAGCAGCATGGTGGGCTGATTTTTCGTCTATTTGAACGAGTACATGGGAACTGAAATTTTTCCGCAAAGGGAGAACTTGAGATCCTTGCCCTGTGATGATTTTTGATATTGAGGACGCAGCCTGTTTTGGGGCGCACGAAGAGCCCCCGTGAGTTGCAATTCTGCGTCAGGACCATTTTGCCATAAGGGATGCACTTTCCCTTGAAGAGTGAGCGCAAAAGTTTGTCCTGCTTTCAACATGAGTGAATCAACGCTCATGTCTCCCTCGGAAAATGAGGCCAGAAGCGTGCCGCGCATGGTCGGATACCCCACCAGGGCGGTGGAATGGAAGGTTGTTTCCATCTTGGATACTTGCAAGGTAAGTGCTCCGTTGCCGTTCGTGTCCAGAGAACCGCTGCCGGAAACAACGCCGTCCAATGCGGGAAAATATGTTTTTGCCAGCACAAGTCTTTTCAGCCGCACATCGTCCACTGTTCCTGAAAGGTGTAGTTGACTGAAATCGGAAAAATCCTTTGTGCGGATTTGGGCGGCAACACTCCCTTGCCCCAGTGTTCCATGCGCCGCCAGCCCAAGGCCTCCCGAAAAAAGAGCCGAGAACGAAGGCCTGATGGTGACGTCCGTCAGCCTGATCAATTCACCGGTTGTTTGATGATGGATGATGCATTCCGAAGCTGACATTCCCGGAGGAAAACTGGCGGGAGACGTTCCTCGCAGCAACACCCTGACCTGTGCATACCTGTTCAGATGCTCGACGGCCATGGCTACGCCCTTGTTGCAAAACAGATGCGCGCCCAGAAAAATCAGGAACAACGTGCTGAAAGCAATGGATAGTGTGGTAGCTCTGCGGCCCCAGACGGGAAGCCGTCCGTGGATCGCGTCCTGCATGCTTTGCAGGTGGGCTCGAATGGTTACTGGCAGTTGCATTGTTTACGGCTAGATGTTGGTGACACGCAGCACTTCCGAAATGGAAGTCACCCCGTGCAGGATTTTCATGCACCCGTCATGCTTGAGGGTGCGCATGCCTTCGGATACGGCGTGCTTGCCCAGCTGGGAAGAGTCCGTATCGGTCAGGACCATGGACTTGAGCGTGTCGCTCATCTGCATCAGTTCATAAAGCGCCTTGCGGCCCTTGTAGCCGGTATCCATGCATGCCGGGCAGCCCTTGGCCCGGTATACCTTCTTGTCTTTGAACAATGGGGCGTATTCGCCGAAATTCGCAGCCAGTTTTTCCGGGGCCGGACGGTAGGCTTCCTTGCATTCCGGGCAGAGAACTCGCACGAGCCGTTGTGCTGCGGCTGCGCGCAGGACTGATGCCAACAGGAACGGTTCCACTCCCATGTCCTTGAGGCGGGTTATGGCGCTGGGGGCGTCGTTGGTGTGCAGGGTGGAGAATACAAGGTGTCCGGTGAGTGCGGCCTGAATGGCAATGTCCGCTGTTTCCTTGTCACGGATTTCCCCGATAAGCACTACGTCTGGATCCTGACGCACGATGGAGCGCAAGCCCTTGGAAAAAGTCAGCCCGATTTTGGCGTTGACCTGTATTTGGCCCACGCCGTCCAATTGGTATTCCACCGGGTCTTCGATGGTCAGAATGTTTTTATCCGGTGAATTGATGCGGTTGAGGAGCGCATAGAGCGAAGTCGTCTTGCCGCTGCCCGTAGGGCCGGTGATCAGGATCATTCCGTGGGAAATGGACGAAAGCCGGCGCATGTGTTCCAGATCATCGTCCATGAGTCCGAGGTCTCCAAGACTCAGGATGCGGTTGCTTTTTTCCAGCAGGCGCAGGACCACGCGTTCTCCATGTGCCGTCGGCAGACAGGAAACACGCAGGTCAACCTGTCGGTTGCCAAGGGTCAGGGCGATGCGTCCGTCCTGTGGCAACCGTTTTTCCGCAATATTCATCTTGGACATGATCTTGATGCGCGAAATGAGCGCGGAGTGGTGCCGGCGGTCCAGAGTGTGTTTGTCGTAGAGAACACCGTCCAGACGAAAGCGGATGCGCAGGGTGTCCTTGTACGGCTCGATGTGCACGTCACTGGCCCCGGCGCGCACGGCCTGCGTGAGCACGGTGTTTACCAGCCGGATGAACGGCGCGTCGCTGGAATCGTCCAGCAGATCCTCGATGTTTTCGTGCTCTGCATCCAGCAGGGATGAGTCGTCGGCCTGATCCAGAATGTCGTCCACTTCCGAATCTTCCCGCGCCGACCCGAATACGTTGTTGATGACCCCCAATATTCCCTGACGGGGCAACAATACCGGTTGAATACGTTTTTCGTTCAGGGCGAAACGGAAGTCTCCAATGCGTTCCAAACCGTCCGATCCGCATATGCCGAGCATGACGGTATCACCGTCCCGCAGGGGAACGGCAGGAAGTTCCTTGAGCTTGCCAATGGGAAAGGAACCGATCAGTTCCGGGTCCACGCTTCCTTCGGGGATGTTTTCCAACTTTGGGATGGCATACAAGGTGGAGAGCATGTCCAGTAGGTCCGGCTCATCCAGTTGCCCGGTCCTGAGGGCTGTATCTTCCAGAGTTTCGTTGTTTCCGTCCGCTTCGGATTGCAGTTCGGTCAGCTCTTCATCTGTCATGCCCAGACGGGCCTGTAGCAGTGTTGCCAGTGTCTTGCTCATGGCTTGCTCTATTGCAGGATCAGCGGACCAGCACGGGCTGGAGTTTCGGGCCGGGGCGTAATTGGGGCAATCCGGTACCGTCTTCACCGAGGCGTACTTTCATGATTTCCGTGCGCCGTGCCCGTGCCATGACATCGGCTTTTTCAAAGGTGTCGATGACGTGGGGCGTCAGAAAAATATAAAGGTTCGTGGTTTCGGTCGATTCTTTTTTGTATTTGAAAAGCCAGCCCAGAAGGGGGATGTCGGATAGTCCCGGAACCCCGCTACTGTTTTTGGTCGAGTCGTCACCCAGCAGGCCTGCAATGACCACGGTTTGCCCATCGCGCATGAGAATGGAGGTTTCCACTTCGCGCTTTTTGGTGGTGGGAGCCAGAAGTGTGCCGGTGCCGACATCGACCGTCGTATCGACAACACGGCTGACTTCCTGCTTGACTTCAAGACGCAGGGTACGCGCTTCACTGATGTGCGGGGTTATCTCCAGTTTGACCCCCACGTCCTTGTAGTCGATGTCCTGCTCGTTGTAGTCTTTGTTGTTTGTGTTCGTCGCCGTCTGGGTCACATAGGGAATGTTGTCCACCACGTTGACGCTGGCTTTTTCGTTGTCCAGAGTCATGAGTTGCGGAGTGGATAGTATTTTGAATCCCGTGTTGGATTTGGCTGCCGAGATGAGACCTTGAAGGCTGTAGTATTTGTCTCCGATTTTGACTGCGTTGCTGAGTACAGTGCCGATGCTTGCTCCGGTTGGAAAACCTAATACCTGTACTGAGTCGTCATCGTCGCTTGGAATGGTTATGGACGACCCGCCGGGATTGGAGGAACCGAAAACCGAAAGGTCCCCACCCGAGCCGCCTACAGCCCAGTTTACACCGAACGAAAAATCCGTGCTTGTGGAAACTTCCATGATCAGGGCTTCGATAAAGACCTGCTTGCGCTGGATGTCCAGTTTGTCGATGGTCTGTTTGAGCGTGGCGAATTCGTCGGGGCGGGCCGTGATTACGAGGCTGTTGGTGGCTTTATCGGCCACGATTTTTATGTCCTTGGAAAAAACCCGTTTTTCGCCGTCCTTGTCCACGGCCGAGGATACGAGTTCCTGCAACACCTTGGCCGTGTCCTCCGCGTTGGCGTTGGCAAGGTTGATGAGGTGAATGTCGTCCTTGCCCTTGGGAGTGGGAACGTCCATGACTTCCACCAGTTTTGCCACGGTTTCCGTGTTGGCCGGATCTGCCAGAGCCACGACCGTGTTGGTTCGGGAGTCCGCCTCCACCATGGCAAATGCCTGCTGGTCGTTCTTGAGCATGCTTTTGACCTTGGTGGCTACGATTTTGCTGATGCTGGATGCCATGTTTTTTGCGTCACCAAATTGCAGCGGATAGGAACGCAGCACCGGCGGAGCATGGCCTTTGTCCACGACTTTCAGAATGGACAGGGCTCGGATGATTCCCGATTGGGGAGCGGTAATGATCAATGTGTTGCTGGGAGAATAGACGTTGATTTTGCCGTTGTTGCCCAAAAGCGGGGTGAGCAGTTTGGCGAGCTCTGAAGCGCTGCTGTTTTTCAGTGGAATGATCTGGGTGACCAGCCCTTCCTGCCGCCCCTTGCTCCATCCTATGGAGGTGGGGCCGCCCTGCATCACTCCTTCGGGAATGGGTTCTATCTTGTAAGCCTTGCCGCTGGGAATGATGCACAGGCCGTTGACTTCCAGGATGGATTCGAACACCCGGTATGCCTCGCGTACCGTGAGGCGTTTCGGGGAGTAAACCGTGACCGCTCCGTGAACCTTGTTGTCCACGATGAAATTGCGGTCCGTAAGCTCGCTGATGAATTTGATGAGGATATGAATATCAACGGACTTGAAGTCGAGACTGATAGTCCCCTCGTCATGTTCCGTTTCCTGTTGCGATGCCTGCCCGAAGGCCGGCAAATGGAGACTGGCCAACAGGACCATTGTCAGGCCAAGAAGTATGATGCGTTTCATTTTCATGCTGTTACCGTTGCAGGGATACGTGCACAATGTGCGGCTTGTTGTCCCGCAACAGGAAGATGCGGACGTTTTTTCTGTTCAGGAGTTGTGCCATGCGTTGGCCGGTGGGCGGAGTCGTCAGGGCCGTGTCGTCAATGCCGGTCAATATGTCCCCGGCAAGCAGGCCAAGCAGGGCCAAAGGATTGGATTTGTCCAGCCGTTGTACCAGTATTCCTTCCCGGTTCGGGGCCGTAGTCATTCGAAGGCCGCGAGAGATGTTTGCTCCTGAGAGAAGGGCGTGTGTTTTCTTTTTTCCGCTTTGCTCGGCAATGGCCGCATCGTTGCGTTCCATGAGCAGCAGTTGTGTTTTACCGGCGTGCTCAAGCACGATACCTCGCCGCCGGATATCCTTGATGGTGCTGTTCTCGACAGTATCACCAATTTCTTTGATGATCTGCTTCTTGTTCTGGAGCATGATGACCGCGCGTCTGAGTATTGGCGCATCGGCATAGATGGTGCCCAAGAGCCGGATATTCAGGGAAGCCACGGGCATGGCCGTCAGGCTTTGTTGCTGTGACCGTTCTGGAGAGATAAGCCCAAACACATTTCTGGAAAGGATTTTGTCGAAATCCCGTGAATCCTGATCGGCTTCGGAAGCCATCCGCACCGGCGTACTGAGTCTGACGCCACGGGAGTTTTCCATGGGGGAAGGCAGCAGGCGGGCAACGGCCAGAGAAAGGGCGTACGCCATGATGATCAGCGCACCGTATTCCCATACTTTGGCTATAGTAGATTTGTGAACCATTCTTGTCCCGTTCCCTAACGGAGGCGAAAAAAAACGCATTCCCTTTGTCAAAATCAACTATCTGCTTTTGACTGCAATGGCAACTTGATACGCTTGTCCAGCCCTTGAGAAACCTTGTTTTTTTGCCGTTCATGTGCTGTTTTATCCCCATGGGACGTCAGGGGAATACAGCACGTTCAGGCGTGCAATCGAAGCGGAAAGGCGAAAGCGGGTTTACGCTGGTGGAAGTCCTGGCCGCGTTGACTTTTCTGGCGGTGGCCGGGTTGGCCATTATGCATGCCAATCGTTCCAACATGGATACCCTGAGCAATGCACGGCAAATGGATACGGCGCAACTTTTGGCTCGAACCGTCCTGTTCGACCTGCATCAGGACGGGGTTTCCGATCTCACGGACAGGGAAGGCGAATTTGAGGACTATCCCGGCTTTTTGTGGCATGCCCGGGCCTATTCCATGCAAAAGCCCGAAGGCTGGTTTCGGCTGCTAATTTCCGTGCAATGGGATGATCCTTCCGCAATGTTGGAGAAGAAGCGGGAGATTCAAGTGGAAGAGGTTCTGGCGCGATGATCCGGGCAACGTATAGCCGCAGAGCCGGTTTTACCTTGCTGGAGGTCATGATAGCCGTGGCGCTGACGGCCACGGTTTCCCTCGTGCTATTCGTGCTGTTCGATTCTTCGGTGGACGTGGCCGTGTTGGCTCGCCATGGAGATGACAGGTCGCAGGCCATATCCGTGTTTGATGGAATCGTAATGGATGATTTGCGTAGTATCACGGTTTCCAATGCCACCAGCGAGGATTTTCATTTTTCAGCAAAAGAGCCTCATGCCGACTCCGGTGCGTTTCTCGAATTTCCCTCCTCGGTGTCTCTGGATACCAGCCTCCCTTATCCCAACTGCGCGGTATATCGGGTTGAATACAAGTTGCGGACGCGTCCAGACGGCGAAGGTCTGGCTCTTGTGCGTTCCGAACGCCCGTGGTGCGGGGTGAAAGGCAAATGGGATTTTGTGGATTACGTGTTGCTGGATGACGTGGAATCCATCGAGGCTGAGTATTACAATTCGAAAACAGACCAGTTCGCTTCCGTGTGGCGCAGTGGCCGCAAGACCCGGCTTCCGCAGGCCGTTCGTTTTCGGCTCACCTTGCGGGATGGGCAGGGTGGTTCTGAAGAACGGACATTGTTGTATAACGTGAGCGGAGCCGGACTGTGATTGAGCGGTGTGCCAAGGTGCGTTCTGTTGCGGATTCCCGGAGTGGCGTGGCGATGATTCTGGTGCTGTTGATCATCCCTGCCGTACTTTTGCTGGTGGCTGGTACCACACGCCTGCTTTTGGTGCGCTATGCAGGATCGGCCAGCCAGCGTACACGTGCTGCCGGGGATGCTCTGCTGGAATCGGGGTTGGCTCTTTCGCAGGCATTTCTCAATGGGAAAATGACTGGCTATTCCGAACCGGAGTTGTATCCGGAAAAGTTTTCCGAAGTGTTGCAAACGGTTTCCAACCAATTGGAATCGGCCTCTATAACCGGTTTCATTACCAATGAATATGGCCGGATTTCACTTGATGTCCTGGCCGGGTATTCAGATAACGCCACGGCTGTGGGCAAAGATATGGTCACGGACACGGCCCGTATATTCGAAGAGTTGGTGGAAGATCTTTGCGACCAGCACGGTTTTGATGCGGACCCACGCGATCTGCTGACTTCCATCGCCATATGGTCCGGGGCAAAAGACAAGCGGCACGACAAGACATGGTATGCCTCCCGGAGGCCGCCGTATACCCTGCCCGGCAGGGCGCTTTCTTCTCCTGACCAGTTGTTGCTGCTTCGTTGGCCCGGTATCTCCCGCCGTGATTTCAAGACGTTGTACAACGGCACGGATGAAGTTCCCGGTTTGCGGGAATTCGTTACGGTCTGGAGCAAAGGCCCGTTGGACATGCGTGCAGCTGCGGGGCCGGTGTTGCAGGCCGTAGCGGAAGTTGCAGGGGCACGCAATCGCAAGGCGAGGTCATTTGCCCGGGAGATCCTTGAGCGGCGCGAGGACGGTGATGATGAAAATCAGTCATGGTATCGGAATGCAATTCTTTCCGTTGGCATGAATGTCGACGATTTTCCGACCAAGGCGTTGGGCAACGGTGGCAAGACGTATCGCGTGGAATTGGTTGTGCAGAGTGGAGCCGGGACTATCAGAGCCTTGACCGTGATGCGGCGAACTGCGAAGAAGTATCAGCAATTATTCAGACTCAGGTATTGAACGTGGCGGGGAAGAATGGCGAGCACGTTGATTGTCGATATAGCCGATGGGCAGATATGCCTTGTGCGGCTGGAGGGACGGGGACGCAAGGCCGTTGTGAACGGTTGTGCTGCCATGCCCGCACCTGAGGCTGAACCGGAGGCGCCTTTGTCTCCGGACGCCGTTGCCGAAGCTGCTGTTGACCTTGCAGCACGTCATTCCCTGCTGGCCGATGACTGCGTGTTGGGACTGGATTGCCGGTCCGCTCTGCTTCGAGAATTCGTTTTCCCTTTTTCCTCTCGGAGCAAGATTGAGCGTGCTTTGCTGTTCCAGCTCCTTGAAGAATCCCCTGTGCCGTTGGACGAATTGGTATACTCCTTAGTGCGAGGCCCGGTTCGGGAGACAGGAACACACATCAGTGTGGCCGCGCTTCGGCGCACTGAACTTGGCGAATGGCTGGCCGCGTTCGACAGGGCGGGACTGCCGATTTCCCGGGCATGCCTTGATCTGGACGGAATGGTCAACTGCTGCAATGCGGACAACACAGGTCGTGTCATCGTGGTCGATATAGGAGAGGAACGCACCGTTGCCGCCTTCATGGAAAGCGGTCGCCTGCTCGCCGGTCGTGTTGCCGATCAAGGTGAGCGGGACGTATTGGACACATTGGTTCGTGAATGTGGCTTGGGGCATGATGCTGCAGAGCGAACATTGATTTTTGCCGATTTGACAGCAGCCGCGGAAGGCACGGAACCTGCTTCAGCTGAGGAGCGGACTTTGTATTGCGTGCGTCAGGGGCTTGAAAGCCTGTGCACGGCTTTGCACCGGGAGATTGCGCTTTTCCAACGGCATCATGGTTATTGGCCGGAGGAAATGATCGTGGGTGGGCCGTTGGCGCGAGTTCGTGGCTTGAAGTCGCTTTTGGAAGACCGTTTCGATTGTCGTGTGCGCCTCTGGGCTGAAGATTGTGTTGCTGCCACGACGTATGATTCCGTTGCTGAAAGCTGTTCATATATGCGTGCGCATGGTTTGGCACACGGCATTATACCGGGGTTTGATTTTTGTCAGGGCGAGTTTGCGCGTTCCTCTGCTCATTCCATGGGCGGCCCCATGGTACGCCGCACCATGTTTTGGGCCGGGGGCGTGTTGGTTTCTTTTATGATACTTGCCTTGGCTACAGCCCATTCCCGGATGCAGCAGGCAGACCTGCTGCAAGAGAAAGTGGCCCGGGTGTATCGGAAGGCGCTCGATGGCGTCCGCTCAGGGCTTTCTTCCATGCAGTATGAAAGTATTTTGCGCCAGCGTATGGCGGACTTTGATGCCAGCCGAAACAACAATGCCGACCGTTCGGTTCTGGATGTGCTTGCCGCCGTGCATGGCGTGGCCGACGTTGCCTCCTCCCTGCGATTGGGAGAGTTGACTTTGGATGGGCGGAGGGTGGCCTTCAAGGGCGAGGCTGCCGGATTTGACGCAGTGGAAAAAGTCCGTGCTGCACTGGAGAAAAATGCATTGTTTTCTGCAGCGGAAATCAAGGAAAGTGCTGTACGCAAAAAAGGCAAGGGTATTCGTTTCGCAATGGAATTGGAGCGAAAACCATGATTGCACGTCTGTTTACGGGAGAGCACGGACGGGCAGTGACGTTGGGGGTTGTCGGCGTTGGCCTTCTTTTGTTGGTGCAATTTGTTTTTCTGCCGTTGGGCCGCGCTGTTTTGGACTCTGAAAAACGAATCCATTCCGCGCAAAAAGCCCTGGCCCGGGCCGAGCGTCTTGCCCGTGAATATTCGTTGCTTCGCAGCACGGTTCCTGTTGCCGGGAGCGATGGAGTCGATGAACAAACCTCGCTTTTTGCGCGTATGGAGGCCGCGGCCCGGAGATTGGGGCTTACGCCCATGGTGGAATCCATGCGCCCGGAGAACAAAAAGCTTCCGGACGGAACCGCAATGCGGCAAGTGCATGTCCGCATGCGCGGTTTGGGCATGCAGGAATTGCTTGAATATTTGCACGCATGTGAAGCCAGCGTGGGCGGTCGTATCCGTAATCTTGGGCTGCGCCGTAACCAGGAGCAGTTGTTGGATGTGGAGTTGGTCGTATCCGGGCGGGAGGGCTTATGAGCCAGCTCGACAAAAAACGCATTGGAACCGGAGCCAATCCGTTCAGCGATTCCTCCAAGTCGTTTCATTTTTACCCTTCCCAAAGCCATCGCAGAGGCGTGCACCGCATAACCAGAGGCCTGCGTTCAGCATGTGGCCTGATTTTGCTTATAGGCGAGATAGGAATAGGCAAGACCACGCTGGCTCGGCATGTTCAATCGTCGTGTCGCCGGGAGTTTGCCTTTGCCGAGTTGGGGAACCCCTATCTCACGCCCAATGAGCAACTCCATTTTTTATGTTCACGCTTCAAGGTGAATGCGACAGGACTGACCACCACGGATGATTACGTGCAAGCCTTGCGACGTTGTTTTGTCCGGCTGTTGGAACAGGGGCGCCCTCCGGTGGTGGTCCTTGACGAAAGCCATTTGTTGGATCGTGCCCATTTCGGATTGCTGCTCATTTTGTCCAATCTGCGGCATGAGGAAAAACCGTTGGTTCAGATTCTGCTTGTGGGGCAAATGGAGTTGTTGGAACGACTGGCGGAACCCGGATTGGAGGCTATGAATCAGCGCATCGGTGTTCGATGCGAGCTGGCTCCTCTGAATAGGGAAGACACGGGCCGGTATATCCAGTTCAAACTGCACAAGGCCGGTCACTTAGGGCGTTCTCCATTTACGTACAAAGCCGTTGCCCGGATATGGGAGATTTCCGGTGGTTTGCCCAGACTGATCAACCACGCCTGTTCCCATGCGTTGGATCATGCCGGTTTTGCCGGGAAGACTCGTATTACTCCCGACAATATTGAGCGAGTCTATCGTGATCCCTTGTACACGGGACTTTTTCGTATTCGGACTCAGCCTGAGCGGCGCACAAGAAGGGCAGTACCTGCTATTGCGGCAACAGTATTGTGCCTCGTGCTGGCTGGCTTTTTTTTCTGGTTTCGATTTGGCGCAGGCGTTGGGGAAAAGAGCCCGGATAATCAGATGGCGCACAACATGGTGCGCATGGCACCGGAACCAGCTCCGGATATGTCGCAACTTTTGGTTGAACCTCGGTTTTCTGCCCGGGATGATGCTGATATGGGAACTCCTGTGGTCGTGGAAGAAGCTGGCTCGGGAATGAGTTCACAAACGGGGCAAACTGATATAGGTTCCGTGAAGTTTGGGCCGGCTGTATTGAATGAAGGCTCGCGCAATAATGAAGAGCGTGTAGGCACCTATCCTGTCCCTGAGCCCGGTTCGCCAGTGAACGCCTTGAGCGTAGACGCCGTGGCATGGGATAAAAATCCGGATAAGCGAATGGCTATCATCAACGGAACCATTCTTCATGCAGGTGATGCCATCATGGGTATCCGGTTGCATGCCATAACCCCGAATGGGTTGGTGCTGGAATATGACGGCAAATTATATGAAAGGGATGCGCCCGGTGCAGACGGGCAATGAGTTTGGAGGGATAATGGACGACAGAAAGTGCGCCCGGAGCGGTTTTACGCTTATAGAGCTGATGGTCGTGGTGGTTATTCTCGGTGTGTTGGCTGGTCTCATTGTGCCGCAATTCATGGATGAACCGCAAAAGGCGCGGGTGGTCAAAACGCAGTTGCAGATGGAAAGCATTTCCACGGCACTCAAGAAGTTTTATCTGGATAATGGATTCTATCCCACCACCGAACAAGGGTTGAGTGCTCTGGTTCAAAAACCTTCGTCCGGCAGAATCCCCAAGAATTTTGCCGTGAGCGGCTATCTTTCCAAAGTGCCCAAAGACGCTTGGGGAACCGATTTTGTATATGTTGCCCCGGGCAATCATGGCCCGTTCGATATCATCAGTTTTGGCGGCGATGGTGAAGAGGGCGGTTCGGATTATGACAGCGACATCAATAGCTGGGATTTACAATAGACGAAGCAACGGTTTTACGCTGTTCGAGCTGCTGGTGGTTATTGCCATAGCCGGAATCATGTTGGCCGTGGCAATTCCGTT
>CAJXRQ010000027.1 GCA_913060505.1 uncultured Desulfovibrio sp.
GATTCATTCTGGCAGGCATGAACGCGTTCAATCGCTACCAGAGCCGTAAGAAGCATGGTACCGAGCCAGTTTCCCAGAACTCCACCTGCGCATCCTGCGGTGCGTGCGGTTCTTGCAAATAGGGAGATAATCAAATGGAATACTTCCTTCTCTTTATATCCGCAGTCTTCATAAACAACATCGTACTGGTCCAGTACCTTGGGGCCTGCCCGTTCATGGGTACGTCCAAGTCCACGGATGTTGCCATGGGGATGGGTGGTGCAGTCATTTTTGTTACCGTCATGGCGACGGCCTTTACCTGGCCCCTGCAGCACTATGTGCTTATGCCCTACGACATCGAATATCTTCAGACCATCGTCTTCATTCTCGTCATCGCTTCGCTGGTCCAGTTTGTGGAGATGTTTCTGAAGAAGATGATTCCGCCCCTGTACAAGTCTCTGGGATTGTATCTGCCGCTTATCACCACCAACTGCGCCGTTATGGGCGTGGCCATCATGGTGGAGCGCAACAACTATTCCTTCATCAAGTCCATCGTGTTCGGGGTTTCTTCCGGCGTGGGCTTCCTTGTTGCATTGGTCGTCATTTCCGCCATTCGCGAACGTCTGGATATCTCCCCCGTACCGGCGGTGTTTCGGGGAGTTCCCATCGCGCTGGTCATGGCGGGTGTCATGTCGTTGGCCTTCTTCGCCTTCAAGGGCATGGCCGCGTAAACGCATGAACAACGGAGAATAGATAATATGCTTACTTCGATACTGGTTCTGTTTCTGCTGGGCCTGACCGCCGCCGCGATTCTGGCTGCAGCCTCCAAGGTTCTGCACGTGGACGAAGATCCGCGCATTGCACAGGTGGAAGCCTGCTTCCCCGGTGCAAACTGCGGCGGATGCGGATATCCCGGATGCTCGGCTGCTGCCGCTGCCGTAGTCAAGGGTGACTCCGGTCCTGAAATCTGCGTTGCTGGTGGCCCTGAAATCGCCGAAAGCATCGCTGCCGTGTTGGGCGTTGAGGTTTCCTTCAAGGAACCCAAGGTCGCGCACAACATCTGCACGGGTGGCTCCCGCGCCAACCTGCTTTTTGATTACCGCGGCGTGGAAGACTGCCGCGCCGAGGCTTTGATGTATGGCGGACAGAAATCCTGTGGCCTCGGTTGCATTGGTCTCGGTTCCTGTGTCAAGGCCTGCGGTTTCGATGCCATTCACCTCAATGAAGACCATCTTCCCGTGGTGGACATGAACGCCTGCCGTTCCTGCGGCAAATGCGCCGAGGTTTGCCCCACCGGAGCTGTTCGCATCTCAGGGCTGACCATAGACCTTCTGCACCTCAATGAAGTTGTGGACTGCCTTGCCCCGTGCATGCAGAAGTGCCCGGCACAGATTGATGTTCGTACGTATATTCAGCAGATGAAGCAGGGCGACATGCGCGGCGCGTTGCTGACCATGAAAGAGCGCAACCCGCTGCCGCTGGCTGTTGGCCGTTTGTGCCCGGCCCCTTGTGAAACCATCTGCCGCCGCAACATTGCAGACGAAGGTGTTGCCATTCACACTCTGCACCGCTTCGTGGCCGACTGGGAAATGAATTCGGGCACCCGCGTACGCGTCGATTGCAACCCCAAATCCGGCCATCGCGTGGCTATCATCGGCGGCGGTGCTGCCGGATTGAGCGCAGCCTACTTCCTGCGCCGCGTCGGGCATGAGCCTACCATCTTTGAAAAGCGCGATTTCGTTGGCGGCATGATGAAGGGAATCATCCCCGAGTATCGCCTGCCCGGAAAAGTCGTGGATTGGGAACTTCAATCCATTCTCGACCTCGGTGTTGATGTTCGCACCGGCGTTTCCTTTGGTACTGACGTGACGTTGGCCGATCTGGAAGCCGAAGGCTTCGAAGCCGTGCTGATCGCCACGGGTGCCTGGAACGTGCCGCCGCTGGGAGTTGAGGGTGATGATGCCGAGGGCATCATGGGCTCTGTCGAGTTTCTGGCCCAGGTTGGTGAGTCCTTCACTGATTTGCACGGCAAGAAGATCGTGGTCGTGGGTGACACGAATACGGCCATGGACGTTGTTCGCAGCGCCGGGCGTCTTGGCGCTGAGGTGACGTCACTTATCGGCTGCATTCAGCGCAAGATGTCTGCCAACAAAAACGAAGTTACACGTGCTTCAGAGCTTGGTGCCGAACTCAAGTTCATGACGCAGCCCAACCGGGTGATTGCCGAGAACGGCAAAGTCGTGGGGCTTGAATACTGCGAAGTCGAATACGACGATCCCAAAAAGGCCAAGGGAACCCCCAAGCCTTTGGAAGGAACCGAAGCCACCTTGGATGCGGATCTGATCGTGGTCGCTACGGACAGGCTCGTGGACACCAAGGCGCTTTGCGATGCCGAGGGCAATCCTCTCTTTGACATGGACAAAAAAAGTGGCGGCATCAAGGCGGACAAAATCTCCATGCAGACCAGCGTCCCCAATGTGTTCGTTGCCGGCGAGGCCTGCACTGGACGCAACATCCTGATTCAGGCTGTTGCCGATGGACGCCGCGCTGCCCGTGCCATTCACCTGTTCGTGACTCAGGGAGCCATTCCCAATCCCGAGAATCCGCAGTTGCGTGTCATTCCCGAGTCCATCCTCAAGAACATGCACGTAACCTACACCATTCCACGAGTAAGCGTGCCGGAAATCTCCGTGGACGAGCGCAGGACTTCCTTCAAGGAAGAAGTGAAGGGCGTTATCGAATATGATGCCGCCCGCAAGGAAGGAAGCCGCTGCTTGCGTTGCGGCTTGACCTGTTATGACTCCGAAGCCGGTGCCGAGTACGCTGGCGACCCGGATGTCAAACGTTTTGACGAGCAGGGCGCCAACTAGTCGCCCAAAAAACAATGTTAAGGCCCGCCACCCCTAGGCCATAACATAGACACCCCCAGAGAGGTGGAATGCACCCTCCACCTCTCTTTCACAGGGCCCTCACCTCGCCCTGTCCGAGCCCTCCCGGGTTACCGACCGGGAGGGCTCACTCCTTTCAATCGTCAAAAGAGCATAAACCTATTTTGCAGCATAGGCAAAATAAGATGACAAAATGCTCGGATCATTTTGTGATATCCGGGTATTTTTACTGCTGTGCGTTGTGTATTGGGTTACTTGTCTTTTATCTTCAGTCCTTCCGCATGGCTACCGTCGTCCAGCCATTCCATTTCAATGGAGCATTTGGCCTTGCCTTTCTTCCGGCTCAACTTGAGTTCGAATTCCATGGAATCCGCGACTCCCATGACAACGGTTTTCTCCGCATGCTCCGCACGGATAATTCCGGACTCCAACGACTGGGCTAGATCCTTGAGATGGCTCACTGCCTCGGTCGTATTCATCGTCTGTCTGATTTTGACTTTTCCGTTGCTCATCGATTCCTCCTGATTTTCAACACCCGCTGTTTTGAAAATGGCCTCGCACATGTCTTGTTCGTTCGAAGGCGTTTTGCCCATGACGGTAGGTGATCCTACTGCGGTCATGTTTTCCTGTTGCGGTTGTTTTTCCGGGTTCACCCATGCAAGAGGGTTGACGCCCATTCGCGTATCCTTGTTCATGGCGTACCTTTTCGAAGCAGCTCCAGAGCCAGATTCCGATAATCGGCGGCCCCGTTGCTGCGCGGTTTGTAGGTAAAAATATCCTGACCGAAGCTTGGTGCTTCGGCCAACGAGATATTGTCGCGTATGGTTGATTCAAGCAGGGTGTCCCCGAAGTACTCACTAATATTTTGACGGGTTTCCCTGTTGAGTTTCTTATGCCGGTGATATCTGGTCATGACGATTCCGGTTACTGTGAGATTCGGGTTCCAACCAGCCCGGATGGCCGCCACGGTTTCCATGAGTTTGCCGAGGCTTTGCAGGGCGAGAAACTCCGGTTGCACGGGAACCAACAACTCTCGTGCGGCGACCATGGCGTTGAGCGTCAGCAGGCCCAGGTTGGGCGGACAATCCATGATAACGAAGTCATAACCGGAAACCGTTTCAAGAGCCGTTCTGAGACGGGTTTCCCTGTTTTTCACTCCTGCCAGATCCACCTCTGTTCCCGCCAGCGCAACCGAAGCCGGGACGATATCCAGATTTCCCTGTTTGCGGATGACATCCTGTAGTCCGCATTCCTGCATAAGAACTGCTCCCATGGTTCGGGGCAGTTCATGGGCCATGATGCCGAGGGAATAGGTCAGGTGTGCTTGCGGATCGAGATCCAGTAACAGAACCTTCTGGTCCTGCCGGGAGAGTCCGGCTCCAAGGTTGACGGCTGTCGATGTTTTGCCGACTCCGCCTTTCTGATTCAGAACGACAATGCTGCGCATGGAGACCCCGAGGTTATGCGCCAGGTTGCTCTTGCTACCCCGGCATTATTTTTTGGAAGCTGTTTTTGCTGCTGCCGAAGGCTTGGACTTTGCCGTGCTTTTTTTCGGTGCCATCTTTTTTGCTGCACTTTTACATGCCGTTTTTTTAGCCGGGGTCTTGGCTGCTGTTTTGGGAACCGGAGCCGATTGCGGCTTCGGGGCAGGGGGCGTAGTCCCTTGGCCCATGGGGATGGGCTTTTGGTCGCTGATATTCAGCGAATCGCAGGATGGTTCGGTCCACTCGACTTCAAAAGAGAATTTCTGTTTGCCCTTCTTGGCCTTTGCCACCACCTCGATGCTGACGCTTTCGGCCGGAGAAAGCTCTACATGGTCCGTGCCGTTTTCAACCACAATAGTGCCGGATTTGAGGCTTTTGAGAAAATCCTCAATATAGGACACGGCGTCTTTGTACGGCAGATGTGTCTTCACTTCGATTTTCTGTTTTTCCATATCCCATACCTCCGTTTTCGGGTTGTAGTTTTTCTTTAGGCCAGTGAGAGCAAAACTTCGGACAATTTTTGACCATCAATACGGTTTTCATTTTTGTCCACCAGTGCGCAATCGATGATGGTCAATCCTTGTGCCTCAAGATTTTTCTGGTCAATGCCGTCCGGGTAGTCTCCATTTTGTGAATCCAATACCACGAATTCGAGGCTCTGGCGATCATCTGACGCACCACTTTGCTTTAGATATTTTTTGAGCAGGACAGCTCGATCCGCTACGGAGAGCCCGGTAGCTTCAGGGTCGTATCCCATGTTGGGCACAAAAACCTTTGGGCAGGTGTTTGCCGCAACGGCCTTGCCAACGCCTTGCGGCAGGAGATTGGCCACCACGCTGGAATAGAAACTGCCCACGGGGTAGCAGATCAGATCCGCTTCGGCGATGCGTTTGGCTACCTTGTTGCGAATGGCTGCCTGAGCCGGGGTCGAATCGTCCAGTGATTTGGTTAGCCAGATATCCTTGATGGGGGAATCCAGAGGTGCCACTTGTTTGCCCGTGATCATGTGCTGGCCCACGATGGTTTTCCCGTTTTCCAGACGCACGGCAATATGAAGATCCTTATTGATGGTCGGGCGGACTGTGCCGCATACCTGCACCAGTTTGGTGAAGATGTAGATCACCGGGTCCATCTGTCGGCGATTGACCAAATATCCGGACGTGAGAACGAGGTTGCCGATGCTGGCACCCCTGAGGTCGAACTCTTCGGACATGGCATCCAGAAACTGATGGAAGTGGTTGCGGATTATCTTGCGCATGGGGTCGGGAATACGGCGCACCATGTCGTGCTCGCCCTCGGCCATGTCCACCAGTTCCGCGCGCAGCGCTGCCTGTTTTTTGTCCTTGGGCAGGCGGTGGGCAAAGAGGTCGAATATTTCCGGGTTGCCGCGTACGGACTGGTTGGCCAGAGCCATAAGCCGGTTACGGATGTCCCCTACTGCGGGCATGGCGAATGCATCGCGGATAACCGCCGAACTGCCACCCGAATCAAAGGGCGTGATCAAGTGGATGGAATTGTGGGTATATCGGATAAGTGCTTGCGAAGTCTTGCGCAGGGCGGTGCCACCGCTGAAGAAAAGCAGTTTTGGCCCCAGCTCAGGGGCACGCTGGAAAAGTTCCAGTTTGAACGGCTCGGGGATGCTGACTTCTCGCGTAATGCGTATGCGCATGCGAAAGCTCCGCTACTCGGGAAGTTCGCCGGTTTCCATGTAGGAAAGGCACAGGTCGGACGCCTTTTCAAAGTCCACTCCGCCGGATATTTCGATGAGGTCAGTTTTTGCCAGTATCTCGGCATAGGCATCTACATCCGGGTCGTCTTGCCGTTCCGGGTTTTCCGGCAGATAGAATAATCCGGTGGCCTTCATAAAGGCGGGAAGCAGATCCTTTCGTTGTGCAGGGTTCACTTTGGCCGCAAACATCGGACCTTCATCGCGTTTCCAATTGAGGATAACCAAGGCATTCATGGGACTCTTGAGCATGAATTTTCCCAGACCATAACATTGGTCGATGAGCGCATCGTATTTATGCTCCAGTTGCCAGAGTTTCTCGGTAGGCATACTCAGAAATTCCTGCCGCAGCTCCGGTTCGACAATGGTGCAAAGATCCGGGTTGTTCAACGCCGTGCCGGGATTGATGCGAGGTTGCTTGGCCACTCCGAACATGGTCAGGCCATTGCCGTTTTCCTCCACCATGACTCGGTCATTACTGACAAAGGTCGTCCCCCTGCTCATAAGGTGCAGAGCCAGGGTGGACTTGCCCGCGCCTGAAAAACCGGCCAGCGATATTCCCCGGCCTGCATGGATCACGCCCGCAGCATGTCCCAGAAAACCGCCCTGATTGAGCTTCCACTCAATAAAGCGATTGTTTATGAAATTGATGACCTGATTGGAATTTTCCAGGCAAGGCCCGACAGCAACGTTTTCGCCGTGTCCGAAAATGAAGTGCATGCCCGTGAGCCGTTTACGCACAATGCGTCCATCGGGCAGATCTACCCATTCTTCCTTGATTTTGGTTTTGCCGGGATCGGGTTGTTTGACGGTAAATTCGAGGTCCGTTCCCGGGGGGGCAGACTCATGGCCCGAAACGGTTATTTGAGGTGTGCCGGATGTGGCGATGAATTCTTTGAAGTACCCGGCAAGGGCCTCATAGAGTTCCGTGGTGTTGCTTTTTGCCAGAATGATGCAGCCGCCAAAGTCGAGCAACAGTTCGTGCTGGGCGGGCATGGCCGTTTTTATTTCAGTGGCGATTTCCTTGCGGGTTACTCCGGTCAACTTCATTACAACCTCTCCATGACGTAGTCCACGTAACGTGCGGCAGCGTCAATGCCGCTGGTTTCCTGAATGCCTCTGAAACCTCCGAAAACCGAGACTTCAAATACGTATGGACCGTTTTCAGTGATTGCAACGTCCACGCAGGTAAAGTCCAGATTGAAGGGAGCCTGGGCCTTTTGGGCCAGATCAATGATTTCCTGGGACGGTTCATACGGTTTGTATTTGCCGCCGGAAGCCGTGGTCGTGTTCCAGGCTCCATTTGTTTTGCAGCGGGAGTATGTGGTCAGGTATTCGCCACCAAGAAACGCCACGCCGAGGTCAAGTTCACCAAGGTCGATGGTCTTTTGAATGTACATGATGTGGAATTCCGCAGCATACTTTTCAATGGCTTCACGTGCATCCGGGCCGTGTTTGAGCACGAACATGCCGCGAGCCTTGGAAGTATAGAGCGGTTTGAACACGGCTTCGCCATACTGTTCGACAGCGACAAGTGCCTGATCCACGGATTCCGTGATGGTGGTGGGCGGCATCGGGATGTCGTTCAGTTGTAGTGAGATCGTACAGCTCAGGCGGTCCAGAGCTCTGAGGATGGAATAAGGGGAGCTGAAAATTTTCAACCCGCGCTCGGCCAGATAACGCAAGACTTCCAGCCGATCCAGCAGGTCAGGAGAGTAGCGTGCTCCAATTTTTTTGATGATGAGGGCGTCGAAGTCGGTAAGGTTGTGCCCATTGTAATAGGCGTTGCCGGAAGGCAGGTCCAACCGCACGTCTTCCATATTGATGAGTATCCTCTCGCCGCCGGTTTTTTCGGCCACGGTGTCGGCAAGTTTCTCCGACGACCAGCCTCCGCGGGTTCCAATGACTCCTATCTTCACAAGATCGCTCCTTGAATTTTGCTAGTAGTAAAGGACATCCTCGGGCAGAGAGAAGTTTTCCCAATTGCCGCCCTTGTAGTGTTGTATTTTTTCCAGCAGAAACATGGACCTGTTGTACATTTCCTTGGCAAATTTGAAATTGAGCTCGAACCTTGTGGATGTATAGAACGAGCGGGCCAGGGCAAAGGTCATGCGGGCTTCGAATGTCGTATCCTTATGCTTTTCTGCAAAGCCTTTTGCAAAACCATAAAATTGCCGGATGACACTGTTGATCCTGCCGCGGTGTTCCGTATCAAAGATGGGAATGCGGAAGTTGGATACCAGAAAAACCGAAGCGTCCTGAACGTAGTCGAAATCCCGTGATCGATAGAGGTCGATATAGTGAATCTGCTGCGCCGCATGGTTGTAAACCACGTTGTTGACGTTGAAGTCACCGTGGATGAAGACCGAGAAAGGGGCTTCCAGTTCGTCTTCAATGTCCGCACATTGCTGCAAAAGGATTTCGGTTGATCGGATTTCGGCTTCGCCGACGGCTTTGGGTATGCGCCAGAATTCAGGGTGTGTCTGGAGAACTCCTTCCAGCCGGGACTGGATCTGCCAGATGTAGTTTGTCTTTACGGGCAGCGATTCCATTGTGGTGGTCCATGTTTCCAGCACGGTACTTTCAAAGATGAACAGGGCATTGCGCACATATTCGTCGTCACCGGAAAGAACCACCTCATCCAAGGTACAACCATTGAGGAATTCAACCAGCATGGCACCTTTGTTCGAATCCTCGTGGAATCCGTATATGTCGGCCACGAGGTCCGGGAATGTCTGCTTCCAGCGATTGATGGATTCGCGTTCCTTTCGGATTTTTTCGAGGTTGCCCTCCTTGTAGATGCTGCCCTGTTTCCTGTCGTCGCTGGAGCGGGTCGCCTCACGCTGTTCCACCTTGCCGATGCGGCAGCCGGAACGTGTTCCCCAGATGGCGCTGAAGTCGATATCAGCAAAGGAGTCGCTGAAGCCGGATTTGGTCAGAGTCTGTTGCAGGGCGTCGAACTGCTCGATTTTGATGCGTTCACCCAACAGCGAGAAAATAATCGCTTCGCCGATGTTCAACAAAGCGTCGCCCACCCGTTCGAAGTAGCGGAAGATGAACAGGATGGTGATCAGGCTCTGCGCATCGCGGCCCATACCTATTTCATTCATGACCCTGTCGAAAACGGCTTTGTAGACGTTGTCCAACATCGGCTCGGACTTGCAGATGAACAGGGCCTTGGGCATATCCTCTTCATGATAGGCGGAAAGAATGCTTTCCATCCTTTCCATGATGATGGTGAACACCTCTTCATAATCATAGCGATTGATGAAGAACTGGTCGTCCAGATACCGCATTTGCTTGATGATGTTTACAAAATAGTCGGCGATTTTTTCAAGGTTCACGCACATGACCTGAATGGCCCGGATCTTGTTGATCTGGTTCCTGTCCAGGGATTTGTCCGAGTGTATGCGTGAGTAACATTTGTTCTCGATGATGGTTTTCAGATTGTCGATGTAGTCGTCCCTTGAAATGATCTTGGAATAGCGCTTACGGGAGGGCGATTTCAAGAATTTGTGGGTCGAACGGGCCTGATTTTCGACTTCAAGGACAATGAATTTGAAGTTCTCGTCCAATCCTTCAAAAGTGATCATCGCTGTCAGTCCACCTTGAGTGCGGGTTGTCCTTCCGGTTGCGGTTGGGTGTTGTCTTTCCAACCGATCTTGATGCTCAGTTTGCTTGTGCTGTCTTTTTTCTTGGCTTTGACCGTGAAGCTTAACAACCCGTGAGGGGCAAGCTCGATGGTGTCGCCATTGGTGGAGAGGGTAATGCTGCCCTTTTCAAAACCTTCGGTGAGCGATTGCAGGAAAATCCTGATGCTTTCGCTGTCCTGCAGTGAATCAAAGACAAATTTTTCTTCCGCCATGCGTTGCTCCTTTGGCTCAACCGGTCAGCCGGTCCTTGTATTCCCTGATGATGGTTCTTCGGGATATGCCATTTACAATGAGTTTCTTGCGTATGTTCAAATCGTCCCACGCGGGCTGCAGGCCGATTTCGCGTGCCGCCTTGGCCGTGTCCTGCTGATCGACTGGCTTGGTTTTTTCTCCCATGTGGCAATCATCACCCATAAAAATGAGCATCTTGCGTTCAGAAGCACTACGTCGTTCGTTTTGTTCATTGACGACAGAAATGAGAAATTCCGTGTATTCCTGGGACTGCGGATTCCAGACCTCTATGCCGTCCACGTCGTAGTTGCGCAAAAGAATGGGCCAGAATTGTTCGGGGTGCGGTATGATCACGCAGCCGCCGAGTCCGCGAACTTCTTCAATTACCTCACTGGCCCGGTAGAAGAAGGAAAGGTTGAAGCCCTGCTTGACCAGCTTTTTGACCGCCTTGAGGTAAGCCTGCACCCGGTCCACGGCGTTATCGCCCAGTGTGGGACGCATGGTATCGAACCAGTTGCGGAGCAGTTTGTTTTTGACGGAAAGGCGGGGGACGTCCGTCCAGTTTGCGTCCAGCAGTTGCTCGACCTTGAAAACATTGATTCGCACAAATTCAATGAGGTCCGCATCTGCGCCTGTGGATTTGGCCGCCTGATTGATGCGTGCCTCGTCCGGCTTGGTGATGGTGTGCATGAATTCGAAAAGTTGACCGGAGCGATATTTGAATGTGTGGGCCAGCATGGATTTGAGCACATTCGCATTTTCCACGCGTTCGTTGGCGAAATGCAGGAGTAGTTGCACCTTACGGTTGAATCCGCTGGAAAAGCAGTCCACCTCCACCCCCGTGTAGTTTTCCCAACTCATGAGCACGTTGTGTTGGGTGGGGATAAGCAGTTCTTCCGTGCGGTTGGGGAACATGGCATTCACGCGGGTGCGGATATGTTCCATGTCCACAAATTCCGGGTGCCAGTGAACTGCCAGCAGGGCTTCCTGCCGAACCTGAACACTGGGGGGAGTGATGACTTGCTCTACCTGCCATGGAGCAAGATCCGTGGAAACGACCTGGAAGAATCGTTCGCGGTCATCGTCCGTTATTTCTTCGGTCGCCACGGCCTGGAATGTCCGGCATTCCGTACCGTCTTCGCTGTGCTTTATGAGTTTCATGTTTGTTGCTCCAAGGCGTTTCTTTCAGTCGTATTTTGCGTGGCAACGGCTTTTCTCGTGGACGAGAGCATCGATGGTCTCATGCATTCTGGCCAAGTCTTCGGCATCGCATGCCGCCTTGAATGCACTGCAGGCCCTGATGTAATCGTCGTAGTAGTCGTCGCCATATCCCGGATATGTGACCATCAACTCGGAGTCTTCAAGAAAGGAGTCTATGGCCGCGCGGGGGGGCATCTGGTTTTCATGAATCATTTTCAGCAGAAGTTTGAAACTTGATTTCATGCGTTTTTTCAGTGTCTTATATTTGGGCTTTCCCGTTGTCTGTCCTGTCTCGTCCGTGAAGTCTTCGCAAGGCACTTCGCTTTTGATTCGGACCTTGAGGCATATCTGTCCGAATTCATCCTTTGCACTGATTTTTATTTTTTTGAAATCGTCTACACAGGCCAATTCCTCTTCGCCCCCAGTTTTCAATGCTTGGGCGAGTTTATGCAGAAAATCGGCTAGTTCCTTCCTTGTGGTGAATTGGCTTATCTTGACATCATTACCCATGGGGAACTCCTTGCGTTCGAGAGTAAGAGCGCTAGCACACGTGTTACAAAAAACAATCCTGTTTTGTGATCATAACAGAATCTTCACGCTATTGTATCGCATATTTTACGGGCTGTTGAAAGTAGCTCCGGGATTCTCTTCGACTGGCTTCAAAAATATTTTTCCTGTGGCTTTCATAAGTTGCCGAGTCGCCTATTGGAGGTGCTTCCGATTATAACACTATGCTAAAAGCCTGTTGAATGGGATGGAATATAACACAAGTCACACAACTGTAACATTATGTGCGGATGGAAGGGAGTGATTTTGTGGTGGTCGGGCGGAAGAGGTCAGTCGTTATCCCGGTTGCGTACATCGTCTCGCCAATGCATGAGCGGAGCGCAGCAGCCCTGGCCTTCAAACAGTTGCTTGCGGGCTTCGGCGCCCAGCTCCGGGTCCAGCATGAGCAGGCAGACGTACCGGTTCAGCTGTTCGTCCCAAAACAGGTCCGGGCAACGTTTGCGATAGCCGTATTTGCGGTGGGAGACCTCGCATTGGTCCGAGAGACAACACCAGCCGCAACCGACACAGGGTTTAGAAGACAAGAGCCATGCCGCCTTCGCAAGAGGCATGACAGGCGGTGCAGGGATAAAGTGCCGGGAAAGGTGTGGTTTGGGTATTCATGTTTGGTCCATGTTTTATTGGGGATGGCTATTGTCGTGCCTGACCCAGAATAAAGCACTTGTCGCAGGGTGTAAATTGCTTTGCTGATTTGATTTTTTTCATGTTCAGGCATGTTTTTCTAAACATCCTCTTGACGCGGCTGGCTGAATCCGTTTCAAGTGTGGCCTGTTTTTCAATGTTCAGCAAAAGGATGGATCATTACGTGAGCCAGGATCATGTTCGTATTATCGGCAAGGAACTTTCCCTCAAGGAAACGTATGTGGCGGCCGTGGCAAAACTCATTGAAGAAGGCGCGACAGTGCCGTTCATTGCCCGCTACCGCAAGGAAGCGACCGGGGCGATGGATGAAGTTGCCGTGGCTTCCGTGCGCGACAGGATGACCGAACTTGCCGAGCTGGATAAACGGCGTGAGGCGATTCTGGGTTCGCTTGCCGAGCGCAATCTGCTCACGGATGAATTGAAAACATCCATTGAAGGAGCACAGGACAAGGCTCGTCTTGAAGACATTTACTTGCCGCACCGTCCCAAGCGGCGTACCCGGGCGGCCATGGCGCGGGAACGTGGCCTTGAGCCTCTGTCCAAAAAACTTTTTGCCCAGCGTGGCGTGGAACCCGATGTTGCCGCGCGTGCGTATGTGAACCCGGAAAAGGACGTACCGGATTGTGCCGCCGCCCTTGCTGGTGCACGCGACATCATTGCGGAGCATGTCAGCGAGAATTCACGAACCCGTGCAGCCATGCGCACGTTGTTCATGCGAAGAGGGCTGTTTTGCGCCAAGGTGGCCAAAGGCAAGGAAGAAGAAGGAGCGACCTACCGGGATTGGTTTGACTGGAGTGAACCACTTCGTTCCATTGCCGGGCACCGTGCTTTGGCCATGTTTCGCGGCGAGCGCGAGGGGATGCTTGTGCTGAGTCTGCGCCCTCCCGAGGACGAAGCTCTGGACGTGCTGCAACGCGGTATTGTGTGTGGTCATGGTGCGGATTCCCGGGAAGTGGCTACGGCAATCAAGGACGGTTACCGTCGTTTGCTGGCTCCTTCCATGGAGAACGAGCTGCGTGCCGAGGTCCGTAAACGGGCGGACCATGAGGCTATCCAAGTATTTGCGGCAAACCTGCGTGAGCTGCTGCTGGCCGCGCCGCTGGGACAAAAAGGTGTGCTCGCTCTTGATCCCGGTTTCCGAACCGGGGCCAAACTGACCGTGCTGGATGGGCAGGGAGCTCTGTTGCATCACGAAACAATTTTTCCCACGGGATCGGACAAACAGCAAAAGCAGGCCGCACAAACCCTGCGGGATCTGTGCAGAGAGTACGCCGTACAGGTCGTGGCTGTGGGCAACGGTACGGCAGGCCGGGAAACGGAAGCCTTTGTACGCGGTCTTGATCTGGGCATTCCTGCGGTGTTGGTCAATGAAGCCGGAGCTTCCGTGTATTCCGCCTCGGATGTCGCAAGACAGGAATTCCCTGATCTGGATTTGACCGTGCGCGGATCGGTGAGCATTGGCCGCAGGCTCATGGATCCTTTGGCCGAGCTGGTCAAGGTCGATCCCAAGGCTATTGGCGTGGGACAATACCAGCATGACGTGGACGCTGCTGCTCTCAAGGCCGCGCTGGATGATGTGGTCGCCAGTTGTGTGAATGCCGTTGGCGTGGATCTGAATACCGCCAGTGCGGAACTGTTGGCCCATGTATCCGGCCTTGGTCCTGTGTTGGCGCGTAATATTGTGGCGCACCGGGATGCCAACGGCCCATTTGCTTCCCGCCGCCAGTTGCTGGATGTCAAACGGCTTGGTCCAAAGGCTTTTGAGCAGGCTGCCGGCTTTTTACGTGTGCGTGGAAAGAATCCTTTGGATGCCAGCGCAGTGCACCCGGAGCGATACGCTTTGGTGAAGAATATGGCTCGTGATGCCGGTTGTTCCGTGGATGAGTTGATGCAGCGCGAAGAACTTCGTCGCTCCATTGAACTTGATAAGTATGCTGGTAACGGTGTCGGGATGCCTACGTTGAAGGACATCATGAAGGAGCTGGAAAAGCCGGGACGCGATCCCCGGGCGGAATTCAGCCCGTTCAGCTTTGCTGAGGGTGTCAACGATATAAAGGATTTGCGTGAAGGAATGCGTTTGCCCGGTATCGTTACCAATGTGACCAAGTTCGGGGCTTTTGTGGACGTGGGTGTTCATCGTGACGGGTTGGTGCACATCAGCCAGTTGGCGGACCGTTTTGTGCGCGATCCTTCCGAGGTCGTGGCGGCAAGGCGCGAAGTCATGGTCACGGTGATCGGCATCGACGAAGCGCGTGGGCGCATCAATTTGAGCATGAAATCCGGCCAGAAGGGATAATACAGGAGCCGCATCCTGCGGTCTTTACGGAAACGGATTCGGGGCGTACTCATTGAGTATGGCGTGTGCATAAGGCGGGCCGGGTAACCCGCCTTTGTTCGTTTGACAACGTCGGATCCACACGGACTGCTGCCTGCCCGGGCATCAGTTTTGGAACCTCATTATGTCCGATCCATCCGCTTCCGTCTCGTCTTTGCGCATTCAACTGACTGTCTTTGTACTGGTCTCCGCCTCCTTTGCCAACATCTACATCACGCAGCCCGTATTGCCTGTGTTGCAGAGCGAGTTTGCAGCGGATCTGCTCCAGGTATCCTTCACGGTTTCCGCCGTTATTCTCGGTGTTGCGTTGGCCAATCTGCCGTTTGGGGCATTGGCGGATCGTCTTCCCATTCAACCATTGATTCTGGTCGGTGGAATCATGGTAGCCGCCTGTGGGCTTTTTTGCGCGGTGACCCACAACCTTTGGCTGCTGATTGCGGCCCGTTTTGCCCAGGGCATATTCATTCCCGCTTTGACGACGTGCCTTGCCGCCTATCTTGCCAGAACATTGCCCGTGGAAAAATTGAATGTTGTCATGGGGGCGTATGTTTCGGCTTCCGTGTTGGGAGGACTTGGAGGCCGTTTGCTGGGCGGCTGGATACATCCTCCCTTGCATTGGCGGTATGCCTTTGTTTCTGCCGCGTTGCTGATTGTTGCATCCATGGTTCTTGCTGTGCTTACGTTGCCGAAGGACAGACAGCGGTTGCCTTCCGGCCGTGAACAGGTGAGCTATTTCCAGTTGCTCAAGCGTTATGATTTGGTGCTTATCCTGTTTTGCGCTGCCGGAAGTTTTTCCATCTTCTCTTCAGTATTCAATTATCTTCCGTTTCGGCTGCAAGGCGCTCCATTCGGCTTTTCCACGGAAAAAACCACGCTTGTTTATCTTGTTTATGTGGTGGGAATTTTCATGGGACCGCTTGCGGGGAAGATCAGTAACCGGTTCGGCGGCGGAAATACGTTGCTCGTCGGTTCATTGGTTCTTGGCTGCTCGTTGTGGGTTTTGGGTGGAGAAACCGTATCGGGCGTCATTGGTGGGCTTTTCGGTGTGTGTGCCGGTTTTTTCTGTATCCATGCCTCGGCCGTGGGATTGCTGAATCGCAAGCTGCAACGCGGGCAGGGCAGGGCCAACGCCTTGTACGTGCTTTTTTATTATGTGGGCGGTTGGCTGGGCATAACCGGAGCGGGAATCGCCTATAAACAGTATCATTGGCAGGGCGTCTTGAACATGGGGCTGTGCCTGTTGAGCATTCCGCTCATTGTGGGTGTTTTCGAGCGGATCATAGACAGGGGGGAGCGTTAAAAACTTTTCCGGATTCAATCCTTCCTTTTTGGTTTTACTTTCAGCTTTTGTTTGACACAGGATGTCTTGGTCGCTATTTGTGATTTCGAAATTCATTCTCAAATGGATGTGCCGAGATATGAAAGCTGGGCATTTTGTGATGTGGACGGCGGCTTTCATAATGCAAGGAGTCAAGCGAATGCTGTTTGGTGATGCCGAGGGCCGTACTGATTTGTGTTCCATGTCTGGTGCTGGAAAGAATAGCCTTGGGAACATTTTCCGCGCGGAAGATACAAGCTCACGGCTTTCGAGCCAAAGCGAAAGGAATTTCCCCATACCGGACGCCGTGCAGATGACAGTGCACCAATTGGCCGAGTCTCTGGGCAATGCCATTGATGCAAAAGACCATTGCACGCGATCACACTCCGAAGAGGTTGCCGTTGTTTCGCAGGCCATTGGCCTGCAATTGGGTCTTCCACCCCGCACTGCAGATATTTTACATATTGCCGGGCATTTGCATGATATCGGAAAAATCGGCATCCCGGATTCAATTCTTAAGAAACAGGGGCCGCTTACGGACAGGGAATACGCCACGATAAAGAGGCACCCGGAGATGGGCGCGGCCATTATCGAACCCGTGACGTGCCTTTCCGGTAACAACGGCATTGTGGATATGGTGTTGCATCATCATGAGCGTTTTGACGGCAAGGGCTACCCTGATGGTTTGGCTGGCGAGGACATCCCCCTTGGGGCGCGGGTGATCGCCGTAGCCGATACGCTTTCCGCCATGTTGCAGGATCGGCCGTATCGCCGGGCACGCAGTTATGTGGAGGTCGTGGCCGAGATTCAACAATGCTCGGGAAGTCAGTTCGATCCGCGAATTGTCGAAGCCTTCATGGATATTCGCGAAACAGTGCAGGGCTACCTGCTTTCCATGCGTGAACTCTGCGCCGTCCTGTAATGGAATATTTCAAACAACGTTTTTTTCCTGCCTCAAAATGCCTGTCGAGGCAGAATAAGGTGGACCCGGAGCCTCGTTTTCCTGGAAACAATGCATGTTGCCATGTGCTAGGGCCTTCCTCTTGACGAGTTGCTCCGGGTCCGCTTTGTTCTTCTCCCTTGTTTTATTTCAAGCCGAGTTTTTGTAAGGTGTGCGGCACACAACGTCGTGTTGAACCGTTTGCATACAGGACAAGGAGAAAGAACATTGGCAGTGCCGACAAGAAAGGAAATCGCTCCGGGGATGCGGGTACGTATCGTACTCAAGAAAGATCAGCGCTCCGGCACTTTGACAGAGGGGATTGTCGCCAATCTGCTGACCAAGTCCCCAACGCATCCCCACGGTATCAAGGTGCGTTTGCAGGATGGGCAGGTCGGGCGCGTGAAGATGATCGTAACCCCGGATTAACGGGAATTGCTCTCGCTCGATTTTACATTTCTCCATACGGGGACTTGATATTTTTGCCTGATTTGCAGTTGACAGCCGCAGGATTTTTCAGCAAATTGCATTTCCCAACACGTGTGGGGCTGTAGCTCAGTTGGGAGAGCGCTTGAATGGCATTCAAGAGGTCGTGGGTTCAATTCCCTCCAGCTCCACCACCATATTTCCTAAGAAAAAGGACCGTTTAGCTTGATAGGCTGATCGGTCCTTTTTCTGTTTGTGGTGAACCATTTGGTCAACCGGTTGTTGATAAAAGTGTTTGAGATCACTGATTAAAGTTGTGTATGAGCTGTGTTTGAGGATGTGTGAGGAGGGATTGGTTTTTGTCAGTGCTTGTTGGCGATTCTTCGGGGTGTGATCATTTCGCGCCTCCTGCCCGTTTCTGGGGGGGGAGAATAGGTAAGGGTTTTGATAAACGCGTAGGATTGGGGTGTTTATGGGAGAGAGGGTGTAGGTGCTCTGGTGCTTCGTCGGGTGGTGGAAGAGCGCTTGGATTCGAGTCAAGCGGTCATTGTCTAGATTGGCTTGGGCGGGTAATGTTATTTGGAGTAGTTTTTACCATCAGTGGAAAGAAGGTAAAGTGTCTCGCTGTATGGTAGGCGCATATAGATTTTGGATTTAGCTATTTGAGCGAGCGCCATACTTCTGCAAAGAATACTGACTCCGCCTGTTTTACGTTCGCAAATCGCATCTGCACTTTCGATAAAATTCATCTCTCCTACTCGTGGGATGACGAGTGTCTTTCCTTCTGGCACAGCACCTATAGGTTGAATCACAAATAGCGTGATTTGTGTCGATAATAGAAATAGAAGAAGTGTGCTTGCCAAAATGAAGAAGATGAATTTTTTCATGTACCAGCCTGTTAATTCGTTTGTTTGAGAAGCTTGAAAGCATCTAATGCTTCTTGAAGAGCTTGTTTATGCCTTTTTTTAATAACTCTATCATTATGGTATTGGTTTCCATAGAAGCGAATAATGGCTTCCTTTGAATTAATTATTCTTTCAATAACGGTAAGGTCCCAATCGGTAGGAGATACATCAGACCATTCCCATATATCTCCTCCAGAGTTGTCTCTTTCGAAAGTTTCGTAAGTGAGGTCAAGTTTTGCGCCATCAACGAAAGCAATTGCTTTTTTGACGAACAACCAATCACTAGACTCATAATAAAGCTTCATCCTGAGCCAGGGCGTGGAACGTTTTCCGATGTAAAGTGATAATGGGGCCTCTGTGCCACCGTATGATTTGATATACTTGTGCCAAGTCAGTGATTTATACGGAGTATACCACGTAATTCCCTCAATCTTGTCTTTTCGGATTTTCATGCTTTTGAGGGATTTTTTCAATCGAGTTTCTTCGGCCTTCTTTTTACGTGCTTCCTCGGTCTTCCGTGCTTTCTTTTTGCGGAGAGCTTCCGCTTTTTCCTTTTTCTTAATTGCTTCAATCTTCGAGAGGTAATTCTTGGCAGTTTTAGCCTCTTTTGATTCGGGGTGCTTTTCAATTAGCCTGTTATAAATAGATGTAAATTGGTCGTAATCGTGTTCATCAAAAGATAATTTAGCCTTGGCGAGTAATCGTTCTGCCCCGTTTTCAAGTTCATCAAGTTTTGCTTCAAGCGATGAAACTTGTGACCTGAGGCTTTCATTTTCAGTTTTGACAGCATCATAGTCGGCTTTTAATTTCTGATGCTCTTCAGCGTTGACGCAACCGAAAAGCACCAAGCAAAAAGTGAAGGTCAGAAGGATATTTCGTCGTAATACGAACATGATTATGGTATCCTGAATGTTTATTTGTGATTTGACAAAAATCTATATCGTCTATTCTTTTAATGTTCAAGATCAGATGTGAATCAGGTTTGTCTGTCGAGCAAATATGCACTGTGTTGTCCTCAAAATTTTGGTCAACCATCTGGTCAACCAAATGCCTTTAACACACCTCCAACATCACTGATTTTCTGTTGACTTTAAAATAAAAAGCCGAAGTATTTCAACGCTTATGCAGCCGTCCTCGTGCATGGCATTCAAGAGGTCGTGGGTTCAATTCCCTCCAGCTTCACCCGCAAGAAAATTAAGGGTTTCAAGTGAATGCTTGGAACCCTTTTTCGTGCCTGATGGCGGATTTTAGGAATATGTCCGCTGTGTCCGCCGCTTCCGACGAGGTGCTTGTCAGTGCCGGTCATGGCGTAGCGCCTTGCCAGGCGATCCTGAAAACCGTCTTCCAGCACGCCTTCAAGGTGGCTGTATCCAGGGCGCAGATCGGCTTGATGAATTTTGCTTGATTTGAAAGGCCATCCCGCACGTGATGGCCTTTCAAATAGGTTCGCCTTCGTGCAAAGTTGTATCCTTCCGCTTGCTGAAGCAGGGGCGAAGTGGTAGGGCAAAGGACAAAATGCGGATCGAAGGGGCTTGTCCATTCGTCGCCCAAAGGCACAACGGGAAAACACCCGGCGGGAAAGGGAACGAGCCACTTACCGGGCTGGGGGAAATGGTTCGCCGCGCAACATATTGCAGCCATCCATCCGAGATATCGCCCCAAATGCCCGATGGCCGATGACGAGAAAAAGGATCTCCGCCACGGCTCGCAGCATCCCGACCACTAGAGGTATCGCCTTGTTTTCAGCAGGCCAAGCGTCTTTTTTTGGACGAAGGCCCTAAACAATTTAGTTGAGTTGACGATTATGCACTTAGTGAATAAACTATTTTGCACAAACAACAATTCGACAAATACCCCGAGGGGCACCGTGAACGTAGGTATCATTGGATATGGGAAAATGGGCAAATTACGCCATAAAATTCTTGAGGAAATAGGCGGCCACCGAGTTGCTCACGTTTGCGACACGGCTCCTGTTCCGGGTGAATTCCGAACGACGACAGACCCCGATGACCTTATCGGCGACCCCGAAATCGGCGCCGTTTTCATCTGCACACCCAACAATTTGATCAGTGACTTAACGATTCGTGCTCTGGACGCCGGAAAGCACGTCTTTGCGGAAAAGCCTCCGGGAGTATCTTCCCGGGAAGTGCTGGACATGATCGCCGCGGAAAAACGCAATCCCGGCAAGAAGCTCATGTTCGGTTTCAATCACAGATATCATGAGAGTGTCCGGGAGGCGAAGCGTCGGCTTGATACCGGCGACTACGGGAAAATACTGTGGATGCGCGGCCGCTACGGGAAAAGCGTGGATGAGAGCTTTTACAACGAATGGCGGGCGAAGCGGGGGCAGTCCGGCGGCGGAATCCTCATGGATCAGGGCATCCACATGCTGGACCTGCTCATGTATTTCGCCGGCGGTTTTGACGAGGTAAAGAGCTACTGCTCCAATCTGTATTGGAATCTCGACGTGGAGGACAACGTCTTTGCCCTCTTGCGAAACAGCGAAAACCACGTGGTCGCCTCGCTGCACTCGACCATGACGCAATGGCGGCATCTCTTTGCCCTCGAGATATTCATGGAGCGCGGCTACATCGTCATTAACGGATTGGTCACATCCTCGATGAGTTACACCATAAATTCCGGAGAGGAAGTGCTGACCATCGCCGCGAACAGGACGCCTCCTCCCCAGGCCAGACATTCCAGCGAAGAACGGTTCGTCTACAAAAAGGACTACTCATGGAATCATGAGATGTCGGCTTTCTTTACCGCCATAGAAGAAGACGGACCCATTGTTTTCGGAAACACCGGAGACAGCCTTGAACTCATGCAGATGATAGAACGCATATACAAAGACGGCGATTGCCCGGGAGTGCGGTCATGAAAAAGAAAATTTTGCTGGGGACCTCCTCGTTCGGGAAAAAGGATCCATCCCCCATTCAGTACATGACGGACCGGGGATACGAGGTGATCCCCAACCCCCACGGACGAAAGCTGACCAAACCCGAATTGATGGAGCTGCTCGCGGGGGTGGATGGACTGCTGGCCGGACTTGAGACCATAGACAGGGAAGTGCTGGCATCAAGCACCCTCCGCGCCGTGTCCCGATGCGGCTCCGGGATTTCCAACGTGGATGTGGACGCCTGCAAGGAATTGGGAATCGCCTTCAGCTTCACGCCGTTCGGCCCCACCCAGGCGGTCGCGGAATTGACGGTAGGCATGATCCTTTCCCTGCTCCGCCAAAGCTTCGCCATGCATGCCAGCCTGTCTCAAGGGAAATGGGACAAGCGCGTGGGCTTCCAACTGAAGGGAAAGACCGTGTGCATCGTGGGATACGGACGCATAGGTCAATGCACGGCAGGCCTGTTGCAGGCCTTCAACGTTGACATCATCGCCGTTGACCCCTTCGCCGAGGCATCGGCAGGACTCCGCGTCATGGAACTGCACGACGCCCTGCCAATTTCCGACCTGGTGATTCTACACCTGGCCGGAGAAGATCTGATCATGGGCGCACCGGAGTTCGCCTTGATGAAGGAAGGCGCCTACTTGTGCAACGCCGCTCGCGGCAAAAACGTGGATGAAGCCGCGCTGTTTGCGGCGTTTAACAGCGAAAAGCTCGCCGGAGCCTGGTTGGACAGCTTTTCAACCGAGCCATACATCGGCCCCCTGTGCGGTCATCCCAAGGTGCTCATGACGCCCCATGTGGGCTCCTACACCGCCGAAGGCCGCCGCGACATGGAGATGGAGGCGGCAAGGAACATGGTTACGGATTTGGACAAGCCCTCAACCGGCAGCCGCCCATAAACAACACATTGGTTTTACGATTAATTTTGTCCGGTCAATCAATAATGCAGGGAGTGCAATGCGATGCCTGAACAGGAGAGGAGGAAGGTGAACGGCTTTCTGGAGGAGAGCATCCCTGATATCGAGCGAATCGGTTACGGCACGGTCCACTACGGCAATCGGGAAAAGTACATCCCTGCATCCAACACGGTTGCATTCATTCAGGCCATTACCAATAGGCAATTGGTCTACATGGATTTTTCACCTTCTGTAATGGCCTGCCATTAATTCCCGGACTATTTAAATTTCAAGGAGTCGGAAACATGTTTACAGCAAACCCCGCGCCCGTGCCGGTGTCCGCCTTGGACCCCCACACCGGTTTCGGCTATTTTGATGAAAAAGACGTCGAGCTCCAGCAGGAAGAAAGGATGACAGATGGAATCGTCTCCATAGGCCCGATGGATGCGGATATGCGCATTGCCGTGCTGGGAGGGTCCACCTCGGCGCCGTCCTTTGCGGACAACTGGCCCCGAAAGCTCTATCACCTCCTGAAGAAAAACGGACGTTCGGTCTGTATATACAACTGCGCCGTCCCCGGGTACTCCTCACACCAAGAATTGATCAAGCTCATTAGGGACGTCTCCCCTCTACAGCCCAAGGTCGTGCTGGCGCTGAACGGAGTTAATGATTTTGCCCCCTTCCATTTCAAGAACAACCACCCGATGTCACACCCGTATCAGAGCTTTGTCTGCGAAACCATCGTCAGCAAGCAGCGCGAATTCGGGATTAGAGACATCTACAACAACAACAATCTCCGCGGCGTGAATTTCGGCGTGAAATATTCCACGGAACTGCATGTGCTGTGGCTCCGAAACGTTCGTTTCATGCGGGCGCTGTGCGTGGAAATGGGGATACCGTACCACTGCTTTCTTCAGCCGGTCATCGGCATAGGCAACTATCACACAAACGAAGAGGAATTGCAGGCACTCGACCTTTTGGACAAGAGGGGGAAGGGGAGGTACCTGTCCAGCCTGAAAAATTTCTACCACCATGCGATTCAATACGCCAAGGAACTCGATTATGTTCATGATCTCACTAGCATATTTGATGGGATGGAACAAAAGTACAAAGACGTCAGACATCTTAACGAGGGAGGGAATACGTATTTGACGGAATGCATCGCCAACATCGTGAACGACAACATCGCGTTCTAGCTGCCCAAGGCGACGTCCCGTCCCAGTCCATGACGTTGGATTTTATTGATGACTATGGGGTGAATTGACAATTTTCTTTTATCTTTTTTTGGAGGTGCATCCATGGATCAACCTGAAATTAAATTCTTACCGGTAGATAGACGTAAAAAATCGTCCACGTACGTGCGTGATTGCGGGTACAACAAGGCCTCCCAGCACGGCGAAGATGGAATCATAGAAAAAATATTCGAGATAGTCGGGGTCGAGAACAAATGGTGCGTCGAGTTCGGTGCCGGCGACGGTAAATCACTGAGCAACAGCCACACGCTGATCAACGAACTGGGTTGGTCGGCAGTGTTGCTGGAGCCTTCTCCGTCCGCCCAGCGACTCCAGGATCTGTACAAGGATCGGGACGACGTCCATACCCTGTCGACGAAAGTGGGGTTGGGCAAGGATGATTGTCTCGATGCCATCCTCGACGGACTCGACTGCGGCATCCCGCAGGAATTCGACTTCATATCCATTGATATCGACGGCAACGATTACCATATCTGGTCCGATATCGTTAAATACAAACCCAGAGTCGTCTGCATCGAATTCAATCACATGATGCCCAACGACGTCTATTTCGTTCAGCAGCGCGACGAGAACATCAATATCGGAACCTCCTGCCTGGCGATGATAGAACTGGGAAAACAGAAGGGATACGAGTTCGTTGCCGTGTCTGAAGCCAATGCTTTTTTTGTGCGGCAAGCGCTGTTCCCGTTGTTTGAAATAGAAGACAACTCGATCGACGCCATGGTCTTTATCGGCGAAAGAGAAACGAAATTGATCCAAGCATACAATGGAGAGCTCTTTGTGGTCGGACTGAATGTCAATCCCTGGAAGGGCTTCGGGTTGGATCACGAGATGCTACAGGTACTCCCCAAGAATATGCGGGAATGGAAGTTTGACGGAAAAATTTTTCCGCAAACCAAAATCAAGTAGACACCGCTTGTACGGAGGGACCGAGATGCTCGCTGGTATCACATTCGCCACATACGATAGCCGCTGGCAGATTTTGTATTTGAAGGGGTACTTCTGGTCGGAAAGTCCCTCCAAGTCAATCACTGTCACCATCAAGGGAAAAGGCAATGTCGGCCGGGCGAATCTGGGTTGGCGATACATCGACAAGCGCTTCCTGAATGACCGCAATCAGGGATTCATTTTTGAAAAGCGACTGCCGTTTGAACTGCGCTACGGCGATATGATCGAAATCCATTGCGAGGACGAAGCTGGCGGACACGTTACGGCCGGAAAAGAGTACGTCGACAGCGCTCAAACGCAGCAACGGCAGCCGGTCGCGTCCAATGAGTCCAAGGGGAATGCACGCCCCACTGGCATCGGGTTTATTCGGGAAGGGCTGAGGGCCGGTACAAAATCGCTGCTCCAATTCTCTCGGGCGTTTCTGGCGGATCCATCGGGCTTTTTCACGCGCCGGAAAACGAAAAAACGTCTTTTGGACCGAGAGAATATCGTCATGCTCGCAATCCACAACCTTGATGTGGAGGAGCGAAAGGTAAAGCTCGATTGCTTCGAGAAAATCGATGCGGCTCTCCAGTCCTGGGGCTGGAAGATCCTCATTGCGCACCATTCCTTTTTTGACTTGAAGACGACAATGGACTTTGTCCAGGTGCTCAAGGTCAAGATCCCCTGGCGCCGCCGCTCCGCCGCATGGCTGAAGGCCCCCGGCGTTCAGGAGGCGTTGCTAGAGGCCACGACCCTGCTGCATGGTCATTACAGGGGGCTGAAAATTCGAAGGCCTTGGGAGGAATGCTACGATCAGGTCATCCGAGAGGCCGATATCGTCGATTATCTTATGCGGACGCGCAGGCCGTACCTCTGCATCCTGTGGCATCAGTGGAATTCATATGCAACGATGAATCGTTTTCTCTGCGAAGTCTATCAGATCCCGTTTATCTATGCCCACGAAGGCTTTTTGGCCGACACACTGGGCCTCGACCCCTATGGAGAGATGGCCGAGAGCCTGCCTGCCGTCGATCATGAAAAATTCAACTCGTTGCCCATAGACGCCAACGACATGCAGCGCGCCGACAATTATTTGACATATCTTCGGCAGGAAAACCTGGACAGAAAGATGCAGACCGACAGAGGGGCTGTCGATGAAATCGTGGCATTCATGGCCGAGACAAAAGGCAGGCCGGTGTTATTCTATGCCGGAGTCAATGACTTTCAGACCGGCATGCTTCCGGTTTGGCGCGACGGCGCGTCTCTGCACTCTCCAATATTCGTAGATACCTATGACGCCTTGAGCCATTTATATGATCTGTGCGAAAAAAATGACTGGTACGTCATATTCAAGCCACACCCCAATACCCCCCCACGCGATGTGGAGCAATTCGGCAGCCGCATCATCATGCTTAGGAGTGCAAACATCATCGAATGTGTGGAATGCACCGACCTGACCATTACGTTGGTATCGACCGTCGGCTATGTGTCGCTGGTGCATAAGAAACCCGTTGTCATGGTGGGACGAAACACCTTGAGCGAGTCGGGAGCGGTACACAACGTCGCCGCCATTGATGATGTCGAGACGGCTATCACCTCGGTGTTGAAGGACAAGGAGGCGTTGCCCTACGACAACTTCAGAACGCATGTTGCACGGCTCCTGAAATATTATCTTTATCCATACAGCAACAAATCAAAAGCATACCTGGAAAAAGATCATGCAGACGCAGCACGGTTCATCTTGAAGCAGATCGAGAATGGCCATCAAGCGGTCTATCAGGGGCTTGATAAATAATTCCAGTGCGCATGATTGGACAAATGACGGAATTTGCAAGGCATGCAGCCGACGTATCATACACTATTTTGCCCGTATTGATCATTGCCGGGGAAAGACACTACTTGGTTTGTATCGGTTTTAATTACAGATGATTGCGGAGACATGAGATGGGATCAAAAAAACGGTGTTTAATCATCAAAAACGACGGGATAGGCGATCTGGTGCTCGCATCGGGACTTATCTCCGAAATATCAAAAGGGTTTGCGAACACCGTATTGGTCACCTGCATCCAGAACAAGGAGGTTGCGGAGGCCATCCCGGGTGTCACCCAGCACTTCTATTGTTCGCGGGATTCCTTGAAATTCCACCGCAGCGCAAGGATGTTCGGGATCAACCATTCCACGGGGACCGTCGACGACAAACAGCTTTTGAAGCGCCTGCGACAGGAGCAATTTGACGTAGCCATCATATTAAGGCGCTACATACGGGAAAGCACTTTTGCCATGATGAACGTTGTCCATGCCCGGGAAAAATATTGCTGCTGGCAAATGCCGACAAATGTCACAACAGAAATCGCGCACAGGCATTCGCGAGGCTGGGAACATCGCGAGGGCGATATCGGCCTGCTTTCCGAATCGAGTTATTTTCAACACTTTTTGCAGGATCTTTTCCAGCGTCCCTTCCCGTGCCAACCCCAACTGAATTTCGAGATCGATCCCGCCGGAAAGTCAGCACATCGGACCGTCGGACTGGGGATGGGCGGCTACAGACGCTGGCCCCTGGGCTACTGGATAGAGCTTGCCCGCAAGCTCCACGAAGACGGGTGGGAGTTGCATCTTTTCGGGGGCGCCGACGGTGCCCACAGAGCCCAGGTTCTGGAGGATCGGTTTGCCCATTGCGTCAATCACGTCGGCAAGCTGGACTTGAGGCAGTCCGCCAACGCCTTTTCCCGGCTGACCGCATACATAGGCAACGACACGGGATTGTCCCATCTGGCCGCCATGTACGTTACGACCTCCCTTATCGTAATCGGCGGCGGCGGTTTCAACCGTTTTTTCCCCTGGCCGGAAACCGAGGGTAAGCAATTCATCGTTCACCACGGGTTGGATTGCTACGATTGCTCCTGGGATCCCTGCATATACGGCGATCAACGGTGTATCTATTTTATCTCCGCTGTGGATGTATATGAATACTTCCAGCAAATCGTTGCAGGCGAGGCCCCGCAATACAGGAATCTCAATCCGAATCCGACGGAATATTGTTTAACCGGCACGTCGGTGAAAAGGAAGCTCGATGCAACATCATAGTTTCCGGCACACCCACCCGGCGCGGCGCTTTTGCGAAAACCAGGAAAAAGCCTAATCGCCATGAAGGAAATTCTCGCCATCATACCGGCCCGAGAGGGCTCGAAGGGGCTGCGGAACAAGAATATCATCAATGTCTGCGGGCAGCCTCTCATGTCCTTTGCTATACAGTCGGCCCTGAGGTGCAAACACATCACCAGGGTTATCGTCTCCACGGACAGCGAGCGCATTGCCGAAGTGGCCAAAGAATACGGTGCGGAAATCCCCTTTATGCGCCTCAACGCATTGGCCACGGATCGATCCTCGCTCAATGACGTTACGACGTATACATTGCGGCGACTGGAGCGGGAGGAATTGTATTCCCCATACGCCGCCGCTGTGCTGCTTCCCACAAGTCCCTACCGCCGCCCCGCCTTGATCGACATGCTCTGCGAAAAGCTGCTGGAAGGATATGCTTCCGTGCAAACGGTCCGACGCATCAGAATTGACGGATTTTCGCACTGCACGCCGCAGGCCGAGGGCATGCTGTCCCTAAACGGGGATGGGGCTCCGGGCGAATTTTACCGACCCTACGGCACCTTTTCGGGATTTTTAATTATGCCTGGAGTAGACCAGACAAAAGTTTATCACCATGTCCTCAGCGAACAAAATGAATATTTGGACATAGATACAGAGAAAGATCTGGCATTGGCGCGATGCCTGCTGAACAGCGGCATGCATGCTTTCTGAAGGCCTAGTTATGCAAACCTATCTCCTTTATTTTCCAACCAAAAAACTACGCCCCGGCGCCAGGGAATTACTCCTGGACCTTTTGCGCAGCTTTTCGCCCACCGAAAAGGCCTCGATCACTGTGTGCACCAATGCCGAGGAGTCTCTGGATCTGCCGACAGAGGTTTCCGTTGTCAGGGTTCCATGTCGGAACGCGGAGCGCGACGGACTTCCCGTAGGGGCCATGGGTGTCTTGGAACGGCTCGCGTCCGAGGAACCGGTGCTTCTGCTAGGGTATGCCGCCGGATCTCACGGGGCAGCCTTTGTCCGGCAGATGGGCCAAGCATACACAAATGACGGCAGAGTGCATATCGGCGTGGCGGAAAACGATGATCATCCCTGTCAGTACAACAGGTACGCCAACGTCGCGGGTAGTCGGCTCTATTTGATGCCGGACCGCGAAACGGCCCCGGATGATTTTACTGCCATCAGGCATCTCGCGCAGAACGGGTGCTCGCCGGTTCTGTCCCGTCCCTTTTCCTTCCCATGGGGAAAAAAATTGGTTTTCGGCTGTGAAAGCGAAGGAATATTTAGATTTGAGCCTGCCATCAACGCGTATCAGCGCATTGACGACAACCTGCCGGAGCAGGCGTTGCTGCTTCAATCGCGGCTATTGTTGCGGGTCTCCGATACCGAGGCGCGGCAAATAGCTTTTGGCGATGCCGCCCATCCTTTGCCATTTCTGGGGGTGAGCGGACGCCGCAGGGACCATGCATGCCTGCGCGGCGACGCGTTGTTCGTCCATGCCGGCGAGCACCTTGTGCATTTGCTGCCCCTGGACAAACGTTTGCCGAATTTCGGCTGCGACCAATGGGCGCAGGGCGGCAACCCCAACGAGGGCGCCGCTTCTCATGTCCGGTTTCGCAATCCGCACCTTCCCTTCCTCCTCACCTGGTACCAGGTCTCGGAGGCCCCGGGCACGGATGTGGAGTTGCCCTATGTTCCGTCCGTCCCCCTCTGGCAAACGTCGTCCCTTTCTTTCGGACGCTACGTCGATGGGAAAAAAATCATCGGCCGTCAGCAATTCCCTACCGTGTATTTCAATCCGCGGCTGGTCGCGATTGTGCCGCCGCATGCGCACTCCCACTCCGCCCGGAGCTTTGATGAGAACGCGCATCATCCTGTCGTTCTGAATTTCCCTTCCGAATTACAGCTGGCAGGAAAAAACAGCTGCCGCGACGAAAGTGCAGGGAAATCATATCCCGGCGCCCAAAGGAATGGCCAGGACAAGGCAGGCCGGAACGCTTTGGAAAGCCCGTATGTGGATGTGAGCGCCGCCTTCGGCATCTACCGGGAAACCATCGATTTTGTCTCGGCGGCGCGCTTCGACACGCGTAACGCTGCGTTCAAGGGATTGAGGATTGCCACCTCCAGGGCAGAGGGACAAAAGCAAGGCTCAAGCCCGGCAACCAATGCCGGTGAAGGCCGTGATTGGGCTTTTGACCTGATAGACAGGGCCTCCCGCATCAACGACGAAAATGATCTGGAAAGCACGCGGGAGACGCTGGGCCAGCTTCATGCCGTACAACCCGAATTCGCAAAGGTCGGAATGCGGATCGGTTTTGAAAAATATTTTAAGACGGGAAGATTCGACCACTTCGTGGCTCTCGTGCGCGATGCGGAACAACGCGGCGCCGCCGTTCCTCTCGACTACATGCTGCCCTATGCAAAAGCCCTGGCAACGATAAATGAAATGGAAAAGGCGTGTGAGGTTGTATCCTCGCTGTACGCCATGAACCCCGCCCTCAAAGACGGCTATGCGCACATCGCCGCGGCGGGCATCTACGGGAACCGCCTGGAAACCGAGCCATGCAGGGAATATCTTCGCCGCGATCAGGCGCTAGGCCGCGCGGGAAGCGTCGGCCTGGGCCTCATGACGCTCATCCACGTGCACCGGGGAGAGTTGGACCAGGCACTCGATCTGGTCAGATATGCCTATACAAAAAAACAGGCAGGCGCAATCGGAGGCTATGGGCGAGTCGGCTGGGAAAGCTGCATCACTCTGGATCGACAGCCCGAAAAGGTGTTTTCATTTTTTGAAAAAGACTGGGACCAGGGCACGAGGCCTTTACCCCACCTCAATATGGCGGCTTGGGCATTTTGCAAAGGTATTGAACAACCGGAAAAATTTGCGGATTCATTTGTCGGTCACGGCCTGGAAATTCCCGGAATCTATTCGATGATCGGGATCATGGACTGGAGCCGCCGTCGAGACGCGGACACGTGCAAGCGCCTGTTTTTGCGAGACTATGATCGCGGCGCGATGCCCTTTGTCCTGCTGTATCTGTTCTCCCTGCATCTTAACGCGCATTGCAGGGAAGACGTTGCCCTGAATGCGCTTGTCAAAAACAGGATGGGCGACATACCGGGCTACATCCATCAATGCGCCTGTTCCTTTTTGGCAAGACACGGATACGACGAGGCCGGAATCCGAGCCTTTTTTTCAAATGATTCAAAATATGATAACCTTTCAAGGAGTTGCTCATGACGAAAAATGCAGATGTAGTTACTGAGCTTCTGGATGAACTCATGCTTGCTCAGAACAGGGCCCGTGACGTGTATCGACATCTCGACGGCCTCCAGTGGGCGGGGCAGCAGCGCCTTGTGGAAAAATTCCTGCGCTATGTGCAGCCGGAAAAAGTCGATTTCATTGCAAACGAGGCGGCCAGGACCATTTACCAGGAAAAGTATCTGCTGTCGGACGTCGTCCGGAAGCTCAGCAAGAACGACGTGTTGCAGCTTGCCGACGCCGAGATAGAATATGTGCATGCCATCGCCGCCTGGATTCAGATCAACGAGATCCTCATTGACGAGGAGTACTATTTCCACTCGGACAAAAGGAGCCCGCTTATCGTCGATGGCGGGATAAACTTCGGCTTGTCGCTCTACTATTTCAAAAGGCTGTACCCGGAAGCAAGAATCATCGGTTTCGAGCCGATCCCACCCCTCTACGAGATGGCGCTACGGAACTGCCGGAGAAATGGCTGGGAGGGCGTGGAACTGCATCCTTTCGCCCTCGACGGGACTCCCGGAGAGGCTGCAATGACATGGTCGGCTCTGGACTCCATGGCATCAAGCTTGCTGCACCGGAAACGCAACGTCGGAAAAAGATACAGTTACGAGACTTATACTGCACAAGTCGTGACCTTGAGTTCCTATCTGGAACAGGAAGTGGACTTGCTGAAGCTGGACATCGAAGGCGCTGAAGACGCGGTGCTTGAGGAATCGGCGGAACATCTCCGCAATGTAAAAAACATCGTTCTCGAATACCATCACGGTTTCGGTCTGCCGAATTGCAGGTTGGGCCGCATCATCACGCTTCTTGAGGGCAATGGGTTCAATCTCGACGTCCAGCGCTCCTGGAGCGGGAGATTAAAGGAAGTGCATCGGCCCCTTGCGGAAACCAAAAGAGACTACTCGCTGCTCATCGTCGGCAGCAGATGTTGATCTTTGCGGCTTCAACCGGGCGCATAAGGTCACGGTATCAACAAAAGTCCCAGGGCTTGTGGTCGGTTCCCTGCCGACCGAACCTGCGGAGCAAGCAAAAGTGAGTGCATTATGACTGCCCCTATCCTCGCTGTTTCATGCTACTATCATGATTCCGCCGCAGCAATTGTTTCCAATGGAGCAATCATTGCCGCCGCACAGGAAGAGCGATTCACCCGCAAAAAGCACGATGCGTCGCTCCCGGTCCATTCCATCGACTATTGCCTCAAAGAGGCGGGAGTTGAACCCGGGGATTTGGAAGCTGTCGTCTACTACGAGAATCCCATGGCGACACTGGAGAGAATCCTCAAGGCCCAAGTTCACGAGGGCGGAGACGCCTTTGCGGGCTTTCACGATGCCGCGCTTCCCTTTTTTTCCAAACGAATCCACATTGAAGCCCATTTGCGGGACGTTCTGGGGAGACTGGGCAAAAACGATACGCTCTTCCTCACGGAACACCACATGGCCCACGCGGCCTCCGCATTTTTCCCCTCGCCTTTCCGAGACGCTGCCATCCTGACTATAGACGGCGTGGGCGAATGGGCCACGACAACGTTGGCTTACGGGAAGGACACGGAACTGACCATGCTCAGGGAAATCCACTTCCCCCATTCCATAGGACTGCTATACAGCGCCTTCACCTATTACTGCGGATTCAGGGTCAACTCCGGAGAATACAAGCTCATGGGACTCGCGCCCTACGGCAAACCCCGGTTTTACGAAACAATCAGGGACAATCTCATCGACATCAAACCGGACGGATCGTTCCGGCTGAATCTCGACTACGTCGGGTGGCACAACTCCACGCGGATCATCAGCCCGAAGTTTGACCAGTTGTTCGGAGCTCCGCCCCGGGAGCCCGAATCCCCGTTCCAAAGCCACTATCTGGATATGGCTGCGTCGATACAGCAAGTGACCGAGGAGGTCGTCTCCCTCCTGGCCGCCCATGCCAAACGGCTTACAGGCTCCAAGAACCTTGCCCTTGCCGGCGGCGTTGCGCTCAATTGCGTCTCCAACGGAAAACTGTTGAAGGCGGGCCTGTTCGACAACGTGTGGGTCCAGCCCGCGGCGGGCGATGCCGGCGGCGCACTGGGAGCGGCCCTGCTGGCCGACCACGTCCACTGCAAGACGCCCCGGCAGGTTGGCAACGGCAGGGATGCAATGAAAAACTGTTATCTTGGCCCTTCTTTTTCGCGGCAGAAGGTTGAGGCGTCGCTCCAAAGCCATCGGCTGGATTACGAGGTCTACGCGGACCGAGATGAGCTCTTTTCCCTCGTGGCTCGGGAACTGGCGGACGGCAAAGTCATCGGGTTCTTCTACGGAAAAATGGAGTTCGGCCCGCGGGCACTGGGAGCCAGATCCATCGTCGCCGACGCCAGAAACGACCGGATGCAGTCGATCCTCAACCTGAAAGTGAAGAAGCGGGAGTCCTTCCGACCATTTGCTCCGGTCGTGCTTTTGGAAGACGCGCCGGGGTATTTCGACCTGGCCGGGGCAAGCCCGTACATGTTGTTCGTAGCCGACGTCCTCAATGCCCGCAAGGATCTCGATGTCGCTGAATTGATTCAACAGAACGACAGTAACCTGTACGCCATCGCGAATCTGTCCCGATCCGGCATTCCGGCCGTGACGCACGTAAACAACACCGCAAGGATCCAGACGGCAGACGAACAAAGTCCGTTCTTCCACAAGCTGCTCCGTGCCTTCAAGGAGGCGACCCGACACGGCATACTGGTCAACACCTCGTTCAACGTCAGAGGAGAGCCCATCGTCTGCACTCCCTCCGATGCCATTTTGTGTTTTCTGAACACCGGGATAGATATTCTGGTCATCGAAGACTGCATTGCCTATAAAGACATGCAGATAACCTCCATCATGTAAAGGCGGTGAGCAACAATGACTGAAAAGGAATTGCTGAAGAATTTTTATCGGGACGGCCTTGTCGCGCAGGTTTCCGAATCATACCGAAACACGATGCGGGACGCCAATGCATCCTCTACGGAATCCTACTTTGTTGAAAGGTCGCAGCAGGCAGACATCTTTTCGTTTACCACTGCCGGGGAGGCTCCCGCGCCGTTTGCGGAGTTTGTGAACGGACTGGATGCCCATCTCGACACCGCATCGAAGCGCGCCCTTGCCGACAGGATCTTCCGTCTGGCCATGGAGCTGAAAAGCGACCCATCGCAAGAACTGTCAATCTCGCAGTATATGTACACACTGTAGAACGATGAACATGCCGTTTGCGGCTTAACAACTGTTGAGTAAGGTTTTGACATGAAATTTACCGAGCTTTCTCCTTCGCATGGCACAGCAAATCATTCCGCGTTCACCACAAGTAAAACAAATAGGCTGCATCCATTTCGGTGCCGCCAGCTCCTGCAGCAAAAGTTCCCGGACCGGAAGCCTGTGGGACAGCGGTGCATCAAACCTATCCATCGGATCAAGACATGCTCAAGTTGACCGCCATGATTCCCGCCCGCATGGGCAGCAAGCGCGTTCCGAAAAAGAACGCTCGCCTTTTGTGCGGCAAGCCGCTGCTGCAATACGCCATCGACGTGGCCAAGGATGCGGGATGCTTCGAGGAAATATGGGTCAACACCGAAAGCGAAGACCTGGGGGAACTGGCTGCAAGCTGCGGTGTCGACTTTCACCGGCGTCCGCCGGAACTGGCGGTGGACACGGCCACGAACCAGGATTTTACCGCGGAATTCCTTCGCCGCCTCCAATGCGATTTCGTAGTCATGGTGAACCCCACCTCGCCGTTGCTCCGGCCGGAGACGGTGCGCCGCTTCTGCGAGTACCTAGCTTCGGACGCATACGACACGGTGCTCTCGGTGCTCGAAGAGAAGGCGGAATGTTTCTACCAGGGAACCCCCGTCAACTTCCGCACCGTGGAAAAGGTCAACAGCCAGGACCTGGCACCCGTCCAGAAGGTCATCTGGGCCATGACGGCATGGCGGCGCGCATCCTTTCTGCATACGGCGGACAAGGGGGAGTGCAGCGTCTTCGCAGGCCGATTGGGCCTGTTCCCGGTGCCTCTTGCGGAGTCTCTGGACATCGACACCCAGGAGCAGTGGGATTTGGCCGAGGGCATGCTTCTTGCGAAAAACAAGGTTCGGAACCAACAGGAAAACATTGCGTACTGGAGGCCGTCGCATGAAGACTAACGCGATCGAGATACAATCCTCTTACACCGCCTATCTGGAAGCGCTCCATAACGCCCTCGACGCCCTTGTCGTAACCGACATCCGCCAAAGGATCGTGCCGCAGGAAGAGGGCCTGCTCCAGTGGTGCAAGCTGTGCCGCGACGCCAAAGCCGACAATCGGACCATGTATTTCGTCGGCAACGGCGCCAGCGCCACCATGGCATCCCACATGGCCGCCGACTTCAGCAAGAACTGCGGATGCCGCGCTCTGGCGTTCAATGATATCGCCCTCATGACGGCTGTCAGCAACGACATGCGGTACGAAGATTGTTTCGCCATGCCCCTGGAGCGATTCGCCAATCCGAAAGACGTTTTCGTTACGGTGAGCAGTTCCGGCAATTCTCCCAACGTTCTCAAGGCCGCCAAAAGCGCTCGCACTCTGGGACTGACGGTGGTAACCCTTTCAGGAATGCGCGAAGACAATGCCTCGCGCCGATTGGGCGATCTCAATTTCTGGATTCCCGCCGACACATACGGTCTGGTGGAGTCAAGCCATCAGGCTCTGCTGCATTGCTGGCTTGATACCTATCTGGAGCTATATGAAAACTGAGCAACATCATGACCTGGCCTCCTGCGCCAGCCAAGCGATCAGGGAAAGCCTGGAGGTTCTGTCGCTGTCCGATGCCGCCGATGGGCGAGTTCACCATGAAGCGGGTCGCGACATAAAACTCCAAGCGGACCTCTTGCTGAGCAGCGAGTTGACCGAGCGGCTCACCAAAGCCACGGGCATCCCCTGCCTGAGTGAGGAAGACGCGGCAAGCCACGGCATGCCCTCCGGCAATGCGGCGACATGGATTGTGGACCCTCTGGACGGCAGCATGAATTTCACGCGGAGTCTGCCGTTGTATTGTGTCTCCATTGCCCTGTGGGGCGGCGGCAAACCCGAAATCGGCATCATCCACGACATTCCCCGTGGAGTGACGATGATCGGCTATGACGGCGTAGCCAAGGCTGAGGGGACCTCCATGCGCGTCAGCCGCGTGCAGGCCCTGGACAAGGCGGTTCTGGCTACGGGATTCCCGGTGCTCATGGACACTTCGCCGGAAAACACCGGCTGGTTTCTCGACTTTGCGGATGCCTTCAAGAAAGTGAGGATGCTGGGCTCTGCCGCGCTGTCCATGGCCTGGGTCGCACAAGGCAGGCTGGATGTCTATTTTGAAAAGGACATCATGATCTGGGACATAGCTGCGGGCGCTGCCCTAGTGCGCGGAGCCGGCGGAGTATGCCTGATGCGACTAGGCAGCCATCCTCTGAGCCTGGATGTTCTTGCCGCCAATGCGGATTTGGCCGAGGCCGCTCGGAAGAGACTGGAATGGGAGTAAACGACATGGATTTACACGATCTCAAGGACCGACACCTTTCGGAACGCGTTTTCATCATCGGCAACGGACCGAGCCTCCGCATGGAAGATCTCGACATGCTGGTTCATGAGACATCCTTTGCCTGCAACAAGATATACCTCGCCTTTGAAAGCACCGCCTGGCGTCCGACGTACTACACCGTGGAGGACCATCTGGTGGCCCAGCAAAGCAGGGAGGAAATCGAGCGGCTTGACGGAGTCGTCAAGTTCTTCCCGCACACATTGGTCCTGCACGGCCTGCATTTTTCCAATGCCCTCGAATACCCGTTCATCTGGAAGGATGTATACCCGGAAGCGCCCGGATTCAGCAGCGACGCCGATGCGGGGCTGCACTGGGGTTCCACTGTCGTCTACACCATGATGCAAATGGCGTGCTACATGGGCGCGAAGGAAATCTATCTCCTGGGCGTGGATTTCAGCTTTTCCATTCCCGAGTCCTGTGCCGAATCTTCCGGCAAATTCAAGGTCTACATCTGCGAAGGCGAACGGAATCATTTTCATCCGGACTATCGGAAAGCCGGCGAACAGTGGCACCAGCCCAACCTGGACTACCAGAAGGTATCCTTTCTGGCCGCCCGGAAATTCGCCGAGGAAAACGGCATCGGCATCTACAATGCCACCCGAGGCGGCAACCTCGACGTTTTTCCCCGTGTCCGGCTGCAGGATCTCTTTGATCGGCTATGAACATCCTGCAACGCATCCGCTTTTCCTCTTCTCCCGCCACCCGAGCTCTCTATGCCGAAGACTCCGGAAGATGCAGGATTGGTCAAGGGGCGTTGGAGGTGTCGCCCCGTACGGCCATTGATCTCGACACCTTCTTCAATGCCCTGGTTGTCGGTCCCAACGGCTGGCCTCCGGAGGTCGGACGCATCACCTGCGAACTCCGCGTACGGGGAGACATGGAGGCCCGTCTCGTACTGCGCGATGCAAAGGGCCTGGAGCACGCGGCGGAGATATTTCAGGAGACGTCGCCGGGCGTTCTCCAATATTCGTTCGACCCGTCGGCGGTATCTCCCTGCCGCTATTTCGTGCGCATCGCCACCGGGGATGTCGGGGGAACCGTTTTTGGCGGGACTTTCTCCTGCGACGCCCCAATGCAGCGGATCTCCCCGGCCGTGGTTTTCTGCACCTATCGGCGCGAGGTCGACATTGTGCGGAATGTACGGACTCTGTTCGAGGATGAAGACCTTATGCGCTCCGGACTGCTCGTGTACGTCGCAGACAACGGACGAACCCTTGCGCCGGAGGCCTTGCCTCGTGGAGCCGTGCTCTTGCCCGGACCGAACGAGGGCGGTGCCGGGGGATTCAACCGGGGCATCCGCGAAGCGGTTCGACAGGGCGCGACCCATATCATGCTGATGGATGACGACGTTGCCTTCGACTCCGAAGCCGTATTTCGCTGTCTCGCCCACTATGGGCTGGGTCAGGACCACACGGCCATTGCAGGCGTGCTACTCGAAGAAGACACCTCCACAATGGTTCAGGAGGCCGGTGCCTGGTTGTCGGGAGCCTCGTCTCCCTTTGTCGTACAGGTGGGCAACAACAGGACCGACCTTGTGGATGCATCCGGACTTGATGCCCTGTATGCCACCGCAGAACCGGAATATGGCGGATTCTGGTTTTTCGCCTTCCCTGCCGCAGCGGTACAATGCGTCGGCCTGATCGCCCCTTTTTTTCTCAAGGCGGACGATATCGAATTCTGTCTCCGGTTGCGCCAAAACGGCTTGGCATTGCAGCTCTTGTCCGGCGTCGGCGTGCAGCATCCCGGCTTCACGTCGGATTTCAGCATGGTCAAACGCTACTACTGGATTCGCAACATGCTGAACGTTGAGGCGCTGCACGGAGGAAGGACCGGCCTTCAGGTCGCCTATGCCGTACTCCGGGAAGTGCTGAAGGAATGGCGTCGGCAACGGCCGCATTTCTCAGCCCCGCTCACAATGGGGACGGAAGATTTTCTGGAAGGCCCCCGGGCGCTGGAGGCATTCGACAATGCGAGCATGCTTGCACGCCTGAATACGCTCGGGAACACGTTGGGGCAAAACGGCAGGCAGGAAGGATCGAGCTGCGTCTGGCGCCAATGCAGGTACGGCCTGCGGGGCATAATTGCGTCCGCCAGGCTGGCCGTGCGCTATGCGGTGCTCAAGAAACGCTGGCTCGGCTGGCAGCCGCCTCATCTCGATTGAGACGGCCTCGCAGCCGGGCCCGAGCCATGCTCAAACGACCGCGCAGGCTTCCTCGCCTTCAGCACCAATCCGATGCTGTCCTGAATCTGTCCTGACTTCTTCTCCTGGGTATGGTTGCCAACCTTGCGGTCCTTGTCGTGGATGCGGACGTGGGCCAGGATCTTGGGGACATAAACAAAGCTTGCCACACGATTTAAATGGCAATTGAGTTCCGGAAGATTTGAGAACCCCTCAAAAAGCATTGCGTCCATAGGAGCCGCCCCGAATTTTCATGTTTCACATTAAAACCAATTAAGTGTAGGTTACGAAAGTTCACTGAAGCCCTATAGTCAGCCCGGACTACGGCAACGGTCTGGATCAAACAAAGAACAAGCACAAAGCAACGAGGGATTAAGGATATGAACGGAGAGCAGGAAAAGGTTAAAACGATTTACTTGGGCTATCATCCCCGGACACATGACGGTAGCTCTCCGCAATCCCGCTCCCTCAGCGATTCCATTGCAATAATGGACGCCTTCAATAAAAATCAGAATGAGGAAGGGCTTCGGGCCGAGCTTGTTGAAATCGCCTGTAGCGATCTTTGCGCCGTCGCTGTTATGGAAACAAAAATCGGCAAAGTCTGGCAGTACATCTAATTATCGTCCCCAAAAAAAAGAGACGCCGCCGTAGCTCGCCTGTTTGGCCTGTTATGCCCCAGCGTTTCAATCCATTTCTGTGGGCTTTCAATTCCCTCCATCTCAACCCATGAAAGGCTTAGAAGGTTTTCTTCCAAGCCTTTTTTTGTTGAACACATTCACTTACTTCACCGGTACGATTCTCATCGTACTGTTTTGGCCCGCTTTATTTTTTTGAGTGGCCGGGAGTCTGCACAACACGAAGTGACCATGCTCCATGCACCTCAGGTAAACGCTGTCTACAGGGCAGACATGACCAAAGTGTTTCCGGACATGGACGTGGATAAATATAAATATGCGGCATTGAAAATTGTCGCCTTGGGAAAAGACGGAATCCTGTTTGCCATAGGGCATGAAGCCTATGAAAAGGACGCCGGCCTTCGCAGGAAGATCCGGAAGGAATTTTCCTGAACAGGATGGTTATTATGCAGATTCCGGAATTGTCCTGCCGTATGGAGAAGTTATTGAACTATACAATAACAAAGCAATCGTTGGCATTCACAAATTCTCGGGAGTGAGCGCCGACAAGCCCACCATGTAAGAGCTTGCATCGGGAGATTTTGTGAGAGGAAACATCGCTTTTCTCTTTTGGATTTGTTTCGTTTGTTGTCCTTCCCTTGACGCTCGGATAGAAAAGTTCTATCCCCCGTTGGCTAAACGGATACAGGTATGCCCAGCTATGGTTTGTGTGGGGTGAAAGACTGTAAGAGGGCTACACATGAAATCAAACAGGAAATTTTTGTCAGGATATAGCCTGACGTTCCGAAGGATTTTGTCGCAAGAACAGGTTTCTTGCCCAGAATCCGGATTTTCTTGCGGTGAATATGTTTTGCAAGAGAACTCGCCCAGCATCCGTCTTGTTATGCTCGTGGGAGCATGCAGTCTTTTTTGGTTGTTATTCTTTTTTGGACAAGCCTGGTCTGCGGATTCCCCGGTGGTTCTCAATGAGGTCTTTGTTGACGGAACCTCCAACTATCCCGACTGGATTGAACTCTACAATAAAAGTGACAAATCCGTATCATTAAAAGGCTACGCCCTGACCAGTAATCTTGAAGAGCCCCGGTGGCGTGTGAAAGATGATATGATTTTGCACCCCGGTGACTACAAGATTTTCTACTGTGAC
>CAJXRQ010000028.1 GCA_913060505.1 uncultured Desulfovibrio sp.
CACGTCCGTATCCTCGCCAATGGACTTGGCGAACAGTTCGGTTTTTTCCAGCACGGGCAGGCGCAACTCGCCGAATCCGTACCGCCCGAACACCTCACGGGCCGTATTTTCCAAAAAGGTGAACACGCCCGCATCTTTGGGGAACATGTCCGCAAAACCCTTGATCTTTTGAATCTTCGCCATCGTTCATTCCAGTATATATAAGATTACGCCGCGGGAAACGAATTTGGTTATTCCATCCGGTCAGGATTGTCAAAGGATAGGAAGGGTGGAGGGGAGGATAGAGGGAGATGGCTATGGTGTGGTTTGGGAATAAGGCTGTTGCGCTGACGCGCAGTCGCAAGAAGTCATAGCTTTTCAGGAAGTCATGGTTTCTCTGTTTGAAGTTGCGCTGACGCGCAATGCAACACCATATGAACTTTTTTATTCAAGATTTCGCCCTCCAGGGCGACCTTCTTTTTTCGCTAGCGCAGGAAAAAAGGAGGCAAAAAACTGCGCTTTACCACGCAATACCCCCGTTCACTCTCGGCAAGTGTCGCAAACCTTCGCTTCGGGCCGATCTTTGATCGGCTTATCCTCCGCTTGGTTAAACGGCACTAGGCCTCGTGTGCTTAAGCGGGGTCTGTAAAAAATTAACGATCTTCTGACGAACAAATGGCAAAAAATAAGAACAGAAAGATACGTTCGATTACCAAACAAATAAAACACGTACTTGCTGCGACAGACAGAAAAAGGATCACCTGCAAATTCCGTTTGGAGCACGAGCCATCAGTTCGCCAAGCGATGCAGGGAACACCGGATCACTCGGAGCGACAGCGACCGTGATCCGACCCAAAATCGCTTGCCGCGAACTGCGGCGAGGACTTCACAGGACGGGACGGGATACATGCAGCTTTTTTGCTTACTTTTTTTCTGCTTCGGCAAAAAAAGTAAGTCGGCCCGAATGGGACGAAATCATCCCCCTACTCGGCATGCGCCTGCGCATACTGCCCCGGAGTCATACCCATGGTGCGCTTGAAGGCCCGCGACAAATGGCTCTGATCCGAAAAACCGCACTCCACAGCCACTTGCGCGGCAGGTTCACCCTCGGCCAACATCTTTTTGGCATGCCGCACCCGGCGCGAAACCTGATATTCGTGCGGCGGCAATCCCACCCGTGCCGTAAACATACGGCTCAAATGAAAAGGACTCAATCCGGCCTCGTGCCCCAGCTCCTCCAGAGAAATTGCGTGAGCAAAATTGGCGTTCAAAAAAACGCGGGCACGGGTCACGGCTTCCGGCTCGTCCGTCATGGGCGCGGGTGGCATATCCGCATATTCATCCAGCAACCGGGAGAGAATATCCAGATACAAGGCTTGGGATTCCAGTGGATCGCCATGCCGCAACGTGACTTCCGCCAACCGGGCAATCATGCCGTACAGCCGGGTGTCATCAATGACCATGTCGTGAATGACCGGAGCCGGTTCCTGAGGCAAATCCATGGCTTCCAACGCATGGGCCAATGCTTCCGGCTCCACGCTGAACATGACGTAAGAACACGGGCCTTCCATGCCGCAGGCATGTACCTCACGAGGATTGATGGCCATGACCTGCCCGGTCCGCACAGTCCGGCGTTCTTCACCGGACAAAAAGTCCCGGCTCCCTTCGAGAACAACCCCGAAGCAAAGCGAATCATGAGCATGGCGCGATACGCTCCGGCTCACGCTTTCTGCATGAATCAGGCCCACGCCCGGCAGGGCCGGGACACGCATGTAATTGAGTCCGTCCTTGTAAGCTTGCTTCATGCCCTCCCTATACCAGAGCGGGTACAAACTTGGCGAGGATCTTCAGGCCGTTTTCCCCTGCCAGAACTTCATGCTCCTCGCCCATGGGCATCACGGCGCTCACACCCGGAGCATACCTGATGGATTTGCCAGACAGCACGCACGAGCCATCACCTTCTGCAACTTCATGCAGCTCACATTGAGTCTCATGGATGTGCAGACCGATGGAACAGCCCGGTTCAATACGAACCAGATGCGCGGAAAACGCATTGCCGGTATCCGCACCGCAGGTGGTTGTCTTGAGAAACACACCCTTGAATGACGGGTGCGGATTCCATTGGCCGGAACAGATTTTGTCGAGATTGTCGAAAATGGATGTACTCATGAATGGTTCCTCCTTTTTCTGGAACCTGCCTCATGAGCATGCGAAAGGGATTGGACGATCCTGCTGTTTTCAGTCTGCCATGCCGTTTTCTTCGACATCTTCCATAAAGGCTTCCACCACGGCAGGATCCAAAGCGCCGGATTCGGCCATAGAACCGAGAATGGACAACGCGACTTCCGCAGGGCGGCCACGCTGATACGGGCGGTCCGTGGTCATGGCGTCAAAGCAGTCCGTTACGGCCAGAATACGCGCACCCAGGGGAATCTGCTCTGCCTCCAGCCCCCGAGGATACCCGCGCCCGTCCAGCCGTTCATGATGGGCGTAAACGTAGTCCAGCACAGGGCCGAGATAGTCCAGGCCGGAAAGGATGTCGTAGCCCCATTGCGGATGGCTTCGAATTTCCAGCATCATGGCCTCGCTCATGCCCATTTCCTCGCCGCAAAACATGCGGTCGCTGAAACCGATCTTGCCGATGTCGTGCAGAATCCCGGCCACTCGGACATCTTCCACGTCCTTTTCATCCAGCCCCATCCGCCGGGCAAGGCGCTCGCTATACACGCCCACACGCTCGCCATGGCCTTCGGTATATTCGTCACGGCGGCCAAGAGCTACAGCAATGGAGGTCACAGTTTTCAGTGAGTTTTGCTTGATGCGCTCCAACAACTGCTCAAGACGAAATTCCCTGGCCTCGATCTTGACCATCATCATGCCCACGGCCTCGGCCAACTCCTGAACCTCGGGCGGATATTCGGGACCGGTCAGCTCCATGATCTCGTCGGAGTAGTTTCCTGCGGCGATCTCCTGAATGATGCGCATAAGCCGTTTACCGGCGTTCTTGCTATTCACCATGGCAACCTCACCGCAGCTCCCCGGCATGTTCCCGGGCAAATTCAGCAAAGGTTTTCGGCTGATTGCCGGTCAGGAACTGCACTGCACCTGTGGCGTTCCAGGCCATGTCACGCCGAATGATCCGAGAACGGCTCACCAGCATTTCCACCACCCAGGGGGCCACACCGGCATCAACAAGGGTCTGTGAATATTCAGCCTCGGCCAGTCCTTCCCAACCCACTTCCTTTTGCGCGGCATCCGTGAGCAGCCCGGCCAAATCCTGCCCGGAAAGCGGTTCCGGACCGGTCAGGGCGTAGGTCTTGCCGGCGTGCTCGCCTCCGGCTTCCAACACGGAGCAAACACATGTCCCAAGGTCGTTGGCGTCCATAAAGCTGACCTGTGCATCGCCGTGGGCCATGCGAATTACGGATTCTTCCCGAACAATTGCACTTTGGTTCTCAAACACTTCCTGCATGAACATGTTGGGACGCAACACAGTAAAAGGAATACCGGATTCCTCGGCCATCAGATCGACAAAGCCATACTCCCGGCCCAGCCGCCAGTGAGCGTCAAAGGAAGCGCCCATGCAGGAAATGCTGACCACATGCCTGACTCCGGCTTTGGATGCGGCCTTGATGGCGTTACTGCCGACTTTCTTCATATTCTCGGCCAGAGGCACGGCCAGCACCAGAGCCTCGCACCCCTGCATGGCTTCAAGCAGGCTTTGCGGATCGGATTCATCCACGCTGTGCGTCCATTGTACGCCCGGCAGACTTATATCGCCGCCGTTCATGCCTTCGCGCAGAACTGCGGCGGTCACGGCATGCCCTCTGGCGGACAATTCTTCCACAATCGCCACTCCGGCCCGGGTAGCGGCATCCGTTACAAATACATTCATGAAAATCCCCTGCGTTATCGTTCTCGGGGGCACTCTAAGTCTTCTGGGCTTCGAACTCAACACGTTGCACAGGCTTCTCCCGGAAAACCGCCGCACGTCTTTTACCTTTACAGCCCGGCAAGGCTTGGCTATCAGGCGCAAAACCGGAATAGAACAAGGAACTCCTTTCATGGATCTGATCGCAAACGCCGCAGGCATGGTCATGGACTTCATTTCTGCAATGGGAACGGGAGAAAAAGTCTCCACCCTGACAGGTTTGATATATATCGTACTGAGCGTGCGCCAGAACCCGCTATGCTGGCCGTTCGGAATCGTCAGCGTGGCTATCTGGATGATCATCGTGTTCACGGGCAAGTTGTATATGGACGCCTTTCTGCAACTGGTCTATGTGCTACTGGGTTTTTACGGCTGGTATCAATGGCTGCGGGGCGGCGCGGACAGCACCCCCCTTCCGGTCCGCCGGGTATCCGCACGCCTCTGGGCATGGATGGGCGGACTCGGGCTGATCGTCACCATCCCACTGGGCCTGTTTTCCCAGCACATTTTGCACGCGTCCTTCCCGTGGTGGGATACTGTGACCACGGTGCTCAGTCTCATGGCCCAATACCTGCTGGCGAAAAAATATCTGGAGAACTGGGTGCTATGGATCGTGGCGGACGCCCTGTACGTCTGGATATATATTGCCAAAGGCTGGCCCGGCTATTCCATGCTCATGGGAATATACACGGTCATGGCCGCAATCGGGCTGGCAGGCTGGTATCGCAGCATGCGGAGCGGCGAGGCCGTGGCATGAGCACGACAGTCGGCCATACGCCTGTGCGCATTGTGCTGACCGGATCGGAATGTACCGGCAAGTCCACACTGGCCAAGGCCCTGGCCGACCATTACGGTGTCGGCTTCGTGCCGGAATATCTGCGCGAATATTTCGAACAGGCTGGCGGAACCCTCACTATTGAGGACGCCGTTCCCATCGCCAAAGGCCAGTTGGCCGGAGAGAATGTCCTTGAGAAGTGTGGAACCTCTCCCCTGATTTGCGACACCAACGCCCTCAGTTCCGTGGTCTATTCCCGCTACTATTACGGCGCATGTCCCGCATGGATCGAAGAAATCCTCGAACAGCGCACATACCATCACTATTTGCTCTGCCACATTGACGTGCCGTGGCAAGCGGACGGGCAGCGGGACAGGCCCGAACTGCGGGAAGACATGCAGACCATGTTCGAAAAGGAACTGCAACGCAGAAGCCTCCCGTACACCCCTCTGTCCAGTTCACATGAGCAACGGCTGGCCAAGGCCATCGCCATTATCGACCGGCTGCTGAACGCCTGATTCCCTTTCTACTGCAACAGAAACAGACTGATTATGGGCAGGATGATGCCCATCTTCCGCGCTTCAAAGTTATTGATGGCGTCCACAATGGCCTGCGAAAAAATCGGCCCGGCCGTTTCATTGGCCAGAGTGTTGGGATGCGAATTGCTCCCGGTATGGCTTTTCTCATAATCATACTTGAGGCAATTTACCTTGCCCTGCGCCGGGTCAGTATCGCTCTCGGCCACAACGCCAAAAAAATCAAAAATGAAGATATTTGGATGCGGTTCGCCGTCTTCGGTCAAAAACTCGTTTTTGACCCAATCCACGAACTCGGCAGCCCGGGCCGCGTTTTCATCGTTGGTGGCCAACCGATGCCGGGGCGCAAGCGTCCAGAACATGAACATCGTATCCGGGTAGGAATCCATGAGCTGCCGCAAGGCGCGGTACTGCAACTTGTAATTGCCGAGGGTCTTGGTTTCGGAGGCTACGTCAGGCGTGCCGGAATCGGCCCTGATATCCGCTCCCGGATAGCAATGCTTGAGAATGATCATGTCGTGGTCGGCCGCCAGCGAATCAAGGCACTCAATGCCGGACTGGGAAGAATCACAATGGCCGTCCACCCACAGATACCAATAATCGTAGGGATAGTTTTTCCATGCATACGGGCTGTTGGGATAGCCGCGTTGCGAAATGTTGTATTGGGTTCCATGGGCCGTGTTGTAGGCGTCAAACCAGTCGGAAACGCTCCCTTCGCTGTAGACGGCCCCACCTGTGGAATGGTGCAGAAAAAGAATGCTCACGGAATCAGCGGCGAAAGCAAACCCGGAAAATGCGAAGCTGAAAAACACAAACAGGCTGACATGGGCAAATGAAGCGGCATGCATGGGAACTTCCTCCGGTTATGGTTAATTGTCCCATATGCAACCGGGAGTCCGCCGTCAAATCCCTACACATTTTTGCACAATTAGTCGAAAAGGTGCTTCAATCCTTGACCATCCATTCCTGCGCCAAGGGCCAACATGAGCTTGATGCGCGCCTTGGCTCCTCCCAGACGACCGCACAGCAATACGCCCTTGTCCACAAGGTCGGCACCGCCGCCCGGATACCCATAAATGGGCCAGACGCCACCCTCGATGCAGCGGGTCGCCAGCACCACGGGAAGCCCTGCTTCAAGGCAGCGTTCTATGGCGGGTACAAGATTCGGAGGCACGTTACCTGCGCCAAAGCCCTCGACAACCACGCCCTTTGCCCCGTTTTCCCGTACATGATCCAACATATTCGGCCCCATGCCAGTGAAACAGGTCAGCAAAACAACCGAGGTTTCCGCATGGTCAGCCGCAATCTTCAATCCGGGTTCCGTAGACTGCGGACAACCGGCCAACACCACGGACTCGCCGGCCACATAGCCGACGACGCCAGCCTCGCGGGATTCGAATGCGTCCACATTCAGGGAATTGACCTTTACGGCCTCACGCGCCGGAAAAATACGGTCAGTCATGAGCACACAGGCTCCGGTTCCGGCAGGAAGCGGGAGAAGCACGGCGCGCACCGCATTGATCAGGTTGCGCAAACCGTCGTAACCGGACTCGGAGTAGTAGCGCATGGAACCCGTAAAAAGCACGGGTTTGGGCGATTGCACCACAAGGTCGGCCATGTAGGCAGATTCAGCCAACACGTCCGTGCCGTGCAACACCACGGCACCGAGAACGACATCCTCGTCCAGAGCAGCCTGAATATCCTTGCTCAACCGAAACATGTCCTCCGGCGTCATGTGCGGGCTGGGTTTGTCCGACCATCGCACGGGACGCAGGCGTATTCCCTCGGGCTGAGGTGCGAGCTGATTGAGCAGGTTGGAAAAATTGCCGCCCGGAGCCACGCCGTGCACGCCCTCGGAAGGACTCATGCCGATAGTCCCGCCCGTAAAGAAAACCGCCACTTCGCCATGTGCGCTCATGCTTGTCATGAAAGACCTCCACTGTTGGTGTCGCTGGTGTGGCAAAGACGGAATGAAAAGGCAAGAAAAAGAGCGAATATGAGGCTAGTCAAAGGCGTCGAGTAAAGCCTTGCGCAAGGGTTCTTCCTTTTCCGGGGCCAGCTTCCGGCCACCGGGTTCCAACACATGAAATACGTCAGCGGCCTGCCCCCCGATGGTAGTGATGCGGGCCAATACAACGCCAAGTTCGAAATCGCCGAGTACCCGGGCAAGATCATGCAGCAACCCCTTGCGGTCAGGCCCGGCAGCCTCCACAACGGTATGATACCCGCTGGCAGCATTGTTTATGTTCACCACTGGAACCAGCTTCGGAGCGCGGGATCGGGAACAAAGCAGGGAATTGCGCTTGTCCTCCAGCCGGGAAGCAAGGTTGAGCCGTCCGGTCAAGGCATACATGATGCTGCGGCTCACCCGCGCCCAGAGTTCATCCCCGGTCACGCCACTGCCTGTACGCGGCTCGATAACGGTAAAAACGTCCATGGCCGTGTTATCAGACCATGTAAAAATGTCCGCGGACAGGATGTCCAGATTATGCAGCGCCAACACGCCGGCGACGGTGGCGAACAGGCCGGGCCTGTCCAGCGCGGCAATGGTTACTTCGGAACAGCCTTCCACGCCGGAAGGCGTCACTTCCACGATATTGACGCCCTTACCGGCCATATGGCCGGGCTTGCGCACTTTGTCCTGCTCCACCTGACACGCCAAACGGCCACGGATGGACATATGCCGGGCAAGAGTTTCGGGGGAAAGTGCAAGGAAAGCACGTGGCGGCATGCTTTCCAGCATGGACTCCACCCGATCCGCGGGAAGAGCCCCGGCAGTCAATTCCAAAACCTTCTGCCAAACCTCCGCCATATGGCCGGGCCGCAAAGGTCCAGCCATGTCCCCGGATCGCAAATACTCCCGGGCCTTGGAATACAATTCGGAAAACAGCGATGCGGTCCAATGGCTCCAGGCACGGGGCCCGGTAGCCATACTGTCGGCCACACTCAACAGGTACAGGGCGTCGAGCCGCTCCTCTTCCTCAACAAGCGAAGCAACCCGTGCTACCACCGCTTCATCGCTCAGATCCCGCCGGGTCGCTGTGGACGGAACAAGCAGGTGATGCCGGACCAGAAAGGCCACGTCTTCAATTTCCGCCTCCGCCCGGCCGTGACGGGACAAAACTTCGCGGACAATATCTGCGCCAGCGATACTGTGATCAGGGCTTTCCTTGCCCAAATCGTGAAACAACGCCGCCAGAATCAACCGCTCCGGATAATTGAGGCGTGCGCCAATGGTGTAAAACTCACTGTTCTTATCACGAAGGAAACCTGCGATGGCGGCCACGGTTTCCAAAGTGTGCCGCCCTACGGGATGCACGTGATAGTCATTGAATTGCACCAAATGGCGCACGGCCCCAAACTCCGGCACAAGCACAGACAACAGCCCGGTTTGCGCCAGACCTCTCCCAACTGTTGCGCCGTGCCCTGCCAGAAATATGTTTAAAAGAGCCTGCATGGTCCGCAGCTGGTTAGCTAACACCGCGCCCCACTGCCCGGCCCGTTCAGCCACGATACGCCGGGCACTCCAAACCGGGGCAAGACCGGTCCGCGCCCAAACCACAAACATGTCCAAGACCTGTTCCGCCGTTACCCGGGCCGGGTCCGCGAAACGCAGCCCACAGGACGTGGTGAGCAGGTTTGCCACGCCCTTGACCGGCTTTTCCCTGGTTCCCCTGCTACCGTTTGCAGGCCGGACCTCCTGAAACAACGCCTCACGCATGGCCAGAATACGGTTCATGGCCCGGTGCAGGCGAGAAAGAAAAAATTCAACCGCCCTTCCCGCTCCGGCAGGAGACACATCATGCGACAGATACCCCAGTCGCCGTGCAACCCCCGGTTGCAAATCAAAAGCCAGCGTATCAAGTTTGCGCCCAGCTTCCATGTGCAGAGCCGAGCGTACCCGCAGCAACATGCGGCAATCCTCGCGCAGCGCAGCCAGTTCATGCGGCAGAAACGGACCGGAATTTCCACCCTGCCGAACCTGCGACAACCACAGAATCTGGTTGATGTCGCGAAGCCCGCCCAGGCCGTTTTTCAATTGCGGTTCCAGCAGTCCTCCGGCATCGCCGAACCGAGCCTCGCGCTCAACGTTGGCATGTTGCAGCCAATCCGTAAAAGCGGGAAGGCACTTGCGGACCATGGCAAAAAATCGTTCCTGCAACCGGGCGAAGACGGCGGCGTCACCGGCCAGGGGCCGCGCATCCAGCAATGAAGCCAGAACCGCCGGATCCTTGCGGGAAAGGGATACGCAATCCGTTACAGTACGGACGCCATGCCCCACGTCCAAACGCAAGTCCCAGAGCGGATAAACCACAGCGCGAACAAACTCCCCGGCAACATCGGGAATACTCTTTTCAAAGACCAGAACCAGATCGATATCCGACCCGGGGCACAACTCCCTGCGCCCATAGCCGCCAACGGCCAGCAATACGTGCGGGTGTTCCCTGGAAATGCCTGCGAAATCGGAGCACCCGTCCAGTTCCCTGATCCGATCTGTAAAATACGTGTCCGTGGCATGTGCAAGGGCTTCGGGCAATGCATGCGGACATGATTCCCCACCGGTCAGGGCCATGCGTTGTTCGCCGTACTTCCGAGCCGAGCGCGGCTGTTCACATGAAAATTTCGCGCAGTTTGCCATGGCCACCATTTTCTCCCGCACTCACGCAGCCGGGGTATTGGACGGGCTGCGGCGCGAGGATGCCACAGCCCGCCAAAGAGTGGGGGGTATTTCGGATGGACGGTCCGCGCACAGCGGATCGTGAGGGTATGTCCACCCTATTGACCGGACTCCCCGGTCAAATAGCTTCGTCCCCGGTCTCACCGGTGCGGATGCGCACCACCTCGTCCATTGGGGATACGAAAATTTTGCCGTCACCCACATTGCCGGTAAAGGCAGCGTCCCGGACCGCATCCACCAACTCGGCAACGCGTTCGTCTTCCACCACCAGTTCAATCTTGATCTTGGGTACGAAATCCACCTGGTACTCGGCTCCGCGATACACTTCCTTATGGCCGCCCTGACGGCCAAACCCCTTGACCTCCGTAACGGTCATCCCCTTGACTCCAAGGTCCGTCAGCGCGATTTTTACGTCATCAAGCTTGAACGTGCGGGTGATCACTTCTATCTTCTTCATTGCTGCGACTCCTTGAAATACTAAAGCTGATAGCCGGTTTCGCTGTGCTGCGAAACGTCCAGGCCCCTGACCTCGTCCTCTTCGGAAGGGCGCATGCCGACGAGCGCGTCCACGATCTTGAAGAGAATCGCTGTCATGATGAAACAGAAAACCCATGTCGCCACCACGGAAACGAACTGAATCCACAGCTGGTTGGCATGCCCGGCGAGCAAACCTTCTGCGTTGACGCTGGCGAATACGCCCGTAGCCAATGCGCCCCATGTTCCGCCCACACCGTGGATGCCCACAACGTCCAGGGCATCGTCGTATCCGAAGCGATTCTTGAGCATGATCCCGCCGTAGCAGATCACACCGGCACCAAGGCCAATGATGATGGCGGGCATGGGTGTTACAAACCCTGCGGCCGGGGTGATGGCCACAAGTCCGGCCACGGCACCGGAAGCGGCTCCGAGCGTGGTGGCTTTTCCGCCGTGCAACCACTCTGCGGCAATCCAGCTCAGAAGCCCGGCAGCGGTAGCCATATGCGTGGTCACAAAGGCGTTTGCAGCCAGACCGTCCGCAGCCAATGCGGACCCGGCATTGAAGCCGAACCAACCGAACCAGAGGATCCCGGCTCCAAGAATGGTCATGGGCAAATTATGCGGAATAAAGGCTTCCCGTCCATGGCCTTTGCGCTTGCCCAGCATGATGGCGCAAGCCAGCGCTGCGGCAGCGGAACTCATATGCACAACGGCTCCGCCCGCAAAGTCGAGCGCTCCCATTTCTCCCATCCAGCCGCCGCCCCAAACCCAATGGCACATGGGCGAGTAGACGAAGATGATCCAGAGGGTGGTGAAAATCATGAAGCCGGAGAACTTGATGCGCTCGGCAAAAGCCCCGGAAATGAGTGCGGGTGTAATGACCGCAAACATGCACTGAAATATCATGAACGTCAGGTGAGGCAGATTGCCGGCAGGAGAATTCTCCACGCCCGGCCCCACATTGTTCAGAAAGGCAAAGTCGAACCCGCCGATAATTCCCCCGAAATCCGTGCCGAACGACAGCGAATATCCGATCACGGCCCATACAATGGAAGCCAGTCCCAAGAGGACAAAGCTGTGCATCAACGTGGAAAGCACGTTCTTGTTGCGCACCAACCCGCCGTAAAAAAGCGCCAGCCCCGGTGTCATGAACATGACCAAGGCTGAACAGATCAAGATAAAGGCATTATCCGTTGCGTTCATTAAAACCTCCGTCAACCTCTTGTGCAAAGGGAGTGCCAACGAATTTCAACCGTATTCCCTTGCTTTTCGCTCTTTTGTTACTACAAATTTTAACAAATTTGCCATTTTTTTCTTTTTTCGTACAAATTTGTCATTCAAATCGTCGCCGAGAACCGTTCAGTACCTTTCAAGTCCCTTCCCCATATACTTGCCCACAACGGTCAAATGATTCATGAACAACAGGTTGGAACCACAACCCCGGAGCACCATGCGCATCGCCTTTTGCACACCGTTCAAACCGCTGGACAATCCACGCCCCTCCGGGGACGTGACCATTGCGCAGGATCTGGCCGCAGCCCTTGGCGAATTCGGACATGAGATCACACAGCTGGAGCACTTCCCCGCCAAATGGATATACTGGAAGCCGTGGCGATGGGGGCCCGGCATGAATGCCCTGCGGCGCATGATCGAGCAGGCCCGCGGTGCGGATTGCGTGCTGACGTACAACTCCTATTACAAAGTGCCGGATGTGTTCGGCCCTGCCGTCAGCAACACTTTGGGGCTACCCTATTTCCTGTTTTCCGCGTCTTATGCTCCCAAAAGGGGCAAACGAGTGAAAACCATGGCTGGATACTGGCTCAACAGACGCGCCATGCTGGCGGCTGACCATGTGTTCTGCAACAAGGAACCCTACTTCCGCACGGCGGGTTGGTTGTTGCCTCCCGAACGGTTCAGCAGGGTCAGGGCCGGTTTCCACGCCCAGGGGTTCACCCGTGATCCTGCCGCCCGTGAAAGGCTTCGAAAACAATGGAACGCCGGGAACAGGATTGTGCTCTGCACCGCTGCCATGATGCGCCCAGGAGTCAAGGCCGAAGGCGTTCAATGGGTTCTCAGGGCCGCGGCCTCTCTGGCGGCACAGGGAGTTGAGGCGCTGACCGTGGTTGCCGGTGGCGGCTCCGAGTTGCCGAAGCTTCGGGAAGAAGCAAAGCAATTGGGTGTGGACGCCCTGTTTTCAGGGCAGGTTCCCCGCGACCAAATGGCAGCAATATACAGCGCGTCGGACCTGTTCGTGTTTCCCGGCATCGAGGAAAGCATCGGCATGGTCTATCTGGAGGCCCAGTCATGCGGATTGCCTGTGGTGGCCACGGATCATGAAGGTGCTCCCCAGGTGGTAGAGCATGAAGGATCAGGCGTTATCTGCCCGGCCGACCAGGACGCGTTTTCCAAGACAGTGGCCGCTCTGGCCGTTGATGCCCCCCGACGCCGGGCCATGGCACTGCGAGCACCACAGTATGTGCGCGAAAACCACGCCCTGCCCGAAGTATACAGGCAAATGGAACAGACCATGGTTACCATGGTCGAAGGAGGCAAACCATGTCAGACACCTTCCTGACCCTCATCCGCCACGCACGCACGGAATGGAACGAGCAGCGCCGTATTCAGGGCCAGACGGACACTCCGCTGACTCCCCAGGGAGAACTCATGGCCCAGAAATGGGGACAGGCCCTCATGCATCTGGGCTACGACCGCATTTTATGCAGCGATCTCGGACGAGCATACAGAACAGCGGAAATCATCAACAGTTTCCTCAGCCTGCCGCTGGAGGTGGACCCCCGCCTGCGGGAACAGGATTGGGGCGACTGGACCGGACTGACCGTGGAGGAACTGCGCAACATGCGTACCGAGGTTGCCGAACAGGAAGCCAAGGGGTTTGAATTTCGCCCACCAGGTGGGGAATCCAGGGCCGAAACTCTGAAACGCAGCCGCTTCGCCCTGCTGGCTGCGGCAATCCGCAATCCATGCAAATACACACTTGTGGTCACGCATCAGGGAGTACTGCGTGCACTGGCATACGACCTTCGGGGCATGAAATTCACACCAAAAGAAAAGCCACCCATCAGCAAGGAATACCGCAAGCACGAAATACTCTGCCGGAACAACATCCTTTCAGACTTCAATCTGGACGTGGAATTCTGATATGCGCATAGCCTTTTACAGCCAGCACGTACTGGGCGTTGGGCACCTGTTCCGAAGTCTTGAAATCGTACGCGCCCTGAAAAATCATGAGGTTTCATTCATAACAGGCGGTGCCGAGGCCGAACTTGACCTTCCGGACCATGCCAGCCGTTTTCAGCTGCCCGGTCTGATGATGAGCGAAGACTTCAGCCGTTTCATCCCCGTGGACGAGCATATGGACGTGGATACGGTGCTGGATTGGCGCAAGTCCATGCTCATGGAGCACATGAAAGAATTCCGGCCCGATGTTTTCCTGGTGGAACTGTTTCCGTTCGGACGCAAAAAATTCGGCTTTGAGCTGCTTCCCGTGTTGAGGGCAGCCGGGCAAGGACTCTTTGGCCCATGCAGGATCGCTTGCAGCCTGCGCGACATATTGGTGGAAAAGAAAAAACAGGCCAAATTTGAACAACGTGTGCTCGACACGCTCAATCCCCTTTTTGACCTGTTGCTGGTTCACGCCGACCCTGCCCTTGTCCGGTTGGAAGAAACGTTTCCGGCAGCAAAAGATATCACCATCCCGGTACATTACACGGGCTATGTTACCCCAACGCCAAGTGCGGCAGCTGGTGCAAAATTGCAAAAAGAGCTGCACCTGAACGGCCTGCCACTTGTTGTGGCCAGCGCTGGTGGCGGCAGCGTAGGACAGGAACTGCTCCATGCCACACTTGCGGCTTCAGTCCTCCTCTCTGCCAAACAGCCGCATTGTCTGGTGATCTTTACCGGTCCTTACGCCCCGGAGCAGGATGTGCAACAATTCCAAAACGCAGCGCAGGGTGTGGAGCACGTGACAGTGCAAACCTTTACCAACCGCTTTCCCGCATACCTTGCCGCAGCTTCCCTTTCCGTAAGCCTTGCCGGGTACAATACCACCATGAACCTGCTCGGCGCAGAGGTACACGGTCTGGTCATGCCCTTTGACCAAAACCGGGAACAGCGGATGCGTGCCGAACGGTTGCAGGACCGGGGAGCACTCACCATTCTGGAGCCGGCAGACCTTGATCCGATACATATTGCCGAACTCATGGCCCAACGTCTGGGAGAAAAGCCTGCACCGCATGGCATAGACCTTGGCGGCGCAGCCTCCACTGCTCATTTTCTGGAAACAATGGGCACCTAGAAAAAGACTCTTCCTCCCAAAAGAAACAAAAAAGGCCCACTTCGAAAAGCGGGCCCTGAATTTTCGTATGCGCAAACGCGCACGGCAAAAACTATCCTTTTGCCTTGCCGTCCACAATCAGGTTGGGCAACTCGTCGGTATCGTCCGACTTGATGGGGAAATGTGTGGTAATCAGTTCGCCGCACCGTTTCACGGCCTGACAAATGCCATCTGCCGGAGTGCGTTCCCGCATGCTGCGGGTCACGATATCCACCACTTCCTGCCAGACTTTGGGGTCCACCTTGTCGTTGATGCCCTTGTCCGCCAAGACCTGCACCATGCGTTCATACACGGAAACATAAATGATGATTCCGGTTTGATCCCGCGTGCGGTGCAACCCGTTAAGGAAAAAACTGGTGATGGCTGCTTCATTCACTTCTTCGGCCATGGCGCGCCGGGAAAGAAACGGTTTCCTGAAGACGGGGACCGTCCTCAGTATCACCTGAAAGACAAGGTAGCAGACCAGAAAGGCCGCCAGGAACATCCACATATCTTCCGTGCCGAAGCCCAGGCACAAGGCCAGCGCTCCCGCTACGCCAAGCACCAGAGAACCAAGAGCCACGGCAGCCGGGTATTGATAGCTCTCACCCACGATCACCGGCACGATCTCACCGGATGTGCGTGTTTCCACGTCCCGGACGCATGCGATGATACGCTGCTGCTCTTCCGGTGTCAGAAATCCTTTCGCATCCATTGCAGTTCCTTGAAGTCGTTTGTGGTTGATTGCGAAAAAATCCGGAATTACCAGCCGCCGGAAGCGCCACCGCCACCAAAGCCGCCACCACCGCCGGAAAATCCGCCGAAACCGCCACCGCCACCGAAGCCTCCACTGGAGGAAGAACGGGATGATCCGCTTAGCATGGATCCGGCAATGAGCCACGGCAAAATGCTGCCGCCGGAACGCCGGGCACCGTGACGGCCAAGAGAACCGAAAACCCATATAGGCACGAACAGAAAAAGAAACAGTAATTTAAAAAGGGAGCCAATGCCGGTGGAGCGTCCTCGCTTCAACCCGGTTCCCTTGTATTCTCCGCGCACGGCCTTGATCATGGCCGTGGTGGCCAGCAGGAAGCCCTCATCGAACTTTCCTGCCTTGAATTCCGGGACCAGCACATTGTCGACGATCTGACCGGAAAGCACGTCGGTAAGCCGTCCTTCCAGACCATAGCCAACCTCGATGCGCATTTTTCTGTCGCCCTTGCTGACCAACAGAAGAGCACCGTTGTCCTTGCCTTTTTGTCCGATGCCTGCGGCTTCGGCAACGCGCATGGAGAAATCCTCTATGGAATCGCCCTGCAACGAAGGGACCGTTACCACGACCACCTGTGTGGAGTCCGAGGCTTCAAGCCGGGTCAGCATGTCGCTTATCTGCCGCTCGGCCTTTGGCGAAATCATGTTCGCATAGTCGTTGACCCGTTTCTTGATGGGAGGCACGTCCAACGCCCGGGCGGATGAAGGCGCAATGAGCATGATCGCGCAAACAAACGCGACCATTCCCAGAGCGGCTGTGAATTGCTTGTACATGGTATGTCCTTGGTCCGATTAGCTCTTGGAACCGAAGTCTACTTTGGGAACGCTCTTGGCACCGCTTTCCGCAGCAAAGAATTCCTTGCGTTCCAGATGCAGCAGCATGGAGTTGGTCATGGAATTCGGGAACTTGCGAATGGAGTAGTTGAATGCCTTGACCGTATCGTTATACCGTTTGCGGGCAACGGCTATACGGTTTTCCGTGCCTTCGATCTGGTGTTGCAGACCCAGGAAATTCTGGTTGGCCTGAAGCTGGGGGTACCGCTCCACCACGACCATGAGCCGTGACAGTGCAGAGGACAGGCCCCCTTGAGCATCCGCAAACTTCTGCAATGCAGCCTTATCGCCCAACTGCTTAGGAGTAATGGTAGTTTGGGTAGCCTTGCTGCGCGCTTCTACAACGGCCTGCAAGGTTTCTTTTTCGTGGGCGGCAGCCGCTTTGACCGTTTCCACAAGGTTGGGAATCAGGTCGGCGCGGCGTTGCAGTGCCGCTTCGAGATCGCCCCATGCGGCAAACACGTTTTCCTCGCCCTGCTGCATGGAGTTGTAGCCGCACCCAGTCAGGGACAGGGTGAGCAAGGCCAGGGCCAACAGCGTGACAACACGTTTGATCATATTGGAATCCCGTTGTTTTCAAGTTTACGATACGGGACTCTAATACCCAACCCCATGAAGCGCCGCAAGGGAAATGATCCGTTTTTGCACCTACGCTTTTTCCGTGGCTGACAACGGAAGCAGCGGCCTTCGGCAAGGTGCGGAAGGATATTTTGAGCCACTCCCGGCAACGTTTTCCAAACAGTTTCCCGGCTTGGACTCCATGCGCTCCAGAGCCTTGAGCAACAAAGACGCATTGGGACTCCGTGGCCACGCAAAGCGCAACGCCGTACCAACAGCCAGCAGCAAGACAAGCCCCACTGCCATATCCAGATAAACACAAACCATGACCGCCTCCCGTTTCACTTATCCAGATTCAGACAAGCACACAGGTGTGGCAATCATGCCGCAATTCGATGACGATCCGGTAAATTACAGGTCTACGAGTTCCACCCGCTCCCGGGCAATGTCCCTGCCCAAAAACCGTGTTCCGGTGCGCACGAACCGCTCCACGTCATCCGTGGTCAGGAAATGCGCAGTCCCTGTCTGACCGGGATCGGCCAACATGTTGAACTCCTGCAACAGCGAGTCCACCACTTCGGCCGTTGTAGCGGCAGAATCCACAATACGCACTTGGGGTCCGAGCACGGTTCGGATGGCCGGTTCCAGCAGAGGGAAATGGGTACAGCCCAACACCAGCGAATCTGGGTTCTCCCCCCCGGAATCGGCAAAAAGCGGCTCAAGGTAGCGGGCGGCAACGGCCTCGGCAATGGGACCGTCTACCCATCCTTCTTCGGCCAGAGACACGAACAGCGGGCAGGCTTGCCCTTTGATGAGCGCATCCGGCCGGATACGCTCAATGGCGCGATGGTATGCGCCTCCGGCAATAGTGCCTTCGGTCGCCACCACGGCAATGATACCGTTGTGCGAAGCGGCGCAGGCCGCACGGGCCCCCGGCTCCACCACGCCGACAACGGAAAGCCCCGGAAACGCGGCACGTATTGCGTCCAGCGCCACGGCACTGGCGGTATTGCAGGCCACCACAAGCATCTTGACACCTCGACGCACAAGGGCGGAAGCCGCCTGCACAGCATAGCGGCTCACTGTTTGCGGACTTTTGCTGCCATATGGCAGCCGGGCCGTATCGCCCAGATACAAAATATCCTCGCCGGGCAAACGCTCCTGCAAAGCCTTGAGCACGGTCAATCCGCCGACACCGGAATCGAACATGCCCACAGGCTGCCCCGAATCAATATGTATTATGTTGGAATCATCTACTTTCATGGTGGAGGGACTGCACCATATTTCCCCTCAAAAACCAAGAACAACCTGTATTGCCCCATCTCCCGATTTGACACGGCCGGGAAATGGGGGCAAAGGAACGCCCATGAACGAAATACTCTGGCTTCTCTTTGCGGTCATGGACCTGTGTCTGGTTTTGGCGGTATACCGTCTTTTCGGACGCACCGGGCTATTCGCCCTCATCGTCTTCAACCTGTTGCTGTGCAACATTCAGGTCATGAAGACCGTTGAGCTGTTCGGCCTGACCACCACGTTGGGAAACATTCTTTATGCCAGCGTATTTCTCTCCACAGACATGCTCAGTGAATTCCATGGCAAAAAGGACGCCAAAAAAGCGGTTCTGCTCGGGTTCATCGCTCTGGTCATGATGGTGGGCTACATGCAACTTGCCCTCCTGTTCAAACCCGCAGCCGATGACTTTGCCCAGCCGCACCTTGCCGCGCTGTTCGGATTCATGCCCCGCATCGCCCTTGGAAGCCTTGCCGCCTATCTCGTCTCCCAAATGCACGACATCTGGGTTTTCCATTTCATCAAGGACCGCACCGGAGAAAAATACCTCTGGCTGCGAAACAACTTGAGCACCATGTCCAGCCAGCTGCTGGATTCTCTGGTTTTCTGCGTCATAGCCTTCCTGGGACTGTTCCCCATGAATGTATGGTGGGAAATCGTTGTTTCCACCTATGTAATCAAGCTGGCCGTGGCCGCGCTGGATACGCCGTTCATCTATCTGGCCCGTCGCATGTTCCACCGGAACGAAACCCCGGCCTAGCATTTGTGCGGAGCGGGATTTCCCGCATCCCGGGAAGGAGCCGTGCTTTCCATGAAGACCACCCACGACTTCCGAAAAATAGGTGTCTGGCAGACGGCCTTTATCGGCGATGCCGTTCTCACCCTGCCGCTGCTGGCGGCCCTGCATGAACGCAACCCAAAGGCCGAGATACACTTTTGGGTCCGGGCGGGGCTGGAAGAACTGTTTGCGGGTCAGCCCGGCGTTCACGCCGTGCATGGGTTCGACAAACGCGGTACTCACAAGGCCCTAGTACACGCTGTCCGTCTGGGTCGCCAAATCAGTAAACAGAATTTCGACCTCTGGATATCCGCTCATCGCAGCTTGCGCAGCGCATTGGTGGCCCGCTCAAGCCGTATCCCGGAGCGCATTGGTTACGACTCCCCCTGGTTCAGCAAGCTGGCCTACACGACCGCCGTGCCACGCCGCTTTGCCGAGCTGGAAGAAATTGAACGCCTGCACCAGCTTCTGACTCCATTGGGCATGACCCTGCCTGCGCCGGAAGCCCGCCTCAACCTCCCGGAAAGCGCCAAAAAGCAAGCCGAGTCGATCTGGCACGAAAACGGATTGACCGGAGACAGGGTTCTGGGCGTCCATCCCGGTTCCACCTGGCCCACCAAATGCTGGCTCCCGGAACATTTTGCCGAAGTTATACGCCAGGCCGCCAACCAGAGCATAACCGTGCTGGTTTTTGGCGGCCCCAACGAAAAACAGCTGGTGGCAGAGATTATAGAAAAGGCGGGAGGCTGCGGCCGCTACGTGCACAACATGGCCGGCAAGCTGTCTCTTGTGGAACTGGCTGCGGTCATTGGCCGTCTTGAAGCCTGCCTGACCAATGATTCCGGCCCCATGCATCTGGCATGGACGCAGGGTGTCCCTCTGGTCTCCCTTTTCGGTCCCACGGTCCGTTCTCTTGGGTTCTTCCCTCGCGGGGATCGTTCCACTGTTCTGGAAACCGAACTGGACTGTCGCCCCTGCGGTCTGCATGGTCCCAAACGCTGTCCAAAGGGCCATCACGAGTGCATGAAAGCCATCACTCCCACCATGGTATGGGATGCCTTGGCACCCCTCTTTGAAGAACACCACTGAACAAATCTTCACCATCCCCTTGAATCCCGGGCACAATAAGGTATTGTTGTCTACAAACCACAATCCCTTGGAGGCACCATGCTCTGGTTTCATCCCCTGCTTCAAGCTGTCGCGACACTGCTGGCTCTGCACGTAGCCTATCTTGGTATGGAGCGCTTTTTCGGACGCCATATGAGCGCCCGGCGAACATTTCTCTGGAAACGCCACGTGCGTCTCGGACTCATTGTTGTTCTGCTCTGGGCGGGAGGAATGATGGGAGGATTGTTCATGGCCCGAATGTCATGGTCGACCAACTTCGTGACCGGGAGCCACTACAAAGTGGCCTTTGTCATGCTGCCGTTCATGATTTTCAGTTTGAGTTCCGGACTGTTCATGGACAAAGCCAAAAAGAAACGCACCTTGCTGCCTCTTCTCCATGGCGCAAGCGGCCTCGTGCTGTTGGGTATGGCTATTTATCAGGTTTTTTCCGGTTGGGGAGTGGTTCAGGACTTCCTGCTCTAAAAGCTGGACCACAAAACCGCAACGCTCTCCAACAAGGAGAAGTCACGGCACGCTGTTTCCTAGAAAAAAGCGCGCTGTATCTGATCGATCTGCTCATCGTGCGCCGTAACGGCATCACGAATGAAATTGACGTCCAGCCCGAGCGTTTCCCAGGCCTGTTCGGCAATGCCGGGCATCACGTACATGCCGCCTTCGGAAATGCCCACAGCATTGGCCATGTTGTCGGCCACGTTGATAATGGCCGGTCCCAGTGGATCAGGAAAAGTCATGGGATCGTGGTGATGATTGATGATTGATGACAATCCTTGCGGAAACTTCCAGGATTCCAACAGATAGCGGCTAACGTCCGTATGACTGAAACCGATCACCTCCAACTCGGCCTCATTCAGTGGAATGCTGTTCTCCCGGGCAAAAAGCATGGCCTCACGTGAGGCGTACGGAATCTTTTTGAACATGATCAACCGCCCGACGTCGTGCAGCAACCCGGCCACGAAGAGCCGCTCCGCCTGCAAGCCACTCTGTTGTTCTGCCAACAGACGCGCAAAGATGCCGCAGGAGATGGAATGACGCCAGAATTGTTCCATGCTGACGAGTTCGTGCGGGATGTCCTTGAAATAACTGATGGTGGAAACGCCAAGGGCCAGCGAGGAAAGCTCCTGTCCTCCCACGAGGGCCACGGCCCGGCTGATGGAATCGATGGAGGAGGTGAACCCGTAGAACGGACTGTTCACCAGCTTCAGCAACTTGGCGGAAAGCCCCACGTCCGTGCTGACAACTTTGGCGAGCCTGTCTGCGGAAACATTCGGAGAATCAAGCACTTCACGGATACGAAAATACATGTCCGGGAAACTTGCCAGATCGGTTTCGTGTTTGACGATGTCTTCAGGACCGCCCATGTCCTTGAGAAAAAGATCATCAAGATGTTCCACCGTCTGAGCACGGCGGGTCTCCGGCGAGGGCAGCTTCCATCCTGAAGCCACGGCCATGGCCGTCCTGTCCAGGGAAATTCGAAACAGCTCCAGCATGGGAGCATAGTCGGGGTTGACGTACAGATAAAAGTCCCTGACATACCCCTCCACGGCACGAACCATCTCCGCGTCCAGCTCCATTAGGGGAGGGGCCACATCCACTTCCTCGATGCCCGCGCGCGCAAGCATCCGAATATGCCTGTCATCCAACTCAAGGCCTCCGGGTAACAGCATTCGCCCGTCCCGCGTCTTGAGATCGGCTGACAGAATCATCCCTGATTTCAGCTCGTCAATGCGCATTCCTTTGCTATCCTCCCCGCTCCCCTATTCCTTTTTGTAGGCGATGGTGCCGGGATGAAACTCCGGCTTGAAGGCCTTGGTGATCTTGTGCAGCGATTCCGAATGGCCGAGCAAGAGGTATCCACCCGGCATGAGATTGTCGTAAAACGCGTTGATCACTCGCTTCTTCATGTCCTCGTCAAAGTATATGATCACGTTCCGGCAAAATACGATGTGCGAACGTGGAATCCTCTTCAAGGCAAGAGGGTCGTTCAGGTTCATGAGTCGGAAATCCACCAGTTTCGCGACCTCTGGTTTTATCCGCAATCCTCCGGCCTCATTGATGAAATACTTCTTCTTGATCGCTTCAGGCGTGGTCTTCATGGCATAATCGTTATAAACCCCCTCCCGGGCCTTATTGATCATGGCCATGGAAATATCATTGGCGTTGATGCGGATATTCCAGCGGGCGGCGTCCATGCCAAGCAGTTCGAACAGTAAAATGGCCAGGGTATAAGGCTCTTCCCCGGAGGAACATCCGGCTGACCAGATATTCAAGTCCTTTTTTCCCTGTTTTCGAATATCAGCCACCAACGGAGAAAGCACCTTGTCGGTGAAGGCCTCCAACTGCTTCGTATCGCGATAAAAACTTGTTTCGTTGGTGGTAATCATTTCGAACAGCCGAATCATTTCTTCCTTCCGGCTCGAATCGAATTTCAGAAACTTGTGATAATCTCCAAAGCTGTTCAGCCCCAATTCCTGCAACCGCTTCCTGAAACGACTCTCAAAAAGATACTTGCGCTTTTGATCGACAAATATGCCGCTTTTTTCATAAATGAAATCACGCAGCTGAACGAATTCTTCATCTGTTATGGAAATTCCCTTGCGCAGAGAAATGGAACTTGAAAACAGGGACATTCAATTTCCTTTTACGGGTTGCCTTCAATAAAAACAGGCCTCTCCCCGGATTTACTATCGACTTAATCGGAAAATGGCAATTCCCGCCCTGTAGCATTCGTAATTGGGCAGAAAAGAAGAGGCGTTGCCTATGATCTGAGATTAAATTGGGCCTTCTTGCAATTATATGCTCTTCTGCATTCCGGATTTTTCAGGTAAAGACCTGTCCAGAATCTTAGAAAAGGAACAGACCCTATGGCAAAAACAGAAATCACAGACGTACAAACCCTTTCCAAACTCAACGCCCTGTTTTGCGACTTGGGGACTGATCCGGACAAAAACATCCGAAAAATAGTTCATGCCACCGGCGAAATTCTCAGCGGAGTTTGCGCGCTGTTCAACAGGCTGGATTACAAACAGGAATCCCTCTGTTCCTGGGCCGCGCACAACGCACCGTCCGACATGCCTCACAGCGATGCCCCGCAAGGACATATCTGCTACGAAGGGACCATTGCCGGTCAGGATGGACCATTGGTCGTTTCCGACATATTGGAAACACAATACGCAGAAAGCGATCCATATGTAAAACGTTATAATTTGCGCAGTTATCTCGGCCATCCAGTACGGCTGCAAGACAAGGCCATAGGAGCCCTGTGCATCGTGGACATCAAGCCAAGGGACTTTTCCCTTCAGGAAGTGGAAACCATAACCACATTGGCCAAGGCCATCTCTCTGGAGGAAGAACGCAAACATATCCAAAGCGGATTCGACAACTCCCGCGCCATGCTGGAGGAAATGCAGAGCCTTGCATCCATTGGCGGATGGGAGGCCAATCCCGTCACTCTTGAAAGCACCTGGACTCCCGAAGTCTTCCGTATTCTGGAGCTGCCAGGTCCGAATCCACCTTCCGGCATTGAATTGATGGAACTTTGCGCCCACGCACATGACCGCAGAAAGGTGCTGGCGGCAATGCAACGGGTACGCCGCGGTCAAAGTCCGCAAACAGTGGAAATACAAATCAATACATCCGAGGGAAACCTCAAGTGGATCAGGGCTTCGGCCCGTGCCCACACCAGCAACGGCATTGTCCGCAGCATTTTCGGATCCGTGCAGGACATCACCATGGCCAAGAATGCCGAACACACGCTCAAACGGGCACGGGATGAAGCCGAAGCCGCCAGTGTGGCAAAAACCGAATTTCTGGCCAACATGAGCCACGAGGTCCGCACCCCCCTCAACGGCGTTCTGGGGATGCTGCAACTGGCGCTCAGAACCGAACTGGATCAGGAACAGCGGGAATACATCGACATCGCTCTCCATTCCTGTCGCGGCCTGTTAACCATCATCAACGACCTGCTGGACCTTTCCAAAATCGAGGCCGGAAAAATCACCCTGGCCCGCGACAACGTGGATCTGCCCAGCAGCATCAACGCCGTGGTGCAAGGCTTCCGGCATCAGGTTGCGGACAAGGACCTGAGCCTCAGTTATTCACTGGACAGCCGTATTCCCGATAACCTTGTGGGCGACAATGGCCGCATCCGTCAAATTCTCTACAACCTCGTGGGCAACGCCGTGAAGTTCACCCCCAAGGGAACCGTACGGCTCGACGTGACCCCCCTGGCGCGCAATAAGAATACCGCGCACATACTTTTTTCCATTTCCGACACGGGCGTAGGCATACCGGACGAAGCCATGGAGCGCATTTTCGAACCCTTCGAACAGGCCTCGACCAATCTGACCAGCTCGGTCCGCGGTACCGGCCTCGGTCTGGGAATCGTCCGCAAGCTGGTTCATCTCATGGGCGGAACCCTGACGCTTGTCAGCGAGCAGGGCAAAGGGACTACCATCTATGCCTCCATCCCGTTCGGCCTTTTGGATACACAGGAGAATGCCTCTCTCAGCCCGGCCGTCCGGTCCAAAGAGCCCGGCCTGAGCATCCTGCTGGTGGAAGACAATCCGCTCAACCGCACGGCTCCCAAACTTTTTCTCGAAAAACTCGGCAATACGGTCCAATGGGCGGAAAACGGCAAGCTGGCACTCAAAGCCATGCAGGATCACCGCTTTGACGTGGTCTTCATGGATCTGGAAATGCCGCAGATGGACGGCATTGAAACCACGCGCCACATCAGGTCTTCCACGGACATGGCCACACCGAACACGGTTCCGGTCATCGCCATCACCGCATTCGCCTTTCCTGCGGATCGAAAACGTTGCTTCGACGCCGGGATGGACGCCTTTTTGACCAAGCCTGTAGACTTCAAGGAACTGGAACAAATCGTCCGCAGTATTCGCAAGGCCCCGGGACGCTGACAAAAAAGACCCCGAAAAACTCCGGGGTCTTGAAAATCCAAAATGATACCACCTATCCGGCGTACGTGCGGATAATCTCGTCTCCGCTCAACGCCATGCACGCGCCCAGCGCAAGTGCTGCCATTTCCACGCTTCCCGGAACCACCTCCACGGGAGCCATGCAGGAAAGCATGCGGGTGAGTTCCTTGACCAGAGCCGTACTGTGGGCCATGCCCCCTGTCAGAACAATCGCATCAAGCCGCTCCTGCTGGCCATCGAGCGCGGCCGGGATCATGCTTCCCACGTGCTTGGCAATGCTGTAAGCCATGGCTTTGAAGATGGCGGTACATTTTTCATCCCCCTCGCCCATGCGCTGCTCCACTTCACGCATGTCGTTGGTTCCGATGTGCGCCCACAAGCCGCCTTCCCGCAACACGGCCAAACGCAAGGATTCAAAACTTTCGCCGTTGTGCATACGCTCCAGCACGGGCAGCACCGGCAACGTTCCGGTGCGCTCCGGGGTGAACGGGCCTTCGCCATCCAAGCCGTTGGTAACGTCCACAACCCGACCCCTGCGGTGTGCCCCGACCGACACGCCGCCGCCCATATGCGCCACCACCAGACAACAGTCTTCATACTTGCGGCCCGTCAACCGCATGGCTCTGCGGCCGGCTCCGCGCTGGTTCAGGGCATGGAAGACACTGCGCCGCTCCAACCCCGGCATACCCGTAATCCGGGCACGATCATCCATTTCATCCGTGACCACGGGATCCACGGTATAGGCTGGAACGGCCCACTCCTGAGCCAAATCCCACGTCAAAAGCACGCCAAGATTACAGGGATGGGAGCCATACCTGTTGCTTTTCAAATCATCCAACATTTTGTCAGACACTTCGTAAACACCGCCCTCCAAAGGCGCCAGAAGCCCGCCTCGCCCAACGACAGCATCCACTTTGGAGCCATCCACACCCTGTTCAGCCAACACAGCCTCAATGCCTTTCATGCGCAGCGGGGACTGCCCTTCCACGTTGCCGCAAGCGGCCAGATCTTCCTTCGAGTGTTGCAGTTCCTTTTCAAAAAGCTCTTCCCGTTCCCGGAACAAAGCCAGTTTGGTGGAGGTGGAACCGGGATTGATCACGAATACGGTACTCATTGTTGCGCTCTCCTGCCCAGATATGCGGCCAACGCCAGCGAATAGAATTTGGATTTGTCCGAATCGCCGCGAGAAGGAACCACAACCGGCACACGACTGCCCACCACGACCCCGGCGATGGTAACCTGACAAAAGGAATTCAGGGATTTATACAGAATATTCCCAGCCTCAATGTCCGGGGTGAGCAGAATATCCGCCTGCCCGGCCACTGGCCCGGAAACGCCTTTACAGGAAGCGCTATGGGGGTTCACGGCAAGATCAAGAGACAGGGGACCGTGAACGTCCGCCTTCCCGAACTCGCCTTGGGCAGCCATCTTGGAGATCACGTCGGCATCCAACGTGGCGGGCATGGCCGGGTAGTTGACCTTTTCCGTGGCGGCCAGCAACGCACATCGCGGACGGGACACCCCCAGAGTACGGGCCACGCCGATGGCATTCTTGAGAATATCCATCTTGCGTTGCAGGTTGGGGGCAATGTTTACTCCCGCATCCGTCACGAACATAAGGTGGTCGTCCATGGGAGAATTGAATACGCCCACATGGCTGAGAATACCGGTTTCCGGCGGTACACCGGTTTCCTTGTTAAGTACGGCCTTGAGCAAGGTAGCTGTTGGGACGAGTCCTTTCATGACAAAGGAAACTTCCTTTTCACGGAAAAGGTGCACGGCTTCGGTCACGGCCTGGACATCGTCCGGGATGTTGATCATTTGAAACCGCGAAATATCCAACCCATTCCTCTCCGCTACCGCACGGGTCTTTTCCGCATCCCCGATGAGCACAGGCTCGGCCACGCGCTGCTCAAAGGCGTTCAGCCCGGCACGCAGCACAAAATCTTCCGCAGAACGGGCAATGGCTACCCGAGGCATTTCCCCCAACGATTGAACCGCCCGGACGATTTCGTCCAGGCTCCTGATAATCGGCAGGTTGTCCATGCTATTCGTCCCCGCGCTTCAGAGCGATCATGCCCGAACGGCACATGCTGCGGATACCGTAACCGGCCAACATGCTGATCAGGCCGTTAACGCGATCCTGATCACCTGTCATTTCAACGGTAATGGTCTCTTCACCCATGCCGACCACATTGGCACGAAAGACCTCGAAAACCTGCATGAGCTGGCCGGTCTTTTCACGGTCCATGGCAACCTTGATCATTACCAGCTCACGATCCACGAACTCCCGGCGCGCAAGGTCGTCCACTTGCACGATGGGTTCCATGTCTTCAAGGGCCTTGGTAATGCGGTTTACCTCGTCCTCTTCGCCATCCACCTGGACCACAAGGCGTGATATCTCGGGATTCTCCGTTTCACCGGCCGCAATGGAACGGATGTTGGCGTTGTATTTTCCGAACTCCGCAGTCATCTCTGCAAGAACGCCGGGGCGGTTCTTGGCCAGGGCACTAATGGTTCGCAACATTATCGCTATCTCCTGAAGTTTGGGATTTTTCCGTTTATACGCCTCTGAGCGCAAAAACGGAAGTCCGGCCACGGGTCACGGCGCAATAAGACTTGGATTAGGAAACAAAAGGTGCTACGCCCACTTCCACGACGATTATTTCCCAAGGAGATACACGACCAATGCGAGCAAAGCAGCACCTGGAAGAGATGCTCAGGCGGATTGTGACCGAAAATGGCTGGGAATGGCCGGAAAAAGCCGTTATTGAACCGCCCAAGGACAAACAGTTCGGCGACATGAGCGCCAACGTGGCCATGATGCTGGCCAAGCAGGCCAAAAAGGCGCCTCGGCAGATAGCGGAAGATATAGCGGAAAAGGCACGAAACGATTCTTTCGTGGCTTCCGTGGACATTGCCGGTCCCGGCTTCCTGAACTTCACCATGACGACGGATTTCTGGCAGAAAACCGCCGGGATCGTGGCCGAACAGGGTGACGCATACGGTTCCCTTTCACTGGGCGACGGCAAAAAAATCCAGGTGGAATATGTTTCCGCCAACCCGACAGGTCCTCTGCACATCGGCCACGGACGTGGTGCAGCGCTGGGCGACAGCCTTGTGCGCATCCTGAAAAAGGCCGGATACAATGTGGAAGCCGAATATTACGTGAACGATGCAGGCCGCCAGATGCTGATTCTGGGGCAGTCCATCCTCTACCGCGTGCGGCAGATTCAAAACCTGAATCCCGCCGAACCGGAAGATTACTACAAAGGCGACTACATCCGTGAAATCGCCGACGACGTGCTGGAACAGCACCCGGATATTCTGGACGGGACCGAGGAAGACGCAACGGAAATCTGCAAATCCATCGGCATGAGCACCATTCTGGACGGCATCCGTGAAGACCTGATGGCTTTCGGCGTTCATCACGACGTCTGGTTCTCGGAAAAAAGCCTCGTGGCCGACGGCATGGTGGACGAAACTTTCAGCGACCTGCGCGCTTCCGGGCTGGGTTTTGAAAAGGACAACGCATTCTGGTTCAAATCCTCGGATTTCGGGGACGACAAGGACCGTGTTCTGCGCAAGTCCAACGGTGACACGACCTATTTCGCATCGGACATCGCCTACCACGACAACAAATTCAAACGCGGCTTCGACGTTGTCGTTGATATCTGGGGTGCCGACCACCACGGATATGTTCCCCGCATGCAGGCAGCCTGCGAGGCTATCGGCAACAAGGGCAAGCTGCACGTTATTCTGGTCAACCTCGTGAACCTGCTTCGCGACGGCAAGCCCATAGCCATGAGCACCCGCGCCGGCCAATTCGAAACCCTGAAAGACGTGGTGGACGAAGTGGGAGCGGACGCGGCCCGGTTCATGTTCCTTTCCCGCAAGTCGGATTCCGGTCTTGATTTCGACCTCGAACTGGTCAAGCAAAAGACCATGGACAACCCGGTCTACTATGTGCAGTACGCGCATGCGCGCATCTGCTCGCTCATGCGCAAGGCCAGGGAACAACAGGCCCAACCGGCCGACTGCACCCCGGAAGCTCTCGCTCTTTTGAATACGGAGCACGATCTGGATCTGCTCCGGCTGCTGGACCGTTATCCCGACGCCGTGGAAGCGGCTGCACGGGGCGAAAGTCCGCATATTATCAGCATCTATTTACGGGAGCTTGCTTCAACTCTCCACAGGTATTATACAAACTGTCACGTACTTTCTGCTGAAGCCGATCTTTGCGCTGCCCGATTGCTGCTTCTGGCCTGCGTGGCCGGAGTTGTGGCAAACGGATTGAGCCTGCTCGGCGTAAGCGCTCCCGAACGAATGTAAAAGACCGTCCCGGAGGGATGCATGGCGGCCAACAAGGAAAAAAACTACAATGTGCGTGTTCCCAAAATTCCAGGAGAACACAAGACATGGACCTTCACCCTGTCTCTTTCAGGGATGATCACGGCTGTTGGAACCGTGTGTGTCGTTCTGGCACTGTTTTTCATTCTCGGTCTGCTTGTGGGACGAGGATATCAACCGGAACAGTCCGTGCCGCATCTTGCGGACATAATGCCGAGCAACCACGGCGCAGCCAATGCAACCAAGGCCCCTGCGGCCAAGGTGCTCAAGGTTGAAGATCTGACCTACCCCGAAACGCTCGCCAAAGCCCCCAAACAAGTGGGGCAGACTGCGGATGAGCCTTCGAAAAAGACGCCTGCGCCGAAAAAGGCAACGGCCGCAAAACCGACACAAAAACAGGCCAAGTCGACCACAACAGCCCAGCAGGCGCCCAGGGCCGGACAAAAGATCTATGACTACGTGTACCAGGTCGCATCCTTCCGTAAGCAGGACATGGCCGACTCCTTGAGCAACAAACTGTCCGGAGCCGGATTGAATGCAGCTATCGAGTCCGCAGCAACATCCAAGGGAAAATGGTTCAGGGTCGTGGTCAAACATCGGGGTACGCCGGATTCCACTTCAGCCATGAAGTCGGCACTGGCAAAATTCGGGATATCCCGCCCGCTCATGAAGCGGAAAAAACTTGTTTCCAGCACACAATAGCTTCAGCGGCCCCGGACAAACATCCGGGGCTTTTTTTATACAGCCCAGCCTTGCGGTTTTGCCTGCTACAGTCCTGTCTCGTTCCGGCAACAATCCGTAACAACACTATTTTTAGACAAATTCATGAGCTGTCGCACGTCCTCTAAATTTTATCATGATATTTTCTAGAGCGCTGTCCTTGATGAAAAAAGGCAGAGTAGCTTCGCTGCCCTGCCATGTAACGGTATCAGGACAGATAAAAATATCAGCCTAAAATTGCCTTGAGATCCTCATCCGGGGTGGAGATGGGTTTGAGATCAAAATTCTCCACCAAAAAACTTAGCACATTTGGTGTGATAAACGCCGGCAGGCTGGGGCCAAGCCGAATATTCTTGATGCCCAGTGCCAACAGGGAAAGCAGGATGGCGACAGCTTTCTGCTCATACCACGAAAGCACCAGAGACAACGGCAAATCGTTGATGCCACAGTCAAAGGCCTCTGCAAGCGCTGTGGCGATCTTCACCGCGGAATATGCGTCGTTGCACTGCCCGACATCCAGCAGGCGCGGAATGCCGCCAATATCACCCAGCTTCTTGTCAAAGAAACGGAACTTTCCGCAGGCAAGCGTGAGCACCATACAGTTTTCCGGAACCTTTTCCACAAATTCGGTGTAGTAGTTGCGGCCGGGTTTGGCGCCATCGCAACCGGCAACAAGAAAGAAATGGCGAATGTCGCCCCCCTTGACCGCTTCAATGACCTTGTCTGCCACGCCCAGCACGGCATTGTGACCAAAGCCGACCATGACCGAACCGCTATCTTCATCCTGCGCAAAACCGGGCATTGCCATGGCCTTTTCAATAACAGCGGAAAAGTCCTTGCCGGAAGCTGTTCCCGATATGTGGGAAGCCCCGGGCCAACCGACCAGCCCGGTGGTAAAAATGTTGTCCAGATAGGATTCGGCAGGCTTCTGAATACAGTTGGTGGTCATGAGAATGGGACCGGGAAACGCGGCAAACTCCTTGAGTTGGTTCTGCCATGCCGTGCCGTAATGTCCATGGAAATGGGAATACTTTTTCAGCTCAGGATATCCATGGCAAGGCAGCATTTCTCCATGGGTGTATATATTGATTCCAGTGCCTTCGGTCTGTTGCAGCAACAAAGCCAAATCCCTGAGATCATGCCCTGAAACCAGAATGGCCTTCCCGGCCCTGGCTCCCAAGGGAACTTCGGTGGGAACCGGGTGACCGTAAGCCCCGGTATTGGCGGCGTCCAGCAGTTCCATGGCCATGATGTTGGCATTGCCGCAATCAAGAGCACGCTGCACCCATGCACCAAGATCCATGTCGCTGCGCAGCGTGTCGGAGAGCAATTCTTCCACGGCCCCATGCAGATCAGGGTTTTCGCGGCCAAGAACCCCGGCATGATCTGCATAGGCAGCAACACCCTTGAGTCCGTAAAGAACGGTCTGCTTCAGTGACTTGATATCCGAATCGGTTTCAGGGTCATTTTCAATACTGGCTTCTTCCCCTTGCGCCACCAGTCCGGCCATATCACCGGCCAGCTCCAATTCCGCAGCCGCATCCCACTCCGGGGAAATTCCCTTGGCCTTCAAAGCGGCCTTGAGGGCTTCGCGCCGCTCCACGGTTTCGGACAACAATGGCACGAAACGCTCGGAGTCGAAATTGACATTGGTTAGCGTGGAAAACAAGGCGCTACACATGAAAGCGCCTTCATCATCACCTGTGACGCCCTCCTTTCTGGCCTTGGCAGCCACTTGCGAGTACCCTTTCAACGCATGCACGAGCAAGTCCTGTAGCGCTGCAACGTCCGGCTGCTTGCCACACACGCCGACCTTGGTGCATGCGGTTCCCCTGGAAGTCTGTTCACACTGGTAGCAAAACATATGATCTCCTTTTTTTGATTGGAAGAAATATTTTCGTCCGTACCTTCGTGCTACCCATGAAAAGGGAACCATACTATGACTTGGGTCAAAAAAGACATGGAAGAAATATTATTTTTAGGGAAGAAAGCTGAAACCGGATGTGCACGGTTTGTTGGCAAAAAGGGAAACCATCTGGTAGAAAGCGTACAGACATGAACAATCGGGTCTGATATGAGCTGGCAAAAAAGACTGTATTCATTATACGCCGCACTTGTGCTGGCGTCCTTCCTGACCGTATCCGCAGGCACGGGCCAGGCTGCGGTGTCGCCGCAAAACGACGGCCGACACGTGTTGCTGCTCTGCTCCTACCACCAGACCCTGCCATGGCAGGAGCAAGTCCTCTCCGGAATTACCAACGTGCTCCATCCCAACCAGGCCGGCATGGAATTCATGGTGGAAAACATGGACACCAAGCGGGTGAAGTTCTCTACCGATTACCGGGAACAACTCCGACGTGTCTTCATCCACAAATACAAACACAAAAAAATCGACCTGATCATGGCCACGGACAACAACGCCTTCGATTTTCTGCGCAGGTATCACGACGAGTTGTTCCCCGGAGTTCCCGTGGTCTTCTGCGGGGTCAATTTCTTCCACCCCGAAGACCTCATAGGCTACCCCCTGTTCACGGGTGTGGCCGAGGTCATCAATGCGCGGGGCACATTGGAACTTGCCAAATCCCTGCACCCGGACACGAAACATTTCTACGTCATCAACGACTACACTCCCTCCGGGCTTGCATGGGCCCAGAGCATGCGCAAGCAACTCAAGGGATTCGCCCCGGACCTGCACATCTCCTACGCCCCGGAGATGACCATGGACGAGATGCTCAGAACCGTAACCGCTCTTCCCAAAAACACCGTCATTCTGCTGGGCGCATTCTTTCGCGACAGTGCCGGGGTTTTCTACGACAGCACCACCGCCACGGAACTCATTTCCAAGGCGGCCAGAGGACCGGTCTACGGCCTGCTGGAAACAAACATCAACCACGGCATCATCGGCGGCAAACTCGTCAGCGGTTTCCTTCAGGGTCAAACCATGGCCCAACTCGGCCTGCTGGTTCTTTCAGGACGTCCGCCTGCTCTCATTCCGGTCAACACCACGCTCACGGCCAAAACCATGTTTGACTTCAACAAACTCAAACAATTTGACATTAGCCTCGCCAAATTGCCTGAAGACAGCATCATCACCAACCGCCCGCGCTCCTTTTACACCGAGTACGGAGAATGGATCGTCGGCGGGATCATCTTTCTGGCAACCCAAAGCCTGATCATCATCTTTCTGGTCCTGAACACGGTTAAACGCCGGCAGGCGGAAAAGAACCTCCGCCGTGCACACCAGTCCCTTGAAGAACGGGTGCAGGAACGCACCGCAGAGTTGGAAACTTCGGAAATCGCCCTGCGTGCCGTGTTCGACAGTACCCACGACGCCATCATCATCCACCTGAAAGACGGAACCATTCTGGAAGTGAACAAGGGGATGTTGGAAATGTTCGGGGTATTCCCGGATCAGGTCGGTTCGCTGTCCTTTGCCCGGGATCTTTCCAGCCCGTTGAGCCCCACTCATCGTCTGAGCAAGGTCTGGGGACAGGTGGTTCAGGGCGAGGACCATTTTTTCGAGTGGCGGATGCGCCGCCCCCGGGACGGCATGGAATTCGACGCCGAAATCCAGCTGACAGCCATCACTTACAAAAGGCACGAAGCCATTTTGGCCAACATACGCGACATCAACGTACGCAAGGAGGCGGAAAACCGCCTCAAACAGACGCTGAAAAAGCTGGAAGCCATTCTGGAAAACAGCCTCATGGGCATCGCCATGACCAAAGGCAGGCACTTTTCGACCATCAACCGCCGGGGAGCCGCCATCTTCGGGTATGAACCGGATGACTTCATCGGCATGAATTCGGAAACCATATTTGCTCAGGCGGCCTTTGAGACCTTCATCACCCAGTCCCGGGAATCCCTGCGTGTAACCGGTGAGTACAACGCCGAGCAGCAATTCATAACGCGGGACGGCAGAGAAGTCTGGTGCTCCATGTACGGGAAGGCCATTGACCCGGAAAACCTGGACAAAGGGATCATTTGGGCCTGGGACGACACCACGGACAACAGACAGTCTCTTCAGGAACTGGAAAAGGCCCGGGAAGCGGCGGAATCGGCCAACAAGGCCAAAAGCGAATTTCTGGCCGCAATGAGTCACGAGATACGCACTCCCATGAACGCCATCGTGGGCATGACGGACATCACCCTGCAAACGGAACTTTCCACAGAGCAGCGGGATTATCTCGACACCGTCAAGGACTCGGCCGAACACCTGCTGTCCATCATCAACGATATTCTGGAACTCACCAAGATCGAAGCCCACAAACTCGAACTCGACTGCATGGATTTCGACCTGTTCCGGCATCTGGAGACAACCGTCAAGGGGCTGGACGTTCAAGCCCGGCAGAAAGGACTGGAACTGAAACTTGAAATAGGTCCGGATGTTCCCTCCTGCGTCAAGGGCGACCCGGTCTGCCTGCGTCAGGTTCTCGTCAATCTCGTGGGGAACGCCATTAAATTCACCCATCAGGGTAAAATCGTCGTCCACGCATACGCATCCCCGGAAAAAGCGCCTGATGAAAGCCGAATCAACGGTGTACGCTTTCAGGTATGCGACACCGGCATCGGTATTCCGAAAGAGTTCATGGAATCCATATTCCAAAGCTTCAACCAGACCACCCGCCAATACGGCGGTACAGGATTGGGCCTGGCGATCTGCAAAAACCTCATCGCCCTCATGGGAGGTAAAATCCACCTGAAAAGTACCGTGGGCCGGGGCAGCTGCTTCGAGTTCGACACATGGTTTGAACCCGGTATTTGCCCGTTGCCCCTGCCGTCCAGTGCCGAAGCCAATGAAAGCCCTTCTTTCAGAAAAAACCATTCCTCGGGCCTTCATGTGCTGCTGGCCGAAGACAACGAAGTCAACGTCATGGTGGCAAGCCTGCGACTTGAGGAGATGGGTCATACTTTCGAGGTGGCGCATACCGGGGAAGAAGTTCTTTCATTGCTGTCCGAGAAGTCGTTTGATCTTGTGCTCATGGATGTGGAAATGCCCGTCATGGACGGATTGCAAGCCACCCGGCTTATCCGTTCAGGCGGCAAGAACAACGACATCAAGACCCCGGACCTGCCCATCGTGGCCATGACCGCCCACGCGCTCAAGGAATTCCGCAACAAATGCCTTGAGGCTGGCATGAACGCCTATGTCGCCAAGCCCGTGAACTTTGCGGAATTGGCATCAATCATCAATCGCCTGACCAATGCTTCGCCGCAGGAACTTTCCCGAACCTTGGATGATGGCCGGTCCGAGCAAACGCCAGCCCCCATGCCCGATCTTCCCCCAATGCCGGGGCAGAAAGACCATGTCATGCAGGAGTTGGGGCTTTCTCAGGCCATGTTCCGTGACATGACCGACACGGCCCTGCGGCTGGTGAACAAACACGCCTCCGCCCTGCTGGACGCTCTGGAACGGCAGGACATGGAAAATGTTCGAGAAAGTGCCCAAACCCTGATCAACATCTGCACGGTGTCCGGTGCAGAACTGGCTCGCGAGACCGGATTGCAGCTCATGGCGGCATCGCGGATGGGCTGCACGGATGAAATCCGCACACTCTTGCGGGATGTTGTTAAAAATTTCAAGGAGTTCACAGCAGGTCTCCCTGCTGTTGACACCTAAAATAACGGGTTTTACTTTCCGCTTCTTCCTGAATAGCGTATTTTAAGGAACAAAGGAGAAGCCTATGCCCGAATCAATCGCTTCCCTAAGAAAATTCGTCGCACCGGAATTTGTCTTCGGCAACGGAGCCCGCATGCTTGCCGGACAGTATGCCCACAATCTGGGCCTGCGAAGAGTCCTGCTGGTTTCCGATCCGCGCCTCATGAACCAGCCGTGGCCTCACGATGTCATGCGCAGCCTGGAAGAAGCTGGTATTGAGTACAGCCTGTTTCATGACGTTGCGCCCAATCCACGGGACAATCAGGTCATGGCCGGGGCCGAGCAATATCTTGCCCACGATTGCGACGCTCTGGTAGCCGTTGGCGGCGGCAGCCCCATGGATAGCGCCAAGGCCATGGGCATCGTGGTTACCAACGACAGAAATGTTTTGGAATTTGAAGGAGCGGACAACGTGCCCATTCCCGGACCGCCGCTTATCTGCATTCCCACCACGGCCGGTTCGGCTGCGGACGTTTCACAATTCAGCATCATCACTGACACGCAACGCAAAGTAAAAATAGCCATTGTCAGCAAGGCCATGATCCCGGACGTTTCGCTGGTGGACCCCGAAACCACAACAACCATGAGTAGAGACCTCACGGCTCACACCGGACTGGATGCCCTGACACACGCAGTGGAAGCCTATGTTTCCAACGCCAGTTCCCCCTTCACGGACCTGCATGCGCTGGAGGCGGTCCGGCTCGTATCCAGACACCTGATCCGGGCCATTGAATCACCGGACGATCTTCAGGCAAAAGCGGGTATGTCATTGGCCAGCACACTCGCCGGGATGGCTTTTTCCAACGCCATCCTCGGGGCCGTTCACGCGCTGGCCCACAGTCTTGGCGGCTATCTCGATCTGCCCCATGGCCAATGCAATGCCTTGCTGCTCGACCATGTCATGGCCTATAATTTTGACAAGACAGCGGAAAAGTATTTCACGATAGCGGAATGTTTGGGCGTTCAAATGAATGACGGAATGTCATACGAAGAGCGCAAAAACGCAACGCTGCAAGGTGTGGCCAAACTCAAACACGCGGCCGGGGTTTCACAGGGACTTTCCGAGCTTGGCGTTTCTCCCCAGGACTTTTCCTTGCTGGCAGAACACGCCATGCTCGACCCCTGTATGCTCACCAACCCGAAGGACATGCACGCGGAAGACATCCTGAAAATACTTGAGGCAGCACAATAACGTGGGGGATAAAACGGATACC
>CAJXRQ010000029.1 GCA_913060505.1 uncultured Desulfovibrio sp.
GGGTGAAGGAAGGGGGGACTTCCGGCAGGATCGTCAGCCTCTCTGGCCTTTCTATCCCCTCCGAGAATGCCGCGTTCAATATTTGGCTTTCCGATTTGCTGGCCCGGCATGCCGCCGGGGAAAAAGCCAAGGCTTCATGTGCCCTGACTGCCCAGCCGGGCACTGAAGACATGCGCATGTGGCAGGAGTACTTGCCGGAAAAGGCCCTCTGGGTTCCTTTGCCCCTAAATAAGCCGGGCCAGGAGGACATACAGCCGGGGAAGGAAAATACTCTTCAGGCCGGACTGGTGCTCTGGCGCGATAAAGACTGGGCCCCGCAGGAGGTTGCCGCGCTCGCCCTTCTTTGCGAGGCGTACGCGCACGCATGGCAGTGCCTGGGCGGTGGCACTCGCTTCTGGTTCGGGGAGGGTGGATGGAAAGGTGTACTGAACCGCCTGCGCTCCAGGGGGCTTCGGTTGGCTATCCTTTTTGTTCTCATGGCTGTCATGTTCCTGCCGGTTCGCCAGTCTGTGCTGGCTCCTGCGGAAATTGTTCCCCGTGATGCCTTTACCGTCCGCACCCCTTTGCAAGGAGTGGTGGACCGCATCACGGTACAACCCAATGACAACGTCAAGGAGGGTGATCTCCTTGCGCTGATCGATTCCAGGGATATCGAGGGCAAGCTGGAATCCGCCCGCCAAAACTTGGCCGTGGCCGACGCCGAGTTGCACCAACGACGCCAGCAAGCACTTTTAGACGCAAAGAGTAAGTCCACTCTGGGAATTTTATTGAGTGAACGGGATCAGGCGGCCAGTGAGGTGGCCTATCTCGAATCCATGCTTAAACGAACTGAAATTCGTGCGGAGCGATCGGGCGTGGCCATTTTTGACGATCCACAGGAGTGGATTGGCAGGCCCGTAAATCTTGGTGAACGCATCATGGTTATTGCCGATCCGGACGACATTGAGTTGGAAGCCCATCTCTCCCTGGCAGACGCCATTGAACTGCATCCCGGTACGGAGGTCCGTCTGTTCATGAACGCCGAACCGGCCTCTCCAGTGAACGCCTCCCTGAGCAGGGTGGGCTATCGGGCCGTCCCGGTGGCTGACGGTACTTTGGCATACCGGGTCCGTGCGGCGTTCACGGCTCGTCCCGACGATTTCGGTCCCGAGTTGCGGGTGGGACTGAAAGGGACAGCAAAGCTATATGGGGAGCAGACCTTTCTCGCCGTGTACCTGTTGCGGAAACCACTTACCACCATGCGTCTTTGGTTGGGCATATGAACACAACCTCGTCTCCGCCTCCTTCCCAGTCCCCGACATTGCCGGAACTGCGCCAGGAAGTGCTCCTGCATCCAGGACCGCGAAACCATGACGGTTCGCCTTCCTGGATTCTGGAGGATCCCGGGCGTGACCTTTTTTTTCAGATCGGCTGGACAGAGGCCGAGATGCTGGCTCGCTGGCACATGGGGACGGCCTCGGACATCGTGGACTCCATAAACGAGGCCACGGCCTTGAGCGTGGATTCTGACCTCGTGGAGAATTTTGTGCGTTTCCTGGCCCACAACAGCCTGACCCGGGACCCTAATGCCGTGGCCCGGTACCGGCATGAAGTCAATACGCGTTTTAACCAACCCTTGGGCAAGAGCCTTCTACAAAACTACCTGTTTTTCCGAATCCCTATTTTTCGACCCGATCCTTTTTTGGCCCGCACGCTTCCCATCGTTGAACGCTTGTTTTTCAACCGTCTGTTCTTTTTGCTCACGGTGGCAGCGGGTGTGCTCGGTATTTTCTTAGCCTCCCGGCAATGGGATACTTTCCGCAACACATTTTTGCACTTTTTCACGCTGGAGGGGGCAGTCCTCTTTGCCCTGACGCTGACCGTGACCAAGACGTTTCACGAGCTCGGGCATGCCTACGCGGCCAAGCGCCTCGGCTGCCGTATCCCTTCCATGGGCGTGGCCTTCATGGTCATGATGCCACTATTGTATACCGATACCTCCACCGCGTGGAGATTACGCAAGCGCTCGCAACGGATGCAGGTGTGCGCTGCCGGAATAATTACCGAAACAGCCCTGGCTGCCTGGGCGACACTGACCTGGAGTTTTCTTCCCGACGGCCCGTTGCGCAGCGCGGCCTTCATCCTGGCCACCACCACCTGGATCATGACTCTGGCCATCAACCTCAGCCCGCTCATGCGTTTTGACGGCTATTTTCTGCTTTCCGACGCCCTGAACGTCCCCAACATGCAACCCCGGGCCTTTGCCTTGGCCCGCTGGAAAATACGGGAATGGCTGTTCGCTTTCGGTGATCAGAGACCGGAACAGTTCGAAGTGTGGAGGGAAAGGACACTTATTTTCTATGCCTTTTCCACCTGGATTTACCGGTTCACTCTGTTTCTGGGTATCGCTCTCATTGTCTACCACAAGTTCTTCAAGATTCTCGGCATTGTGCTGTTTCTTGTTGAAATAATAACTTTCATTGCAGCCCCGGTGTTTAGAGAAATGAAAACATGGATTATCCGTTTGAAAGACCAAGGATTCAACTTCCGGTCAGCGGCATTCGTTGTCGCAGGCACCGCTCTACTTGGCCTCTTGTTCATTCCCTGGAGCAGCAACGTCACCGCTCCGGCCCTTCTTCAATCGGAGCGGCAGGTGCGAATCTACTCGCCGGTTGGCTCCCAAGTAGTGGCTATTCACGCCGTTACCGGCCAGACCGTTCAGGAAGGAATGCCCCTCTTTGAACTGCGCGTTCCCGAATTGCAACAGGAAATCACCATGCTGCGAAAGCAGGCCGAGGCCCTGCAATGGCAATTGTCCTTCCATTTCATCAATCGGGATACGGCAGCTTCTATCCCGGTGGTCCAGCGTGAGCGCAAGGCCACATTGAACCGTTTGGCTCTGTTGAAAAGACAAAAGAAACAACTTGTCATCCGTGCTCCGGTCAACGGGCGTATCGTGGATATGGCCACTCCCCTGTCTGAAGACGAGTGGATTGGTACTGGGGAATGGCTGTGTACGGCAGCGGACCCGACGGCCCCCCATGCTGTGGCCTATGTTAACGAGAGAGATTTGCACAGGCTGCGTTTGGGATGCAGTGCCAGATTCATCCCGGAAGACCCCGGGCAGTGGGGCATTGATATGAATGTCACACATATCGCTTATATGGCCAGCAGGCATTTGGGGGCCGTCCCGGAATTGGCCTCTTCTAACGGTGGCGCTATTGCCGCCATGCGAGCCCCGACAAAGGTCACTTCCTCCTTGGGAGCAGACGCCGGGGCCTGGATTCCGGAACAGGCGGTATATCGAGTGCTGCTTCGGCCCTCTGGAAACCGCGAAATGCTACCGCAGGTATTGCGTGGTTCAGTCATTATCACGGCGGACGGGGAAAGCTTGTTCACACGTATCAGACGCTACGTGCTCGCGGTATTCGTGAGGGAGGCGAGTTTTTAACCGGACCGCGGCAAGTTAAAGAAGCAGCCTCCAAACACATGACGTTTTCCCGTGATTTAGGTCCGAACAGATTGTGAGTTTCTCGGGGATTCTCATCGCTCCCCCCCGTAAGTTATGTTGTGGTGTGATCGGTCGGTCCTGACCCAGGCTTCATGTCCACTGTCGCCAAGACAGCACATGCCGGAGACTATTCATAAATAGCAATCATGGCTTTATTCACCCCGGGACCAAAGAAGGATTGCAATTTAAAAAGATGGGTTAGAGTATTTTCTAAGCTTTCGATAGGCTGGTAAAAAAGGTCGGCGAGGATCTGAGACTCGGCATATAGCACGCATGAAGGAGAAAAAAGACTGAGACTAAACACAGAAAGGGCTTACGATTTTCATCGTAAGCCCTTTTGAAATTTATGGCGGAGAAGGGGGGATTTGAACCCCCGAATGAGTTTCCCCATTACACGCTTAGCAGGCGTGCGCCTTCAGCCAGCTCGGCCACTTCTCCGCTTGTTGCGCTTTTGTTACGCGCCAAGGAAAAAGCGTCTACATCGTCACACCTCGGATGTCAAGGATGTCAACGCTTTTACCTTACTTTTTCTTTCCTTTTTCTGCCTGTTGCCGCTGCTCCCACTGGTCACGGCGTACCTTTTCCTGAATCTTGACGTGCGAACGTTTCTTGGCCGTTCCAAGATCCTTGCCCGGCCCGGCTTTGCCGATAGCAGAGATTCCCCTGCGCTTCTCCCATTCCTTTTTGTCGTGGCTGGAACGGAAAATCAAGTTGATAGGTGCTGCGGCAATGGAAAACATCTTTCTCAACTGGTTTTCCAGATACCGTTCATAAGAAGCCTTGATGAGGGTATGGTCGTTGACAAAGAAAACAAAGGTCAACACATCCTCATCAGCCTGAGTCATATAGAAAAACTTTGCTCGGCGACGCTTGACGACCGGTGGCTGGTGTTTCTGGATAGCCAGTTGCATGGCCCGGTTCAAGGCGCCTGTCCCGACACGGGTCTTGCCTTCTTTCACAATCTGCTCGGCTACGGGGAGAAGCTTCTTCAGCCCCACGCCCTTGGCTGTGGATGTTTTGATGACAGGAACATGCGGCACAATCCGCAGTTCGTGCTCAAAACCGCTCATGACGAAATCCGTTTCGTCACGAGCCACAAGATCAATCTTGTTCACGGCCACGAGGAACGGCACTTTTTCACGGGCCAGAAATTCAATGAGCCGTTTGTCCTGCCGCCCCACTCCCAAAGTGGCGTCGATAACCAGAATGGTCACCTCGGAACGGCGGCTGTTCTTGAGCGCGCGCAGCACGCTGATTCGTTCAAGGGAATCGGTAATATTGGCCCGTTTGCGAACTCCGGCCGTATCCACGAACGTATAGCGCCTGCCACGAATTTCGGCTGTCACGTCGATACTGTCGCGAGTGGTCCCGGCCACATCGCTGACAATGAGCCTGTCTTTGCCCATGAGCGCATTGACCATGCTGGATTTACCCGCATTGGGACGGCCGAGCATGGAGACACGCAAACCGCGGTCAACGCCGTCGTCCTCGTCCTTGGGGACATCCAGCTTCTTGACCATCCGCCGCACCGTATCACGGACCTCAATCAGGTTGTATCCATGGGCCGCAGACACGGGCATCATATCCAGCCCAAGCCGATAAAACTCACTCAGAGCCACGGCCTCGGTTTCATGTCCGTCAACCTTGTTGACCAACATCAGCACGGGCTTGTCGCTCTTGCGGATATATTCGGCGGCCTGAATGTCCAACGGTGTCAGGCCGGACTTGCCGTCCACCACAAAAATGATGGCGTGTGCTTCCTGAAGAGCTTCGCGGGCCTGCTCGAAAATTTCGTCCTCGAATTCCTTGGAAAGTTCGGGGATAGCCTCACTTTCGAGAACCATACCGCCGGTATCTACCAACGAAAAACGCACGTTCTTGAGCGTGCATTCGCCATAGATACGGTCGCGGGTTACGCCGGGCATATCATGGGTAATAGCCTGGGAGCGACGCAACAGGCGATTGAACAATGTGGATTTGCCCACGTTGGGACGCCCGATCAGGGCAACGATGGGGAGCATGGAGCCTCCGTTTGTCGGGAATAATGAAAGACACTCTTGGAAACGATGTCTTTTCCACCCTTCCCCGTTACCTTCCGCCACTTATGCACTCATTTCGAGGACAAAAGGCTTGAAGGCAGTATGTCGTACAACAGTTGTATGAAAAATCTCACCGCGCCAACCATGGGCGGAAGGCGCGGTGAATATCGTAATTGCTTTCGCTTGTCGAGTCCATTGCCTTTGCCGCCTTCGCAAAGCTGGACTCATTTCGTACCATCCTACCGGAACAATTCGGCAATGGCCTCATCATACGGTGCAGTCAGCACGCCCTTCTCCGTGATGATTCCGGCGATAAGTTCGTTGGGGGTGGGATCAAAGGCCAGATTGTAAACCTCCACCCCATCCGGAGTGATTTGATGATCGCCCACATGCGTCACTTCCCGCGGGTCACGGTCTTCAATAGGCACATGGTCGCCCGTGGGTGTTTCCGGGTCTATGGTATAAACCGGCGCTGCCACGTAAAAAGGAATACCAAACTCCCGCGCCAGCAATGCTACGCCATAGGTGCCGATCTTGTTAACAGCGTCGCCGTTGGCAGCAATTCGGTCTGCACCCACGACAACTTTGTCCACCAGCCCTTTTTTCATGAGCAACGCACAGGCATTGTCGCAGGCCACCTTGACCTCAATACCGTCACGATGCAGTTCATAGGCTGTCAGTCGCGCGCCTTGCAGAAAAGGCCGGGTTTCATTGGCTATGACTTTAATCTTCTTGCCCTGATCAATGGCTCCGCGAATCACGCCCAACGCCGTGCCGTATCCGGCCGTGGCCAAGGCTCCGGCATTGCAGTGGGTCATGACCGTATCGCCATCGTCCATCAATTCTCCGCCGAACTTGCCGATCTGCTCGCACATTTCAATGTCGCCAGCGTGAATTTCCCTGGCTTTGGCAAGCCACACCGAGCAAAGCTCATCAAGCAAAATATCTCCGGCAGCATCCCATATTCCGCGCATTTCCCGCACGGCCCAACGCAGGTTCACAGCCGTGGGACGGGCGTTCTCTATTTTGTCCAACAAACAATGGAGATTGCGCTTCCAGTCGCCATCCATGCCCTGCGCTTCACGCGCAGCCAGGTAGCAACCATACGCTGCGGTCACGCCAATGGCAGGAGCGCCACGAACAACCATGACGACAAGAGCGAAGCAAATGTCTTCGGTAGTCTTGCAATCGAACCAGTCCTCGCGGGATGGCAGATATCGCTGATCCAACAAAACCAGGGCGTCTTTGTCCGCTGAGAATTGAATATGTTCGGTCATGAAAACGTCCTTCTCCTTCCCATGGGAGGAATGATTGACAAAACATTGAAGAAAAAGGGAACAACCAAAGCCGCTTCCCGATATTATCAGGAAAGCTTTTTCTGAATAAGTTGGGTAACCACGCCGGGGTTCGCCTGTCCCTTGGTCTTGCGCATGATCTGGCCCATGAAAAAGCTCATGAGTTTTTTCTTGCCACCCTTGAAGGCTTCCGCTTCATCCGGGTTCTCGGCCAGCACTTCATCCACAACGGACTCCAGCGCAGACGTATCGGATACCTGCACAAGTCCCTTGGCCTTGACGTGTTCTTCCGGGTCATCGCCGGATTCACACAAATCGCGAAAAACGTTTTTACCAATCTTGTTGGAGATGGTGCCGTCGTCCACCAGACGAACCAACGAGGCAAGAGATTCCGGTGTCATCTTGCATTCATCAATGCTAACACCGTCCTCGTGCAAATACGGCAACAACTCGCCGATGATCCAGTTGCCAACCTTCTTGGATTCGCCCGAATAGGACTTGGCAGCAGCTTCAAAGAATTCCGCCACCAATAACTCGGAGGCAATCAACGCGGCATCATCTTCCGGCAGATTGAGTTCGTTCAGGAAACGCGCTTTCTTGTCGGCTGGCAACTCGGGAAGTTCGGACTTCCATTTGTCCAGCCATGCTTCCTCCAGCACCAACGGAACAAGGTCCGGGTCCGGGAAATAACGATAGTCATGCGCTTCTTCCTTGCCGCGCATGGATGCGGTGACGTTCTTGTCCGGGTTGTACAGACGGGTTTCCTGCACCACCTCTTCGCCATCTTCCACAAGATCGATCTGCCGGGCCACTTCATAGTCGATTGCCCGTTGCACGTTGCGGAACGAGTTCAGGTTTTTGAGCTCAGCCCGTGTACCGAACTCTTCCTGCCCGTAAGGCCGAATGGAAATGTTGGCGTCACAGCGGAAACTGCCTTCCTCAAGGTTCCCATCGCAGATACCGAGATACAGAAGAATGGCACGCAGTTCCTTGAGATAGGCGACAGCCTCGACCGCACTGCGCATGTCCGGCTCGGAGACGATTTCGATGAGCGGGACGCCTGTACGGTTCAGATCCACGAAACTGGCGTTTTCGGCTGCGGAATGAATGTTCTTTCCTGCATCCTCTTCCATATGGATACGGGTCAGCCCTATGCGCTTGTTTTCTCCATCCACCTCGATATCCACATGCCCGTGTTCACAAATGGGCAACTCGAACTGGGAAATCTGATAGCCCTTAGGCAGGTCCGGGTAAAAATAGTTCTTGCGTGCGAATATGGACTTGCGGTTGATCTCGCAGTTGGTGGCCATGCCCATCTTGGCAGCATACTCCGCAACTTTGGCGTTCATCACCGGCAATACGCCGGGCATACCGGAGCACACGGGGCATACGTTCTCATTGGGATCGTTGCCGAAGGTGGTTGAACAATTGCAAAAAATCTTGGTCTTTGTCTTCAGTTGGGCGTGGACTTCAAGTCCGATGACGGTCTCGTAGCGGGGCATGCTCGGATTACTCCTGCTTGTTCTTGTATAGTTCCGGGTTCAGGTCCGGGTCGTTGTACATCTTGAAAAACCGGTGCACGGACGGCTTCAACGTTCCTGCTTCGTACTGATCGATCAAACCCAATACGGCTTTGCCCAAGCTCTCGCGCTGGGCATTGACTTCAGCGCACATGTCGGTGCAGGTATCCACATGTGAAGAATCCGCATCCCTGCGTCGGGTTTGCTCTTTCAGGTGATAGACACGCAAAGCTTCCACGGAAAGACGCCCCAGAGCGCATCCCACGCTCTCGGTATTCGTGCAGTCGCGCGCACCAGCCGGAAGCAACGGTTGCAGCATCGCCACAAGGCATTCATCGACACGCTCTGTCAGAGCATTACGGACCTGGTTCAGACGATCATACGCATATTTACATTCTGCGATGATGGAAGCATCCAGATCACGACGTCTGGCGCGGTCCTCCAAATGCCACATCCGAAAATTCACCCAATGAAGGCGAGCCGCAAGCTCCCGCAACCCCGGAATCCCTTCCAGGGCAGGGTTTTCGTCCGGGTCTTCATACACGGGTTCACCAAAATGCCAATCTGTAACCGAACGGACCTGATGTGCCATGCAATCCGCAAGCCCTGTCCGAATCCGATCAAACGTGATGTCGTCAGCCATTTTTCAACGCGTCCTTGCTTACCAGCAAATAAAGAGCCACTTTCGTTCGAATACGCGAAGCTACGGGCTCCACCTTGTAACCTTCGCCAACGTAATAATCTACATGCGCGCCGCGGATAGCCGTTCCCGTATCCTGAGCAAGTCCGATTCCAGTAACACGCCGTTTTCCACGCACCCCGTTCCGAACGGTCTGTTCGGGAATTTCCGCATCAAAAGCCAGGACGCTTCCCAACGGCAAAACCCGGCGATCCGTAGCAATGGAGACCATGGGTGTCAGCGGCTTTCCCATAGCGCCTTCAGGCGGAGCTTCCGCCAGCCGGAAAAACACATAACTGCGATTTTCGGCCATCAATCTGAAAGCCTTGTCCGGGTGCTTGCGCAAGCAGGCCCGGACGTCTTCCTTGCCCAGCCGGTGGGCAGGCAAATAGCCTTTTTCATGCAGAATCAGCCCGAGACTTTTAAACGGGTGCCCGTTTTTGGCTCCGTAAAGCACGTTGCGAACACTCCCATCCGGCAGACGCAGCCTACCACAGCCCTCCACCTGCAAATAAAAAACATCAATGGGATCGCGGGCCCAGGCGATTTCACACCCCCTACCGGCAAGCACATGATCCACATCCAATGCGCGGCGGTCATAGTAAGGAAGAATGCGGCCATTTTCAACGCGATAATACCGGGAGTGCGTCGAGCCTTTTATCTTGCGCCATCTCAAATCTTTCGGGACACCGTAGATTGGGTAATTATAGCCAGGGCGTTTTGTCAGGCTGGCCTCAATCTCCGGGGTAAAATATCCGGTCATGACCGGCCCCGGATTCAGGCCGAACCACATAAAACGCTGCCCGAGCAATTCCGGCTCCCGATCAAGACGGGGCAACAACCCCAACAATTCTTCAATACTGCGCCGCACCTGTTCCCAACTCAGACTCACGCCGTTGGCCGTCAAGGCCCGTTTCTTGGGGGGCTGGGAACAAACATATTCCAAACTGCGCCGCAAGGGAGTTTCCAACGATGTCCACGAATGCAGCCCCTGGCTGTGAACATTCAGACGGATACTTTGCAGTAAACGTTCGTTGCCGGCCAGCGGCTTGAACGCGCTCTTGGCAACAGGTTTATCCCAGTTCGGCACAGATTCGGGAAACAACGCAGACTGGCGCGGAGAAACATTTTCAAGAGGAGGAAGTACGACAGGCGTTGCCGTTTCCGAAGTTTTGTAAATAGCACAACCGGAAACAATAAACACGCCCAGCAGTGCGCACGGCAAAAGGAAATTCAAACGTTTCAGGAACACGGATCGTCTCTTTTCGTCAACGGATTACGGACCGGACTCAATCGCATTTATCGATGGCCACGTCGCAGAACCGGCCGACTCCATATTCCCTGCGTCGGAAGAACTTTTCCGAGCTGGGTCCAATAATCTGCAATTCCGGCTGTTTGCGCTGAACATCCAGGGCGATGTGCATCTCTTTGGTACATCCGGTGGAATACGTGGCGTCCTTGCCAGCCCAAACAGGTGGCACCTTGGCCCCCATAAGGTCGAAGGATCTCTCAATATCCGAATGGCTCTGGAACCGCCAGATGTTTATGTAACCGCTACGCTGTACCATTTCCCACATGAACATCAGGTCGTCCGCGTCCATCCCCTCTTCAAAATGTTCACCGGGATTAATGATGAACACGGATGCCAGCCGCGTACGCAATTCCTCCACAAACGCAGTCATTACCTTGATGGCCGTGTCTACCTGCCCGGGAACGCTGCCGATGATGCCGGAATAGAAGATCACAGTCCGCCCCTCGTTCCGGGCTTTGCGCATGTCTGCAATAATGGTCTCGGCCTTGCTGCGGATGTAATTTTCACTGAACTTGCGCACCCATTTGGCCTTGGGTTTGACGTGCAAGTGGAACATGCCCTGCTCGTTTCGAAAATAGCAGACGATATCCCGCGTAAATTTATGACTGGTCTGAATAAAGCGACGATATTTCCCCTCGCCCTTCGCCAGTATAAGATCACATTCCTTCCAGGCACGGGCAAAGGTAACACTGGTACGGTAGGGATTGATACGTTCCCGGGTTCCGTCGGAAATAACCACGAAAGGATATTCCCGCATGATCGCTAGCAACTCATTCTTGGAGAGTCGGTCCTCGGCCACGAAGTGAGCATCATGCAGGGCACTGTCCAACACGGGGTCGCTGTCCCGATCCCAGAAAGTCGGGTGGTCGAAGAAGAATCCTTCCTTGAGAGCCAACACAACCTTGTGCCCCATGCGCAACAGAGAACGAATGAGCCGGATATCGAACATCAGGCCGCCCGAACGCTTTGGCATCACGAGGATCTTAAGCGGACCGTCATCACGGGCACGCAGAGCCTCGGCCAAAGGCTCGAACTCATGAGGGGCGGCACTCATTTCCACGTCAAGGCCACAGGACCGGAGGCCATGTTCACAAAACTGATCAGCGTCCCAATCGTCGGTCATGGTGGAAAGGCGCATGAGTCGTTCGATTTCCAGCATGCTGATGTCAAAACGCAGGTCGTCTATGCGCGTGCATCCGGGATGCGACTCCCGGCAGGCATTGATGACCGAGTCAAAAACCTTTCCTTCCACAACCTCGCCAGCCCGACGGTTGAGATCCCGACGAAGTTGCGCATAGGGGTCATCTATCCCGCTCTGGGTCATGAGGATGGTGATCATGCGCTTCATGAGCCGCGAGGGGATGACTATGGGCGACGCCAGAGCCATCTTGAACTTGTGGCGGCACAGGGAAACAAAACGGCGGCGTATATAACGGTCCGAGCAATACTCGCGCGCCAGACGAATAAGCATCTTCCATTGTTGCACGTATTCGGCCAGCAACTGGGGAGGCAGGCCGGGCTTGAGCAACTGCAAAAACATCCAGTCCGAGCAGGGAGCGTAAAATTCGTTGTTTTCAAGGGCGACCATGAACCGAATCTGTTCCCGTGATGCGTTCTTTCCGGGATCTATACTATATTCAAGATGGTTCTCGGTCATCAGGTGCAACAACAGCGCATCGAGCCCGGGGTCGATCCCGTAGTTGATGTCCAGCACCGAATCAAAGGATGAAACGTCAGCGACCACATCTACCTCTCAGCGATAAAGCCCTTGTTCTTCAGCTTCTCAAAATAGCGCGTTGCTGGCTCGGAGACCATGAGAAATCCGTTGGTGGAGCGCTTTATTTCCACAACGTCTCCTGCCCACAGGGAAAATCCTTTTTGTCCGTCCTCGGTGAGCTTGACGTCACCGCCCTCTTCCACACGAATGGAGAGTTTGTGTTCCGAAGGCAACACGAGAGGACTGATGCGGTTGAGAAACGGACAGATAGGCGTAATGCAGAACGCGGAAAGGTCGGGGTGCACCAGCGGCCCTCCTGCGGAAACACAATAGGCAGTGGAGCCGAAGGGTGTGGATACAATGAGTCCGTCCGAACGCAGTTCGGTAATTTCGTTATCCTGATACATGACGCTGAGCCGCACCAACCGGGCCAACGAACCGCGCCCCATGACAAGGTCGTTAATCACAGTGCCGGAATGGATACAACGCTCTGAACGGAATACCTGAAAATCCAATGCCATCCTCGAAGAAACGGCATAGTTACCAATCAAAACATCGGCAAGACCTTCTCGCCAGTTGCCTGGGGAATAGTGCGTGAGGAATCCCACACGGCCGAGATTTATCCCTAACAGGGGAATACCAAGCCTGTGCATACGGCGGGCAACCCCTATGAGGGTACCGTCACCGCCGAGAACGATGACAAGCTGGAAGCTGCCATCCCGCTCGAAAGGATAGCCATCCTTGCCTTTCCTGTTTTCGCATACGGAAACATCGACTTTTTTTTCTCTAAGGAATTCGACGACTTCAGAACACAAGTCACGAGCCGAAGGTGTTTCCAGCTTGGTAACAACCAATACTTTTTCAACGGGTCTGGACATAAATTCATTGAGTAGTTAAAATCGGAAAGATATTCAACCTTTTCTCAACAGCCTACAGATACGAAGTAAAGGTTTCTTAAGCTTTTTTTCGTATTTTTTCAAAAAATACCCTAAAGTTTTTCAGGAATGACGCCGATTCTTCATTTAAGGAAAGGAGAATTAGTTTTGGTAAACCATGCGAATGTACGAATGATGCTGCGCACATATGGAAAGCAGCTGACCAGTGCCAAACGCCTTGCGCGTTTTCGAAGGGCACTGCAACTTTCGCATTCGCAGGATGAAGTAACCATTTCGCGAGAAGCCAAAAGGCGGGAACTTGTGGAACGGATAGCCAGGGAAATAATTGAGAATCTGATTGTCAGCAATACGGACAACCCTGTTGTGGGCAAAATCCTGCACCAACTTGAACATGAGACCGGAAAGCATTACGTGTTTGAATACCCGCTGGACGGTACGGACGTACAAATACTGCACGACACCCAAACCGGCGCGAACGAAGTGACCGGGCCTGAGCGACAAGAGGTCATGCAGCGTCTTTGGCAGATAACATTGGCTAGAGTTGACGAGACAATGCTCTAGCCGCCCCATACGCGGGAGGGAGAGGCATGGCTATGGAAATTAAAAACCTGTTGGGAGAAGTATCCTCCTACGGAAAGAAAAAGGTCAACGGAAGCAACCGCAATACCTCGGACGCAGCATCCAAGGCATCACGTTCCGAAAGCGGTTCGGACACCATAGCGCTTTCTTCGGAAGCCAAGTTGCGCAGCACCGTGCTGCAAACGGCTACGGAAGCACCGGACATACGGCAAAGCAAGGTGGACGAACTCAAGGAACAGGTGCGCAACAACACCTATCAGCCGGATATAAAAAAGGCCGCCGCTAATCTTATTCGCGACGACCTTGATCTTCTCGTTTAGACCGAATCTCAAACTCTACTTCTTCTTCGAAAGCCTGTACCACGCTGGATATCCGGATTCTATCTGTGGAGCCTGAAGACCAATTCTCTCCTCCGTGTTCACCAAAATGGGACCGGAAAGGTTGAGGGTTGTATCTTCGGGCTTGTCGCGCGGGATGGTCACGGTGACAAGAACCGCCAACTGCCGGATGTTGGCCAGCTTCAAAATCTTCTTTTCCGCCTTGTCCAGCTTAACATCGTAATCTTTTATGAAGACGTACGGGTCGGCGACAAGCAGCCCCAATCCGGGATCGGTGACACACTGCAACAACAAAAACGGCGAATCGTCCCGAACTTGAAGCAGCACATACTCGCGCTTGTCTTCAAGCCCCACCAGCCCGCGGGGAAAGTACACGATCGCATCGGTGTTTATTTCGCGCTCGCCAAGGCGCGTCTTGATTACTTGCTTTCTTTCTCTTGCCATAACGTCGCCGCCGCGAGCAGATCTTGCTGGGAGCTTTCCAGCGCCTGCCGGTTCTGTTCCTTGATCTTCAAATACACCTCTTCCCGATAGACAGTCATGTCATCGGGGACATCCAGGCCGATCTTGATCTGCTTCCCCTGAATACTCAGGATCTTCAGCTTGATATTATCGCCCAGATAAAGGCTTTCTCCCGGCTTCCGGGTAAGAATCAGCATACGATAGAACCTTGTTGATTGCCGTGCCGTCAAGCGGTCACGGTATAGCCCGGTTTACATGAGGCCAAACGGTATGTCCAGTATCATTCGTTGCTTAGAGGTACTTTGAGAGATTCATCTGCATAATCATGGATGAAGAGCGCAATACGGATTCATAGACGATCTGTTTTTGCGCCAGCTCTGTCATGAGTTCGGCAATATCGGCGTCCTCTACCCCGCTTAACAACTCTTTCTCATTCAGCTCAAGCCCTGAGAGGACGTTCTCTGCCACGGTCAACCTGTTTTCACGCCCACCAACACTGGCCGCCTGGTTCATGAGATGCTCATGGGCGGACTTGAGGCTGTCCAACATCTGCTGAACACCCGTCTGGTTGTTGGTTTCAGTAAACGCTATCAGATTACCCATGACCTCAAAAATATTCTTGGTGGTCGAAGCATTGGATGCGGCCAGAAACATTCCGGCCTGTCCGCTTGAATCGTAGAACATGGGTGAAGCGTTGGAACTGCCGAGCACCACGCTGTTACCACCATTTGCCACGCTGATGTCGGGATCCTGATAAATACCGCCAAAAATATTCTTGCCAATGTCGTTGACACGCACTTGTTCCGTCTCGGAAATATCCAGATTAATCCCCGCCATGCGAGGACGAATCACAAACTGGGTACCGGGCTGAAGTGTATTGCCGCCATTGGAAGTCAGAGTTAAAACCCCGCCGGGCTGAATGCTCAAAACAGCATTGCTGGCCGTGGCATCAGCATAGGCCCTGTTCCCGGTCGTCCAGGTTAATCCACCGTCACGACTGAATGAATATTGGATCTCCTCGTCAAAGGCCACGGCAGAAGTGTTGTCAATACGCACCATGACGTTGCCGTCCGGGAAGGCTCCGCTGGCTTCCGCGCTATAGGCAGCGGTTCCGTTACCCATTTTGTCCACACTCACGGAGTCTTCATCGTCACCATTATACCGGGCCGAGGGACGAAGCCAAAGCCATGTGCCTTGATTATCGTTCTTGTTTTCGTAATCATTGATACGAACATTCGAATTCGTGTTGAAGACTACGGAAGTTCCGCTGTCCGGCATTTGCAAACGGGCTTCCCCACCGGCAAAATTGATGGAGCCGTCTTTCCAGGTAGCACCACCGTCCGAGCTGTAGCGAATGCCAAGGTTAGGATCGTTCAGGGCCATGGAATCACCGGAGGCAGCAGTATTACTTGTGTCGTAGAACTGAACCAGCACCGTGGTATCGGAAGTCCCTTCCACCCGGAATGAATTGTTGTCGTTCAAATCCTTGTCGTTGGTGGTCATCCACATGATCTTTTCGAAAGCATTACCATCGGTCTTGTGCCCCGCATAAATGGATTTGCCTTCGAACTCCGTATTGGAGAGCGCGAGCATCTGGTCGAAAAGTCCACGCAACTCGTAGCTGATCTCTTCACGGTTCGCAGCACTCAGCGTACCGGTGGCGGCCTGCGTAGCCAATTCCTTGGCGCGGGTCAGAAGAGTGGAGGCCTGCTGCAAAGTGTCGTCAGAACGTCCAAGCCAACCTTTGGCCGTATCCACGTTTTCCTGATACTGATCAAGGGATTTAAGAACGTCACGATGGTCAAGAATACGCATCATTCCCGTGGGGTCGTCCGAGGGCTTGTTCACCCGCTTCATGGTCTGCGACTTGAGGTTCAGATTCATGAGGTCGGACAAGGACGTGTTCATATTGTTCACGTACTTGGAAAAAAGCATCTGTTGGGAAACCCTGAACATATCGTCCCCCTACTGCTTCATTGAGAGCACGGTCTGAAGCATCTGGTCCGCCGTGGTTATGAGTTTGGCCGCAGCGGTGTAAGAATGCTGGAATTTGACAAGGTTGCTCATCTCTTCGTCAAGGTTGACGCCGGAAACCTGCTGCTGCCGCTCATCAAGATCTGTAGCCAGTGAATTGGTAAAATCGTAATTGAACTTCACCGTATTCGTGTCGGCCCCGACGTTACCAACCAGTCCATTGTAATACTCGGAGAGAGTCTGGCTCGTGGTGCCTTCCATGGGCGTATACATGTCAATCTTCTGTTCGCGGAGTGCATACAGAGCCTTGGCCACGGTATTGTCGCCCGAGTTCACTTCCCCGGCACCGTTCACATGCCCGGCAGCCAGAAAATCGAGATCCGTGGCTATGGTATCATTCACGGCGATGGTGCCGGCATCCTCGCCCTGGAAGAAAGTGTTCACGCCCAACGCGGCGTTCAATCCCGCAGTATCCGCCCCAAAGGCGAAATTGTAGCCGTCCTTGGCCTCAATATGCAGCCGATTGTTCACGATGCTGGCCGTCATGAAAGAACCAAACGTATCGTTATACGCATTGGCAACATCCTGCAGAGAATGCTTGTCCGGGTCGAACAGCTGGGTTCCGGGCGTTGCCGGATCAAAATCCAGTGCGGCGTTGGAAACCAGAGCCCCCGTGTCCTTGTTGTAGACATACAAATAGCTGCTACCGGATTGAAGCTTATCACCAAAGACAAGCCCGGTGGAATCACTAGCCAAAGCGCGGTTGATGTTATCAACGCTATAGGTGCCGTCCATACTTGAAAACTTTTGCAGCCCGGCTCCCTGACTATGCTGACGGTTCACTTCCCAAATAATGTTCTTGGTCAGCGTATCCAGTTTTTCCCGATACTGGCCCACATATTGATCCCGCAGGGCAAAATAGGCGCCGAGCTTGCCGCCGGTCACGCGGGACTCGTTCTCCTGCCCGGTGAAATCAGCCTGGGGAGTGATATTTTCCTTGTGCGAAGTGTTTTCCACCCAGAACAACGTACGGCTCGGACGGAATGTAAATTTATCTCCGGCCTTGAGTGTGCCGGAGGCATCGCCCAACGGATCATTCTGGGAACCGAACCATACGGACACGCCTTCAATATCAACCTTGCCGTCCTGGGGACGGGCGGAGAAATACCGAGTGCTTCCATCGGGGTTGGTCAGCCAGGTCTGGCCGCCGTCCAGAGAAACCCGGAACTGTGCGGCATTGCCGGAATTGCTGACAATACCTGCATCCGTGCTGCCTGCATTGGATTTAACAAATTCAATGGTGTATTCGAAATTCGAATCACCTTCGAAATACACCTGACCATCAAACGTGGACCCGACTTCCAAATCCTGTTCGGTGTACGGAGCACCAAACTCAAGGGCATAGTGCTGTTCCCCGTCCACAAGGTTCTGACCGGACTTGGTGGTGATGGTCACATTGCCCATGCCGTTGTCGATATAATTGATATCCACAATCTCGCCCAACTCACGCACCAAGCGGTCACGTTTGTCGTACAAGGCATTGGCATTGTTGCTGCCCGGAACGTCATGCACATTGATTTGCCGGTTCATTTCGGCAATCTGGGTCATGAGCTTGTTGGCAGTGGTAACCTGATCATCGATCATGCCATCAATGCGCTCCTGCATGTTGCTCAACGAATTATCCGCCTGAGCAAGCGTCGAGGCAAGAGTCGTTCCCTTGGTAAGCACATCCTTCCGGGAACCGTAATCCCCGGGACGTTGGCTAAGATCATTCCAGGAGTTGAAATACGAGGACAATGAATCACTGATGCCAACACCGGAGGATTCATTGAACAGACTTTCAACGCTCTGCAACTGCTGATAGAGCGCTCCCCACTTGTCGCGAAGAGAAGCCTGATCATAATAAAGCTTTTCCACCAGCTCATCGAATTGGCGTTGGACTTCCTTAACCCGTACGCCCGTCCCCATTTGGCCCGGACTATAGTCAATACTGTTTCCCTCTTGGAGAACAGCCGTGCGCCGGCTGTATCCTTCAGTATCGACATTGGCAATATTATTACCTGTGACAGAAAGCTGAATCTGCGAAGCAAAAAGGGCCCACCGTCCCACATCAAGTATTGAGTTGGCCCCAAATGCCATAGCTACAATCTCCCTCTCAGGATGGTAGGCTGTAAGGAACCGGGCCCGACAAAACGTCCCTTGGCCGAATAGGCTTCGCGCTTCTTGGGCTGGATTTCCCTATGCATGAAATTGAGAAGCGAGGAACTCTGATCGAGCAAGGCTTTGGCAAGTTCCTGATTCTTGGCGGCCTGTAACCCGCACTTCTGTTCCATCTTGTCCAGCATTTTGAGCATGGCACGAAAAGCTTCTTCCGTCTCTTCATCCATTAACGGATAAAGGAGATGGACACGTTCAGCATCAGGATCAATGGCCTTGCACATACGTTTGAGAGACTGCCTCTCGGAGCCGATCTGACGCAGAAGTTCCTGAATTGAAAGCTCTACTTGTGAAACTCCACGGGGGTCGCGCTTTTGCAAACGGGCAAATTCTTCCTCCAACAAGACACCCAAAAGAGCCATGGCCTTGTTTTGCCGGACTAAATTTTCCTCAAGAGTTGCAAACATTTCATTCCCCTTTCAACACTATTTTATTGAAATAAAAACATTTCTTAACATAAGAGTCGCTAGGAACCCCTTTCTCGTTATCCAATCTTTGCAAGTTTCTTGCCAACGGCCTTATCTTCCAGAGAAACAGCATTGCCGCCATAAGCGGAAGTGGCTACACGTGCGCCTTTGTGGCGATTTTCAATGCGTCGTGTCATGGCCTCTATACGAGCATTAACTTCCGCATCACTAAGCGAGGCTTCGGTTATGGGAGCCGTTTGTGCACCCACATCCGTTGCCCTGGGTTGCGGGTCGGATTCACTAGACATCCATTGATCAATGGTTCTGTTCCCAAAGAGATCCGAACTGTTCACAGTTGCAGGAGCCAAGGGAATACCCGCCGTCTCCGGCTTAAGCGGCTTGATCTCCACCTTTCCTGCCAAGGCGTCCCGGCTGCTCTGTTTCAGCTTGTCCTTGAGTTGGTCATACAGCATGTCACCAAGCCCGATACCACCGGAGTCTGCCATCTTCTCGGCAAAATCACGGTCGAACATGGACATATACATTTCGCTCTGCCTGCTGCCGAACACCCCTCCCTTGGGGACAGTGTTCTTCATTTCCTTCCACATCTTGGAAATAAACACGGCTTCAAAATCCTTGCAGGCTTCACGAAGCTTGCCTTCCTTGTCCGGTGCCGCAGCAAGACGTTCCTTAAGATCGTCCATTTGCATCTTGAACCGGACAAGCTCCTTCTGGGCAGCCTTTCCGACAACAACATCGGTATCAAGTGAAGTTCCAACCATCTTAGATGACCTCCACCTCGGCGTGCAGCGAACCTGCCGCCTTGAGTGCGCGAATTATGGAAATCAGATCACGCGGGGAAGCGCCGATGGAATTCAGGCCGTCCACCAACTCCTGAAGGGTTGCCCCTTCCATAAGCATGAGCCGGTTGTTCTGTTCCTGAACTTCCACATCGGTCTGCGGTGTGACCACGGTTTCTCCTTCAGAGAAGGGACCGGGCTGGCTGACTTCCTGATCTTCGGAAATGACCACCTGCAAATTACCGTGAGCGACAGCCACCTTGGAAAGTCGCACATCCTGCCCAAGCACCACTGTTCCGGTCTTTTCGTCGACCACGACCTTGGCCTTGCCGTCCGGCGAGATATTCAGATTCTCCAGGGAAGCCATGAGCGGGACCATATTGCCACGGAACTTGTCAGGCACGGAAAGTTTGACGGTAGCGATATCTTCCGCGCGGGCATATTCGCCCCCCAGAGAAGCATTGATTCGGCGGACCACCTGCATAGTGGTGTTGAAATCCTGAACATTAAGATTGACGGTCATGCCGTCCTGACGATTGAATTTGAAGGGAACCGCCCGTTCAACTGCAGCGCCGTTCGGGATTCTGCCTACAGTAGGAATATTCTTTTGTGCGCTTGCAGCTTCACCGCCGATAGCGAAACCGCCAATGGTCAGCGATCCTTGTGCTACGGCATATACTCTGCCGTCCAGGCCCTTGAGGGGCGTAACCAGCAGGACACCGCCGAGCAAGCTCTTGGCGTCGCCCAGAGAGGAGACCGTTACGTCAATGGTAGAGCCAGGCTTGACCGAAACGGGCATCTTGGCCGTAACCATAACGGCAGCCACGTTCTTCGGCTTAAGGCTTGAGGGATCAACCTGGACGCCCATCTTATCCAGCATGTTGGCCATGGATGTCATTGTAAAATCCGAGGACGTGCCATCACCGGTTCCGGCAAGGCCCACAACAAGACCGTACCCAACCAGTTCGTTGGTACGGACCCCGCTGAAGCTGGCGATGTCCTTGAGCCTTACGGCGTAGACCTGATCCGAAGTCCAAACTGCGGCACACGCACCAAGAATCAGAATCAAAACGATGCGAAACACCAGCGATTTGATTTCAGCGTCCACCCTGTTGGCGACATTCATGACCGACTCCTTATACATACCAATACCTATGAGAATTCCTAAAAGGGATAGATGTTATCCAACAATCGTGAAAGCCATCCGGGCTTTTGCTTGTCTGCCAGGACGCCTTCGCCGTATACTTCGATTTGTGCCTCAGCCAGGTTGTTGGATGAGACTTCATTACTTGACTGGATGTCGCGTTCACGGATAAGGCCGCGAACCACCAGAATCTGCGTTTCATTATAGACGCGAATTCGCCGTGCACCTTCAACCTGCAACACACCACCGGGCATCCTGCGAACGATGCGTGTGGCCACAGTCGCCGTAAAGGAAGCTTCCTGAGTAGCTTCGCCACTTCCGGTAAAGTCGTTTGTCGCCGCGGCTCCGACGTCAAATCCGGCCTTGGCACCCAAAGTCCCCAACGGCAGCTCACCCAACAGCCCGGTACTGGGCATGGCCGTGATTGCCATGTCCGTCTGGGTGTCCCGTTTGGCCGTGGTATCAGCTTTCAATGTGGAGCTGGAAGATTCGGACACGTTGACCATGACGATATCGCCGACACGGCGGGCACGGTTATCCTCAAAAAGATATTCAGCCCTGTTCTCGTCAAACAGAGAACCGGGGTTATCAGCCGGGTCCTGTTCCACTATCTGCGGAGGCGTCAATACCGGCATGGGAGTGGTTGTCTGTCGAGGAGCACACCCCGCAAACAGCACCATGGCCAGAATCAACATACCTGTCTGTGTTCCTGTGATAATCTTCATGATTGTTTCACCTCGCATCTAGCGGACCTTGGCCACGCCGTTATCTACTACCGTGGCCGCTATTGTTCTTTTGCTTTGCAAATTGCGCACCGTAATGTTCTGCCCCAAGTGCCCGTCCCGAAGCGCCTCTACCTTTGTGCTCAACTGGAGACGCTTCCTCTGGTAAACCAGTGTTATGATATCTCCCTTCGTGACCATGGGCATGGGTTCCAAATTTGACTTGAGAAACGGTTGCCCGGTTCCCACGGGACGTTTGACACGCCATGACCCGGAGCGCCCGTCCCATATGTCCGTAGTATGGGCCAAATTCTTTTTGACAAACGTAATTTTGTTAGGAGTAACGCGCTCATAGCGATTCACCGGCCGAGCTGCGCATGGAACGGCTTTCCAAACATTCACAAATACGCTGCCGCTTTTTGTTCGTGTAATTTTTCCATCCGGAGTTTTGGAGCGCAAAACGAAACGCGTTGTTCCCGGAGTCATTTCTCCGGAAAGAATCAGATCAAGAGAGTCGTAAGAATTCTGTAAAAAGAACGCATCCGGCATTGTAAAATTTTTAAATTCCACATCGTTGCCCAGTCCTCGGGAACGCTGCGTCAAAAACTCGACAACTTTGTTTTTGAGATCCTGCCCACCGATGACCCTGCCGCCGGTCTGAATGGACATTTTGAGAGGAAGGATACACCGCTTGGCTTCGTCGCCCAGATAATACTTGAGAATATGGTCCAGCTTGGCACGGGGCACGACGACAGGACGTCCCTTTCGAAGGGAAGCCTTCCAAAGCCGCGTACTTGCCAGACGCTTCCATGCGTCGCGATCATAGTTGCCCACAGGCTGGGCTATGTGCCCCAAAAGCACAATAGGCCCATCTACGCAGACAGCGCTTTTCACCTTGATGCGCCACTGGTCCGAAGGCATGGCCCACGAAGTGGCAACAATGCTCAAGACAAAGGCAAACACGACCACTGCGGTTTGTGTTCCACTTTTCGCGGTCTTCAAGGATGTGGCGATACGCGATCGAATATTCATGGCTATCCCTTTTCGGCTCGGCCTAACGTTTCACATTAATGGCTGTCTGCAACATGGAGTCCGAGGTGGTAATGACCTTGGAGTTGAGCTCATAGCCCCTCTGTCCCACGATCAGGCCGACCATTTCATCCACCATTTCCACGTTGGAGCCTTCAAGGAAACCTTGTGCCAAGGTTCCAAAGTTGTCGTCACCAGGCGTGCCTTCCACGGCATCCCCTGACGCTTCGGTTTCAAAATACAGATTGTTACCAACGGCATTGAGTCCGGCCGGGTTGATAAAGTTATAGATGGGGATATCTCCGGAGGCCAAAGCCTCCCCCTGCTTATCCCGTGCCTCGATCGTGCCGTCTTCGCTTATGACAAGATTCGTGGTCTCCGTAGGAACAATGAACTCCGGCTGCAGGGGATAACCGTTGGCGGTAACGATCCGGCCTTCGTTATCCAACTTGAAGGAACCGGCACGCGTATAGGCGTCCTCGCCATTACGCTGCACCTTGAAGAAACCATCACCTTCAATGGCCAAGTCCAGGCTGCCGCCCGTGTTCTCAAAGTCACCCTGCGTAAAGAACTTATGAACCGTCACGGTCCTGACGCCCATACCTACCTGCAGACCTGTGGGAATACGGGTTCCGCCCTCGTTAAGAGTTCCTGCGATTTTCTGGGTCTGGTACATCAGATCCTCAAACTCGGCCCGACTCTTTTTGAAGCCCGTTGTATTGACGTTGGCCAGGTTGTTGGACAGCACGTCAATGTGTTTTTGTTGGGCCACCATTCCTGTGGCCGCAGTCCATAATGAGCGCATCATGGTTCATATCCTCCTAGTTATGTTGCCCTGCCCACTTGAGTGAGCAACTTGGTGTCGAGCTCGCTGTCGCCTTTGATTACCTTGGTATAGGCTTCAAACGAACGTTGCGTTTCGATCATGGACACCATTTCTGTCACGACCTCGACATTTCCTTTTTCAAGATATCCCTGCTCCACAGTGCAATCCTCAGCCGGAAGTTCTTCGGCCTGTGCACCTTCGCGCAGCCGATAGCAATTCTTCCCGACCTTTTCGAGTTCCGTGAGGTCGGAAACCGTAACGACGTCCATTCTCGCTACGATGTCTCCGGCCACACTGATCTCGCCATTGGCGTTCACCTCAATTTTTGATGTCGGAGGAAGAGTGACAGGACCGCCGTCCCCGATGACGGGATTGCCTTCGGAAGTCATCAGTGTTCCTTCCGAATCAACAACGAAATTCCCGGCTCGGGTATAGAATTGTTCGTCACCGATCTGGACCTTGAAAAAGCCATCTCCATTGATGGCCATGTCCAGCTGGTTTCCGGTCTGTTGAAGACTGCCCTGCGTAAAATCGATTTGTTGTTCGGAAAGACGAGGCCGGGCCATGACGTTGGCGCGAGGCCACAAGTCCTTATCACGCAGATACGGCTTGGCGTCGCCCAGATAATCGTGAGCGAAGCGCTGAAACGTGTCGTGAAAGGCGATCTTGTCCTTTTTGTAGGCGGTCGTATTGGCGTTTGCCAAATTATTGGCGACCGTCGACATTCTCAATTCATTGGACAAAGCCCCGAATAGTGCGCTGAATGAGCTGTCTCTCATCAAATTTCCTCCTGTTCGACACCCTACCTTGCAACATGCGCGCCAAGAGCGAGAGCACCGAAAATACGGTGTTAACGGGCAATGAATGTTGACTTCCAATATGAATATGTATAAATGGACACGTTTCCGAGCGGGTGTAGCTCAGCTGGCAGAGTACAAGCTTCCCAAGCTTGGTGTCGCGGGTTCGATCCCCGTCACCCGCTCCAGACCTTAGGCAGGAAGCCGTTGCTTCCTGCTTGGTTCGTCCGAAGACGGTGGGCCCTAGGGTCCGCCTTTATTATTTTTGAAGCAGGAAAAGGAATGCGGCAGAACGCACTGGAAAGAAAGCTTGCGGAGCTTGTGAAAGCGGAAGTGGAATCATTTGGTTTCAGCTTCTGGGGATTGAACGCGGCTTCGTCCGGAAAGAAGCGCGCTATCCGTATATACATAGACGGCCCGGAAGGCGTAAATATTGACGACTGCGCAAAGGTCAGCCGTCAAATCGACATCGTAATCGAAGCCGAGGACATAATTCCCGGCGCGTTTACGCTTGAGGTATCTTCCCCGGGCCTTGAAAGAAAGTTTTTCACCCTGGACCAGCTAGGCGATTATGTGGACCGCACTCTGGACGTGCACCTGTCCGAACCGATTGACGGACGTCGCCACTTCAAGGGCAAGCTGCTGACCGTAACGGACAGTGGTGTTGAACTGGAATGCAGCGGCGAAAGCCATCGGCTGGACTGGGACGACGTCAGGGAAGCGACTCTGGTTCACGAATTCTAGCAAACTGGCCCGAAACCGAGGGATATTCCCGAGGCATGGGCGGAGGTTTCAGCATGTCGGAACTGAAAAAAGCAATTGATCAAATCAGCAAAGACAGGGGCATCGACCGCGACCTGTTGATCGACACCCTTGAAGAGGCTGTCCGCTCCGCGGTGCATCGCAAGTATGGCGACACCATGGATATTGAAGTCACCTTCAATGAGGAACTGGGCGAAATAGAAGTATACCAGTTCAAAGTCGTCGTGGAGGAAATTCACGACGAAGTCAGCGAAATCCCCTTTGGGGAAGCCAAGGAGCACGACCCCAATGTGCAACTTGACGACGAAATGGGATTCAAGCTCGCCATTGAAGACCTGGGACGTATTGCGGCGCAAAGCGCCAAGCAGGTCATCATCCAGCGCATGCGCGACGCCGAGCAGGAAATCATTTACGAAGAATTCAAGGATCGCGCCTCGGAAATCGTCAGCGGCATCATCCAACGGCGCGACCGCACCGGCTGGATCATCAACCTCGGTCGTACCGAGGCACTGCTGCCCAAAGACGAGCAGATCCCACGCGAGCGCTACAAGCGCGGCGATCGCGTGCAGGCATATATCATTGATGTTCTCAAGGAATCCCGCGGTCCTCAGGTCATCGTGTCCCGGTCCCATCCGGACTACATGGCCGAGCTCTTCAAACGGGAAGTACCGGAAGTGGCGGACGGAACCGTCAAAATCATGGGCGTCGCCCGTGATCCGGGACTGCGCGCCAAGGTGGCAGTATCCTCCCGCGACCGGGACGTGGACCCGGTGGGTGCCTGCGTAGGTATCCGCGGTTCCCGCATCCAAAACGTGGTTCAGGAACTCAAGGGCGAACGTATCGACATCGTCGTATGGAGTCCGGATATCGCCCGCTATGCGCAACATGCTCTTTCGCCTGCGGTCATCACCCGCATCATGGTGGATGACGACGAGGAAACTCTGGAAGTTGTGGTTCCGGATGATCAGCTCACGCTGGCCATCGGCCGCAAGGGACAGAACGTAAAACTTGCCGCCCGTCTGCTGGGTTGGAAAATCGACATTTTCACCGAGACCCGCCATGCGGAAATGAACGCATCACTCAAGGGGATGGACCAAATAGCCAGCGTCGCGGAAGTGAACATCGACAACTTCCTGAACGCAGGTTTCGATTCCACGGAATCCGTAGCCCATGCCAGCGACGAGGCTCTGCTCGCCGTTGAAGGGTTGGACGAGGCCCGCATCGGCGAAATCCGCGTGGCCATCAACATGCTCGGCCTTGCACCGGAGGCTCCTGCCGAAACGGAGCCTGAACAAGACGAGCAAGCGGAAAACAAGGAAGAGACCGATCAGTCCGAGGCTGACGGCCCCAAGGAATAGACACCATGCACGACACCGGACCGGAGCCGCAGGGCCCTATCCGCATGTGCGTAGTCTGCCGCGAACACTTCCTGAAAAGTGAATTGGAGCGGTATGTTTGTCCAAAATCAAGACGCGGGGGCGCGTCTGACCGGGAATCGGGCACGGACGGCCTGATTCCCGACCCTGACCAGGTTTTGCCAGGACGGGGTTTTTATATCTGCGGCAAGGCCGATTGCCGCCAACGATTCAAAAAGGCGCAATTCGGCCTGATGAAGAAATGCAAGGGGGAAAATACATGACGGCAAAACTGAGGGTAAAAGACCTGGCAAACGAGCTGGGCCTTGGCAACAAAGATATTCTTCAACGCCTTCGCGAAATCGGAGTTCAGGCCAAAAGCCTCATGAGCACGGTGAGCGAAGACGATGTTAACGCGCTCAAGGAAGCCATGAAAAGCGGACAACCCAAATCCGAGGTTGTACGCAGGGAAGTTCAGCCCGGCGTAATCGTTCGCCGCAGGCGTAAATCCAAGTCTGCCCAAAAGGCCGACACGGCTCCCGAGGTCGAAGAAGAGGCCATTGTTGAAGAGCCTGCCAAGGAAGAAGCGAAAGTGGAAGCCGAACCGCCTCAGGAGGAAACGCCTGCAGAAGCCCCCGCTCCAGAACCGGCTCCCAAGAAAAAAGCCGCCAAGAAGAAAACTGTAAAGAAACAGGAATTTCAGGCCGCACGCATTGTCAAGCCAGCTCCGTCCGAAGAAGAGCCCGCCCCTGCGGTTGAAGAAAAGGCTCAGGAAGAAACTGTCGCCCCTGCCAAGCCCGAAACCGCCGTCAAGGCAGAGCAGGAAGAGCCTGTAACGGAAAAGCCGACCTCTACCCCCGAGGAAACGGCCAAGGCCGAAGAAGTCAAAAATCAGGAAAAGGCTGCCCAAAAGGCAGACCAAAAGGCGGAAAACGAAGACAAACCCGCCAAGGGGAAAAAGAAGGCTTCCGCAGACAAGCCCAAAGGCAAAGAAGCCAGGGGTGCTGACGGAGAACACGCCAAAAAGAAAAAGAAGAAAAAGCGGGAAGTCGAAGCGCCGAAAGTGCGCATTATTTCCATGCCCGACCCTGCCGAGGTGGCTCTGCGGGAAGCTCAAAAAGAAGTGGACCGCACGCCGTCACAACGTCGTGGTAATGGCCAGCGCCGCAATGGTCGTCAGGACTCCCGGCCGGGAGGAGGACGTCCCGGAGGTTCTCGCCCTGCTCGCCCGGGTTCAGCCCCCTCCCCAGCACCGGCAGCGCCTCAGCAGCCGGACGGACGCAGCCGTAAAAAACGTAAGAAAGATCGTCGCGTCGTTGAATTTTCTCATGACGGTTCGCGAGGACATGAACGCGCATTCGAACAGGATGGACGCGGCAGGAAGCGCAAAAAGGGCGGTCGCAGGCAGGCCCAACAGGTCAAACCCGAGGCAACCGTCCAGCCGATGAAGGCTGCGAAGCGTAAAATCAAAATCGACGAGGCCATCCGCCTGTCCGACATGGCACACCAGATGGGCACCAAGGCCCAGGATTTGATCAAAGTGCTGTTCGGCATGGGTGTTATGGCTACTATCAACCAGTCGCTGGACTTGGACACAGCTACTCTCGTGGCCTCGGAATTTGATTACGAAATCGAAAACGTGTCTTTTGACGAACAGGAATTCCTGGTTCCGGTCGAAGCGGACAAACCTGAAGAACTTAAGGGCCGTCCGCCTGTGGTCACCATCATGGGCCACGTCGACCATGGTAAAACTTCACTTCTTGATGCCATCCGCACCACGAACGTGACGGACGGTGAAGCTGGCGGTATTACCCAGCATATCGGTGCATACCATGTGGCCACAAATCGCGGAGAAATCGTATTCCTCGATACGCCCGGCCACGAAGCGTTCACCACCATGCGTATGCGCGGGGCACAGGTTACGGATATCGTCATCCTCGTGGTTGCCGCCGACGACGGTGTCATGGACCAGACCCGTGAGGCTATCGCCCACTCCAAGGCTGCAGGCGTTCCCATTGTCGTGGCAGTGAACAAGATCGACAAGGAAGGTTCCACCCCGGACAACGTCAAACGCGAACTTGCCGAGTTGGACCTCGTTCCCGAAGAATGGGGCGGCGATACCATTTACGCCAACGTGTCCGCAAAGCAGCGCATCGGATTGGACGAACTGCTTGAAATGGTCCTGCTTCAGGCAGAAGTGCTTGAACTCAAGGCCAATCCGGACAAGCCTGCACGGGGTAATATTGTTGAAGCGAAGCTGGATAAGGGCCGCGGCCCGGTGGGCACCATGCTCATCGCCGAGGGAACCATCAAGCAGGGCGACTCCTTTGTCTGCGGTGTTTTCCACGGCAAGGTTCGCGCCATGTTCAATGATCAGGGCAAGAAAATCAAATCAGCAGGTCCGGCCATGCCCGTCGAAATTCAAGGTTTCGACGGTATTCCCGAAGCCGGAGACGAGCTGGTGGTGGTCAACGACGAAAAGGTCGCCCGCCGCATTGCCCAGAGCCGCATGCAGAAACAACGCGAAAAGGAACTGGCAGGCAAGTCCAAGGTGACATTGGAATCCTTCCTGGCTTCCCGCCCGGACGAAGAGGCCCAGACTCTGAACCTGATCCTCAAGGCAGACGTACAGGGTTCTCTGGAAGCCGTAACCGAAGCACTCAACAAACTGAGCACCGACGAAGTCAAGATCGACGTCGTGCACGGCGGAGCCGGAGCCATCACCGAATCCGACATTCTGCTGGCCAGCGCATCCGAGGCCATCATCATCGGCTTCAACGTACGCCCGAACCTCAAGGTCAAGGAAATCGCCGAGCAGGAAAACGTGGAAATCCGTTTCTACGACATCATCTACAAGCTGGTGAACGAGGTGAAGGATGCCATGAGCGGCATGCTCGCTCCGGACATTGAGGAAGTATACCTTGGTCAGGCCGAAGTGCGCGACACCTTCAGCGTACCCAAAGTGGGCATGGTGGCCGGTTGTGCAGTGCTGGATGGCAAAATCATCCGCAATGCCAAGGTCCGCCTGCTGCGAGGAGGCGTTGTCACCTACACCGGTGCATTGGCCTCCCTCAAGCGCTTCAAGGACGATGTCAAGGAAGTGGCCAAGGGCTTTGAATGCGGTATGGGGCTCGAAAAGTTCAACGACGTCAAGGTCGGCGACATCATCGAAGCCTTTGAGGAACGCGAAGTGGCCCGTACCATCGACTAGCCAACAACAAATTGAAAACAGGCGGGCGGTTCGGCATTCCCGGATCGCCCGCATTTTGCTATAATGATAATAGGCGTTCTGACTCTCGACTTTCGTCTGCACGGCAATGATTCGCTCAAAGGCAAGCGCAAAGTGGCGCTGAGCCTCAAGCAAAAGGTGCGTAATAAATTCAACGTTGCTGTAAGTGAAGTCGAAGCACAGGACGTACATCAGCGGCTTGTACTTGCCGTGGTCACGGTAGCCAATGAGACCGCCAAGGTGGAGTCCAGACTCGCCAAGGTGCTCTCCATGGTTGAAGCCATTTCCCCGGCGGAACTCACAAACTGCGAAACAGAAATTTTCAGCGATTGAGGAATATTTCATGAAAATATCAGGCCATAGACGCGCCGCCCGTATGGGCGACCTCATCCTCCGGGAGCTGAGCACCATGCTGCTTAACGAGGTGCGCGATCCCCGTTTGGCCATGGTCACCCTTTCCGGTGTGCGCATGAACACAAATCTGCGCATTGCAGAGATTTTCTACTCCGTGGGTAGCGGAGTTACGCGGGACGAGGCCAAACAGGCTCTGGAAAAGGCTACCGGCTTCATGCGTACCCAATTGGGTAAGCGCATCAAGGTAAAGTTCGTGCCGGAACTTCGGTTTGTTTTCGACGACTTTCTTGAGGATATGGTTTATGCCAAGCCCACTCAAATCGATAGCAACGACAATTAGGGACAACGACGACTTTCTGGTCGTTTCCCACGTGAACCCTGATGGTGATGCCACCGGTTCAATAGTGGCCCTCGGGCACATGCTCGCAGCCATGGGCAAAAAATTTTCCCTTTACAATGCTTCGGGACTTCCGAATAAAAACAACTGGCTCACGCTGCCCAGCCTGATCGAAGATACGCTGCCCGATACCCTGCCCGCATGGACCGTTGTCATGGACTGCGGCAGTCCGGAACGTATGGGCGACGACCTTTTTGAAAGACTTGGGGAAACACGAGTCATCAACATTGACCATCACCTCGGCAACCCGGATTTTGGAGAATTGAACTGGGTAGATTCCAGGCAACCGGCCGTGGGCTGCATGATGGCCGCCCTTGCCGTGGAACTCGGTCAACCACTGGTCGGTCCTCTTGCCGAGGCAATTTATCTGGCCATGGCTACCGACACCGGTTTTTTCACCTACGGTTCCACAACCCCCGAATGCCTTGAACTAACCGCGAACATGCTCCGAAACGGTCTGGACATGGCAGGCATCAACACGCTCATCACAAAACAGTGGTCGCTGAACCGCCTGCGCCTGTGGACGGAAGTGGTCGGCACCGTGGAACTGTTTGAAAATCAGAGTGTGGCCGTGGCGGCCGCCACCAAGGACATGTTCGCACGTACGGACACCGGCCCCGGCGCGACAGAAAACGTCATCAATTTCATTCGCCGCCTCAAAACCGTTCGAGTCGCAGCAGTGCTCCGGGAAGAAGACGGCGGAGCCTATAAATTCAGCCTGCGCTCCAATGGAGACGACAACGTGCAGGCCGTGGCCGCTTCGTTCGGCGGCGGCGGTCATAAGAACGCAGCTGGCGGCACGATCCGCAGCGATCTGGAAGAGGCCAAGCAAATGCTTGTCCAGCGCATTGCCCAAATGGTGGACCTGCACTGATGGGCCGTCGACGCAAACAGAAGCGCAGCGAAGAGCAGCTGGACGGAGTCCTTGTACTGAACAAGCCGTCCGGACCGACCTCCACTGACTGCCTTAACGATATCAAGCATCAACTCAAGCAGTTCAAGATCGGCCATGCCGGAACACTCGATCCGCTGGCGCAGGGAGTGCTGCTGGTGTTGCTCGGGCAGGCAACGAAACTTGCTCCGTACCTGACGAGCAAAGAAAAAATATACACTGGTTCATTTCGGGTGGGATTCACAACGGATACCTATGATATTCAAGGAGAAACCACTTCGGAAACCCCTTTTTCCGGCACTGCTGAAGATATTCGACGCGAAATTGTTGCCTGGAAAAAGTTGACAGAACAGGAAGTTCCGGCCTATTCGGCGGCCAAGCATAATGGGAAAGCCCTGTATGCTCTTGCCCGTGAGGGCAAGGAAACGCCGGTCAAAATCAAGGCCGTCGCTATTTCTCATGCCGAAGCGCTGGAGGTAAATCCTCCGGATGCGGAATTCAAGGTTAGGTGCTCGGCTGGCACCTATGTACGCTCCCTGGTCCACAGCTTGGGGATGCGGCTTGAATGCGGCGCAGTTCTGACCAGCCTCAACCGCGAGGCGAGCACGCCCTTCACCCTGGCGCAGGCATATGACCTGAAACAGGTGCTTGAAGAGCCTGAAAAGCTTCCTCAACGGGTTATCCCCATTGCGGAAGCACTGCCCCACTGGGCGCGATTCACGGTAACCGAAGATTTGGCGAATCTCGTCAGAAACGGTGCCTGGCTCCCGGTGAATGCGAACCCCGGAGAATTGCTCTGGGGCAAGCCGGGCGATCGGGCCATGCTCCTGGCCCCGGAGGGATTGGTCCTGGCGTTGGTGGAAGCCAAGCCTCAGGGCGATCAACTCAAGTGGTCCATTCTTCGCGGATTGTGGCAATAGGAAAAGCGCCCCGCATGCGGGAACTCCGGCTTCGATATACAATGAACACTGTAACAGGAGGATAACGCTGTGGTTATGGACGCTGAAGCCAAAGAAAAGGTCATCGCCGAGTACAAGACGCACGAAGGCGACACTGGTTCCCCCGAGGTTCAGGTTGCACTGCTCACCGAGCGCATCAAGTACCTTGCGGACCACTTCAAGACCCACAAAAAAGATCACCACTCTCGTACCGGCCTGCTGAAAATGGTCGGCCAGCGCAGAAAGCTCCTCAACTATCTGAAGGGCAAAGACATCCAGCGCTATCGCGATCTGATCGCACGTCTGGGACTGCGCAAGTAATTTCGAGAACGAGATCAACGGGGGAGGCCGGGCCTCCCCCGTCTGTATATGTACAACGGCCAGAGCCTTGCAGGCTTGACCCCGATGACACCTTAGTTGGCTGCGGAAGGCATTTTTGAAGAGCTTCAAGAGTTCCTCCCCAAGCCGGCTAAATGGCCGGGGATCCCGCAAGGCCGAGGCATAAACGAAACTTGCGAGGAAAATACATGCTTAAACCTTTTGACAAAACCAGCCTGACCGCATCGGTCGGCAATCTGGACATCACCCTTGAGACCGGCAAACTGGCCAACCAGGCCAGCGGTGCGGTCTGGATCCAGTCCGGTGGCACCGTGATTCTGGTCACAGCCACCACTCAGCCGCTGGAAGTGGATCGGGGCTTCTTTCCCCTGACTTGTAACTATCAGGAAATGGCCTATGCGGCAGGTCGTATTCCCGGCGGTTATTTCCGCCGCGAAGTTGGCCGTCCGTCCGAGCGTGAAACTTTGGTTTCCCGCCTCATCGACCGCCCGATCCGCCCCCTGTTCACCAAGGGCTTTTCCGATGAAGTACAGATCATCGCCACCGTTCTTTCCGCGGACAAGGACGTGAACCCGGACGTGCTGGCTCTGACCGGCGCATCCGCTGCCCTGCACATCTCCAAAATGCCCTTCGAAGGCCCCATCGCCGGTGCCCGCGTTGGCTATGTTAACAACGAGTTCGTGCTCTACCCCACCTATAAAGGTATTGCCGAATCCAGCTCCCTGAACCTCGTCTTTGCGGCTTCCCGCGACGCTGTGGTCATGGTTGAAGGTGGCGGCGACTTCGTATCCGAAGATATGGTCGCCGATGCTCTGGAATGGGGCCACGAACAAATGCAGCCCCTCTTCGACCTGCAGGACGAACTGCGCGAAAAATGCGGCGTTGCAAAAATGGAAGTCGAAGCACCTGAGGAAGACGAAGAGCTGGCTTCCTACGTTGCTGAAGTCATTACTGATGACCTCAAAGCCGCATTGACTACGCCTGAAAAAATGGCTCGCAAGGACGCCAAGTCCGCTGCCAAGTCCAAGGCCAAGGAAGCCGTCAGCGAAAAATACCCGGACGATGAAGAAAAAGCCAAGCATGTCGGCGATATTGTCGGCGCTCTGGAGAAAAAGATCGTCCGCACCCGCATCAAGAAAGAAGGCCTGCGCATTGACGGACGCGACACCACCACGGTTCGTCCCCTGTCCGTTGAAGCTGGCCTGCTGCCCATGACTCATGGTTCGGCCCTGTTCCGCCGGGGAGAAACCTCTGCGCTGGCCGTTGCCACGCTGGGTTCCAGCCGCGACGAACAGCGCTTTGAAACCCTGATCGGCGAAGACACCAAACGCTTCATGCTGCACTACAACTTCCCGCCCTACTGCGTGGGTGAAGCCCGCATGCTGCGTGGTCCCAGCCGTCGTGAAATCGGTCACGGAGCTTTGGCTGAACGCGCCATCACTCCTGTGCTGCCCAGCGCCGAGGACTTCCCGTTCACCATTCGCGTGGTGTCCGAAATCATGGAATCCAACGGCTCCTCTTCCATGGCTACCGTGTGTGGCTCCGCCATGGCCTTGATGGACGCTGGTGTTCCCATTTCCTCTCCGGTTGCCGGTATCGCAATGGGCCTGTGCAAGGAAGATGACGACTACTTCGTGCTCACCGACATTCTCGGCGACGAAGATGCCATGGGCGATATGGACTTCAAGGTGGCCGGTACCCGCGACGGTATCACCGCCATTCAGATGGATATCAAGATCAAGGGCATTCCTTCCGAGGTTCTCCGCCGCGCGTTGAACCAGGCCAAGGAAGCTCGCCTGCACATTCTTGATCACATGGACGAAGAGCTTACCGCACCGCGCCC
>CAJXRQ010000030.1 GCA_913060505.1 uncultured Desulfovibrio sp.
TAGAATTTTCCTGCAAATTTGCTCGGTCCCACGTAGACCATGGATGCCGGTACAAGAATCGGTTCTTCCGTGAGCAGATTTTGGCCCCAGACCCAATCTATGGGAGTGTTTCGGGTGAACGGTTCGTTGTTCCGATAGAAGTGGACCGTGCCAATTCTTTTCTCAACATCCAGCGCCCGGTCCTTGACCTTTTCCCATGGCGTGCGGAACAGCGGTATGTTGCCGCGGGATTCGGAGCAAAGGCGTTCTACAGCTTCGAACGCTGCAGAAAGGTATGCCTGCTCTTTGTCAACGCCTTTACCGAATCCCAGGGTCTCACCTTTTTCCGGTGTATACAGCTCTGCCCGGAATGAAGGAATCACGTTGTCCAGCGGGCCTGTGTGGAGTTCCTGCACACGCATGACCGCTCCCATTTTGTCCATGGTTGATGCGATCAACTCCCTTGCTGCAAGGCTGCCCATAGCTCTGTAGCCGCTGTCCATTTGGCAGGTCGGGATATCATGCAGCGTGAACATGCAGGAGCACGTATCAGGTGACTGTTCAGGTGTATGGCTGAACAGGTCACCAAAGCCTCCATGGCAGGCGGGACAACCCGCGTTATGTGCAAATTTCGTCATGCGCATATCCGGTTGTGGCGTCAAGGGAACCTGAACCTGGCAACCTGCCAATGCATTGGAAGTGTTATTCAGCGTATTATTCAATTGTCCCAGCACCATTTCCACGGCTCTGGATGCAGCGTTTATGTCAGCGGTAAAGGGAACGGCTGCGATAATTCTCTCTGTCTCCTTTCGGGTCAATCCCAGCTGCCTGTGCCTGTCCAGATTATCCTGTAGCCATGTTGTAAGGCAGTCAAGGCAAGGGGTTTTGCCGGGTACAACCACAGGGCCCACAACGAGATTTTTCCCGTTGAAATAGACGAATCCGTATGGACGTCCATTTTGCAGGCATGTCTTGTTGATTTGGGAGAGATCGCCTCTTGTTGCTGTTTCCGGGCATATGATGGTCACGGAATGATTTATACTTTCCGTGTGGCTTTCCACCAGATTGTCAGGTTTGTTGAGAACTATTTCCGGATACTGTTTTTTGAGGCTGGAGCCGACGAGGTCCGCCAGAAGCCCATGTCCAACGATGGTCGCTTCCCGTAATTGATTGGTTCCGGGCTTTTGGTTGTGGGCGACCAGTATGCCGGTCTGCAATAGTTTTTCTTCCAGAGGCGAGAGTTCCTTTGGCCCCTGTTTATGGGGATGCGGTTTGTTATCTCCAGGTGCAAACCAGCTGGCTGCCCAATCCTGTTGCTTCCAGCGTAGACGCTTTATTCTTCCGTACAGGGAAAATACGCTTTCCTTGTCCGTGGCGCGAATGATGGAGAGGTATGGATTCAGCTTAACCGCTATTGCCTTATTGCTGGTGGCAGTCATTGAACAGCTCCTTGAAAGAAAGTCTTTTGCTGCGGAAACCAAGTTTGACAGGCAGATCGAAAAGGCGATCCTGCGGGAAGTTCTGTAGAGGCTGCGAAGGGTTTTGCAAACCGGATGTAATGACGCGCACGGCCGGAATCCCGAATTCTTCCCGTGTGAGATTCACCGCGACAACATCACTGCCGGGCGAGTTCTTGCCAATGCTTTTTACAATTACACGGATGTCCTGTGAGATGTTGCCGGAAGATCTGTCCGGGCAGTCCGAGTAGGATTTCTCCGGCCCACCTGCCAGCAATTCCGTAACGTTATCCTGATAATGCATGAACAGCGTTGCAGTGTTATACCCAAAGAGATCCGTGTTGTTCTTGGAAGCAAAGTCCGTGCTGGAGGACGTGGTTTCACTTGGCCATGACTGTTTTGCCTCGCTGATTGCCCGATACAAGGCTATTTCCGGCCGCAGGGAGGCTCCCATGCCCGAGGATGCATAGAGAACAGGGTTGTCTGGTTGCACTATCCAGGCGCGGAAGATGTAAACGCCCAGATCGGTTGTATAGTCCCTGACGATGAGGTCACAACCAATGGCCTTGAGTTGTTCCTTGATTTCCTGCGCCTTTGGTGGAAGGTCCGTCAGTTTTGGTGGCGTTATGAAGTTGGCCTGCCAGATATACCGTGCGTCATGCTCAACGGCTTCAAGAAGTCCTTGGAGGATTGCGTCCTCCATGGTCGTTCCGGCTGAAAGGCCGCTGGAACTGCCCAATATGAATTTGCCCTGGAAAACACTGCGGGACAAAAATACCATGCTTGCTGGAACCATGATGTTTTTTTTGTTGGTCAGCGACCAACCCCATACCCAGTCTACCGGAATATTCGCATCGAGTTTGTCCATGTTTCTGAGGTAGTACTGCTTGCCCACTCTGGTTTCCAGATCCAGAGCGATTTCTTGAACTTCCTTGTATGGGCATTGCAGCATTTCAATTTTTGCAGAGTATTCTGCGCAAATGCGTTCCATCATTTCAAAGCCGGCCGAAAGGTACGCCTGTTTTGCGTTCATTCCCTTTCCCCAATGCCTGTGTTCCGAGATGATGAAAGGAAGATTCGGATCATAAACCGAAGATGTGTATGATCGGAAGCTGGGAATGATTTCATCCAGAAGGCCGCCCCGACTCTGGTGGATACGTACGTTTGTCTTCAGAAGACCGAACGCTCTGTCCAGCATCATCCTGGCATCTTCGGCACTGAGAGCCCGTAATCCGTTGTCTCCGTGCCGGACTGTTTCCTGGGTCAGGTGGATTTCCACCTTGCCGGGATCGTCAGGAGATTTGCTGGGAGTTTTTTTCATGTAACCGCGGTTCATTCCCTGGCACGCAGGGCAGGTGGTTATCGCCTCAAACTGGATGTCGGCCAATTCAGGCGTTGCCTCCCTTGAAATCTGTATCTGGCGTTTCATATACTGCGGAGTGCTTTTTCCGGACGCAAGGGCCTGCAATTCAGCGCTCATCAACCATGCCGCCCAATGCGCTGCCGTTTGCCAGCAGGGATCATCCGGAAGCGGATAGTTCTCCGTGCTGTGCAGGAAATCTTGCCAGCCGATTCCCAGAGCTGGGTTCAATGCCTTGAGCCTGTGTTCAAGAAGGCATTCGAGGCAAGGCGTCTTATATGGGATGACCGTTGGCCCTACCATGAGTTGCTTGCCGTTGAAATGCCCAAGAATCCATGGCAGGCCAAGAGCAAGGCATGCCCGGTTCAGGGCGCATAATTCCAGATAATTCATGTTTTCCGGGCAAACGGCCATGGCAGACAATTGAAGAGATTGCAGGTTTTCCTCAAATCGTTTGGCCAGCGTGTCCAGTTTCTCCGATGCGGTATAGCCTTTCCCTGTTGCGGGGCTATCCAATTCGGCTATGGAAATCATGTTCGAAGTATTTGTCATGGACGAAAGTGTTTTTGCGAGGTCGCCTACGCCCAGACACCCCAATTGATGGTTGGATACTCCTGGGGATGCATGTTGTGCGATTGTTTTCGGTGGTTGCTTATCATCGCCGCTTTTTTTCTCCATAAAAATGCCGGAGCCGAGCATGTTGTCCAACATTTTTGCAACGGTTGTTTCCGGGTGTTCTTTGGTAGCTCGTTGCTGAAGGGCCTCTTTGGGCAGGCCTTCCTCCATGGAATCCAGTATGGTGGATATGACGGGAACAGCCCCTCTGAGCATTTTTATTTCACCATAGAGTGAAAATAGGATTTCACCTTCCTGTTGCTTGAGCACGGCAAAACTTGGATTCGTGAATAGTGTGGTTGTTTCCATGTTTTTTCCTTTGCTGAGATTTTTCTATCTTATGCGTAGGGCATGGGCTTGGCATTCCACCGGGGAGGCGAGTCAAAGCCAAGTTTTCGGGGCACGGTTTGCAATCTGGATACAGCTTCGGGCGGGTAGAGTGTGGGCAGGTTCGGAACGGCCCCCGGAGCCAGAACTCTGAACACAAGCCAGCCGATGTCTGCGACATCCGGTGTTGTCAGGTTGACGCAGATTGGCGAAAGCCCGGCATTTGCGAAGCTGTCTTTCAAGGCTGTGAAATTCCATTCGGGCATGCTGGAGTCGCAATCGCGCAGAGACACGTTGTTGGCCGGGTGGAGAAAGTTATGCAGGGCCTTCCAGTTGTCCGGATCAAGATAATAGCCCAGATTGTAGAGTAACTCGGTGAGAGGCAGTTTTTTTCTACCCACCGGACTCAAGAATTCCTTGGGGATGCCTCCTTTGGCTCCGGCAAGCTTTCCCTGTTCGCCGCGCTGCACTTCGCGACTCAAGTGCAGGATTTGAATTGCTTCACATGTAGCCTTTTGCGCTGTCCTGCGCGCGGAAAATCCGGCCGAACATCCGCCGCCCAACAGGCCGTTTTGCCAATCGAGCAGAAGTGCAAAAATGCATATGGCCCCCAAGTCGGTTTGCAACCATGCCAGATGCAAATCGAGATGCGGCGGAATCCCGCAATCCCGGCGCAGTTTGTTAAGATCCGCATCCTCCGTGATTCCTGTTACCGGCAGGTTGTTCAACCAATGGATCATCATCGTGTCCCGTTCCACGATTTCCAGCATTGCTCCGGTGAGTGCTCGCTGTCCGGAAAAACCACTGGCGACTCCGGGATGGATATCCGGGCAAATGCGAATTTCTCCTTGAACCGGGTGGTACTGGTTGAAGACCAATGCCGAAGGAACAAAAACGGATTCCCTCTTTTGCAGATATTGTCCTTGTATCCATGAAAGCCTTGTTTCAGGCGTTGGCGGCGCAAATGGAAAGTCGGGATTATTGTACTGGGCTTCACGGAAGAGAGTAAAGTCTCTCGGCGCCAGGGCTTTCAGTCCCTGACGGACAATTCCGTCGTATGAATTGAACGTGAGGTCGTGAAAGTCCGAGAGGGCCGCACAATACCGTTCAACCGATTCTCCCATCGCGGACCAGTGTGCCTGCTTTTGGCTGGTAGACGTGCCCGTGGAAGCGAAATCGGCCTTGTTGCTACTGAAACGATGAAAGGCGGTAATGGCTGACGTAACCACATGGGGCGTGGGATCTCCGGGGTTGCGGAACAGATAACCGAGGCTTTTTACGATACCTGTTTTGGGGCTTAGAACACGTTGTAAGCCCGTCAAGGTTGCGGTGTGGTAATCGTGTTGCAAAACCACCTCTTTTTTATGCATAGGGCATGGGAAAGCATGCCATGTCTGATTCTGTCTTGACGGGAAAACCCAGTTTTGCAGGAACTTTGTAAAGGCGGGGATTTCCCAGATATGGCCAAGCTGTTACGCTATTGGCGACGAGGCCGGGAATGGAAACGCGCAGAACCACAAAACCCAGGTCGGCCACATCGTCATGGGTAAGCTCTGTTACGATGACATCGAAGCCTTTTTTCTGAAGCATGTCCAAACAGGTTTGCAAATCCTGTTCGGCTGTTCCGAGAGACAGGTTTGGGATTTCTGTTAGCTGTATTTTTTTGTCTCCCGAACAGACCGTATCCAACAGGCAATGTGTTTTCGGCTCCAGATAAGCGTGCAGATTGTAGTTCAGATCGTTCATGCGCGAGTATTCCCGCGAGGAAGCCGAAGGCGTGTTGTCCGTGAAAATATTTTTTTTGAATTTTTCGTTGTAGAGATTTTTTCCCCAGTTTGAGCGCATGGGCAATTGTCCCAGCCTGTTCTGGACGCATTCGAATAATGCCTTGAGGGCTGCCATATTCGGATTCAGATTCGTGCCGAATCCTCCTGCTACCGCGTTGTTTTTTTCGTCCGTTACCAGTCCGAAAAAAACAGGCACAGGGATATCCATAGTAATGTGCCACAGCTCAAACGACAGGCCCGGGCTGGCAAAATTCTTCCTAAATAACTCTCCGAGCCATGTGTCACCCGCAAGAGTCACCTTGGTCATGGGCAATTGCCCGAGCCACCAGATCATCATGGAGTCACGTTCGACAGTTTCATACAAGCCAGAAAGCAGTGCGGCCGTGTATGATGTGCTGCTGGCAACCCCTCCGAAAATGGTGTGGCAGATCGGGGTTTCTCCTTCACCGGGAGAATAGGAGATATAGACTTGGCCAGCCGGCAGTCTGCGTGTTTTTCCCGTTATGGCGGATTTTCCTTTTGCCCAACGAATGACGGTGTCATCCGTAAAGGGGCGAAACCGGAATTTCCGGCTCTCGTATTGCTTGGCAGAGTACAAGGGAAGTTCCTGCGGGGATACGGCATTTAAGCCTTCTCGGATCATGTCGCGGTAGGAACCCAAGGTCAGGTCTTGCTGGATGTCATAACCGCAATACCCTTCGACAGCTTCGCCAAGGGCAGACATCAACGCTCCTTGTTCTGTCAGGCCAACCCCGGTTCCGGAAACTTCCCCAAAGCAGTCGAGGTAGGTCTTTGAGTCGGTCAGTTCACTGATGGCCACATGAACTTTTGGATCTCCCGGCCCTTTGAAAAGAGTATTGAGTCCCTTGAGGATACCTGTCTTGCGGCTGACCAAATGAGGCAGGATGGCTGCAAGCGGGATGTTTTGCGGATGGTGGCTTGCCCCTGGCCATGTCATAACTGGCGCTCCGCAAAGGGGCGTACGGCTGCCCCCGAAGACAACAAACGTCCGCATGATGGGCACCGAGGCAATTTCAGCACCGGGTGAAGCGCAAATTCCATGGTGAGCAGGTTGATTTCCAGTTGGGCGTTGTACGTTAATGGAGGTGTTAATCCGCTTAAATCCTTGATTATCTCCAAAGAAGCAATTCCCGCCAGAATTTGAATATGCGGAGGAAGGTAACCAAAGGCGGTCTGGTTGCCGTTTTGGGATAACTGCGATTCATACGCCTGCAATTCTTCCGGGTAGTCGGCATTTGCTCTTGCCCGTGTCGTATAGCAATTGAAGCAGGCCGTTTCATGCGGGAGCACCGTGGGGCCGATAGTCCCGTGTGTGCAGTCCAGGCAGCACCATGTGTATGGAATCCCATGCGACAGGCTGAAATCGTTGGCGAGTTTCAGAGTGTCCGGACGGTAGTTCTCAAGGCAGACGACGATGTAATCGGGAGCACCCCGTTCCGGATTTTCATCAAACGGGTCTTTCTGGCTTTCCCATTTGGTATTGGGGAATTCTTCGTTGATCCTGCTCATGAATGTTTCCACACGAGGATTACCCAAAGCCTTGTCCAAATATCCGCTCAAAAGGATATCGTCCTGCCCCACTGCATGGTTGTCCGAAACCGTGATCGTGCCTACACCGGACCGGGCAAGGACTTTTGCCAATGCTGCTCCAAGCGGACCGAGACCCAATACCGTTACCCTGGCCTTGCTCAATGCGGTGAGATTCGGTTGGGGATGTCCGGAAAATTGCGAAAAATAGATTTTTTGCATTTCGGACATGCCGGGAACTTCGTATTCTCCCTCAACGAATTCTTTGACCACACGACGTTGGGTCAGACGGCGGAGCAGGCCAATGATGTTTTCCTGAGAGTGTTGTCCATCCAGACAATTGATGATTTCATCCGTGGTTAATTGTCCGTCCAGCAACGGGAAGAGATCGTGAGTAAGCTCAAGAAGCCCCGCTCCCCTGATCACAAACAGGTCCTGGCCGTTTCGGAACTGAACCCTGTCGTTATCCATGGGGATGATATGATAGCTTCTGCTGAGCGTTGGCTTGTTCGGCAATGCCTTTGTTTTATTCTGCATGATCTTTGTTCTCCGTTGCGGGGCTTCCGATACTGATGGCGAAAAGAACCGATTCCTCTATCCCGTCTATCTGGAGGAAATCGTTAACCTGGTCATCCAGGCAGGCGACAATTATGCAGGCGCTGTATCCCAAGGCCGTGCATGACAGCAGAATATTCTGCGAGACGTGTCCTGCATCCAAAAGAACGCCTCGATAACCGCGATCTCCGTATTTCAGCTGGTTGCGCTTAAATGTTGCCGTAACGAAAAGGACGGCCCCGGCCGAAGTCAGCCATTCATTGTTGCTGGGTTGGATCAACGGATACATTTTTGGCAGGAAATCACCAGGCCGCAGGCTCTCCAGCGTGTGATCCTGCACATCATAATGGTACAATCCGTTTTCAATGCCCGATACATTGTGAATCAACGGATAGATATCAAGAGGGTAGAGAGCCCCTGCGGATGGGGCCGCTCTCAGGTACACATCATTCCCGTTTGCCTGAAAGTGTCCGGTCTGGCCGTATCCATGGTGCAAGATTCGAGACAGGGATTCTTTTGCGATAGGCGTTTGAGAGTAGTTTCGTTCGCAACGGCGTCGAGAGATTACATCCCACAGGCTTTGTGAGTCCTGTCCTCTTTTTTGTGGCGACAGCTTGATGGTAGGGTATCCATCGTATCGTTTGTAGCTGTTGGCACTCCTTTGGAAAAAGGCTTTAACGGACATTGCCGTAAGTCCCGTTGGCAAGAGCGGAACCAGCCATGGGCGAACATCGCTCGGATGCATTTTTGTGTTTTCGTGATAGATTTCGCTGAGGTTGTCCGGCAAGCTGCTGGAGACTTTTATTTTTTCATCAATATGAAAAACCCTTGGTTTTTGAAGCTCTTTCAGCGTGATCATTCCTTTTCCCTTCTAGCGGTTACGGTCTTCTTGCTGTCGTATACAGAACGTGCCCTCTCATTTCTTCGTCTCCCAAAGGGGTACCATTGAGATCCGCATACGTCTGAATTTGGCTGAATCCCGTTTCTTCCAGAAGCAGGACGAGTTCTGTCATGGTGTAGAAACGAATGTGCTGCTTGTCGTGGATGAATTGGGGAACCCCGCTTTTGCCGATCGTGATGAAGCTTTGCACTGCAGCAACACCCTCAACGCGATCTTTCGGAGTGTAACTCCTTTCCATGCGTCCAAAGCCATCTTCAAAACAATGGGTTGTCGTAAGGTTCCATTGTTTTGATTTCCATGATTCAAACATGTTGTCATAAGAAAACAGGAAAAGACCGTTTGGCAGAAGAAGGTCGAATGCTTTTCGAAAGAATGAGCGGAGTACTTCCGAGTCAAGAATATGGCCGATAACGTGGAACGCCACGATGCCATCAAACCCCGTTGGATCGTGAAAGTCTTTGAATTCAGACAATCTGGTATCTGCCAGCAGGCCGGAATTTGCAGCCTGCTTTTGAAGGATTTCAAACATGACGTCGTCTTTCTCAACGCCAATACCTTGCAATCCCTTTTCTAAAAGAGGGAGCAGAAACTGTCCCGTTCCACAACCGACCTCCAGAGTCCTTTTCGGCAGAGTTTTGCCGTGCCCAAAAGCTTCAATGTAGAAATCGAGTTCGTCTTTAGCCGCGTTTCTGTTGCAGGAATCTAAGAAAAAGGCCTTTGTTGAATGTGCTTTTGCAATGCCTGTTCTTTCCATGCTTGTATCCCGAATAGCTTGTGGCTATTTGTGGTTTTCAAAACCGGCGCATATTTTCATGAATTAAACCATCAACCGTTTTATAGGGTTAGAGAATTTTTAAAGCTTTCCAGTCGAAGGGGAAGCCTATTCGCCAGAGGTCATGTTGTTGCAATGCAGAGGAACGCTGATTTCTTCGAGATCTTCGAGGTCGATAACTTCGTAGTCAGTGGCATCATATTCTTTCATGACTATTCTCCTTTTTGGGTATGAAAATATGCGCCGATATATGGTTGATGGTCTAAGCCTCGTAATTGGGTGTGTTGCGTCATTGACGAGTCGCAACCGCAGTGATGATCGCGGCTCGGGGATTTTTTGACCCGAGTCGTCTCCCTGAAAATCCTTCATAGAATTGAATGTCGTTAAACCCGGCTTTCTCCATGAATAGTTTCATTCCATGTGGCGAATGGAACCGGATGGGCCGAAGAGTCGCGTCAAATGCCATTCCCTGATTCTGGTGGCTGAATTGTCTGAAGTCTTCTGTTGTAGCGATGCCTCGGAGAGTGTCTTGCGGGGTGCTGGTGTAATTTACTGTTAAATGTCCCCCCTTGAATACCTTGGCCATTTTCGACTTCCATCCGTCTGCATTCCAGAATTCATATGCATTGAAGAAATTGAACATGAATATGCCATCAGGATGCAGCAATTCGTGAACCTGCTGCAAAAAAATCAAAACATCCCTATCTTTTAATGTGTACACAATGGAAAAGAATGCAAAAATCAGATCGTAATGTATAGATGACGTAAAGTCAGAAAAATTTGTATTAAATAAATGTGCACTAACATTATGGCGAAGCATTTTGTTTTTTAACACACCGAGCATGGATGAACTTTCATCAATTCCTGTTACATGCCAACCATTTTTCGCTAAAGGGATAACATATCGACCAGTTCCACATCCTATATCCAAAGCTGTACCAGAATTAGTATCCATTTTTGCTTTGCATATATCAAAAATGAAATCTGTTTCATCCACAGCAATTGGTCCATACATAATGTCCCAAAGCTGTGCAGCTTCAGAAAGAAACATATTTGATCGTTTGGATTCTTTTGCGAGTGTACTTGTCATAAAAAAAATTTTCGTGTTATATTACTTTTTTGTGTCAATATAAAATTATATTCCTGTCGAATCGTATTTTCATTTTGTTAGTTCTTAAAGTGGGGGCCGCCAATACAGCTAACGCAGAAAGGAGTACTTTTGATGGAAAAAGGAAAGGGGGGGGCAGTCGAGGGGCCTCCAAAGAGCAGGACAGCACCATCCAGGAGTGAGGAATTCCTGAGATTTCATACGTTGGAGTCTGCTGATATTTTGTTATGGTATTCGGAAGACGTTTTTATTGACCTTTTCTGGGTGCTTGCGGCAAAGATGCCGAGAGTGCCTGATTTGTATCCTTTAAAAGTGTACATTTTGATGCTGCTTGCTTTAGTTTTTTGTTGAAAAAGCAGTGGAAAAAAACATCACCTGTTTTTTTATCTTATTTTTTCAGCCTCCTATGCCGACTTGCGATTTTCTGTTTCGCAGCCAAGATTTGTTCATTGCCGGAGAATTCAATTTCAGTTTGGTGTTGACACTCAATGCGTAGAATAATAATTGCGTGAAAACGATTTTCAATTTCATAAAAACACGCGTAGCCTGACATCGGAAAAGCCGAGCGGTGGGCGGCATTCGCAATGGTTGACGTACATATGAGCAGAGAGGTTTTCAGAAAGGAAAGACAGGTGCTTGCGGACGCCGGAACAGCTGCGCTGGGTGCAGAAAAATCCGGAAATCCCTTGGCCGGCGCGTTTTCCGTGCTGGTTGACGAATACGGACGCCTTTTGCGCCAGAGCAGGCGGTTGGTCACCATGGGGGATCGCATGCAGCATGCCCTGAATTCCCTGAATGATGATTTGACTCTGAGTGAGCAGAAATACCGGGGTATATTCGAGAATGTGACCGAGGGCATTTTTTGGTGCGACGCAAACGGAGCTTTGGTGGAGGTCAATCCGGCCATGGCCGTCATGTTTGGGTTTCACGATTCGGAATTGTTTCTTGAGGCCGTGCCCGATTTCCGTTCCCTGTTTTGCAACCCCGAGGACTACGAACTCTATGAAACCCTGCTTGCCGCCGATCAGGTCCGGCAGTTTCAGGTGCGGTTGTGCAGCTCCGAAAGCGGGCCGCTTTGGGCCGAGCTTGGTGCGAGTGCCATGCAGGAGTTGGAGGATGGCCCCGGCGGGGTTGTCGGCGTGCTGGCGGATGTTACCGAGCGCAAGCATATGATAGAGGAAATGCGCCGCCTGGCTCGGACGGACAGTCTTACCGGACTGTTTAACCGGGGATATTTCATGGAGCTTACGGAAAGGGAGCTTGCCCGTTCCCGACGCAACGGGGGCGCACTGTCCATGCTCATCGTGGATGTCGACAACTTCAAGAATGTCAATGACACCTACGGGCATGACGTGGGAGACAAAGCCCTTGTTTCCCTGAGCCGGATTCTCCGGGAGTCCGTGCGGGAAGTTGACGCCGTGGGGCGCTTTGGCGGTGAGGAGTTTGTGGTTCTGCTGCCGGAAGCCGACCGCCGGGATGCCTGTCGTGTGGCGGACAGGATCCTTGATTGCGTCAGGAACGCCAAGGTCGGTGTGTCGGGCGGGGTTTTGCGCATGACCGTGAGCATCGGCCTTACGTCCTTTGAGGAAAAGGAAGAGGATTTGGACAGATTGATAAAATACGCGGACATTGCCCTGTATGCGGCCAAAAAAAATGGCCGGAATCGGGTAGAGGTCTACAGGCGATCCGTCTGCGCGTGCCGGGAACACGGCACCTGCGGCATGGAGGATGAAGCGGAAGGGCAGGAGTCATGAGCTGGATTCTCGGCATGCTCCAATCCGTTTTTGATTGGCGGGTGGAGCGCAAGGTGACTATCGTGCTTTTCTGGAGCATTGTTGCGGGGCCGCTTGCCACCCTTTTGGTGCTGCACTCCAACGGTACCCATGTTGCCATGAATCTTCTCGTGGGCTCACTGACAGCATCCATTATCCTTTTTGTGCCCCTTTCCAAGTGGATCAGCCACGTTATAGCCCTGAGAAACATACGTGAACTCAATGCCCAATGCTCGCTTCTCAAGCAGGGCGACTATGCACATGTGGATCTGCCGTTGAAAAATTGTGATGAAGGAGGGCACGACTTCATCCTCCTCAAACGCAACATGTACTGGATGGGGCATGCCATTGCGGTTCGTGAAAAGCGGCTTCAGTCCGCCCTGTCCGAGCTTGCGGCCAGTCAACGTCAGATTTCCGAGAGCCTCGATTACGCGCGGCTTATTCAGACATCCTTTTTGCCAGATAAGGCCCGATTGGGCGAGTTTTTGCCGGAACATTTTCTCATCTGGAGCCAACGCGATACTGTTGGCGGCGATTCCTATTGGTTCAGGAAGTGGGGAAACGGATATTTTGTCGGCGTCATGGATTGCACCGGCCATGGAGTGCCGGGCGCGTTCATGACGCTTATCGTGCACTCTCTGCTGGAGCAGGCCGTGGCGGAAGGCAATGGCAGCCCCGCCTCGGTGCTCGGTTCCATGAACCGGCTCATCAAGGAGGCACTGGGCCAGGATCGAAAGGAATCCGTATCCGATGACGGCATGGATTGCGCTCTTTGTTATCTGGATAAGGACGCGGGCCGGATGGTCTTCGCCGGGGCTTGCAGTTCCCTGTATTGCATGGGGCCGCAAGGAGTCAGCATCATCAAGGGGGATCGTTGCGGGCTTGGATATGTGCGTTCGCCCATGAGTTTTCAGTTTACCGATGTGAAAGTCCCGCTGGAAGGAAAGACGCGTTTTTATATGGCCACCGATGGCCTTGCGGATCAGATCGGCGGCGAAAAACGGCTTCCATTCGGTAAACGCCGGTTCATGCGGTTCATGGAGGACCATGCTTCAGTCCCCATGAGTGAACAGCGTGGTGTCCTGTTACATCTTTTCGAGGAATATCAAGGCGGCGAAGTTCGCCGAGACGACGTTACCGTGCTCGGATTCGAGTTCGGATGAAGGGGGACAATATGGCAGACAGCCTGTTCAGGTATTATGAGGAAATGCGGCGGGAAGGTGTAATTCTTTATTTTAACGGCCCGTTGTCACAGGCCGTGGTGGAGAGCATCGCCGAACTGATGCGCAGCAAGATGAATGCGGAGGACGCGGGCATGGGGTCCGTGCAGCGAGTTTTTTCCATTCTTGTGGAACAGATGCAGAATATCGTGCGCTATTCGTCCGAGCGCCAGATTTCTTCCGAGGATCAACAGGGGGAGATGGCACAGGGGCAGGTTGTCGTTGGACGCGAAGAGGATGGACGCTTTTTCGTGGCTTGCGGCAACAAGATGCTCACTGGTGATTGCAATGAACTTTCCCGACATATCGAGGCTCTTCGCCGCATGACCCCGGACGAACTCAAGGCATACTACCGGGAACGCCGAAAGCAGAAAGCTCCGGTCAGCAGCAAGGGAGGCGGGTTGGGGTTTATCGAAATGGCTCGCAAGGCCGCACGGCCCATGGATTTTGATATCCGTCCCCTGGATGGGGATACCTCGTTTTTTTCCATGAAGGTCGTGGCTCAGTAGGAGGTTTTTATGACCAGATTCAGCGTACAGGCGACCAAATCGTCGCCCCTTATTGACTTTGATCCGGAGGCCATGTCCTTCGAGATCAGGGGCGAGTCTTATCCCGAGAATTGCTGGGCCTTTTACGGCCCCATGTTCGACTGGCTCGAGGATTTTTTTGCAAAGAGCAACGGCGAACGCATGGAACTCGACATGGAAATTCTCTATTTCAACAGTTCAACCTCAAAGACGTTCATGGACCTGTTCGACATGCTTGATGCACAGGCGAACGAGGGCAAAAATATTGTGGTAAATTGGCGATACCATGAGGAAAACGAGTCCGCCATGGAGTGCGGCGAGGAATTCATGGAGGACGTTTCCAACATTACCTTCAATCTCATAGAATTCACGGACCGGTCATTGAAGGAAGCCGTATGAATGCAAACCAGATAAAGGCGGCGTTGCGGACGCTCATTCCTCTGCGCCAACCCGTGTTCCTTTGGGGCGCGCCCGGAGTAGGCAAAAGCCAGGTTGTAGGTCAGATTGCCACTGAACTTGGAAGGGAATTGACCGATCTTCGTGCGGTGTTGCTTGACCCGGTTGACTTGCGGGGATTGCCCTCTGTCAATGGTGATGGTGTGGCCCATTGGTGTCCGCCTGCTTTTTTGCCGACGCAGGGCGAAGGCGTACTGTTTCTGGACGAACTCAATGCGGCCCCGCCTTTGGTGCAGGCCGCCTGTTATCAGTTGGTCTTGGACCGCAAGGTCGGCGAATACACGCTTCCGGACGGTTGGACCGTTGTGGCTGCGGGTAACCGCGAGACAGACCGTGCCGTAACGCATCGCATGCCGTCCGCTCTTGCCAACCGTTTTGTGCATCTGGATTTTTCCGTTGATGCCGAAACGTGGCTCGAATGGGCCGACCAGCAGGGGATAGCCGAAGAGATCAGGGCATTTATTCGTTTTCGACCCAATTTGCTGCACGATTTTGACCCCAAGAAAAGTGAAAAAGCCTTTCCTTCTCCCAGATCATGGGAGTTTGCCGCACGGATTATCGCGGCCTCGCCCGAGCCTGAAGTGGAGTTGGGGCTGCTGAAGGGGACGGTTGGCCCCGGCGCGGCTGCCGAATTTGCCGGTTTTTCACGGATGTTCCGGCAACTTCCCGATCCCGACGAAATCATAGGGAATCCGGAAACGGCTATTGTACCTGAAGACCCTGCCACCCTGTATGCTTTGTGTGAGGCCCTTTCAAAAAAAGCCGGGGACAGCACTGCGGAAAATATCATAGCCTATGCTTCGAGGTTGCCATCGGAATTCGGGGTGTTACTGGTTCGTGATTCCGTGAAGAACCACCGAGGTGTGGTGGAGTCTCCGGCATTTTCCCTGTGGGCCACCGCCAATTCGGAAGTATTGCTGTAGGTAAAACCATGGAGGTAGCCCGCAAAAAATTGCTCAAAGCCAGAACTGGGCTGTTGCTGGAACATCCGTTTTTCGGCTCGTTGTGCCTGCGCATGACTCCAGTACCTGATCCGAAGTGTGCGACCGCATGGACCGACGGCAGAACGCTGGCCTACAATCCCGCCTATGTTGAAAATTTGAGTGATGCCCATGTACAGGGCCTTATGGCCCATACCGTCATGCATCCTGCCTGCCAGCATCATGCGCGGCGAAAGAATCGTGATGCCCATTGCTGGAACATTGCTTGTGATCATGCCATCAACTGGATTCTTCTCGACGCGGGAATAGCGTTGCCTCCCGGATATCTGGATAATCCCATGTATCACGGGCGTACTGCCGACGAAATCTATGCCGACTTGCGTTCGCATGGAGGCGAGGAAAGTCGGCCAGCTCTTTCCGAAGGAGAAGGGGAAGCTCAGGGGGATTTGGATTGGGACGGCCCTGTCGGCAACATGGGGGAGGGTGATGATCCCGAGGACAGTTCGGAGTCTGGATCTGGCGATGCCGGAGGTGACGGGCAGATTGCGGAGGGGAGTGCCGGGGACGATCCTGCTGATTCGGCTGATGAGCAGCATGGTGATCCCGGTGGCAGTGGTGAAGTTCGTGACGGGCATAATGATGTTGAGGGCGGAGCGTCCGATGAAGGCGGTTCTGATGAAGAGTGGGAACTTGCCCTGGCTCAGGCCGCGCAGCAGGCGCGAGACATGGGGGATTTACCCGGTTCCTTGGAGCGGTTGATCAAAGAGGTTCTGAATCCGGAATTGGACTGGCAGGAGTTGCTTGAACGGTACATTTGTGAGCGCGCCCGCGACGACTATAGCTGGACGCCGCCCAACAAGCGTTTTTTGCATATGAATCTGATTCTCCCTTCTCTTTCCCATCGAAAGCTCCCGGAAATTGTTTTGGCCATTGATACTTCCGGCAGTGTTACGGATACGGAAATGAATCAGTTTGGCGCGGAGCTATCCGGTATTTTGGAAACATTTGATACGACTGTCCACGTAGCCTATTGCGACAGTGCCATGACTGGAACCCAATCCTTCGGGCGTAGTGATCTGCCTCTGGAATTGACGCCGGAGGGCGGTGGAGGAACCGACTACCGACCTGTGTTTGAGTGGGTGGAGCAGGAAGGAATGGCCCCCGCATGTCTGGTGTATCTTACCGATATGGAATGCATGCATTTTCCTGAATGTGAACCGGAATATCCGGTGCTGTGGGCCCGGGTTGGAGGTGCGGGAAATCCTCCTCCGTTCGGTGACATGATCGATATTCGATGAATAGGAGGTACTCATGAAAATTGAATGGAAAATCGAGAAAAGACGCGGCAACCACAGGCCTGTACTGAAATATGCAATTGCTCTTGAACCGTTTGAGGTGGATCTTGCCGTTCCGCAGGTCGTGTTGGAGGAAGCCATAGCCCGCCCGCCGTCCGCATGGCGTTCCTTTTGCTACCCCGGAGAAGACGAACGCGCAGGCGTCCTGCTTGACTGGTATCGTCTGGTCACCCCATCACATAAGAAAGGGACGGAGAGCGGAGAGTTGACACTTGCCTGGCGGAATCCGGAAAGCGGTTTTGATGATGTCAAAGAAGCGTTTGTCCGCCTCAGGTACGCTTTTGAGCAAACATTGACCAATGCACACGACAGTGCTCCGTTGGAGATCGTCGAGAATCTTGAGCTGAGTGAGAGCACCCGCAAGCATATAGCGGCCGGGGTTGCTTCTGCTCGATTCTTGGCCGCTGTCGGGTTTTAATTCATGATGGTAAATCTTTTCATATTTGTGACAAATTAATACCGAAATTTATTTTGACATTTAATTGCAATTGGTTTTCAGTATCGCAATGAAGAGCAGCGTAGAAAAAGTGTTCCTTGATTACATGCACGACAACGGCCTGAGCATGACGCCACAGCGCAAACTCATTGTTGAAACCTTTCTGGAAACCGAAGGACATTTCTCGGCAGAAACGCTTTGGTCCATCGTTCGGGAACGGGTGTCGGATGTTGGCCAGGCAACGGTCTACAGGACGCTCAAAATACTCGTTGATTCAGGGCTTGCGGACTGTTTTGATCTTGGTGACGGCGTCTCCTTGTATGAACATGCTTATGGACATGAACACCATGACCATCTTGTCTGCATGCAATGCGGCGCCAAAGTCGAAATATTCGACCAGACCATCGAGAACCGTCAGGAAGAAGTGGCCGGCAGGTTCGGCTTTGAACTGACGCGCCACCGCATGTATCTTTTCGGTCTATGTCCGAAATGCCAAAAGGAAAAAGCCTAGCAGATACGGAACACAAGTATTGCAACTTTTTGAGCCGCTTCACTGCTTGGTGTTGCGGCTTTTTTGTGCGTTTTTCCCCTTTTTACCTGTCTGTTTTCTGAACTACTTTCTTTTTTTTTCTTCTGTATTTCTGCCTGTTGCGGGAAATCATTTTCTGCTTATTTGAGAATGCATCTCAACATCGCAATTTTACAGGCGTGCGGGTGGGGGATAATTCATCCTTATCGCTGGAATATTGTTTGTTCCGCGACCGACAAACAGGAGAAAGTTGCGTGTATACCGTTCAAGTCAAACATACTTTGCCGGACAGGGTCCGGTTGAAGATTCCGGCAGTGCGGAATAACGAAGCTGCGGCCCGCCGTTTGGAAAATTGTGCAAATGAAATTGAAGGCATCCACTGGGTTCGTGCCAATACAACCTGTGCGGGTGTCGTGGTCCGCTTTGACGCTTCCGTGCATAGTGAAGCGGACATCATAGAAATTTTCACGAACAAAGTACGAGGAGGACAGGCCTGATGGATATTGATCTCATGCTCGGACTTCGTGAGCATATTACCGTTGGGAGCCACACGCCGGGACGGCTGCGGCTCAAGTTCGACCTTGGAGTCATCGGTAATCCCAAGGTCATCAGGTACGTCAAAGTGAACGGTTTTGGTCCGCCCAAAGGACAGGACATGCCAGGAATCACCGGGACAAAGTTCAACCCGCTGACCCGGTCCATGACCATGGTCTATGATGACGAGATCATTGAACCGGAACTTTTGCACAGGCTGTTCACATGCGAGAATGCCGCCGAGTTTCGGGAAATCGCAGTAGAACTGGCTGACACAGTGGACTTTGATCTGTCGACATTTTTGAATTAACCTGCCAGTAAGGCGGGAAGAAACAAGGAGTTTCGATATGGCCCTTACATCTCGCGTATTGTTGCCCGCAGCCGTTTCCGCTTCCGGAACCGTTGGTGCTGTTGTGGGTGGAACTGTGGCTGCTGCCAAGGATATCAAACGAGTCCGGGACGGCGTCATGACTAAAGGTCAGGCTGCTGCGGATATCGGCAAGGAGTCCATCGGCACGGGGTTGTCCACGGCCGCAGGCGTTGCCGTAACCGGCGCTCTTGGCATCGGCGGTCTACTTGGCCTTGCCGGTGTTGTCGGTGTGGCTGCTGGAACCAAATATTTGTGGAACAAGAAGTTCGGATTCAAGTCCGAACCCAAAGCTGTCGAGGCGTAAGCCCTCGGTGAGTGCAAGGAGGACATCATGAGTCTTGGACGCGTAGCTATTTTTACGGCTGGAGCCATTGTCGGTGGGGTGATCGGTTATGCCGCAACCCGTTCGGACACCGTCAAGAAGGCCACCAAGTGTACCATTAAGGCCGGTATCAAGGCCAAGGATTGGACTGTTGACACGTTCCAGAAGGCCAGCAACGAGGTCAAGGAAATGGTCAAGGACGCCAAGGCGGAAAAGAAGGTGGAAGCCAAGGCCTAACCTTTCGATTTGCTGGAAGATTGAAGATTTGAACGGCCGATATGCTGGATTGTCAGTGTACCGGCCGTTTTTTTATTTATTGTCATTAGTGGCAGGGCGGGATGACGCCCATGCTGCGGAACCCAAGATGGCGAAGGTGTTTCCATTGTGGAGTGCTGCTGCCGTTGCCGGGCGGAGCAGGCCAGCGCTGGCTGCGGCAAGCAGGCCGATGTTCACGCCAACGCCCGTATTGAAGCAGTTTTGCAGGATGCGCTCGGCGCGTTTTGCCATGGATCGCGCAGTCACCAATCCTTCCAGACTGTCGTTATCAAGCACGATTTGGGCAGACTCTCTCGCCAATCCCGTACTTCTGGACATGCAGATTCCCACCTGTGCTGCGGTGAAGGCCGGAGCGTCGTTTACTCCATCGCCGACAACGGCCACACGGTATCCTTCCTGCTGAAGCTCGCCGACAACTTTTGCCTTTTGTTCCGGCGTCAATCCGGCCCGGATATTGTCCAGTCGGGGCAGGCTTTGCATGAACGTTTGAATGGTACCTTCATGGTCTCCTGTCAGCATGACCATTTTTTTGATGCCGCTTTTTGCGAGCCTGTCCAGTACTGTATGGGCTTCCTGACGGATAGAGTCTCGCAGGGCAACAATACCCTCCAACTTTCCTTCCCGGGAAACATAGACAAGACTTTTCCCTTCTGCGCGCAGTTTCTTTGCTTGCGGTGAGAGGGAAGCGCAGTCAACGCCGCAATCTTCGCTTATGAAATGTCGACTACCCACACGAACCAGTTCGCCGTTGACCATGCCGCTCACTCCGTGAGCTATACTAAGGTCAACGTCCGAGGCGGAATGTGGTGCCAGGCTTCGTTGTTCAGCTGCGCGCAAAATTCCCCGTCCTATGGGATGACCATGTCTGTCTTCAACTGCTGCAGCAATTTTAATAAGCTCATTTTCGTTCAGGCCTTTTCGGGGCAAAATATCCGTAACGGCGAGTTCGCCCCGGGTGAGCGTTCCTGTCTTGTCGAAAACAACGGCGTCCACCTCGGCCAGAGCTTCGAGGCTGATGCCACTCTTGAAAAGAACGCCTTCCCTGGCCGCGGTGTACATGGAGGTTTTGAAAACCACGGGGGCCGGAAACTTCACGGCACAGGCAAAATCGATGGTCAGTACGGAAAGGGCGCGTTCCATATCGCCCGTGGCCGCATACAGGGCTGCTCCAAGGCCGAGCGTTATGGGGGTAAGGGCATCGGCAAGGCGGTCGCTCTTTTGTTCCGTTTGCGATTGTTCGCTCAATGCCTTTGTCATGAATTCGGCAATGCGGGCCATGCTTGATTCCGAACCGGTGCGGACGGCCCGAATTTTGAGCTTGCCTTCAACCACCACACTGCCGGAGAGGATTTCTTCTCCGGGATGAACCGTTACCGGGGCGGACTCTCCTGTGATGGAGCTTTTGTCCACCATGGCCTCTCCGTCGATCACGATACCGTCCACGGCAACGAGTTCGCCACTGCCGCACAGGACCGTATCGTTGATTCGGACTTCTTCGAACGTGACGCCGGACTGGATGCCGGCGCGTTCGACCCAAACCTGTTCAACGGGATCGGCTGTTAAACTCTTGAGAAGCGCATTGGAGTGGTCGTCCGTCATGCCGCGGAGATATTCGCCGACTACCACCATGGCCGAGATGGATGCCGCCGTGGTGAAATCGGAGCGAAGCAGGCTGGTGCCGATAGTGGTCATGTCCAGTACCCGCGCTTTCAACCCCTCATTGACAAGAGTATCCATTCCCTTGAGGATTGTTGGCGCGCTCATGGCCGTGGCCACAAGCCCCTGGGCGGAGGGAGGCAAAAGGGGAACTGCGGCGGCGAGCAGCCCCTGAAACGCCGCATCAATAAGACGCTGTCGTGTCCGTAATGTGGTTTTCCGTGCGAACGCCTGAGTTGGAATTCGCTCGAAGGCAGAAAAAATAGCCTCACGATGGATCTTGTCGCCATCGTATCGGATTACCATGCTGCGGCCTTGCGGATTGATGCGTGCTCCCGAGACCCCCGGGAGATTGCTCAACCACGCTTCCAGATAATCCGGCTCAAGATCCGGAGCGATTAAACGGTTCCACCTGAACCGAATACGGCCGGAAGTCTCGTGAACTATGCGAGGCCCTTTGCCCATTGGAATCGTCATTCAGCTTCTTCTTCGGTTGCGTGCTCTACAATGACGAGATCGGCTTGATCATATCGCAGGAAAAGCCTCAGTCCTTCGCTGCTGCTGACCACGCAACGGTTGCGGCCTGCCATTTGATAGCTTGGAGCTTCTCCCACGGATTCCAGACGCATGGTAACGCCCGGAGCGATGTCGAGAGAGGTAATGGCTCGTTGGGCCCGTTGGCCGCCAATGATTTTTTCGACCACAAAGTCCATGTCCACTTGGGCGTTGGCGAACTGGCATTGGATATCGCCCATGCTTCCGAGAATTTTTGCAGCCATGCCTTCGGCCAGCCGAATACGGCCCCGGCCTTCAATCATGGCGATGAATTCCATGGGCGGCAGGATGCGAATGAGTTCGATGGGGTCGTCGTCCTTGAGGCCGAGTGCTTTCATGCCCTCGCGCAGAGGACCGCCTGCGGTGACGCATTCCACGTGACCGGTTTCTCCGGGTTGCATTTCCATCAGCGGAACCATGCGCCCGTCGTCCAGATGGACAACGACTTTGCCTCCCATGCCGCCGCCGAGCACAACCTCGCCCTTGGGGCCTTTGATCCGGACTGTCTGAAGTGCGACGTCTTCGTCAAGTCTTGTGATTTTGTCCCCCACGAACAGACCCATCCGCCCCATGCGGGATTCGAGATCCTGATCGGAAATGCGTGAAATGGTCAGCGGAATGTTGGTGGGGGCGTGTGTCAGGCTTGAATACATTTATTGATTCTCCCTGCCTGTGTTGATGCTTGAGGATGAGTCGGGTTTGCGACGTCCTGCCGTTGCTGCGTAGCCGAGGATGCCAAGAGTGCTGGCGTTGTGGAGGAAAGCCGAAATCACAGGGGATAACCTGCCGCTGGATGCCGCCAGCAGGATGGCGGAATTGATGCCCACCGCGGCCTGGAAGGACCGCTTGAGGACATGCTGTGTGTTTTCGGCAACGTCCCGGGCCACCGCCAGGATGCGAAGGTCGTCTTCCAGCAGCACGACCTGCGCAGATTCGCGGGCAAGGTCTGCTCCACCCGGCATGGAAATGCCCACATTGGCGGATATCAGGGCCGGGGCATCGTTCACGCCGTCGCCGGCAAAGGCGAGGAAGCAGCCGGAGTCCTGAAGTTCCTTGATGAGCGACGCCTTGTCTTCGGGCTTGAGTTCCCAATGCACTTCATCAATACAGCCGAGATCCGAAGCTATGGATTTGGCCGTATCCTTGTGGTCACCCGTGAGCATTACAATTTTTCTGATGCCGCGCTCCTTGAGCATGGTCAACGCTTCCTGTGCTTCGGGACGCAGCTCGTCGCGCAGGGCGACGACACCGAGCAATGCCCCCGAACGTGCTACATAGAGCAACGACTTGCCTTGGGCACGCAATGCCCGAGCAGTCTTTTGCACCTCGGAGCAGTCTATTTTTTCATCATCTTCAAGGAAGTGGCGGCTGCCGACCAGAACCTGTTCGCCTTCCACATATGCGGAAACACCATGAGCCACGATGAAGTCAACCTGGCTGATGGGCGGGAGCTGCAACTCCTGCGTTTTTGCCTCGGCCACCACGGCCCGGGCCACAGGGTGCGAATAGTGTTCTTCCGCTCCTGCGGCCAGCGCCAGCAGTTCATCGGGGCGCATGCCGTTGAGCGGCACCACGTCCATCACCTTGAGGTTGCCCATGGTCAGGGTGCCGGTCTTGTCGAACACGATGGTGTCTATGCGTGACAGATTGTCGAGGGCTTGAGCGCCCTTGAGCAGCACGCCGCAATGTCCGGCCGTGTGCATGCCCGTTTTGACCGCCACAGGAGAAGCCAGCTTGATGGCGCAGGAGTAATCTACGGTGAGCACCGATGCTGCACGGGTAACGTCGCGCGTCAGGGCAAAGAGAACCAGGCCCAGGCCGAACGTGACGGGAACCAGCTTGTCGGCCAGCTCGTCACTCTTTTTTTGCGAGGTAGACTGGGTTCGCAGGGAGTTTTCAAGAAATCTCCCGATGCGCGCCATGCTGGTTTCCCCACCGACATTATGGGCGGCTATCTTGATGCGTCCGTCTTCCACGACGGCACCGGAAAGGACATCGTCACCTTCACTGACGTGGACAGGGAGCGATTCACCGGTAATGGAGCTTTGGTTCAGAGCAGCGTCACCGTCCACAATCACACCGTCCACCGGGATGAGTTCGCCAGCTCCGCAAATGACCAGATCTCCGACAGCCAGATCCGAGAATTCCACCTGCACTTCCTGTGCGTCCCGTTCCACCCATACGGTTTCAACTTGCGGGCGCAAAAGGTTTTTCAGCAGATCATCGGATTTTCGTTCGGTCCAGTTTTCCATCCATGAACCGAGGCCGAGCATGGCGACGATGGCGTTGGCCGTGAAGTAGTCCTGACGAAGCAGGGAAAAGGCTATGGCTGAAGCGTCCAGAACTTCGACCTTTACCCCTTCGTAGAGCAGAGTATGCAACCCTTCGAGCATGGTTGGCATACCGAGCAGCCAACTGGCCGGTGCCGCAGCCGTGGGTGGCATGAACGGAGTGAGTGCAGCCGCAGCGCCTTGTGCCGCAACCGTGGGCAGGGAGATGTCTTCCCCGTGGTGCCCGCCGGGCATGTACGCTTCCATGGGGATGTTTTCGAGCAGGTTCAGAACCCGATCCCGATGCTTTCGCGCACCGTCATATTCTATGACGATGCTGGAGCCCCATTTGTTCGTACGCACTTTAGTAACGCCGGGCAGCGCCTCGATCATGGCCTCAAGGTATTTCAGATCCAGCGCGGGGTCGAAAAGCCGACGGCTGCGCAGCCTGATTCGCTTCTTCACCTCGTGGGCGATGGTGAAGGCGTTTTTCTTGTATTCCGCTTTCGCGGTCATGAGCTTCTCCGGGACGCTAGGACTTGTTGTACAGAGAGTAGTGCCAGTACGAGAAACCGACCAGAGCGAATCCGGACCAGAGGTGGACCTTTTTCAGCGTTTCGGTCTTGTTCGTTTCCATGAGTCCTGTTGCTACCAGTGTCCCGAGCGAGGCTGCCATACAGGCTTTTGCCAGTGTCTTTTTTGTCTTGGAAGACATTTCCGGCAAAAGCAACGTTGTTTTTTCCTTGGTATTTGCCATGGGATTAGTCCTGTTGGCTGATTTCAGCCTTTGCGTCCTGAACCTGCTCCTTGAGTTCCTCAACGCCGCCCTGAATGGCTGCCCATAATTTGACGGCACCGGAAACAACGGCTTTCTGCACGGTTGGGTTGGTGGCCACGAGAGCGACACCTGCACCAAGTGCAAGCCCTTTGAGGTAGTCGGAACTGGTGAAGTTGACCCAGGAGGCCAGCGTGGACTCAGATGTCTCCGTGGTAGCGGGCTGAACAGGATTCTGGGTGTAAGTCTGCGTATTCACGGAACCGAACTGGTTGTTGTCCTGAAAGTAGTAAGACGGTTGCTGGGGATTTTTCATATATGCACCTTCCTCTGAAGATACGCCGGGCTGAGGCTGATTGATGTAGTCACTCATTTTCTGCTCCTCTGCGAGAACGCGCTATTTTTTGTCCGTGTTCGGGGTTTCGGGCTTGGCCTTCGGAGTAGTCGTTTTTTTGCTGGTGGCCTTTGGCTTGGCTGTTTTTTTCGGGGCTGCTTTTTTGGTCGTGGTTTTCTTGGCAGCCGTTTTTTTTGCCGTGGTCTTCTTGGCCGCAGCTTTCTTGGGCGCAGTCTTTTGGGCTGCTGTTTTTTTGGGAGCCGGGGTCAGAGGAGCATGCTTTTTCCCTGCCGTAGCGGTTGCGGGAGTTTTGGGGGCAACCAGGGAGTCCATTGCGTATTTGGTGCCGGTAGCCACGGCGGCAATGCCCAACGTGGAAAGGATTGGTCCGAAACCGAGTGCGCCGACAACGGCTGCTGCGGCTCCTGCTGCCACAGCCGTGGTTCCGGCTTCGCGAGCCACGTTTACGGCCACTTCCTCTTTTGTTGCGCTTCCGTCCTTCACCTGGCGGATGCCTTTGGCTGCGGCGGCTGTTCCGCCGACAATGGCACCGAACAACGCCGTCCCCATGGTGACGCCGACCAGAGAATTATTCGAGGGTGTTTTTTGAGTCATTGAAAAGTCCTTGTGTGCGTATGCGTTGAAAGTCGTGAAAGACTATTTTTCTTCCTTGGCCTTGTCGCCAACAGTTACTTGCGGCCCCTCAGGATCGTTGTTGCCGAACATGGAGCCGAACGCCCCGGCAACCGCGTTGCGAACGGTTTCATTGCTGGCCAGAAATCCTGCTGCCGCTCCCACGATGGCTCCTTTCCAGAAATCGCCATCCGTGTCCTGAAACAGGGACATGATTTTCGAAGGGTCGGGCTCACCATTCATGATGTCGTTCACGACGCCATACATCTGGCCGATTTTGTTCTGGTCGAATTTGGGCTGGGAGTCTTCCGGCATGCCCTGTCCGAACATTCCCGAAGTTGCATCAGCCGATCCGGCGGCGGCTTGAGTCGCTCCCATGGAGGCTTGTGCGCCTTGCATGGAAGGATCCATCTGGGGAGCGCCTTGTACCTGTACGAATCCGGCACCGGGCACGTACTGGTAGAGTCCGCCGGGTTGAGGCTGTGCAGCACCACCCGTGGCCGTATAACCGGTCTGGGTGTCTTGCCGGGCGTTGTTCGTTCCGCCGTAGGGGACGCCTTGTGCCTGTTTCATGTCTTCCATGTCACATTCTCCTTGAGTGAATTCATGCGGTGACGAGGGCTTCGAATTCTGCAGCCAGCTCCTCGAACCGTGTCTGGTCTGTTGTTGTCAGGACTTCATGCAGTTTTTCCGGCTCAATGATTTTCGGGTCGTACTCGATAATGACCGAGCGCTTGAAAAGGTTGAGCTGGGTGTTCTTGATGAAGGAAGGCGGAGTATCTCCGGCTTCATCCTTGAGTTTTTGCGCTCGCGGGTCTGCCAACAGTTTCATTGCGAACTGAAGGCGTATACGTCCGGGCACATGATGTTTGACCGTCAGATGGTGCCGGAGCTCCATCAACATTTGAAAATCCATGTTTTCTTATTGCTCCCTTGGCCGGGACGTTTCCAGGGCCGGAGGATCGTAGCGCAGCAATCGCGCCGAGTTGGCCAGAACGCCCAGCGAATGTCCTATGTGAATCATGCCTGCCATGATCGGCGTAAGCATGCCCATTGCCCCGAACACCACACCGGCGAGGTTGGACCCCGTGGCTATCCAGAAGTTCTGATGCACGACCTTCAAGGTCGCTTGACTCAGAGACTGGACGTAAATTAGTCCACTGAGGTCATCGTTGACAAGAGCAATGTCGGCCGCTTCGATAGCGACTTCGCTTCCTCCCGCTCCCATGGCCACGCCAACGTCGGCACGGGTCAGGGCCAGCGCGTCATTAACGCCGTCCCCAACCATGAGAACGTTATTGCCCCGGGCCTGCAAGTCCGCAACGATATCGGCCTTGTCTTCTGGCATGACGGAAGCATGGCACTGCGTGATATCAAGTCGTTTGGCCAACTCATTGGCCGTGTTCGGTTCGTCTCCGGTTATGAGCACAATGCTGTCGGCTCCGCCGCGTCGCAACCGTTTGACGACCTCGCCGCTTTCAGGACGAATCATGTTGTCAAAAGCGAGCAGGCCAAGAATTTTTTTGTTGTCCGCCACGAAAAGGACCGTGCGACCCTGCCTGCGCAAGGGTGCTGCCTTGACGCTGGCGTTCTTGACGGGAACATCCTCTTTTTCCATGAGTTTGCGGTTGCCGACAAGAATTTCGCGACCTCCGACCTCAGCGCGCATGCCCATCCCGAGAAAATATTCGCAAACGGTGTGGTCTTCAGGAAGCACACCCCGTCTGTCCGCCTCATTCTTGATAGCTTGGGCCAACGGGTGGTGATTGTGCATTTCTACGGAAACAGCTTTTTGGAGTAACCTTTCTTCACTTGTTCCGTTCATGGAGATCATGCGGGCGAGCATTGGTTCATTTGTGGTCAGGGTTCCGGTTTTGTCGAAACAGACCGTGTCCGTCTTGCCCACTTCCTCAAGATAGCGGCCGCCCTTGATGAGAATGTTGCGTTTTGCCGCAGCACTGATGGCCGCAGAAATTGCCGTGGATGCCGCCAGCACTGTTGCACAGGGGCAGGCCATGACGAGTAACACTGTGAATGCACGGTACAGGCTGCCGGTCAAAAGCCATGTTCCGGCAGTGGTAACGAAACCCACCTTGATGAGATTTGCCGCCAGCCTGTCTGCCACACCTTCGATGGGAGCGCGGTTTTCCAGTGAGTCTTCCACCATCTTCAGCACCCGGGACAGGTAGGTGCGGTCACCAACTTCTTCCGCCCTGACGTAAATTACGCCTTGGCGGACAAATGTACCCGCCAGAACCTTGTCACCTGTTGCCTTGGGAATAAAGTCGGAACGCCCGGAAATGGGAGCTTCATCCATGAGAGCTTCACCATCCACGATTTCGCCGTCCACGCAGACCTTTTCACTGGTATGTAGAACAACTACATCGCCTTGGCGCAGGTCTTTGACTTCCTTTTCCACCTCCACGCCGTCGACTAGAACAAACGTGTGGTGTGAAGCGACTTGTAAAATTTCGCTGATGGATTTCCGTGAACGCTCGGTAATCCAGGCCTTGACCAGTTCCGCGCCGGAGTTGATCCACAACACTTCGAACGCCGTGAGCGCTTCTCCGGCAGCAACGGCTGCAACGCAGCTCGCTCCCAGAAATGCCTCAAGAGTGAATCGTTTCTGGCGTAATTGGTCATACGCCTTTTTGAAAAGAGGAACGGAAAGGCCGATGGCGACAAGCCCAAGAGGACTGAGTGCAGTCTCCGCAACGGTGAGACCGAGCAGGGAAGTGCGGACAAACACGACGCCCATGACCGAACTCACTGCCACGAAGCGGCGCAGGGCAGACTTGACCGGATTGCAACCGGCCTGGGTCGCCTTGCATGCCTTGCATTCACACAAGGGAGAAGCGCAGGAAGGGGCGTCTACTTCACAGCCTTTGGCCGCGGAAAGAGCGTTCAGCAATTCCGTTACCCTGCGAAGTATCCTGTCTGCGTTTGTTTGGGCAGCATCAAAACGCACGGCAAGGCTGCCGCAGCGGATATTGGCCCGAACATTTTCAATGGATTTGGCCTTGCTCAATTCTCCGTCAAGCGTGTTCGCAAGTTCCGCATTCTTGTACATATCGCGGATGTGAAGACGAATCCTGCCGGGAATGGAGTGTCGTATGGTGATGTTTTGCTTCATAATAAGTGTCAATTTTGGACTATGAACTCCCCTCAATTTTGAGACAAGTCGTGAAGTTGATAATTTATATCAAGTATACCGTCGTGACATATCTCTGCCGCCGAGTCCTTTTATGGCTTTGTGCAGAGTTTTCATTTTCGCTATTTACCTGCCAATACTTGATTTGTTGGAAGTCTTGCTTCGTCAGCCTCTTCAAAAACAATGTTTCAGATCTGACTTCGATAATGAAAATTGAAATCATTGTCACGAGAATAGAATTAGTTTTTTTCTGTTTTGATTGTATTACATCAATTAGATTTGATGGGGTATCGGTGGGCATGACAAGTTATAATGTCATGACTTGAGCAGTTTTTTGGCCTTTCCTGACGGGGAATAGCTTCGAAGTGTGCTTTCATGGTAATTTCAAAACGAATACGCGTAACTTCGAAAAGGAGGCCCTATGATATTTGGTGTTGAAGGAAGCCCCAGAAGAAATGGAAATTCCCACAAGCTTCTTGAGGCCATTTTGCCCAAATCCTTTTCCTGTGGTGAAAGGGTGGAACATGTTCATCTTCGGGACTACCGTTATGATCCCTGTATCGGCTGCGAAAGATGCCGCAAAGACAAGATTTGCACTCAGCTTAATGACGGTATGACACTGCTTTACCCAAAGTTGTTGGAGGCCAAAGGGCTTGTGCTGGTCTCTCCGGTTCACAACTACAACGTGACGGCATGGATGAAGGCTTTCATCGATAGGTTGTATTGTTTTTACGATTTCGATGACAACCGCCCCCGTGGGTGGGCGAGCCGTTTGGCCGGACAGGGGCGAAAAGCGGTAATTGCGGCCATAGGCGAACAGGCGGACAGGCGCGACATGGGCTTTGCGCTTGAGGCCATGCGCATGCCTTTGGAGGCTCTCGGTTTTGAGATCGTCGCAGAAATTGCAGCGCTTCAACTGTTCGACAGAGGAGCCGTTCTTGGAAAAACTGACATCATGGAGCGGGCACGCCTGGCTGGAAGGAAGCTGTTCGATAGTCTTTCGTAATAACTCTTCCGCGCATTGCGATATTTTCCCGTTGGGGCAATATCGAATATGCCGTTCATTGCCGTCCATATCACTATAATAATATTTTTCAGGCCAAATCTTTGTGGCTATTCGCGCAAAACAGGAAAAGTCTGAAAAAACGGACTTGCGAGATTTTGTGTGGTTATTGCGTAATTCGCTTTTATCGTTGTTTTTTTGATGTCAAACGTGAGTTTTGCTGTCTTTTTTTTCGGAAAACACGCTTTGGATGATTTGATTCACCTATCGAGCTTTTGCCTGTTTTGAACTTTTTTTCACAAACATGTTTTTTCATATGCCTTGGTGTTTGTGCGTTGCTGCTCGTAAAAAGAATTTACGTTACCTTGAAAACGTATATTTCCTTCCGGTTTGGCATATTTTCTGCTTTTACCTACTCGTTGATTGATCGATCAATCCGGTCCGAAAAAATGGTCTTCTTGCTTCGGACCGGGCCCGGTAACGGCACGGGCCATGACTGATTGATTCGATTCGAGGTCTCGGACCGTATTGGTCCGTTCTTGGCAGAAAATTTTCATGAAAAGGACAACCGGTTGAAGCAGAGATACATCCCCATAACAGTGATCGTCGCCATTCTGGCCGCTTTGGCGGTGGCCGGATTCGCTGTGCCGAAAAAGGTACAGGACGTTCCGTCGCGTGCGGTCATGGACAACAATGGCGGCAGGGTCATTTTTTCCCATCAAACCCATGCTGAAGAATATGGGTTTGAATGTACGGATTGTCACCATGACGATATCGGACAGGAAAAACCCCTTGCCTGCGGTACGTGCCATCCCAAGGCTTTTGACGAGAAGTTCCGTACCGAACACCAGAAAGCTTTTCCCAACACTGATGCCTGCCTGCGCTGTCACGATGAGGTTCCCAACGGCCCTCTGGCAGAAGCCGACAGGCCGGATACAGAGTCCATTCCGCTTCGTGCCGATGCCTTCCATACCCAGTGCATGGACTGCCACGAGGAAAATGGCGGCCCCTATGGCGCCGACTCCTGCTACCAGTGTCATGCGAGGTAATTGAGATGCTTAGGATACATTATTCTCTTGAATCCGAGTTAAAGGGCGGCATTGCCGATATTGATGCGCCTCAGGAATTGAGCGTTCAGGTTCGTAACCTTGTGCTCAAAACCGCCAAACGCAAGAAGGTCGGACATGGCGAAATCATCGCGGAACATCCGTCCCAGTCCGGTGGAGCCTTCCATGCCGCAGCTTCCGGTACTGTCCGGGATCTGGACTACCATCACCTTGTCATAACCTGTGATGAAAGCGGTGAGGCTGTCGATCCTGCTGATGTCGCTTCCATGGCTCCGGGCAAGGAGTTGCTTCGCACGTTACAGGGGCTGGGCATTGACATTGCCGTTCTGTCTTCACATGCTGAAATGCTGGTCATTAATGGTATGAACCCCGAACCCGGCGTTTCCGTGGCCGAACAGTTGCTGGCCGATGAGATGAAAACGCTGGAAGCCGGATTGGAAATGGCTCGTACGCTGATCGAGCCGAAGCAGGTGGTACTGGCTGTTGCCGATACCAAGGAATACCAGCTTCCGGGTGCGTCGATGAAGGCCGTGAAACCCAAATATCCCCATTCGCTGGATGCTTTGGTTGTCAAGGCTGTGACCGGCGAGGAATTCCCTGCCAACACCAAGGTCATGAACGTCATGGACCTGTATGCTCTGGGTAAGGTCGTACAGACCGGCAAACCCATAACCGAGACAGTCATGACCATTGACGGCCATAACTATCGCGTGCCCATCGGCACCACCATACGGCACCTGCTGTCCTGTCTCGATATGAAGGTTTCGTCCGGCGACACGGTTGTCCTCGGAGGCTCGTTCCGCGGCGAGGCCGTTTACAGTCTGGACGAAGGCGTGCGCAAGGGCGACTACGCCATGTTCGTCATTCCTTCGGATACATTCCCGCGAGTAGAAGACGTTACCTGCATCAACTGTGGTGAATGCGTACTTAACTGTCCTGCCCGTATCCAGCCGAACCTTATCAGCCGCTATGCTGAATACGAAAAATTCGAATTGGCCGAAGAGCACGGTTTGCACAGTTGTTTCGAGTGCGGTCTGTGTGCCTTCTCCTGCACCATGAGAAGGCCGATTCTGCAGTACATCCGTTTTGCCAAGGACCAGCTCCGGGCCAGCGGACAGGGAAAGCAGTCCTGATATCGGGCTGCCATCAATTAAAGAGTAAGAGAGAAGGATAGTATGACTCCTCCCATTATCAAGGCAATGTCCGACATCGCGACCCGGTTGACCGTGTCGCCCGCGCCTCACTGGCGTTGCGGACGGACCCTGAATTCTATGATGCGTGCGCATTTGCTGGCATTGATTCCGGCCCTGGTGGCAGGCATATACATGTATGGCCTTTCTGCCGCCGCCACTGTCGGATTGGCCGGTTCCGTGGCCGTTCTTACCGAGGTTTTCTGCCTCAAGCTGCAAAAGCGCGAGATTGACGTCGACAACTTTACGGCGCTGTATGCCGGAATCTTGTTCGCGTTCCTGCTTCCGGCCACCGCTCCCTGGTGGGTCACCGTGGTTGGCGCGATCATTACCATCACGCTTGGTCGAACCGTATTCGGCGGCTTTGGTTGCAACCCTGTTTGCGCGTCGCTGATCGGATGGGCTTTCTGCCGTTTGTCCTGGCCTGCCGCCATGGACATCGACCTGAACCTCGCCAACTTCGTGATCAACGAGCCTCTGTTTCAGCTTCAGAAGTTCGGCGTGGATACTCTGTCCCAGTTTAATTATACGGACCTGTTCCTGGGCAAACAGCTGGGTGGCCTAGGTGCTTCCCAGGTGGCCGCACTGACTGTCGGCGGCGGATTCCTGCTGATCAGGAAATGGATCCGTTGGTACATCCCCGTGTCCTTCCTGCTGGGTGTCGGCGCTGTCGCCACCTTGTTCTGGGCGATTGATCCGGGCGCCTATGCTCCGCCCCTGTTCCACATCCTGGCGGGCAGCACCATGTTTGGCGCCCTGTTTCTGGCCACTGATACCGCATCCAGCCCGGTCGGCAAATTGCCGCAGTTCCTGTTCGGCCTCATTGCCGGAGCCATGGTCGTGATTATCCGCGTATATGGTTCCTATCCGGATGGCGTTCCTTTTGCCCTCATGCTGACCAACCTGCTGAGTCCTTTGCTGGACAGGGTGCGTCCCAAACCTTTTGGAGGCCGGTAAGCCATGCGTGAAATAATACATATGATTGTCGTTCTTTCCATGATCTGTGCCGGGTCCGGCGCATTGCTCGTGAACCTGAAGCAGGCCACAAAGAGCCAGATCGAGCAGCAGGTTCTGACCTACGTGCAGGGACCGGCGTTGCTCTCGGTGCTTTCCGATCGGGACAACGATCCCATCGCCGACCGCGTTAAGGTTGGGGAAGTGACCGTTTTCCCTGCCAGAAAGGATGGAAAGTTGGTGGGAGTGGCCATGGAGTCCTTTGCTCCCGGATATTCCGGAAACATCGGTGTCATGGTGGGATTCGACGTCAACGCGGATGAACTGCTCGGCATCGGCATTACCACCCAGACCGAAACTCCGGGCCTTGGAACCAGAGTTACGGACCCCGCATTTACCAACAAGTTCAAGGGACATGACCTCAAGGGCATGCAGCTCACTTCCAAGGGCGGCGATATCGACGGTGTTGCCGGGGCTACCTATTCCTCCATAGGCACAGTGGATGCCGTTCGAAAGGCCATTGATACCTACAACAGCATCAAGCCTGAAATTGAAAAGGCCCTGCGGGCATCCTAGGAGAAAACGCAATGAACAAGATATTCAAGGAATTCATCAAGGGCCTTTGGGAAGAGCTGCCGCCGTTCCGCGTTCTGCTCGGCCTGTGCCCGACACTTGCGGTTACCTCCTCGGCCGAAAACGGTCTTGGCATGGGCGCGGCTGTCCTTTTCGTGCTGACCATGTCCAACATGATCATTTCGGCTTTGCGCAAAATCATTCCTGCCAAAGTGCGCATCGCCTGTTTTATCGTTATCGCGGCTTCGCTCGTGGTCACGGTCGAATTGCTGATGCAGGCCTATGTGTATCCGCTGTACCAGAAGCTGGGCATTTTCGTGCCGCTCATCGTGGTCAACTGCATTATCCTTGGCCGGGCAGAAGCGTTCGCCTCCAAAAACGGAATCCTGCCGTCCATCGCGGATGCTCTGGGTATGGGACTCGGCTTCACGCTGTCCCTGACCTTCCTTGGCGCCATTCGTGAAGCCCTGGGTAGCGGAACCGTCTTCGGTGTTCCCATCATGTGGGAATCCTTCAAGCCCGCGTCCATTATGGTCATGGCTCCCGGTGCATTCGTCGCCCTCGGATTCATTCTGGCAGGGATGAACGCGTT
>CAJXRQ010000031.1 GCA_913060505.1 uncultured Desulfovibrio sp.
ATGGAGACCATCGAACATGATGCATGGATGATTTGGCAGGCAAACGGTACAGCCTGCCCGGAAGTCCGAAAGGATACCATTGAAGACCGTGCGGTTCTGGAAATCATTCAGGGAATGGAAGCATATGGCTATCAGGTACGCATACGATATCTGGCGACGGACCTGGGAATTCCCGTGTTCCGCGTGTGGCTGGTGCACCCCGATTCAATAGAAACCTATGCCTCACATGGGTTGGGATGCCACCTGAACAAGCACCTTGCTCTGAAACGGGCAGTAACCGAAGCCAAACAATCCATGCCGCAAACACTGTACTCCAAGGCTCCAAACACCCGGTACATGTCCAGAGGCAATCGGGACATTCTAAACAGTCGACACTCTCTGTTCTATCTCTACCACTTTACCCAGGTAGATTTGTCAGACAGGGGCAAAACGCTTTCCATGAACCAGATACCGAATGAAACCACAGGATCCGTATCTGGCGATTTCAAAAAGACGTTAAGCAAGTTGGCCGAAAAAATTCCCGGCATGCAGGCTGTCGGCGTCAACCTGACCGACCCGGAAATCAATATTCCGGTAGTTCGGGTAATTACGTCCGGGCTACAGCAACTGTCTCATCCTCTTCAGGCGGTTCAGGATCGCCTTTTCACAGTGCCGTGCGAAATGGGTGTCTGCGACACTCCTCTTCAGTACAGGGAGCTTTTCAACGGAAGATATCCTTTTTAAACACGCCTCATTCAGTACTCTCGAAACAAAATACTGAACCGGACATGTCGCTATCCCCAGAATTCCAGCATAGCGACATGTCCGAAAAAATGGGCAAACGCATATCTTGTGTTTGACTTTGAAAATCAGTATCATTACATTCCGTTCACAATCAAGGAATCGATCCATGCAACGTTGTCTCATCTTGCCCTATAGTGAAGATCTCCCCTGACAACCTTTTGTATTGTCCTTTCCTTTGCAATACGGCGACAAAACACATCGAGAAACATCCTGAACCAATTTGAGGGAGCGGTCATGAAAAACTTCGAAAAGGAAGACTGCCAACTGGCCAAAATCTCGACTCAAAAACAGTTATTGCACGACAACATTCGGATGACAATACAGAAAGGCGTTGGTGGCAGCCAGGTATACTATGAACCATCGGCCCAAACAGAAAAAACAGTTGAGATCGGTTTCAACCTGGGAGCTCCAATCCGCAGTGTTCTTTACGCCAATCACAAGACGCAGCCGCAACAGTCAAACACAGGCCAGGCCCACCTGGCGTATTATCCCGGCTGCACCGGATTCAGTGAATATTGCAACAACCAAAGTGTATGCTATCTTTCTTTTTTGATTTCCATTGATCTTTTCGAGCATTTTTTTGACATATCAATCAACAGCGTGCGTGAACAAATGCATGCACAGGGAGAAGTGATATACACTCGCTTCAGTCCGATCACGGCAGACATGAAGCTGGCTTTGCGCCAACTCATGCTCTGCCCTTTTTTTGGTACTGCGCGCGAAATATTCTTCGAAGGCAAAATGCTGGAACTTACCTCCCTTCTGCGTCAGATTGCCACCAAGCCCAAACACGGCCTCCCGGAAAATCTGGACCAGGAAGATCAGGAAAAAATGTGGCGGGCCAAATCCATTCTTGATGACAATCTGGTCTCCCCACCATCCATTGTGGCCTTGGCAAAACGTCTTGGGGTCAACGAGTCCAAACTGAAAAACAAATTTCGCCAGGTTCACGGCGTTACGCCATATCGGTATTTGGCAGATCAACGGCTGGAAGAAGCAAGACGGCTTTTGTGCGGGCGACATATGAATGTTTCCGAAGCGGCATCCGCAGTAGGCTATTCCAGTTTAAGCCACTTTTCGAAAATCTTCCGTACCAAGTATGGCGTGAGCCCGCATGAATACATGGCAAGTTCAGACTGCATCGATCTTAATCTTCAAGACGCTGAAACAACATAATATTCAAACAGATTGCGCAACACCCCGGCCTGAAATGACGTTCGCATGCGTACAGGTTTCTCCCGTCATTGCCGCTTTACCAAAAGGCGCTAATTTTTCTCCCTGAGCAGTTAGCTCTACCACTCTTGGCTGGTTATATCCTCCACTCAACACGGGCAATCGGGAGTTATCCGTGTTGAGTGGAGGGGTAATTTTTTTTGCACACGATTCTGTTCGCAAAGTTCCCCTACTGCAGTTGTCATTCAAGCCATATCTGTGAACCTGGAATTGAGGGGAGATTCAATGAGAAAACCCGTCCTGCTTTTACTGATTCTGACTTTCATTTTCGTGAGCAGTGCGTATGCTCAAGCAGAGGAAGAACTCAGTGTACAATCCGAAGAACAATCAGAAGAACAGTCCGAAGCAGAAAATAACGTCAAAAAAGATGTTACGCTGAAGCCGTGCATCGTTGAAGCTGCTCGAAGTAAAACGGACTACAAAAAACTTCCGGCTTCCGTTGATGTCATTACCAGCGAGGATCTGGAAAAAAAGGCTAAAGTCGACAACTTCTACGATGCGATCAAAAATGCCCCCGGCGTACATGCGGACCATGGCGGCGGCATGGGATGGCCGACGATAACCATCAGGGGACAAACACCCGCAGTTCTTCTCGACGGTCTGAGCATCGATCCATACATCACGGGATCTCCCTTCAACATATTGACAGCCGGAACCGGAGCTGTTGAGCGCATAGAAATATTGAAAGGCGCCGTGGCCGCAACACAGGGATCCGGAGCCATGAGCGGTGCGATCAACGTCGTAATGAAACGCGGTGACGCTGACCACCCGTACGTCAAGGTAGATCTTGGAGCCGGAGAAAATGAAACACGCAACGGTTCGTTTACCATAAGCGGCGGCAAAGACAAATTTGCATGGTTTGCAAATTACACGCAAAAACATACCGACGACTACGAAACGCCGAACGGGAAAATACCGTACACGGATAGCCGGTATAAGAACCTGTATGCCCGCCTCGATTGCGATATAACGAAAAAACAAAACGTTTCGCTGGAGACCATCTACAATGAGGGTCGATACCGGACAGGTGGTCAGGGCTTTTATTACGTCAATGACGGCAGCAGCAACAAAATATGGGAAAACGAGCCGGAAACCACAGCGTTGTATGCAAAGTATGATGGGGACTTTGACTGGTTCGATATCAAGGCAACCCTCGGCTACGTCGATAATACCCTTGAGGAAGTATACGGCAATGCGCCCTATGACGTTGCTTCGTTCAAAAAAAAGGTCAACACCGCAAAAATGGAAGAAGAAGTATACTTGGGTGACATACGTTCTCGAATCGACGTTCTTGATGACGAACTCCTGACCGCACATTTGAACTATTCCCACAAAACGACAGAAGCGGATTCCTATGGCAAGGGAGCTCTGGCTATCGATTACAGCTCTACCAACCACCAGAACAGCTTCGTGGGACAGATGGAATCCAAACCCATACCGTACTTACTGCTTCTGGCCGGAATCCGTTATGACGGATACGAAAGAGATGGGGAAAATACGGATCACACAGGCATTAACTACGGCGCTTCCATCTATCCCTTTGCCGACACGGATTACAACTGGACCACACTTTGGGCCTCATATAACGAAGCATTCAAAATTCCGTCTTCAAACTATCTATACATGGCCGGTGTGGGGAACCCCGACCTCAAGAACGAGGAGTCCGAAGGGTGGGAAGTCGGCGTCAAACAGGACTTCTCCCATTGGGCATCGCTCAGCCTGAGTTATTTTGAAACGGACTACAAAAACCGAATCGTCTTCGATTTGACAGCCTTCAAAATGAACAACATCGGGTGCTCCAGAACAAGGGGAATCGAGGGGCAGTTCTCTGTATACCCGACAGATTTCCTGACGTTGTACACCAATTACCTGAGAATGCAGCGAACCGACCGCACAACCAACGACGGTCTCTATTCATCCGTAACACCGGATACAAAACTGGCTTTTGGAGCGTTAATTAACAACTTCTACAACTTCTCACTGGCCGTTGAAGGGTCATGGTACGTTGCCTACAAACTCTCTGACGGTTCGCAACATCCCTCCCAGGGCAAGGTAGTTCTCGACACCAAACTCTCCTACAAGATGCACTACGACCAGTTTACCATTGAACCCTACGTATCCGTAACGAACCTGACAGATCAGCTTCTTTACAGTGCGGGCGATACGGCCGGAATTCAGCCGGGCAGGACCGTCCTTTGTGGGGTGGGTGTACAATATGACTTCTAACCGGCTGGGGGATTGAGGCTGATGCCTCAAAAATGACTTGCAGCATGAAGTTTGTGCACAGTGCAATCGTCATGCTGCAAGTCTGTTCTTTATTCGAATCCATATGACCGGATTAAAACAAATTTTATCCGGCCTACAACCTGCAGGACATTAGAGCCAAACAGGGGCAGCCATGCTCAGAGAAAATATTGAAGCCATCAAATGGCTTATCTCGGTATCGAAAGGAAACAGGCTTTTTTTGCTGGCATCGATCTTTTTAGCGATATTGGGAGGAATCGTTTCCGTAATCCCGCTCATCGTCATTTACGAAGCCACGGATGCAATTCTTAACGGAACAATACAGGGCGAATTCATCGTCACTGCAGCCGTGACAACGGCCTCCTTCATTGTTTTGAAATATCTGCTGCTCTTCAGCGCGACAATGTGTTCGCACCGGGCGGCCTTCGACATTCAATGCAATGTGCGCAAAGACCTTCTTGAACATGTTGGAGGACTCCCGCTCGGTTTCTTCTCCCAAAAGTCTTCGGGACTGCTCCGCAAAATTACGAGTGAAGATGTCGAAAATCTGGAAATTTATATCGCACATCATCTTCCGGATACGGCGCTGTCCATGGCTGTGCCGATTACCATTTTCGCCATTCTCTTTTCTCACAACGCCCTACTGCCCATTGTCCTGTTCATCCCGTTCCTGATTATGGTGGTAGCTCTTTCCAAGATAAGCAAAATAAGAAAAGAACATGTACAGGAATACTTTGACAACACCGAGAACATGAACTCGGCAACAATTGAATATATAAAGGCCATCCCGATCATAAAAATATTCAATGTAACGGTTGAGTCCTTCTCAAAATTCAACACGGCGATCAAAAAGCAGATTGAAATCACTTCCGAATGGATTAAATTGAGTTCGCCCTTCTACGTCCTTTTCAAATCCAGCCTGGACTTTGTCCTTCCCTTGTTGATGTTTGCAATGGCGCTCTTCATCCGTGGGGGGGTAAACGTCAACATGTCTACATACATCCTCTGCTTCATTCTCGGCGCGGCAATGATCAAACCCATCAATCAGATATACACATCGAGCAACCTGCTTTGTTCCCTCATGGAAGGAGCACGACGCGTCGAACAGGTCATGGACAACAAACCTATCGCGGAGTCCGCACACACCAGGGAAAGCGTGGAATCATTTGCCATCAAATACGAAAATGTGTCTTTCTCCTATGGAGATAAAACCGTGCTGGACGACATCAACATCGCCCTCGACAAACCGGGACTCTATGCCCTTGTCGGCGAATCCGGTTCAGGGAAAACTACCACGGCACAACTTCTCCTGCGTTTCTGGGAAATTGAGGAAGGAGAAATTTCGATTGGTGGCGTCGACATCAGGGAACTCTCGCTCGACTTCCTCCTGAAGCACATATCATTCGTTTTTCAGGATCCTTTCATTATTGACGGGACCATACGGGAAAACATCTGCATGGGACAAAACGACGTTTCCGACGAAGCTATTGTCAGTGCCGCCAAAACAGTTGCAGCGCATGACTTCATTGAACAGTTGCCTCAGGGGTATGACACGATTATCGGGGCGGAAGGCTCTCGATTAAGCGGAGGCGAAAAACAGCGCGTATGTCTCGCGAGAGCCATTCTGAAAAAAGCTCCGATTCTTGTGCTGGATGAACCGACATCACAGGTCGACGCAACCATTGAACGCAACATCTTTGATGCCATAAAACGGGACTGTTCAGATAAGATCGTTATCTTCATAACCCACCGTATGACGGCAGCTGTCAATGCGGATAAAATCTTCGTTTTCGATAGCGGCAAACTCGTCGATTCCGGACCGCACGGTACTCTCCTGTCCGCGAGTGAAAAATATGGCAGGATGTGGGAGCTGGCAAACAGAGCGAATAACTGGTCGCTTGGAAAAGGGAGCAAATTCCATGCTGCATAGATTAAACAAAATAACAGACAGGGGCGTTTACGGATTGGGTATTGGCGTCTGCTACATTTTTCTTGAAGCGGCGCTCTACGCAATCTCGATCCTTGTTTTCTACTATCTGGTCCGCGGCCTGTTGACGCAAGGCATGAACTGGACTCTCGTGGCATCCCTGGCAGCACTGGTTGTCTTCTTTTCAGTTCTGCGAATGGGGCTTACAAGCGCATCATACAAGTCCGTAATGATAGAGGCATATAAAATAACCTCCAACATTCGCGTGCGGTTGGCAAACCACCTGAAGAAAATAACGTTCGGTTTCTTCCTCGGAAGAAATATGGGAAATCTCAGTAATGCGATTCTGCAGGACACCAACCTGCTGGATTTCCTTCTCTCACATATTTTCATCCGCCTGGTGCGCGATATTTTCGCAGTGATCCTCCTGCTTGCCATCATGGCCTATTTGGATCTACACTTGTTCTCGATATCGATTATCATAATCATGATCGCCACTCCGTTTTTCATTTACGCCAGAAAAACGACCATCAAACTGGGCTCCCAAAGATTTGTTACCGTGGACAAAACTGACACCTATATACTTGAATACATTCAAGGTATTTCCGTCATGAAATCATTTGGACTGGTTGGAGAACAAAATAAAAAGCTCCTTTACCTGTTAAAAAAACTGGCAAAGCAAAGTTTGATCGCCGAAGGCTCAATTCTGGGCTGGGGGATGTTGTTTACGCTTACCATTGAACTGGGGCTGGCCGTACTGTTGTATTTTTCATTAAGTCAACAGGCTGCAAGTCCACAGACATCGCTCAACTCAGTTTTCTTCATGCTTACATATATCCTGATGTATTTGGCCATGTTTGACATCATGCAGTATTCATTGTTGGGCCAGCATATGCTCAACGCCATGAGCCGAGTGGAAGAAATGTTCAGGCAACCGGTTCTGGATGCCCCCGAAAAGCCGCAAACTCCGAATCGTTACGACATAACGTTCTCAAAGGTTTCCTTTGGATACAACAGCAAGGAAGTTCTTCATAACGTTTCATTCAAGGCGGAAGAAAAATCACTGACGGCCCTGGTGGGACATTCCGGAGCAGGAAAATCAACAATCACCAATCTGATTCCACTGTTTTGGAACACATATTCGGGCCAAATAAAAATTGGCGGTGTCGACATCAAGGAAATCGACAACAAAGATCTGATGAATCTCTTCTCTTTCGTATTTCAGGACGTCTACCTGTTCAACGATACAATATACAACAATATTCTTTCCGGACGTAAAGAAGCCACCAGGGAAGAAGTCATTGACGCCGCCAGGAAAGCATATTGCCACGATTTCATAGAAGCGCTTCCCGAAGGGTACGACACGATCGTCAGCGAGGGAGGCACCACTCTGTCCGGGGGCCAACGGCAACGAATCTCCATTGCCAGAGCGATTCTGAAAAATGCGCCAGTGGTGATACTTGATGAAGCGACAACAGCTCTGGATCCCATCAACGAAGCATATATTCAGGATGCCATCAATGAACTCATCAAGGACAAGACCGTAATCATAATCGCGCACCGATTGTACACGGTTATGAACGCTGAAAACATCATCGTTCTTGAGCAGGGAGAAATCGTTGACCACGGAACCCACGACCATCTGGTGTCCGATTGTGCAATATACCGTGAAATGTTGGCCCTGAACTAACAACTGCGGGGAAATATCATGTATGGCAAAATACAAAAATTGACGACTTACGATTTGATAATGCTCGGCATTTTCAATGCGGCGCTGATATTGTTCTTTTTCGGCACGGCAATGATCCTCCACCTGTTTCCGATATTGTGGGGAGCAATGGACCCCATAATCAACTTTGTGCTGGCACCAATTTTTCTGCTCATGTTGGTGCGCGTTCCCAAAATTGGAGCACTGACAATACATGGTCTGATCATCGGTATGGTACATACCGCGATTGGTTGGTGGCCCGGTTTCATCGCCGGAGCACTGGGGGGGCTGCTCGCTGATACTCTTGTCTATCTGCTAGGCGGTTACAAACGGAAACTGGTTGCAATCGGTGGCATTTTAACCTTCGTAACCCTGAAGACCGCAATCTTTTACGCCCCTTTGTACCTCTTCAAATACATTCCTTGGTTCAATGATGTTCTGACAATGTGGCCAAAGGAATATATTGCGAAATACACCTTTTACTATGCTTTGGGATTTCTTGTCTTCACTTGGATAGGGAGCTTTATGGGGCTCATGATGGGCCAAAGACTGTTAAAAAAATTCTTCAACAACACCCGGCTATATTCGGCAACACGCTAGAGTCCTTTCACCGGCGGAAAGGCTCGATGAGGATAGTTATCCGACAAAAGGCGCGCCCTTTTTCTGGGCGCGCCGAACTACTAAAAAAGAACGAATGGTAACCGCATAATCATGACATCGACTCCAAACTATGAGCAGGCCGCGGACTGTATGACTCCTTGCAAAAGGGAACGAACAAACGACAATCGTGTAGATACATTATATGACCAGAAAAATTCAAAGATGAATCCATTCCAGCGATTAGATCCAAGGACAGTACTCCTCGTCTTTCCGTGCGCGTTGACATGCGTATTCCTCTTATCCAATGCAGTACTCCGTGATTTCTATTTCATACTCTACCTTTTCACAATTCTCGCATGTTTGGGACGAGTAACACACAGTATTGTGTGGACAGTCATTCTTGCCGCCACCCATACTCCTCTTCTGGTACTCAACACCCCCTCGTATGAGCTCGTTTCCCTGACTCTCATCATCAGAAAAATCTGCATGATCCTGTGTACGGGCCAAATTCTTCTGGCGGCTGTTTCCGTGGGTGACAGCATCAACGTGATGAAAAAAATGAAAATGCATAGAGCGCTCATCATACCGACGGCTATCTGTTTCCGCTTCATCCCAACACTTATTTTTGAGGCGGGAATTATCAGGGATGCCCTGAAAATCAGACGATTGTACTCAACAAAAGCAATACTTATGCACCCGTTTTCGACGTTTGAAATTTTCGTATCGACATTCCTTTTCAGAACCTTTGTTCTTGGCGAAGAGTTGTTTTTCTCGCTCTCCACACGAGGGCTCAATTTCAAGGGAAACCATTTCTATCAAGAGGTTGGCTTTACCTATCGCGATGCTCTCTTTGTGCTCTTCACGGCGCTCTATTTGGTATTTGTCCTCTGCTCGCCGCTGCCGGAGGCAAAAATATGACCACCACAGCCATATCGATAAAAGACTTCTCTTTTACATATACAGGTGCAAAACATCCTGCGCTCACAAACATCAACCTTGATGTTGCTCCTGGAGAATTCATTATACTCGCGGGGGAGAGTGGTTGTGGTAAATCAACCCTGCTACGTTGTCTGAACGGCATCATCCCACACCTCCTTCCTGGAAAAACAGAAGGAAACATCAAACTTTTCGGCGAGGACTTCTCGGAAATGACTCCGGAATCCATCTCGAAAATTGCCGGGTCTGTATTCCAAAACCCAAGATCCCAATTCTTCCATATCAATGTCACCGATGAAATCGCCTTCGGACCGGAAAGCCTTGAACTATCAAAAGAAGAAATCGTGCAACGGGTTGATGAGGCCTTTGACCTGTTTGCCATTAATCATCTTCGCGACAGAAAAATGTATGAACTTTCCAGTGGGGAGCAACAAAAAGTTTCGTTTGCTGCCATCCATGCCACGGGGTCGGACGTGTTTTTTCTGGATGAACCTTCAGCGAATCTGGACTTTCAGGCAATTGAAAACCTAAAACGAATTCTGGAAATCCTGAAGAATAAAGGGAAAACCATTATCGTCGCAGAACATCGCATCTATTATCTTTCTGATTTGTTTGACAGAATGACTATAGTAGAGAACGGAGAAATCATTACAACCCTGTCTCGAAACGCAAAAATCACCAATACGTTGATGCAAAAACATGGACTACGCGCTCTGGATTTGAGGTCTTTCATACAAAATTCGGACAAACTTCCATACGAAAGTGGTAAAAAGAATGGATGCACCAACCTGACAGCTCAAAACCTTTCCTTCTCGTACCGCAGAAAAAAGAAAAAAGTTTTAGAAGATATTTCTCTGGACCTTGTTCAAGGCGAGAAGATCGCCGTTATTGGACCGAACGGCTCCGGAAAAACCACACTCACCAAGCTGATCGCAGGCCTGCTCAAACCCTCGAATGGCACTTTCAGCGACGGCTCAAAAAAGAAACTCTCGACAAGACAACGTTTGCAGGATTGTGGTCTGGTATTGCAGGAAAACAGTCATCAGTTGTTTTACTCGACGGTTCTGGAAGAACTCAACTCAGCTGTTGCCAAGGCCGACGAGGACTTTTCCATCCAATTTCTTGAGGATCTCGGTTTGGAAAAATTGAAGGATGCTCATCCGCAAAACCTTTCTGCCGGTCAGCAGCAAAGACTGGTTTTTGCAATTGCTGCAATCAATTCTCCGCGAATACTCATTCTTGACGAACCGACCTCAGGGCTCGATGCCTACAGCATGAAAGCAATGGGGAAGAAGATCAATGAGGAATCACAAAAAGGGTCGACGGTCATCATAGTAACGCATGACTTCGAATTTGTTTCCTCTTATTGTGATGCTGCGGTACTGCTCAAAGACGGGCACATGCTTCAACGCATCGACAGGTCAGACTTTAAATCCGCATTGCCTCTTTCCTAAAATCTGCACAGATTCTTACAGCCTTACATTTTTCTTCAAGGAAACAGTTCTCCTTTTTCGCCAACTACAGCGAAAATGGGGAACTGTGAATTTCCTATTCCATCAAAACTACTCCTTTGCGCGTTAGTCGAACAGGCAACATATTTCTAAAAAAAACATTCACACACAATTGATAAGTTTCTGTTCTGCAATACACATAATTTTCCAAACATAGAGAGGAAATCGAGTCGCATTCATTGTTCCAATACGGGCGTAATAAATCACAACATTTATTGGGAGAAAGCATGTATCAGGACTATTCAACAAAAATAGCACAAGGTTGGGACTATTTTTTTGACGAAGCAGAAGCTCTTCGCGATCTCAATCTGTACTTGGATATCATCAAGGACTCCCCCGAACAATTTGGAAAGACATTGGATATCGGTTGCGGAACAGGTCGGTTTTCCATTCCTCTGGCCCAGAAGGGATATAGTGTTCTGGGCGTGGATTCCAGTGCCCCCATGCTTGAAGTGCTTGAACGCAAAAACAAGCAAACCAATCTTCAAGTGGGCATTGAGCGTACAAGTTTTGAAGACTTCAATTCAAAACAGAGCTTTGACGGTATCGTGGCATTCTATGTTCTCCAGTTTATGCTCAAAAGCGACGATGTCATCAGTTTTTTCAGGAAGGCCCACTCGCTTCTCAGCGAAAAAGGCACATTTCTTTTCTCTGTATACAATCCGTTGGGAGTCTGGAACCCGGCTGGATGGACAGCCAATCATATCAGTGAATTCAATGCTGGTTTTGCCAGGGGAGAATACACTTTCACCCCGACGAATACCATAAAAGGCATTGCAAAAGCTTCCGACTACAGGATTCTCCGCAATAATGGAGACTACTCTGTAGAGTATTACACCAGAATGATTCGGCTTTACACGCTGATGGAGTACAAATTCATGCTCAAGGAAGCGGGATTCAAAACCGTAGAGGCCTATTCGGAACAAAGCCCGGCCCCTATCACGGATGAAACAACCGGTGCATTCAAACTTTATATTGCATCGCAGAAGTAACCGGAAACAAGGCAAACGCCAACAACACAGCATTCTCAAAAGTAAACTCACTCATTCGAGTGAATTCATGTTCAAAGGCAGATTCCAATTGTAACCGAAAACCACTAACAGAAAGGAGAATCCATGGAACCTACAATATATCAGGGTTGCCTTGGGACGATTGACGAGGTGAACAAAATCACTCCCCCGGATCTGGATATTGACGCATACTTTCCCGTGGAAAATCCTGACAACTACTGGGACATGCTGTCCACACGGGTAAGGAGAAACGGAGAGGTACTGACCGGGCATATGCACTGGACAATCCATGGCACCACAGAATCCAACGGAAAGCAGGCATTTCTGCTTGGGGACCACAATCCCATGATGCTGGTCATCAGCAAGGACGAAGAAGGCATACAGCACCACGCGGATATGCAGCCCAAGGGAGGGAATTCGGAATCCTTCACCCCTCCATGGACCAGCATAAGCAACAAGGCCGGGTTTCGACAAAAGCGGACAATGCCCTACGTCCTGACCGAGGATGACGGTACGGAAATCCCGGCATACCTGGAGTCCCAGATGACAGGCTATGAAACAATAAAAACAGCGGCCGGAATCTTCCAGAACTGCCTTCGAGTCGACACATACTACCAAAGGCAAACAGGAACGATCTTTACTTCCGCCATTCATTTCTTTCCGGGCGTGGGGCTTGTTCGCTACAAGTTCCGTCAGGTTAATCCGGAACTCAATTCCGTCATATGCGTCGGAACCCTCGAACTGGAAAAGGCACAAGTGAACGGCATAGCTTACGGCAATGCATAACTGGTCCTTTGAAGAAGAAGCGTGTCACTCTGCTCTTGTACGCAGAATAATGGCATTACAGGAAAAAGAGCACCTTTTTCACACTCAGATAAACGCTACCTGCCCTTCCGATAATGAAGGGCAGGTAGCGTTTATTTATAGGCTGGGTAAGGCGATACTTTTTTATAGGGAATTACTGACACTATTCAGCCTATTTTTACAACAGGATGTTACCTCCCCCCCCAGACGGACAGACGTTGCCAAGGCCAATCAGATCTATGGAAAAATCCTGCACGATCTGACAGGTCAACTTGACGCGGTGATAAGAACCAATCGGGAGCAACTCCTTTGCACATCTTTAGATGCAGGATGGAGAAATTTCATAACAACAAAAAATACATCGAAACGATTGGGGAAAAAAGCCTTCGCCTCACACATGAAGCAGGAAAAGAAATGCCAGAAACAGTACTTTGACATTACGGCAACGATTCATTCCTTAAACCCCGCGCCCACGGAAGAGCCATCGATCATACCGAGAAAAAACAGGGAAAAAAGCTGGCTGGAGGAAAATCAAGCCTGGGAAAACATGGAACACGAGCTGGATGCCGTTTTCGATAACCTCCTTCAATCCAGGCAAGCTCTGGCCACGTCACTAGGATTTAAAAACTATCTCCAACTGCTTGAGCAAAAACAACCTTCCAAAAATTTTCCATCCCCTTCCAGCGGCAAGATCTCAGCCTCATGTAGAGAGTTGTTGAGCAGACTGCACCAACACCGCAAGGACCATCTTGGACTCGTACGTTTGCGCCCGTTCGATATGAACACACGCAATATCAAAGTCTTCGGAGGCGTTGACGATTGGGTCGCCAAAACAGGCACACTTCTGCGCGAAATGCATCCCACACTATTGGACGTATTCAGGTCCATAATTTCAGAGGATCTGTTTGACATACTGCCAAACAACGGCAAGACGCCTGCAGATTTCTGTCTACAACTTCCATATAGCCAAAAGCCATATATGTTCATGAACTTGCGAGGCTCGAGAAAGGATGTCATGACCGGAATCCATGAAGTCGGCCATGCAATACATATCCATTTGCTGTTCAACAGATTCAACAAATTTTTTAATTACAAAGTCAACCCGGCCACAAGCGAATTTTTCGCATTAACTCTCGAACTCCTCTCGCTACCGCATATGGATTGCTATTATGCAGGGGATGATATTTCATCCTGGGCCAGGACAAAATTTATTGAAAGCCTTCTGACATCGTTTCTGACATTCGATACTATCAATACATTTGAAAAAAGCATCTATCGTGAGGCAATCTCGGCAGCAGAATGCAAACAACGGTTCAGGGAAGCCATTTCCGGCAATCTCGGCCTGCTCGACTATACCGGTTATGAAAAAGCCCTGGAACTCTGGGCATACCGAATTCCCTTGTTAGTCTCATCTCCCGGATATTTCCTGAACTACGCCCGTACACAGCTTGGTGCCCTCTTCTTTTTCGATGGTGTCAGAAACGGAAAATTTTCCATCGCTGACTATGTCTCCCTAATGGAAAGAAAATGCAATTCAGATGTGGACGAAATTTTTGATGAAATTTGCTATACGGAGACCGAGGAAAGCATCGACAGCATGTTCTGCACATTGTCCGCCATTGCATACAATTAAGACAATCTGGAATTCAGGACAGAAAAATACTCCCTTCATTTTGCTCAAGTAACCAACCTCTCACGGAACTGACAAATCGTTAGCTCGCGACTCCCGCCTCAAGGCATCCGTCCTCCTGCACCAAAAATTCATGAGGATTTACGCCAAATCTGGCCCGGAAAATCTTTGCAAAATGACTCAGGCTGGAATAACCCACAGCAAAAGCGGCTTCAGTCACATTCATCTGCCGCTCCCGCAGTAAATACCGTGCCCTTTCAAGCCTTTTTTCAGAGAGATATTTGTAGGGTGTGATGCCATGCACCTGTCGAAAACCGTTCTTCAGCTTGAATTCATTGACCCCAATAAATCTTGCCAATTCGGTAATGGACGGCGGATTCTCCAAGCTCTTGTCGAGTAGATAACGAGCTTGCCAGAGTCTCTCCTTGTCAGACGAAGTCAGGCTGACGGCATACGCGTCCTCAGGAGATGTTGAACGATCAGCGCTGAAACGCACGTGGGAAATAAGTTCCAACACCTTACTTTCAAAAAACAAAAGCTTTGTTTTGCCTGTAAATGGGCATACCAGAATCTGGTGCAACGCAACTTTCATCCCGGTCGTTATAGGCCCCAGAGATTTATGAACAAACGAATCGGAGGCATACGGGTCATTCATTCTTTCGGGACTAAATAGGGGAGTCTCGAAAAAAGTCGAAAGCATATCCACAGGAAGCAATACTCCTATCCAGCAAACGGGATTGCCAGCAAGGAATTTCAATACTCGTGTCCGCCCAGAGTAAAAATCTATATGTACCTGTCCCTGTTCGACAGACAAGATCCGAGGGTTATTCCCGTGCTCTCGCGCTTCCCCCTTGATATCGCCGCCAAGATTGAAACCAATCTCGACCATCCCCGAGTCCTGAAGCTTGAATGAATTTTGCGCCTTTATCTTGTTTCCCTTTCGCACAACCAGTGAAAGCTTGTTCTGCAGAGAGTGGCATTCCGTAAAAAACTCTTTGCGCATTGTAGACACTTTCTGTGCGCTGCCCATTTCTCTACCCTCCATATCATGCCGAAATTCGACAGAGTCATATAGATGATCGGCTGATGAACTCTGGTATCTAGTGATTATGAAATTCATTATCGGCATAAGTATAAAATGTCAAGATTTGCAAATCAAACGTAAATTAAAATCTGAGTTAAACTGGCAAAAAAGGCCTGAAGATTTCATTTCTCCAGGCCTTTCAGCATAAGCCAGTTATGAAACCATGACGAAATCACCCATTAGCCGGTGAAGTGTCTTGATCAGGCAACATCAGTGTTGTTCGAACTCGTTAATATGAGTGTCTCCCGAGGGAAGAGCCTGCGCGGTGTCATGTGGCAGGGCATCAGCTACTTCTTTCATTTTGAAGTACTGCATGCTCTGCTGAAGTTCCTGCCCACTTGCCGCAAGTTGCGAGCTGGAAGCTCCCATTTCTTCCGCAGCAGAAGCATTTTGCTGACTGAGCATATCAAGGCGGGAAAGCGCCGTATTGATTTGACCGGCACTGTCTCTCTGGTCGTTGCTTGTCAGGGCGATCTTCTGTACCAGAGTGGCGGTCTCCTCAATATTGGGCACCAACTTCTCCAGCATGCTTCCAGCCTCATTGGCTACGGCAACGGTTCCGTGTGACAATTCGCTGATCTCATTTGCGGCGGATCCACTTCTTTCTGCGAGTTTGCGAACCTCTGCGGCAACCACGGCAAAGCCCTTGCCGCTTTCCCCGGCTCTGGCAGCCTCAATGGCAGCGTTGAGCGCGAGCAAATTGGTCTGTCGGGCAATGTCTTCGATAACGGAAATCTTCTCCGCGATATTGGTCATGGCGTCCACGGCGTTGTTGACGGCCTCGCCACTGCGCCGGGCGCCGAGAGCCGACTCTTGCGCTATTTTCTCTGTCGCAAGAGCATTTTCGGCACTGGTTGCTATGTTCTGGACCATTGTCTCCATGGACGATGAGATTTCTTCAAGCGACGAAGCCTGCTCCATGGCTCCTTCCGAGAGATTTTTGGACATTCCCGAAAGTTCAGAGCTTCCAAGTGAAACGGAATTGCTGACATTCCCTACTTCGGAAACGACATCGCGCAGCTGTTTGACCATATAAGCCAACGCATGTTGCAGTTCTCCGATCTCGTCTTTTCTGTCGACAACCGGAGCTGCGTCAAGATCTCCCTCGGAAAGACGCTGGGTCGTTTGCATCAGTTTATCCAGCGGCCCAAGGATGCTGGTATTCAGGATGTACCATATTCCGGCAGCCAGAATAACCATCAGCACCAAGGCCATGCCTATAATAAGCAGCCCAAGATTATGAGCCGAAGCAAACGCTATATGTTTGATCACGGCCATGCCGAGAACCCATCCGGTCAGAGATGATTTCTTGTAAAAAATCATCTTCTCGACACCGCGGGAAACCGTGTCGAGCTGTCCTTTCTGAGTACGGGCTATCTGCTGTCCATAATCAGTATCCGTAAATATGTTGAGCTTGCCTACGAGCTTCTGCTCCGGGTGGGCCAAGACAACGCCGTCCGCAGACAGGATAAACGGCACGTTGCTGTCCGTTACGTTGGCATCGACAAACTGTTGGGAAAAGCGATCAATCTCCACGCCTGCGGACACCGCTCCGATAACTCTCCCCGCTTTTTTGACGGGTGCAGCAATGACAAACACATACTTGCCTGCCTGCTCATAAAAAACTGGCGAAGATATGTAAGGTTTACCCGTAAGCACTTCCTGGCACCACTTCCTGGCACTCAGATTACGCCCTACCAGGACTTTGTCCGTGGCACAACGGGCCGTCCCTGTGCTGTCGATAACCATGATTGAATTAAGCGCCTTGTGGCGGGAAAGTGCTACCCCAAGGAAATCTTCGATACGCGCCATAAGCTGTGAATCGTCAGCGTTCTCACTGAGAACGTTCGAAACTTCGTTCGCTGCCGCAAGAAGAATTATTTCGTTTTGCAGCCCTCCAACCCATAATTCTACGGCGGAATCCAACCCCTGAACAATGGCCTGTGATTTTTCCGTGGTAGCAACCGAGACCGACTCCGTGCTGTTGCGGTATGTAATCCAGGTCATGATACCCATTCCCACAACAATAAGTGCCAATGTGGGAATAAGAAATTTTCCTCTAAGCCTCATGCTTTGCCCTCCGACGTTAGTATTTCGTCCCTCCTCTCCCAAAGCGGCTCTCGCCTCCACACAAGAGCTGATAAAAACATATCACGCCATATAAATTGAAACAAAATGGAAGCTGTCTATTAATATTACATAACAACCAGTGTCGCAACTCCATTAGATCAATAAGGACATGGCTTTTATCGGATTTCATAAAAACGATATGCAAACAAATCATGAGACCAACTATTGATGGCATCAACAGCTCCTTTATTGACAATACTTTATCGAAGTAATAACTTTTGTAATATGTCAAAAACCGTTGTGTTCAGGTCCATGGTGACAGGACTTATCTCGCTTACGCTTCTGGTGTTCCCCACACAGGCGTTCGCCGGGAACACTTTGGTTCTTTCCACGGAAAAATATACGGCAACGCCACACACCATGTTGATGAACGCTATTATTACAGAAGCTCTGAAACGGCTCGGTTACAAAACAGTGTTGCGCCGTTTGCCTTCCAAACGGGCGTTGTACGAGGCAAACTCGGGTGAGGTCGACGGCAACTTCTTGCGCAACAGTTCTCTTTCACACAATTACCCAAACCTGATCATGGTGCCCGAACCCATCACACACATTTCCATGGTTGCTTTTTCAAAACATGAGGACATCAGAGTAAACGGATGGAACAGCCTGCTCCCCTTGAGAGTAGTGTGGATACGGGGCTGGCAGATTTGTGAAAACAAACTGGTAAACGCCAGGAAAATAAGCCGGGTCAACAATGTCGACCAACTATTTAATTTTCTGGAGGAAGACCGCGCTGATGTCGGCATATTCATTAAGGAATTGGGCGTTGAAACATTGCGAGAGATGCGAATCAAAAATATCCATCCCCTCCTTGCCCCGATCTACGAATACGATTTGTTCTTATACCTGCACAAAAAACACGCGAAGATAGTCCCACAAGTAGCCGAAACCCTTCATGCAATGAAAGAGGATGGAACATTCCAGGCCCTGCGAGACCGGATCCAGCGACAACAATCCGATCATTGAAAACAACGTCTTGCCACACCGACAACGCCGTTTGTTTGTAAACTATCAACAATTCCCCCCGGCCATGGAGGAGTTTTTTTGACAACGCATGGTTTTAATACTAGGGGAGAATCTCGTTTTCAAAGAATACCAAAATTGTTACAAGAGATAACGAGACCGACCAGCCTTTATCCCTGCACCAACATGGCCAAACTACTCATCATTGACGACGATCAGGGCATTTGCCATGTCCTGTCTCGCACAGCACAACGTGCAGGACATGAAACCGTGTCCTGCGGCTCACTCTCCGAAGGCAGGCAACTGCTGCAGGAGCAACTTTTTGACGTCATCCTTCTGGATGTCTATCTGCCGGACGGCAATGGCATAGACTTTCTGGATGATTTCGCAGCACACTCCTGCAGCCCGGAAATCATCGTCATAACAGGCCTCGGAGCTTCAAGCGATGCCGAACGCGCCATCCATTGCGGGGCATGGGACTACATTGAAAAGTCCTCGCCCAGGCGCATGGCTCAGGCGCTTGAACAGGTGCTCAGCTACCGGGAAGAACGTTTTGCAGCCCGACAGCAACAAATCCCAGCCCTGAACAGGGAAGGCATTGTGGGTGAAAGTCCACGCATAATGGCATGCCTGACCACTTTGTCAGACATAGCCCCCGGTGAAGCCAACGTCATCATTACCGGGGAAACCGGCACGGGGAAGGAAGCCGTTGCCCGGGCAGTTCACCAAAACAGCCCTCGAAAGAGAGCTCCCTTCGTCATCGTCGATTGCGCCAGCCTGCCGGGCACATTGGCCGAAAGTATTCTCTTCGGGCATGTGCGAGGCTCCTTTACCGGCGCATCCTGTGACCGCAACGGCCTGATAAAGGAAGCCAACGGTGGCACACTTTTTCTCGATGAAGTCGGAGAACTGCCCTTTTCCCTGCAATCCACTTTTCTGCGGGTTCTGCAACAAAAGACCTTCCGGCCTGTCGGCGGCAATATGGAGGAGAGCAGTGACTTCCGCCTGGTTGCGGCTACCAACAGGGATCTGGATGCAATGGCTCAAGAGGGCGAATTCCGTTTCGACCTCCTGTATCGCCTGCGCGGGGCACATTTGGCGCTGCCTCCACTCCGGGAACGACAGGAAGACATCCCCCTTCTGTCCATCCATTATGTCGAAAAATGCTGCTTCAAACAGGGCATAGCATCCAAGACCATTTCAAACGGTTTCATGGACATGCTGAAAGAGTATTCCTGGCCGGGAAATGTCCGGGAACTGGTCAATGCCATCGACTATGCAGTCAATGCGGCATACTTTGAACAAACCCTCTTCCAAGCCCACCTCCCTCGCGAATTGCGAGCCAGAGTACTCGGTAAACGTGTACGCCCGGCGCGGGGAGATGGGGAAGTGCCCCTGCCGGAAAATCTGCCGACACTGGCCGAACATCGAAGAAAAGTCCTGCAACGTGCCGAGCATCATTATCTGGAGCAGTTGATGCTTCAGGCCGGCAACGACATGCCGGCAGCAGTCAATATCTCCGGTCTTTCGCAATCGCGCCTTTATGCTCTTCTCAAAACGTTCAACATGCCTACTCCAGGCTGGAAACGTTCCGGTTCGTAAGGGCAAACGACCATGACCTGCCGCTTGCCGTTACGCATACTCATCATATGGCTCGCATGTTTTCTTCTTCCGGGTCTGGCCCCCCTGCCCGCCCGTGCGCAAAAGGATGCGGCTCCAAAACACGTACTGCTGCTCAACTCTTATCATCTCGGATATTTGTGGAATGTTGGATTGCTGGAAGGCATGCACGATATTCTCAACCGTTCCGAGATACCGCTGCGGCTCCGATACGAGTTCATGGATGCCAAGCATTACACTTCCGATGCGTTTGTCGGTGAATTGCGAAGCCTGTACAAACAAAAATACCGCAAGGTCCATTTCGACGTAATAATAGCCTCGGACAACGATGCCTTCAATTTCCTACGCCGATACAGAGATGAACTTTTTCCGGGAACACCGGTTGTTTTTTGCGGAGTGAACAACTTTCAGCCGAAATGGCTGGACGGTTTTTCGAACGCCACGGGAATCGGTGAGCATTTCGACCTGAAATCCACCATGAAGCTGGCTCTGGATCTCATTCCCCGGGCAAGGCATATGGTTGTGGTCGGTGGAGTGGATACCTCCAGCCGCATGAATCATCAAGCGGTCGTGGACCTGATGCCCCAATTCAGGAACCGGGTGGACTTCATTGACCTCTACGGGCTTGACCCGGACAAACTGGCTGAACGGCTCCACCATGTTCCCCGCGATTCCGTGCTGCTTTACCTCGCCTACTATCTGACACCGAACGGTTCCAGGATGACCGTGCAGGAAAGCATAGACTTCGTTTACAAGAATTCTGGCCTGCCCATGTTCTCTGCGTGGTCATACATGCTGGAGGACGGCATGGTGGGTGGCAAAATGATTCGTGCGGACGAGCAAGGCAGGACAGCAGCCAAACTGGCCATGCGCCTCCTGCGCGGCGAAAAGGCCGAAGATATTCCGCCGCTGGCCCAAGCCCCCACTTACTACATGTTTGATTATCCCATGCTGAAAAAATTCGGTATCGGGCTGGATGAACTTCCAAACGACTCCACGGTCCTCAACCTTGATCAGAACATCTTTGAAAGCAACAAAGGGCTTGTCTTCGGCGTTGGCGCTTTCATCCTCTATCAGTCCGCTGTCATTATCGGCCTGCTCATCAGCAACAGGCGGCGCAAACGGGCTGAGGCCAGGCTTCGGCACGAGGAAAACCAGCTTGAAATGCTGCTGGAATTTTCCCATATGCAGGATGTACCCTTGCCGGAACTGCTGGATTTCGCCATGCCTCGCATGGTCAATCATATGTCCTCACGAGCCGGATTGCTCTTTTTACGATTGGGTCACAGCGAAGAAGTGCACCTGCTGTTATGGGAAGAAGGCGCATTACGCCATGAGCGTGAAAGTGAGGCAGCCTCACTTTCCGATCTCGGAGTATTAACCGTGCTCAGCAGTTCAGAGGCAGACTTGCCGGACGGGCCACCGGCTTCCATATGGCAGAACCTCAAAGATCCTGTTAGCGGCCAATCCATCATGTCTTGCGCCGGGGACGAACAGGCCGTGTTATTGCTGGCCGTTGCCGACCGGGAAAAGGGATTCGGAGAAGAAGAAAAAAGAGATATCTCGTTCTTTTGCCACGACCTGCTCCGCCTTGTACGCGAACGGTTGGAAGAAGTGTTGCGCCACCAACTGGAAGACCAACTCCTGCACTCGCAAAAGCTTGAAGCTCTTGGCACCTTCACCAGCAGCATCGCGCACGACTTCAACAATATTCTCGCGTCCATCGCCAGTTGTTGCGAACTGGCCCTGGATGAAATCCCGACCGGCCTGTCAGATACACGAAGCGACATCCGGCAAGCCCTCAGATCATCACAGCGGGGCAAGACCCTGATTCGCCGTCTTCTGGATTTCAGCCGCCGGGAGCCAAACCAGACCAGCCCCGTTTCCCTGGGAAGGCTGGCCGAAGAAAGCATTGAAATGATTCGTCCACTTCTTCCTGTGGACATCAAGATACAGGCGGACATTCATTATACACCTCAAGTTCTGGGAGACCCGGACAAGTTATCCCTGATAATCATGAACCTGCTGACCAACTCCATTCAGGCCATGTCGGGAAAAGGCACACTGAATCTCCTGGTGCACTATATTCCGGACAGTGACAGCGTGCTGCTGGAAGTCGTTGACGACGGCTGCGGCATGCCCCCGAACGTGATCAAACAGATTTTCGACCCGTTCTTCACAACCCGTCCAAAAGGCAAGGGAACAGGATTGGGCCTGTCTGTTGTGGACGGCATCATCCGTAGCCACGGAGGCGACATCTCCGTGGAAAGCGAAGATCAAAAGGGAACCCGGTTCAGTGTGCGCCTTCCGGCCGCAGACAATGAGGAATTGGCAGAACTTGACGATACCGAGGAAACTCTGCCCATGGGGGGCGATGAACATCTGTTGGTAGTTGACGATGATTGCGATACGGGCAGGGCACTGGGGCGTGCCCTGGAACGGTTGGGGTACGCAGTAACCGTGGCATGTTCCGGCCCGGAGGCTTTGGACGCCTATGGTGACGGTGGTCTCTTCTCGCTAGTCATAACGGACTTCGACATGCCTGGCATGAACGGGCTTGAGCTGTCCAGCGCCCTGCAATCCGTCACCCCCGGCCTGCCGGTTATTTTGATTACAGGATTTGATATCCGAAGCATCCCCAGCGACAAGACAACGCTGCTTGCGGCAGGTATTCGGACCGTCATTCGCAAGCCGGCATCCCACCATGTACTGGCTCGCGGCATCCGAGCCTTGTTGGATGGTTCCCTGCCGAATCCCGATTCCGTTCCTCTGGGATAATCTCTCCCGCTCATTCCTGCGCACTGCGAAAACTTTTCCTGTCTCACAAGAAAAGCACTCTTCCCAAAACGAGCCTTCGAAAAACACAACAGCAAAAAGCCATACAAAACAGGTAATTATCTTTTTGTGAAGTATGGCACAAGCCTTGCTTTCAGACACCTCCGACAGCCGTTCATTAGCGGCTGAAGATTTCAAGGAGGATCCATGAAAACAATCGAAGCATCCAGCATTACCCAGGCTGTGGCAGAAATGGCCATAAAGGCTTGTTGCAACCTGCCTGCGGACATGATGGCTGGATTCAAGGAAGCAAGGAAAAATGAACCCTCACCCGTTGGGCGCGACATCCTCAGCCAGCTCATCCGCAATGCGGAAATCGCTGAATCCGAGAGTATGCCTATTTGCCAGGACACGGGTATGGCCGTTGTCTTTGTGGAATTGGGACAAGATGTCCACATCGTTGACGGCAATCTAGAAGACGCAATCCATAAAGGTGTGCGTAAAGGCTATGTGGACGGCTATCTGCGCAAGTCCATGGTAGCCGAGCCTCTGTTTGAACGCACGAACACCCAGAACAATTCTCCCGCCATTATTCATGTTCGGATCGTGCCCGGCGATGCGGTGCGCATCCGTCTCGCCCCCAAAGGAGCAGGCTCCGAAAACAAAAGCGTGCTGAAGATGCTGGTTCCTGCCGACGGTATCGACGGCGTCCGCAAAGTGGTGCTGGACTGTGTTCAGGCTGCCGGTCCCAATTCCTGTCCGCCGATGGTTATCGGCGTAGGCATAGGCGGCACCATGGAAATGGCGGCACTCTGTGCCAAGAGGGCAGCAGCCCGGGATCTGAACAGCGTCAATCCTGATCCGCGTTATGCGACCTTTGAAAAAGAATTGCTCGAAATGGTCAACAAGACCGGCGTAGGCCCCCAGGGCCTGGGCGGTCTTTGCACGGCACTCAAGGTGAACGTGGAATGGTATCCGACCCACATTGCCTCTCTGCCCGTAGCCGTCAATATCAACTGCCATGCCGCCCGGCATGCGGAAGCCGTGCTGTAGGAGGCAACCATGAGTAATGAAAAACGTATTACGGCCCCGTTCAGCCGGGAAACCGCCGCAGATCTCAAAGCCGGTGACCGTGTGCTCATCAGCGGCACAATCATCGCCGCACGCGATGCCGCCCACAAACGACTGGTAGAGACGCTGGACAAGGGCGAAGGATTACCCGTGAATCTGGAAGGACAGGTGGTCTACTACGTGGGCCCCTCCCCGGCCAAACCGGATCAGGTTATCGGAGCCGCAGGCCCCACAACTTCCGGCCGCATGGATTCCTATACTCCGCGACTTATTGAACACGGCCTGCGTGGCATGATTGGCAAGGGCTATCGCAGCGACGAAGTCGTCAAAGCCATGAAGTCCCACGGGGTTCCGTACCTCGCCGCAGTCGGCGGAGCCGGGGCACTCATTGCCCGCAGCGTTCGAAGCTACACGGTACTGGCTTATGGGGAGCTTGGTCCCGAAGCCGTTGCCGCCATGGAAGTGGAGGACTTCCCGGCCATCGTGGTCATAGATGCCGAAGGAAACAACTACTACGAACAGGGCCAGGCTCCCTACCGCGCTCTGTAAAGGAATGTCATGAAATCATACGACATCGTCATCGTGGGATCCGGCGGCGCCGGACTGCGTGCCGCCGTGGGAGCCCTGCAGGAAAATCCCGATCTGGACATAATGGTCGTCACCAAGACCATGCCCACACGTTCGGCCACTTGCATGGCCGAAGGCGGAATCAACGGGGTGCTGGATTTCCCGGGACAGGAAGACACGCTGGAAGCCCACAGTTTCGACACGGTCAAAGGCAGCGACTATCTGGGAGATCAGGAGGCCATCGACTTTTTCGTTGAGAAGGCATCCGAAGCAGTGCGGGAAACCGACTTCTGGGGAACTCCCTACAGTCGCTGCGACGACGGCCGCGTTGCCTGCCGCCTCATGGGCGGGCATAAACACGCCCGTACCAACTACTCCGCAGACAAGACCGGCCATATTCTGCTCCACTCCAATTTTGACTACGCACTGAAATCCGGCGTGCAGTTCCGCATCAATTCCCATTTGCTGGACGTGGCTGTGGAAGACGGTGTGTGTTGTGGCGTTGTTGTCCGGGACACCAACACCGGTGAAATTACCCCCATCCGCGCAAAAGCTGTCGTGCTGGCCACTGGCGGCTACACCCGCATGTTCTGGGCTCGCACCAGCACGCCTTACATCGCCACTGGCGACGGCGTAGCCGCTGCCCTGCGCGCCGGGGTAGCGTTCAAGGATCCGGAAATGGTCCAATTCCACCCCACAGGAGTAGCTAACGGCGGCGTTCTGATCACGGAAGCCGCTCGCGGCGAGGGGGGATATCTGGTCAACAACAAGGGCCAACGTTTCATGGCCGACTATGCGCCGGACCGCATGGAACTAGCCCCCCGTGACATCACAGCCCGCGCCATCGAGACGGAAATCATCGAAGGCCGTGGATATGGTGAAGGACTGGGAGCACACGTCCTGTTGGACCTGCGCCATCTGGGGCGTGAACGCATTCTGGAACGTCTGCCGCAAATTCGCCACGTGGCCCAGCTTTTCGAAAATCTGGATCTCGTGGAACAGCCCGTTCCCATCCGTCCCACCGCCCACTATTCCATGGGCGGAATTGACGTCATCGATCATGAACATATGAAGACCGCCATTCCCGGATTGTTCGCCGCAGGGGAGTGTTCCTGCGTTTCCATCCACGGTGCCAACCGCTTGGGCGGAAACTCTTTGGCGGACGCCATGGTAACCGGGAAACAGGCTGGCATCGGCGCCGCCTCCTACGTACCCGATGCAGGCCTGAAAGGTGATGCGCCCCTGAAAAAGCTGGCTTCCAAATGGCGCGACCATTTCCGTGAAGCCACCTCCCGCAAGGGCGGCCCGACAGTCCCCGAACTCCGGGAAAAACTGGCCGCAACGCTGTGGGAAGGCATGGGCATATTCCGAACCGAGGAAAAACTTCAGGCTGCGCTGAACAGCGTGATCGACCTGCAAAAGGAATACGAAACCGCTGTGGTGGGCAATGAGAATCCCATCTGCAACACCGCCTATTCCCATTTCCTGGAAGTGGACACCATATTCACGCTGGCACGTTGCGCCCTTGTCGCTGCCGTAGCCCGCAAAGAATCCCGTGGCGCACACACCAGAAAGGACTTTACACAACGCGATGACGAAAACTTCCTCAAACACAGCCTGGTCACGATAAACGGTGATTACCACCTGGACTACCGCCCGGTATCCATCAATCGCTATCAGCCCCAGGAGCGTAAGTACTAATGCAGAACTTCATCTTCCTCATCGACCGTTTCGACGGCACAAATTCCTGGCGGCAACGTTACGAATTCCCGCACAAACCGGGAATGACGGTGTTGGCATGCCTCATCCATATCAAGGAAAACATCGACCCGACCCTGAACTTCACAGCGTCCTGCCGCAGTGCCATCTGCGGAGCCTGTGCCGTCCGAGTGAACGGCAACGCAGTGCTGGCCTGTGACACCATGGTGGACGATCTACGCGAACAGTGGGGTGAAGACACCCTGACGATCAGTCCTCTGGGCAATGCCAAGGTGATCAGCGACCTTGTAGTGAAATGGGATGAAAAAATCCATCGCCTGCGCAAGGCCAATACCGGTCTGCATGCCAGAGATGAATTCTCGGCCCATGAAGGTTGCCGCCAGAGCCCGGAAGACATGCAGGCGGTCTCAAAACAGTGGGACTGCATCCTGTGCGGAAGCTGTGCTTCGGAATGCAACAAGCTCTCCGACGACAGCACCGACTTTCTTGAGCCGTTCATCTACACGCATGCCGCCCGCTACGCCAAGGATTCCCGCAGCAAGAACCCCATGGAACACGTCATGGACATGGAGCGTTCAGGACTTTGGAAATGCCTGCACTGCATGGAGTGTGTGACCAAATGCCCCAAGGGAATCAGCCCGGCGGACGACGTCGCCCTGCTGCGAGATCTCGCATACAGGGCAGGTTGCACGGAAGGCCCGGGACCGCGCCACGCAAAGGCTTTCCGGACGGACCTGGAAAACACCGGCAGGCTCAACGAAGTACGGCTCGTGCCCAGAACCGAAGGCATGACCAGTGCGGCCACCAAGCGGTTGCCTTTTACGCTGCGCATGTTCTCACGCGGCAAGCTGACCCCGCTGGAAGCCGCACGCCTTTTCGTGGCCGACAACAAACGGGTGCAGGATCACGACGGCCTGTGCCGTATCCTTGAAGCCAACAGGAAATAACAATGCAAAAGAAATATGCTTTTTTCCCGGGCTGCGTTCTGCATGCCGCCGCCAATGAGGCCGAGACTTCAGCTGTGGCCGTGGCCGAACGACTGGGAGTGACTCTTGAAGAAATTCCGGGATGGACATGCTGCGGAGCCAGCCACGTGCAGGATATCGACCCGGAAACAGCCTTGCTGGCCAACGCCCGCAATCTGGCCCTGGCCGAACGCATGGGACTTACTATCGTCACCCCGTGCAGTACCTGCGCGCTCATGCTTCGAAAGACCAGAGCCACCTTGCTGGACGGCAAAAAGGACTGGGCCAACGAACGGCTGGCCAAGGCCGGTTTGAAGTTCGAAGGCACGGTGGAAATCCGCCATCTGTTGTGGGAACTTGCCGACAGCTGCGACGAATGGGCCGACAAAGTCAGCCATCCGCAGACGGGACTTCGTGTGGCTCCTTTCTATGGTTGCCATACAGTTCGCCCGCCCAAGATCATGGACTACGAAAACCACCTGAATCCGCAGAGTCTGGAAAGAATCATCAAAGCATGCGGCGCTTCTTCAGTGACCATTCCCGAACGCCTGAAGTGCTGCGGATTCCACGCAGTCTTCCCGGCGGAAACCACGGCTCACCGCATGACGGCATCAGCCGTATCCAGTGCGGCAAAAGCCGAGGCGGACTGCCTGCTCACCCCGTGCCCACTCTGCCACATGCAGCTGGATATGTATCAACCGGATGCGCTGTCATATTCTTGCGGCGATAAACCCGTACCTGTGCTACACTTAACCCAACTGTTGGCGATGGCATTGGGGCTGGAGGCGAAGGCCATTGGTCTCAGCCGCCACATCATCGACACCAAACCACTGCTCGCAGCCGCCGGCCGCAGTGCTATTCAGGGGTAGAAACATGAACTATATCAAAAAATTATCCCCCGTCATCGTGACCCTCCTGCTCTGGTTTGTCCCGGTGCCCGAGGGCCTTTCCGTCAACGCCATGCACTACCTGGCCATTTTTCTTGGCGTTGTCGTGGCACTGATCACCGAACCGGTTCCCGCCGCCATTACCGGTCTTATCGGCGTGGCGGCCGCAGGAGCCTTGCAGCTGGTTCCCGGTGCCAACGGCGTCATCACCACCAAGTCTTCCATTTCCTGGGCCCTGTCCGGATTCGGTAACAGCACTGTTTGGCTCATCTTCATCGCCTTCATGTTCGCGCTGGGCTATGAACGCACCGGCCTTGGCAAACGCATCGCCCTGCTGCTGATGCGCGCGCTCGGCAAACGAACGCTTGGCCTTGGCTACGCAGTCGCCCTGGCCGACCTGATGCTTGCTCCGTTCATCCCGTCCAACACGGCACGTAGTGGTGGCACCATCTTCCCTATCGTCAGCAATATCCCCCCCATGTACGGTTCGTCTGCTGAAGATCAACCGCGCAAAATCGGCGCATACCTGATGTGGACCTGCCTTGCCACGACCACCGTAACCAGTTCCCTGTTCTTTACTGGTCTGGCGCCGAACCTGCTGGCCATGTCCATTGTCAAAAGCTCGGTAAACGTGGATATCTCCTGGATTGAATGGTTCAAGGCCGTCGCTCCGGTAGGCATCCTGCTTTTCCTCGCCACTCCGGCACTTGCCTACTTCCTGTATCCGCCGACCCAGAAAAGCTCCCCGCAGGCACCGGCATGGGCTGCGGGGGAACTTAAAAAAATGGGTCCGCTCAGTCGTCGTGAAATCACCATGGGGCTGCTCGCCCTCGGCGCGCTAATCATGTGGATCTTCGGCGGCAAGATCATGCACGGCACCATGGTGGCCATGATCGCGATGATCCTCATGGTTCTGCTCGGCGTGGTGAGTTGGGACGACGTGCTCAGCAACAAGCAGGCCTGGAGTGTTCTGGTATGGTTCGCAACTCTGGTTACGCTGGCTGGCGGTCTCAGCAAAGTAGGCTTCCTTGAATGGTTCACCGAAGCCTGCACCGGCCTGATTCAGGGGTACAGCATCCATACGATCATCATCGCCCTGCTGGTTCTGTTCTTCTTCTCGCACTACTTCTTTGCCAGCGTCACGGCACATGTGACAGCCATGCTGCCCTTGCTGCTCACCACGGCGGCAGCAGTTCCGGGCCTCGACATGCGGCTCATGTCCATGCTCCTGTGCGGCACGCTCGGCATCATGGGAATCATCACTCCCTACGGAACCGGCCCAAGTCCCATCTACTTCGGTTCAGGCTACGTAGGCCGAAACGCCTTCTGGATTTTGGGCGGCATCTTCGGACTGGTCTACTTCGGCGCGTACCTGCTCATAGCTGTACCCTGGATGACCTCCATCTTCTAGCGACAAAACCGACATCCGAATACGGGAACGCCGTTCAGCCCCGAAGGGTTGAACGGCGTTTCCCGTAACTAGCCAACCAAAAAGTATCTCGACGGCAAATCAGTTACAGCGATTCCTGAATTTTCCTGGCCGTAGGGGCCAGACACAGGCCGCCCCTGTTGGTGCAACGCAACTCGGAAGGCAGCATCCGTCCTACCCGGAGCATGGTATCAATGACCTCATCCAGCGGAATGACGGGATCAAAACCGGCCATGACCATGTTGGCCGAAGCCACGGCATTGGCCGCGCCCATTGTGTTGCGATTGATGCAGGGAATCTCCACAAGCCCGGCCACAGGATCGCAGATAAGACCAAGCACGTTCTGAAGCGCCAACGCAGCAGCGTCGAACGCCTGTCGCACACTTCCGCCCAAAAGCTGAACCGCCGCGGCTGCGGCCATGGCGGTTGCAGCCCCAACTTCGGCCTGACAGGCACAAACTTCAGCCGCAAACGTCGCCTGATGCGCAATAAACACACCGACAAGTCCGGCCACGAGCATGGCTTCTGCCTGTTCCTTTTCGGATAACTCCATGGACTCGGCCATGGAAAGGACTACAGCGGGAAGCACTCCGCAAGATCCCGCAGTGGGTGCGGCCACAACGATCCCTCCCGCACTATTGTATTCCATGATGGCGGTGGCAATGAGCATTCCTCGGTTCATAACGCCGAGGTCGGCCGTATTAACCTTGGGAAGATTACGCGCCATGGTCGCGGCCTTGGGATGCAAAAAACCAGACACTGGCAAGACCTTTTCCAGTCCCAGCCGCGCAGCTCTGCGCATGATGCGGATCACGGACTGCATGCGGAACAGTATTCCGTCATCCGTCAATCCACTTCTGGCCCGCTCGTATTCCAATGCCAATGAAACCGGAGAAATGCTTTTGTCACCCTGCTCCAGAATCTGCCCAGCAGTATAAAAAGGAATGTCATATTGAAATTTTCCCGCTACCGGCAAGATGGGTTCAAGGATTGAAACCACGCAACCGTGGGCTATTTCCAATTCTCTGGCAGCAAGTAATTCCCCGGAAAACGGCTTCTCGGAAGTTATCTGTGCCAGCAGGTTAAAATCATTTTTGGAACAGGAAGCTTTTGCCCCGGCAGCACGGGCAACGGCACATACGGAATGGAGAGCGGCCTCATCCAAACACTGAAGAAACATTTCCCAAAAAGCACCGTTAACGGACACATCATGCCCATCCATAGCCACAATGCGGAACATGCCGCCACCAGTGGACTCCGTAAGAAATTCCCGTTCCCTGTTCGCAGAATCGATCACCACTATACGGGCGGTATTGGGATGGGGGTGAGGATTCTCCTCAACTTCGAAACAGAACTCCATGCCGCGTTTTGTGGCCTCTTCCAAAGCATTGGCGAGCAACGCATGCTCCGGACCGAAGCCCAGAAGCCCTCCAATGAAACCTTTGTCTGATCCCTGTCCCTGATAGGTTCCGGGGTAGGAACCATCACGTTTGAAATAAATGGTCGCTCTCTTGATGTCGCCACCGACAATGTCGTGAACAGCTTTACCGATCCGGGCAGGCCCTGCGGTATGCGAACTGGAAGGTCCGGTCATGACGGGACCAATGACATCATTGAATATGCTTGCCGGTTCATTGATTATTGCGCTCGACATGGTTTCTCCTAAAAAAAGGCCCCACTCCCAAGTGGAGAGTGAGGCCTACATTCCTGGCTTAATCACAGGCACTCCGCTTCATGCGCGCATCATAGGCTTTGGCCAGCCCGCCGGACGAAGTCTCCCGGTACAAACTCGGAAGGTCAGTCCCTGTCCGTGTCATGACCTCGACCACTTCATCAAAGGGAATACGGTGCGTTCCATCCGACAAAATGGACATCTGTGCGCGTGAAAGTGCGCGGGTCGAGGCACAGGCATTGCGCTCGATGCAGGGAATCTGCACCAAGCCATCAACAGGATCGCACGTCAGGCCAAGGTGGTGCTCCAATCCCATTTCCGCAGCGTACTCGATCTGGCGAACGGAACCGCCCATCACTTGTGTTGCCGCTGCCGCGGCCATGGCACAGGCAGAACCGACTTCACCCTGACAGCCAACTTCGGCGCCGGAAATGGAGCCGTTGTGTTTAATGACGTTGCCAAACAGCCCGGCAGTAGCCAGGGCGTAGAGGATTTCCTCCTCGGTCACGTCCTGTGTCTCCCGCAGGTAGTAAAGCACAGCCGGAACAATACCGCAGGCCCCGCATGTGGGCGCAGTGACAATGATACCACCACCGGCATTCTCTTCGGCAACGGCCAGTGCATACGCAGTGACGCGACCTGTCTGCTGCATGTCCGGACCGGAGAGCTTGGTCTTTTTAAAGTAACTCGAAGCATGACGTTTCAGCCCGATACTGCCGGGCAAAACACCTTGGGTTTTCAATCCCCGCTCCACGGCAGCTTCCATGACGCTCCAGACTTCCCTGAGGAAATCCCAAACCGCCTTGCCTTCGCATTGTTCCACGTACTCCCAATAGGAAATGCCTTTGCGTTCGCACATTTCCATAATGGTTGTCAGGTCCGGCAGATCATAAACATGGTCAGGACCGGTTGCCTCGTCATCCGCATAACGGATGGCTCCACCACCCACCGAATAGACTTGGACGGTATCGGCAACCAGGCCCTTTGCATTCAGGGCCTCAAACTGCATGCCATTGGGGTGGCCGGGCAATTCTTCTTCAGAATTCCAGACGATAGAGGTGCGGTCTTCGCCCAGGACGGAGAGAATAGCCCAATCCGTGAGGTGGCCTTTACCCGTGGCGGCCAGCGATCCGTAAAGGGTGATGCGGAACGCTTCGGAATCCTTGTTGCGGACAAGAAATTCCTCAGCCGCTTTTTTAGGGCCCATGGTATGGGAGGAGGATGGCCCCACACCGATACGATACAGTTCCCTGATGCTTTCCATGATGAACTCCACTTATTTCATGAGCAGATTGACGAGACCAAGCGATATTTCGGGGACATAGGTAGTCAACAACAGCGTAGGCAACCATGCAAAAATGATCAGATACAAGGTTGGTTTGAGCATCTGGTTGACCTGCGCGCCGGAGATGCGGCCGGAGAGGTAAAGCAGCGGGGCCGTGGGCGGAGTGACGTTGCCCATGCCCAGGTTGACGCCCATGATGGCGGCAAAGTGAACAGGGTCCACACCAAGCTTGGTTACCAACGGCAACAGGATCGGGGTGCCGAGCAATATGCCGGACACATCGTCCATGAGCATGCCCATGATGACCAAAAACACGTTGATCATTAACAGGATGACTATCTTGCTGTCGGATATGGAGGTCAACACACCCATGATCTGCTCGGGCAGATTTTCCATGATGTACAGACGCGACAGGATCATGACGGCAAACATCATGGCCATGATGACGCCGGTGGTAGTGGCGGACTCGATGAGCGTCTGCATCAGGTTCTTCATCTTGAGGCCACGATAAAAGAACATCGCCACGGGGATCGCATACAACACGGCAACGGCTGCGGCCTCGGTCGGAGTCATGATGCCGCCGTAGATACCGCCGAGAATGATGACAGGCATCATAAGCGCGGGAGAAGCCTTTGCGGATTTGACAACGAACAGTTTTCCGGTGGTGGCCAGATCCTCACTGGGGCGCACTTCAATATTCTTGTTGTTGCGCAACAGGAAGAGGTTCACCAGACTCAACAATATGGTGACAATAAGTCCGGGCACAAAGGCGGCCAAAAAACAGGCCAGCACGGACTGATTGCCCATCCATGCATAGAGGATCATGAGCATGGACGGTGGAATCAGGATGCCGAGCACACCGGCGTTTGCCAGTAATGCCGCCACATGGCCGACAGGATATCCGGCCTTCTTGAGCTTGGGCATCATGATGGAACCGATGCAGGAAACGGTTGCCGAGGAAGAACCGGATACCGCGCCGAAGATGGCGCAGGTCACGACAGTGACAATCCCCAGACCGCCACGGATGCGTCCGGCAATGGTGTCCACCACATCC
>CAJXRQ010000032.1 GCA_913060505.1 uncultured Desulfovibrio sp.
GTGTTGGTAAGACCGTTATTCTCATGGAAATGATCAACAACATCGCAAAGCAGCACGGTGGTATCTCCGTGTTCGCAGGCGTTGGTGAGCGTACCCGTGAAGGAAACGACCTCTACCACGAAATGAAGGACGCCGGCGTTCTGGAGAAAGCCGCATTGGTTTACGGCCAGATGAACGAACCTCCGGGAGCACGTGCTCGCGTCGCGCTGACCGCCCTGACTTGTGCGGAATACTTCCGTGACGAAGAAGGACAGGACGTGCTGCTTTTCGTTGATAACATCTTCCGCTTCACCCAGGCGGGTTCCGAGGTTTCCGCGTTGTTGGGCCGCATGCCTTCCGCGGTTGGTTACCAGCCCACCCTCGGCACCGACCTCGGTGGTTTGCAGGAACGCATTACCTCCACACAAAAGGGGTCCATCACCTCGGTCCAGGCTGTGTACGTCCCTGCGGACGACCTCACTGACCCGGCCCCGGCGACCACCTTCTCGCACCTTGACGGTACACTCGTTCTGTCCCGTCAGATCGCAGAGCTCGGCATCTACCCTGCGGTTGACCCGCTGGACTCCACTTCCCGTATCCTGGACCCCAACGTCCTCGGCGAAGAGCACTACTATACTGCTCGCGAAGTGCAGCAGGTTTTGCAGAAGTACAAGGAACTTCAGGACATCATCGCGATTCTGGGTATGGACGAACTGTCCGACGATGACAAACTCACCGTTGCACGTGCTCGCCGCATCCAGCGCTTCCTGTCCCAGCCTTTCCACGTTGCTGAAGTCTTCACCGGCTTCCCGGGCAAATACGTAAAGCTGGAAGACACCATCAAGGCCTTCCGCGACATTCTGGACGGCAAGTACGACGACCTGCCCGAGCAGGCCTTCTACATGTGCGGCGGCATCGAAGAAGCCCTTGAAAAGGCCAAGCAGTAGGGAGATACCCCATGGCTAGTACGGTTACCCTTGAGATTGTCACTCCCGACCGGAAGGTTCTTTCCGAGGATGTGGAATATGTGGGCGCACCCGGTGCGCTCGGCGAATTCGGCGTCTTGCCGAACCACGTTCCGTATCTTTCGGCTTTGGGTATCGGCAATCTCCACTACAAGCTGGGCGGCAAGACATACTATGTCTTTGTTGCCGGCGGATTCGCCGAAGTGAGCCACAACAAGTGCACCATCCTTGCGGAGGTCGCTGAGATGGCACACGAAATCGACGTAGACCGTGCACAGAAAGCCCATCAGAGGGCTGAGCAACGTGCCCAGCAGACCAAGGAAAAGCTCGACCATGCCCGGCATCAGGCCGCGTTGAAGCGCTCCATTACGCGCATCAGCTGCAACCGTGCAGGGAAGGACGCCGGCACCTGCTAGCGACCGGACGAGCCGCAAGAACAATTAAAGGCCCCGGCGAACCGCAAGGTTCGTCGGGGTTTTCTTTTCGAGCAAGCAGCGCCTTCGGGAGATCTGTTAAAAGCAGGCTTGTGGCGTAAAATTTTGGAATCTATTTCCTCCCTCGGTTTTGTCTTCGCAGAATGTGTGGGAAACAGGTCAAAGGACGTGTTCTGCGGTGCAGGACCGCACGATGGTCTTTTTGATCGTAAAATTTCAAAGATAACCAGCCATGCAGATTCCTCAACGATTGTCCTTTTGCTCAAATGGGGGTATCTGCTTGGGTGCTATTGACATGAAAAGCCCTTCAGGGCGTGATATAATGACCAAAAAACAATCCGGAGCGAGAATGGCCGATACTGTTACCGCACTCATTCTGGCCGCAGGCAAAGGCACTCGGATGCATTCGGACCGTCCCAAGGTCTTGCAGACATTGTTGGGCGAACCCATGCTGGACTATGTATACAGGGCGTTGGAGCCGGTCTTTGGCGAACGCATGCTCACGGTGGTTGGATTTGGCGCGAATCAGGTTGAAGCAGCCTTTCCCGACTACATGGAAAATTTTGTGCTTCAAAAGGAGCAGCTTGGAACCGGGCACGCTCTGCAAGTCGCGTGGGAACGGGTCCGGCAAACCGGGGCCGACTATTGTCTCGTCATCAATGGCGACACTCCGCTGGTCACCACGGAAGCCGTGGAACATCTCGCATCCCGAGCCGGAAATGTTGATGTGGCCTTCATGACCATCTCGCCGCAAAGTGCCGGATCGTTTGGCCGTGTCGTGCGCGACAGTACCGGTCGTATCAATGCCATTGTGGAGGCCAAGGATTATGACCACGCGAAGCATGGACCGGTTACGGGTGAGGTCAATGCCGGTGTGTACCTGCTGCGCATGGACGCCATTGAATCCCTTCTGGACGGGTTGCGCGCCGAAAACAAATCCGGCGAATATTATATTACCGACCTCGTCGGCATGGCCGTTAACAACGGTCTGATCGTCGAAGGTGTCGCCTGCGGTGCCGATGTCAATCTTATGGGTATTAACAGCCCCCGCGAGCTTATGGATGCTGAAAAGACAATGCGTTACCGCATCATTGAGCAACTTATCGATAAGGGCGTCATGATCCATAATCCGGAAACCGTAATTGTCGGTCCGCATGTGACTGTGGAACCGGGGGCTGAATTGTTCGGTCACGTGGAGATTTATGGTGAAAGCACCGTCAGGACAGGTGTGGTGCTTAATTCGTATACATGGATAACGGACTCCTCGTTTGCGTCCGGCTGTGTTGTCCGTCAGTTCTGCCACGTGGAAAAGGCCGAAGTGGGGCCGGACTGCATTGTTGGCCCGTATGCGCGATTGCGTCCCGGTGCCGTGTTGCGGACAGGAGCCAAGGTCGGCAACTTTGTGGAAATGAAGAAAGCCGAACTGGGCGAAGGCGCCAAGGCAAGCCATCTGACATATTTGGGTGACGCCGTAGTGGGGGCAGACAGCAATATCGGCGCAGGAACCATTACCTGCAACTACGACGGAAAAAATAAATTTACCACGACTATCGGCGAAGGAGCGTTCATCGGCAGCAATACCGCGCTTGTCGCTCCTGTCACGGTAGGACGTGATGCCTTGATAGCCGCGGGTTCGACAATCACCAAGAACGTTCCCGACGCGCAAACGGCCATTGGACGCGCCAAACAGATCAATCTGAAGCGGTGCATGAAGAAGTCTTGATTTCGTGAAACATAAGGATTAGGTTTTAACCATGGACATGGTAGACAGGCTTGAAAGCAGGTTTGAAGCTCTGGTTTCGAAAATCCAGGAGCTAAAAAAGGAAAATCGGCGCCTTACCGAGGCGTTGGAGCTTGAGCGTAGTTCAAGGGGCGACGCGGTGGAGCGTATCGAAACCCTTTTGACGCGCATCGAGGACGAGCTCGAATAGCGGGGATACACGATGTCACGCTATTCCCTGTCGCTCATGGGCCTTGAAATTTCCTTCAAGACGGATGCCACTCCCGAAAGGGTTGAGGCTGCGAGAGTCCTTCTTGAAGATCGGTATACGAATTTGAGCAAAAACGCAGGCGACTTGAGCAAGGAAAAGTTGTTGACGTTTCTGGCATTGAGCCTTGCCGACGATTATCTTGTAAATATGGCAAAGCTTGATCGCCTGGAGGAGAAGATCGGAGAGATCTTGGAGAAAACCCCATAGGCCGCCACCGATGATAGGATGGGGCCGCAGGGGAGCGGCAGAAAACCCTGGGGAGCATGTGATTGACCTGTGAGGTTATTGAGCCAATACCTCTTGAAAGGGTAGTGATTCCAGCGTACTGGTGTGCATGCCCGGCCTTGGCCGGGAAGCCTGAAGGGGCGCGAATCCGGCCCACCTGGACATACCAGGTTCAAAACTGACGGCAACACGGTTCTCCCGGGGATATTATACATAGCTGCGCACTGGTCGGGGAGCAGTGCAACAGCATGGTCGAGAGACCAAACCAACGGCACGAAACCGCTAACTTCCCGTATCCATAGCTTTGATATCCGCGTCTTCCGCCTCTTGCTCCTGCCGCAAGAGCGCCTTGTGCTGCGCTCTTTTCGGCGCAAAAACGGGGCGTGAACAGGCCGCCTGATAGCCTGTCAACATACACCAAGGAGCAAAACATGCTGGCGGAAATAGCATTCATCGGCGGGAGCGCCGGGGTAGGGCTCGCAGCCGGATTTTTTTTGCAGAAATATGTAGCCGCAAAGCAGATCGGGGATTCCCGAAGTCTGGCCGAGCGTATTGTCACGGAGGCCCGCAAAGAGGCCGAAGCCTTCAAGAAAGAGGTTCGTGTACAGGCGCAGGACGAGATTTTCGCCCAAAAAAAGGAGCTTGAGCAGGAGATCAAGGCGCAGGAGAATGTTCTTAAGCGGCAGGAGACCCGCTTGCAGAGCAAAGAGGAGCGTCTTGAGGGCAAGCTTGAAAAAGTCGCAGATAAGGAATCCCGTGTCGTTGAGCTGGAAAAACGGCTCATCAAGCAGGAAAAGCGCCTTGAGGAATTTGAGGCCGATCTGGAACTCAAAGCGGATGAGCATGAGCGCAAGTTGCAGGAAATTTCCGGCCTGACTGTGGAAGAAGCTCGCGAAAACCTCATGCATGAAATAGAATCGCGTACTCGCCACGAAGCGGCCAACATGGTTCGCAATATTGAGATGGAAGCCAAGGAAACAGCTTCCAAAAAAGCCAAGGAAGTGCTTTCTCTGGCCCTGCAACGGTATGCAGGAGATTACGCCACCGAGCAGACGGTCACAGCCGTGACCCTGCCTTCCGAGGACATGAAGGGTCGCATCATCGGCCGTGAAGGACGCAACATCCGTGCGCTCGAAGCTGCCACCGGAGTGGACCTGATCATTGACGACACGCCGGAAACCGTCGTGTTGTCGGCATTCAGCCCGTTGCGCCGCGAAGTCGCCAAACAGGCTCTGGAACGGCTTATCCACGACGGCCGCATCCATCCCGCCCGTATCGAGGACATTGTCCGCAAGGTCGAGCAGGAGATGGACGTGAAGCTGCGTGAGGCCGGTGAGCAGGCCACTTTCGACGTTGGTGTCCACGGAATCCATCCGGATATCGTCAAACTGCTCGGTCAGCTGCATTACCGCACCAGTTTTTCCCAGAACGTGCTGCAACACAGCATGGAGGTCGCTTTCCTCTGTGGCGTCATGGCCGCTGAACTGGGGCTGGACGAAAAAGAAGCCAAGCGTGCAGGATTGCTGCATGACATCGGCAAGGCCGTGGACCACGAGATTGAAGGTCCGCACGCCATGATCGGCGCGGATCTGGCCAAGAAACATGGCGAACACAAAGCTATTGTTCACGCCATTGCCGCCCACCACGAGGATGTGGCACCGGAAACCATCCTTGCCAACCTTGTTCAGGCGGCCGACAGCTTGTCCGGCGCTCGCCCCGGTGCACGCAAGGAACTGTTGGAAAACTACGTAAAGCGTCTGGAGGAGCTGGAAGGGCTGGCTACCGGATTCAATGGTGTGTCCAAGGCTTACGCCATTCAGGCCGGTCGCGAAATTCGCGTCATGGTCGATGCGGACAAGGTCAATGACGAAAGCACCTACATGCTTTGCAAGGACATCGCTAAAAAGATCGAAAACAATATGACCTATCCCGGCCAGATTAGGGTTATGGTCATCCGAGAGAAGCGATCCGTGAGTTACGCCAAGTAACTTCGGGCCTGATGTATATCCTGACGGTCCGGTCCGCTATTGCGGGTCGGGCCGTTTTCTTTTTATTAGAGGCATTATTATCACCATAAGCGCAAAAGAATATCTTTGAATTTGTTTTCACTCTGAGGCAATATCTATGTTCAAGCATAACAAAGTGTCAGGGCCGGTTGGGCAAGTTGCCCGGTCCGGCAAGGAGACAACCGACCCCGGAGCGGATTGCGGAGACAAAGACCTTATGTCCAGGAACATGACCCTGTTTAAGGCCGAAATGGGCGATGCGGAATTTCAGCGTTTCAGCTCGCTCATTCATTCCGAGTTCGGCATCAAGATGCCGCCCAGCAAAAAGGTGCTGCTTCAGTCGCGGTTCCAGAAACGCTTGCGGGTGTTGGGATTCGAGTCATACGAAGAATATTGCGAATACGTGTTCAGCCCCGAAGGGCAGCAGAACGAACGCCAGCACCTTGTGGACGTGGTCACAACCAATACCACGCATTTCTTCCGCGAGCCAAAGCATTACGACATCCTGAACAACATCGTGCTGCCGGAAGTCTGGCGGAACACCGGCAGTGGGCGAGACGTCAAAATCTGGAGCGCAGGGTGCTCAAGCGGTGAAGAGCCTTACACGTTGGCTATGGTTTTTTCGGAATTTGCGGAACGGCACCCCGGTTTCCGTTTTTCCATTCAGGCCACCGACATATCGCGCGATATTCTGCAAAAGGCCATGCGCGCGGTGTATTCCATGGACAAGCTGGAAGAAATTCCCCAAGGTATGCGCAAGAAGTATCTGCTCAAGAGCAAGAATCCGGCAAAACGGCTGATGAAGATGAACCAGACCATTCGTTCGCATGTTCAATTCAGCCAGCTGAATTTCATGGATGATTTCAAGCTGAATTTCAGTCCGGACATCCTTTTCTGCCGAAACGTCGTCATTTATTTTGACCGGCCGACACAGGAGGTTCTGTTCACCAAGTTCTGCAACCATTTGGCCGTGGGCGGATTTCTGTTCATCGGCCATTCCGAAAGCCTCTCGGGCATGAAGCTGCCGTTACGTTCGGTCGCTCCCACCGTTTTTCAGCGAATCTGATTCGAGGTTTTCCAGGCAGGAATATCGAATGCGTGTCCAGTGGTCACGCAAGGGAGTTTTCGTGCGAATTCTTTTTCTCGGCGATATCGTTGGCCGCCCCGGCCGTGTAGCGGTAAAGCGCAATCTGGCCGATGTGCGCAAGAAAAAGGGCATCGATCTGGTGCTGGCCAATGGCGAAAACGCTTCGGGAGGACTCGGACTCTCTGCCAAGTCCAGCCGGGAGCTGTTTGGGGGCGGTGTGGACGCCATGACCTCCGGCAATCACATCTGGAAATTTCGAGATATCATTCCCGTGCTGGAGAACGGCAAGCTCCTGCGGCCTGCCAACTACCCCGGAAACGCCGCTGGCCGAGGCTGGGCCGTATTTGAATTTGAGGGGTTTCCGCCTGTGGCGTTGATCAATTTGCAGGGGCGTACGTATATGAGCCCCATTGATTGCCCCTTTGCCGCTCTTGAGCGGATTCTGAAAGAGATCCCGGAAAATGTGCGCATACGCATCGTGGATTTTCATGCCGAGGCTACCAGCGAAAAGCTTGCGCTGGCGTGGATGGCGGACGGCAACGTGTCCGCACTTCTTGGAACCCACACCCATGTGCAGACCAACGACGCCCATGTTTTTCCGCAGGGGATGGCCTATGTTACTGACCTGGGCATGTGCGGCCCCCGTAATTCCTGCCTGGGAATGGCCCCCGGCCCCATCATCCGCAGGTTTGTAACCGGATTGCCGCAACAGTTTCGTATTGCGTCCGGTCCCAGTATTTTACAAGGGGCGATTTTTGACTTAGATGAATCGTCCGGGAAGGCGGAATCCATTTCCGTCTGGAGTATGCACACAGCATAATACCGACTAATAGAGGAGCATATGAATATTTTTGACGAACTGCAGTGGCGAGGGCTCGTAAATCAGGTTTCCGACGAGGAAAAGGTACACGAATATCTCGGCACGCCTGGTGCCAGCATGTATTGTGGCTTCGACCCCACGGCCGAAAGCCTGCACGTGGGCAATCTTGTCCCCTTGCTCTGTCTGGCTCGCATGAAACGTGCCGGGCACAATCCTATTGTGTTGATGGGCGGAGCCACCGGCATGATCGGCGACCCCAGCGGCAAGGACAAGGAACGTGATCTTTCCTCCCGTGGTGCTTTGGAAGAACGGACCGCCAAGATTGTTTCACAGGTGCGTCACTTTTTTGAGCGTGTCACGGGCGAGCGCCCTGATGTGGTCAACAACTACGACTGGACCAAGGACATGACCGCCATCCAGTTGTTGCGGGATGTGGGCAAGTTCTACACCGTGAACTGGATGCTGCAAAAGGAATCGGTCAAGGGGCGCATTGATCGTGATGACGTGGGAATTTCCTATACCGAATTCAGCTATATGATCCTGCAGGGATACGATTTTTATCACCTGTACAAAAACCGGGGCACACGGTTGCAGATCGGCGGCGGCGATCAGTGGGGCAACATCACCTCGGGCTGCGAGTTCATTCGCCGCAAGACAGCGTCGGAGGGAGCCCCGGAAGAGGGCTTTGCCATGACCTTCCCGCTCATTACGACCGCTGCGGGCAAGAAGTTCGGCAAAAGCGAAAAAGGGGCCATTTTCCTGAACCCCGAGATCACTTCGCCCTATACCTTTTACCAGTTCTGGATCAATACGGACGACCGCGATGTAATCAAATTCATGAAGTACTTTACCTTCATGACGCAGGAAGAGATTGCGGAAATGGAAACCGCCATCGAAGAGCGTCCCCACTTGCGCGAGGCCCAGAAACGGCTGGCCGCCGAGGTCACGGAAATGATCCACGGCAAGCGCGAGCTGGAGCGGGTTCTGGCTGCAACTGAAGCCCTGTTCGGAAAGGGCGACTTTAAAGCCGTGGACCCGGCCACACTGCGTTCCGCACTGGATTCTGCCCCGGCGTTCAACTATGGTAAGGATGCGGAACTGCCGGAGCTGGCACAGGCTCTCGTGGACCTGAATCTTTGCAAATCCAAGGGCCAGGCCCGTAAGGATATCAAGGCCGGCGGCGTATACGTCAATGGCGACCGCGTCGAGGACGGACAGGCTCTTGCTGATTCCGATTTCATCGGCGCAGAGGTTCTGGTGATTCGCAAAGGCAAGAAAAATTATGGATTGATCACCAGAATGTAGTGTTTTGAACGGAATGAAAAGCCCTGTCTCGCAAGAGGCAGGGCTTTTTTTGTTGTCTATGAGAGGTGTATCGGCTTTGCTTCTTGACAGGTTTTTATTTGAGGAATAGTTTTTGTTCAACATTCAGGAATGGAGTCCAATATTTTGGAAAAAAGTAAAATGTCTACATTGCAAAGGGCCGTGGAAATTCTGGAGCAGCTTGCCGATCACGGAGCGGCTCCGGCATCGAAACTTATTGAACAAACGGGTATCCCCAAAAGCACGGCATACTTGCTTCTCAAGGAGTTGCAGGTTTTGGGGCTGATCTCGCAGGATGAACGGGGGCACTACCGGCTTTGGGTGCGCCTCATTGCCCTGGGGGAACGGGCTTCCGCTCAACTGGATATTCGGGAAACCTCCCGTCCTCATCTTGAAGCTCTCATGGAACGCACCGGCCTGTTGTGCCATTTCGGTATTTTCGACGGTGATTCCGCCTATTACATCCTGAAAATAGAATCCCAGGGGTCCATCAGTGTTCGGTCCTATGTGGGCAAACGTTTGTCCCTGCATCGTTCCGCTCTGGGCAAATGTCTGTTGGCGTGGCAGCCGGAATCTGTGCGCGAGGCTGTCATCGCCTCTACCGTCTTCAAGCCTGTTACGCCGACATCCATCATGACCCCGGAAGCCCTTGCCGAGGAACTGAGGAAAATACGGCAACAGGGGTGGGGTTTTGACAACGGCGAGGACGAACCGGCTGTCCGCTGTGTGGCCACGCCCGTTTTTGATGCCCGTGGAGAGGTGGCAGGTGCCATTTCCGTGGTTGGCACCTCCATGCAGGTCAAGGATGGCGCGGTTCAGGCATTGGCGGATCAGGTCATGGCCTGCGCCTGTGATATTTCAAAGGATCTTGGCTGGAAGGAACGTTAGGTCGCGTATAGTGCGTGCTCCTGTTCCTCCGCCAGGCCGGAACATCAAACTCTAACCAGAAGGAGCAACAATGAATTTGCCGAAGATCAAAGAGATCAGAGCCTACTATTGTGGTGGCGCCACGGCCAAAGCGGCCGGTGGAGGCGGCGACTACCATGATCAGGCTGGAGGACACTGGATTGACGATCACATCGCCACTCCCATGAGCAAGTACGAAAAATATGAACAATCCCGACAGTCTTTCGGCATCAACGTGTTGGGAACGCTCATCGTTGAAGTCGAGGCCGATAACGGCGTGACCGGTTTTGCCATTTCAACGGGTGGCGAAATGGGCTGCTTCATCGTTGAAAATCACCTGAATCGCTTTATTGAAGGTCGTTGTGTCAGCGACATCAAGCTTATCCATGACCAGATGATTAACGCGACCATGTACTATGCCGGCTCCGGCGGCATCGTCATGAACACCATTTCCTGCGTGGATCTGGCCCTTTGGGATCTTTACGGCAAGGTACTCGACATGCCCGTCTTCAAGCTGCTGGGTGGCGCCGTGCGTGACGAGATTCGTTTTTATGCCACGGGCGCAAGGCCGGATGCAGCCAAGGAAATGGGTTTTGTCGGTGGTAAAATGCCTACCCACTGGGGACCGCATGATGGTGACGAAGGTATTCGCAAAGATGCGGCCATGGTTGCCGAATACCGTGAAAAGTGCGGACCGGATTTCTGGCTGATGCTGGATTGCTGGATGAGTCAGGACGTGAACTACGCCATCAAGCTCGCCCATGCCTGCGCACCGTACAATCTGAAGTGGATTGAAGAATGCTTCCCTCCGCAGCAGTACGACAGCTACCGCGAACTCAAACGCAACGCTCCCGCAGGGATGATGGTTACCACCGGCGAACACCACGGTACCATTCAGTCCTTTGCCACACTTTCCGAAACCGGCGTGGATATCATGCAGCCTGACGTGGGTTGGTGCGGCGGCCTGACCACCCTGACCGAGATCGCGGCTATCGCCAAGTCTCACGGCCAGCTCGTGGTGCCGCATGGCTCTTCGGTTTATTCGCATCATGCGGTTATTACTTTCACCAATACGCCGTTCAGCGAATACCTGATGACCAGTCCCGATTGTCTGGAAGTGCGCCCGCAATTCCATCCGCTGCTGCTCAATGAGCCTGTTCCCGAGAACGGACGCATCAGCAAGGAAACACTTGATAGGCCGGGCTTTGGTGTGGAGTTGAACCGGGATTGCGATATCGTTCGCCCTTACCAGCACTAGGCCGAAACCATACTGAGGGTCGTGGCGGGGAGTCGCTCCCTGCAACGAACATGGGCCACCAGGTGGCAGCCCGGCAGCCCATTCTCCCTATAGCTGATACTGCATATCGTAACAGGAGAAACATATGTCAACAAACATCGAGCAGGTTGTCAACAAGACGCGCCTGCGCCTTATTCCCTTCATGCTGATGTTGTATATTCTGGCCTTTCTCGACAGGGCGAACATCGGGTTCGCCAAGGTGTCCTACCAGATGGATACCGGTTTGGGAGACGGAGCCTTTGCGCTTGGTGCCGGAATATTCTTTGTGGCTTACGCCTTTCTTGGCGTTCCTGCGAACCTTCTCATGCGCAAGTTCGGTGCCCGTGCCTGGATAGGCGGCACCACGCTGGTTTGGGGCGTGCTTTCCGCCTCCATGGGATACGCGGATACGGAATGGAAATTCCTGCTTGTCCGCAGCCTGCTCGGCGCTGCCGAGGCCGGTTTCTTTCCGGGAATGATTTACCTTACCTCCCAGTGGTTCCCGCAGAAAAGTCGGGCCGGTATCATGGGCCTTTTCTACATGGGCGCGCCGCTTGCGCTCACTCTGGGATCGCCTTTGTCGGGAGCCCTGCTTGAGATGCACGGTTTCCTCGGTCATCCCGGCTGGTACTGGATGTTCATCATCGAAGGTGCTCTGGCCTTGCTGGCAGGTGGGGCTACCTTCATGTATCTGGACAACTCCCCGGAAGAAGCCCGGTTCCTCTCCCCGGAAGAGCGTAGTTTGCTGACATCCACGCTCAAAGCCGAGGAAAGCGTCAAATCCACTTCGAAAATCAGCGATGCCATCCGTAACTGGACAGTCTGGCATTTGGCCATCGTGTATATGATCATTCAGATCAGCGTGTATGGTCTGGTGTTCTATCTGCCGTCGCAGGTGGCTGCGCTTCTGGGAACCAATGTCGGATTTACCGCATCCCTGGTGACGGCAATTCCCTGGGTTGCCGCACTGTTCGGCACGTACTATATCCCCCGCTACTCCGACCGTATCGGCGAGCGCAGGGTCACGGCTGCCGTGACATTGCTCGTGGCCGGCATCGGCATCGGGGTTTCGGCGTTTGCCAGCCCGCTGGTGGCTATCATAGCCCTGTGCTTTGCCGCTGCCGGTTTTATCGCCGTGCAGCCGGTATTCTGGACCATGCCCACAAGCCTGCTGTCCGGAGCCGCTTTGGCCGCGGGAATCGGTTTCACCAACATGTTCGGTGCGTTCGGCGGATTCCTTGCTCCGAACATCAAGGCGCAGGCTGACATATTCTTTGGCAACCATCTGGCCGGTCTGGTGACGCTTTCCGTCATCACGGTGGCCGGTTCCATTGCGATCCTGCTGCTGCGCAAAAAGGAAAAAACCGAAGTCGTTTACGCCAAAGCCTGATCCAGCTCATCAACAACGAACAGAGTAAGACAATGAGACAAAGAAATAGTTTCAAGGAAGCCATCGCCAGGGGAGAAGTGCAGATCGGTCTGTGGTTGAGCACAGGATCTTCCTACATGGCTGAAATGGCGGCTACGTCCGATTACGACTGGCTGCTCATTGATGGCGAACATGCGCCGAATACGATCCAGACGATGCTGGAACAACTTCAGGCTGTTGCCCCGTATAAGGCCCATCCCGTGGTTCGGCCTTTGGAAGGGGATACCGCCCTGCTCAAGCAGGTGCTCGACATCGGGGCACAAACCGTGTTGGTGCCTATGGTGGATACGGCCGAAGACGCCAAGCGCGTGGTAGAGGCCCTACGGTATCCTCCGGTGGGCAAGCGGGGTGTTGGGGCGAGTATTGCCCGTGCTTCCCGTTGGGGACGAGTCCCCGACTACATGGCGCATGCCGAAGAGGATATCTGCCTTCTGGTGCAGGTCGAAAGTCGGGAGGCCTTGAACAACCTGGACGAGATTATCGCGGTAGACGGCGTGGACGGTGTCTTCATCGGCCCGGCTGATCTTTCCGCGTCCATGGGACATCCCGATGACGCGGGACATCCCGAAGTTCAGGAAGCCATTGAGCATTGCATCCGACGGGTGCGGGAAACGGGCAAGGCGGCCGGAACACTGGCCGTTGACCCGGACATGGCGCGCAAGTGCATGGATTGGGGAGCTGTTTTCGTGGCTGTGGCCGTGGATACCATGGTTTACATACAGGCTCTTGATGAAGCTCTGGCCCAGTTCAAGTAACTGCACAGCGTCATGAAGGGGAGGTGACTCTTTGCAGACTCGCCTTCATGCCATAGAATCCTTACAAGTATGCTCCCGCAGTTTTTGGCTGCGGGAGCATTTTTCATGCACTGCGCAAGCGGTCGTTGTAGAGTTCCCACGTTTTCAGAAAGGTGGCATCAAATGTCCGGGATTCTACGGCCGATCGGGCCTTGGCGCTCATGTAGGACAGACGCTCCGGGGAATCCACGAGATGCAATATGGCGCGGACCATGGCGTTGGGATTGTCTGCAGGAATGATCAACCCCGTTTCGTTTCCCACCACGTTTTCGCACGGTCCGCCCTGATCCGTGACAATGCAGGGCAAGCCTGACGCCTGTGCTTCCAGCACCACGTTGCCGAAGGTATCCGTGGCCGACGGGAAGACGAAAATATCCGAACTGGCGTAGGCCGATGCGAGCCTGTCCCCGGACAACACGCCCGTGAACACTGCCTTGGTGCTCCGCAGTTCCCGTTTCATTTGCTCCAGATAGGGGCCGTCACCGACCACCACAAGGGTAACCTCAGGCCGCATGCGGTTAAGAACCTTATAGGCCGCGGCCAGATGATCGAGGCCTTTTTCCAAGGAAACCCGGCCCACGTAGAGCAGTTTGCGGCCGCCGGTCACATTGAACTCCTTGAAGAAGCCGTTGCGTTTGGAGGGATGGAAGCGTTCCACGTCCACGCCGCGCGGGTAAGTGATGATCTTGCCCGGATCAATGCCCCGGTCCGAGAGTTCGAATTTGGTGGCTTCGGATGGCGCATAGATAACCTGCATCTGGTTGTAGAACCATGTCATGTAGCGCCAGCAGCCGTCTTCCAGTGTGGTGTCTTCAGTAAAAGCCCGGACATACTGGGGAAAGGCCGTATGGTACGTGCCGTGGAAGGGCAGCTTGAGTATACGGGCAATGGCCAGCGCCGCAAGCCCCACCGGGCCGGGAGTGGCTGCCAGTATGCAATCGAACTTCTGTTCAAAACAATATTCAAGCATGTCCAGGAACGGTGGGTAACACAGGGAAAGTTCCTTGTATTCCGAGAGCGTAAACCGTCCCACGGGTTCAAAATCCTTTTGACCGGGAAGGTCGCAGGCCGAACCGCAGGTAATGGCGACCATGGTCTTGTCGTGGCGGTCCACCAGCTCCAGCTGCTGCCTGATGGTCTTGGCCACCCCGTTGACTTCGTCGAAGGTGTCCGTGAAATGCGCCATACGCAAGCCCTTGCGCTCTCCTTCGAGCGTTGGGGGATCCATCCGCACGTTGAAGCGTCTGGCGCAATCCATGCAGAATTCGCGTTCACTGGAAAAAAGATCATAGCCGACAAAGTAGGGGGCCAGCAGGGCATACAACGAACCTGCCGAGCCTATGGAGTGAAAGATGTCGAAGATGTTGGCACCCATGATGCTGGTCAGGGTCCGGTCCGCAAATTGAGCCAGCACCCGGTTGGTGGCTTTGGAAATGAAACGGGAAAGTTCCTTTTCCAGCGTTTCTGGGGAGTGGCTTTCGCCCTGGGCCAAAGCGTGCAGCGCCGGGTCCGTGGAAATGATTTCCGCAGCTTCCCGCAGCATGACGTCGCGCACCGAATCGCCGCCCATGGAAGAATGCAGGGCGGCCTTGCCGCGCCCGATAAGCCGCATGAAGCGATTGACGATGTTTGAGGATGGCTTGGGGCGTGGAGGATTGAGCACGTTGTCCGCAAAGCGGATGCATACGTGTTCGCTGGCCGCGTGGCTCATTGTGGTTCGACTGGTGTAGAACTGGTAGGCGATGCCGTACAGGTTGTGGGCCATGGTTCCGGGCGTGGCCGGAGTCCCGGACGGTTTGCAATTCCCGTTTTGCAACGCTCCCAACAGGCTGGAGACTTTTCTTTCTCCCTGGAACGTGGTGTGGATGCGGGCAATATTCAGGGAACTATGATCGTCGGACCCTCCCACCAGTACCTTTTTCCACGGTTCCGTGCCCACTGGTTCCATATCATGCTTTTCTGCCAGCCGTTCTATGGTGTGTGGCGTGAGGCTTTTGACAATGGCGGCCAGTGCTTCGTTCTGGCGCGCATCGCGTGTGCCGTTGGCCTCCACGATGCGAAACATGAGCAGGGCCTGTTCGAAATGCTCGGGCGTAAGACGATCGTTGACCGCAAACAACGGGTGGGCAAGCGCGTGGGTGATGCCCTGTTCATTGAGATAGGGCACCAATTCAAACACGTTTTCCCGCAGTTTCTGGAAGTCTTCGTGCTGTTGCTCGGTGATGTTCCAGGCCAGCACGTGCAGCTTGCAGCCGTCGTGGGGGAAGTAGGTGGTTATTTCTTCGCTCACGAACGTGTCGGGCAAGTGTGCTATTTCCAATGCGCCGTTGATGGTGTTGTGGTCGGAAATGGTAACCAGGTCCATGCCCTTGGACTTGGCGATGTCATAGAGTTCCAGCGGCTCGGTAAAACTTTCCGGGCAGCCGATTTTCTGGAGAATCCATTGCGAGGGGCGGGTGGAATGCTTCGAGTGGACATGCAGGTCGGCCCGAAGCCATTTCCCGCCCGTGAGTTCCTTTTCCAAAAGCATTACGCGCACGCTCCAAAGCCGGTGTCCTGTTCTTCCTGGCAGCATACGCAGAGGCGGGCCGAAGGATTGGCCTTGAGCCGGGCTATTCCGATGGGCTCGCCGCACTCTTCGCATTCGCCGTAGTCCGGGGAATTGAGACGTTTGAGCGCTACTTCCAGCTGTGCGTATTTGCTGGAAGCGCGTTCGGCCAGAGCCAGTTGCAGGTTGCGTTGAGTGATTTGGGAGGCGTAGTCGATGTCGTCCGCAGTGTATTCCATTTCAATGGCGGCTGCGTCTGCGCCGTTCAGCGAAGCCAATTCGTTGGTCAGGTGAGTCCTGAGTTCAATCTTCTGGGATTCGGTCATGGCGGTACCCCTTGGGCAATGGTTTTTGACTGCAATGGGTTTAATGCAGGCCCATGTGAAGAGAATCGCGGACCGGTTACAATTTTGCGGCGCTTTGAAACGTCCGTGTGGAGGGTGTTGTTGACCGCTGGCGCGCCCTGCCGTATCACCAGAGACATGAGTGAATATGTAAATGCCGAACCGCGCGGGGCTTCCGTGGAGCGCGTACAGCGGCAGGAATACGTTATGGAACAGGGGCTGGAGGTCGCCTGCGGCCAACGGCTCGCACCAATTCGGGTGGCCTACGAAACCTACGGTTCCCTGAATGAGGACAAATCCAACGCCGTTCTGGTGTTGCATGCCCTGACCGGGGATTGCCATGCAGCCGGACATTACTCGGATGACGATGCCAAGCCCGGCTGGTGGGACATCATGATCGGACCGGGAAAACCGTTGGATACGGACCGTTATTTCGTGATCTGCTCCAATGTGTTGGGTGGCTGCATGGGGTCTACCGGACCGGCGAGCGTTAATCCGGAAACAGGCAAGCCGTTTGGCTCGGATTTCCCCGTGTTGACCATAGGCGACATGGTTCGGGTGCAGCGGCGGTTACTGGAACATCTTGGCGTGGAACGACTTTTGTCCGCTGTTGGCGGGTCCGTTGGCGGCATGCAGGTATTGGAATGGTCCGTGCGTTATCCGGATTTCGTGTTTTCGGCCATTCCGTTGGCCACCACGTCCAAACATTCGGCGCAGGCCATCGCCTTTAACGAGGTTGCCCGGCAGGCGATCATGGCCGACCCGCAATGGAGCGGGGGGCACTATTATGACGGCGCCCGGCCGGAACACGGGTTGGCCGTGGCCCGTATGATCGGGCATATCACCTATCTTTCCGACGAATCCATGCGCCAGAAGTTCGACCGCCGACTTCAGGAGCGTTGCGATCTCTCTTTCAATTTTGAGGCGGATTTTCAGGTGGAAAGTTATTTGCGCTATCAGGGCAACAAGTTTGTTGAGCGATTCGACGCAAACTCCTTTCTCTACCTGACCAAGGCCGCCGACTATTTCAATCTGGAAAAGGAATGGGGCGACGGCTCGTTGGTGGGCGCGTTTGCCCGGGCCAGCGCCCGGTATCTGGTGACTTCTTTCACCTCGGATTGGCTTTATCCCACCTATCAGTCCAAGGCCATGGTACAGGCCATGAAAAAGAACGGGCTTGATGTGAGCTTTTGCGAAATTGAAGCCCCTTGGGGGCATGACGCGTTCCTGTTGCCCAATGAACGTCTGGACAACCTCATCAGCGGTTTTCTGGAGCGCATGGAACGGGAGCTGAAAAAAGAAATGGAAAACGGAGGTGCAGGGAGGGGCGGCCATGCGCTTTGATCTTCAGGTTATCGCTTCGTGGATCGAGCCGGAATCCCGTGTGCTGGACCTTGGTTGCAGTCAGGGCGTGCTGCTGGAAAAGTTGACTCGTGAGAAGAATGTGCGCGGAACCGGCATCGAACAGAACGAGGCCAAGGCCGGGCAGGCCATTGCCAAGGGGCTGTCCGTGATCCATGGGGATATTTACGAAGAGGTGCGCGATTACCCGGACCTCGCTTTTGACTATGTGGTACTTTCCCAGACGTTGCAGCAGGTTATTGATCCATCGTCCCTGATTCGCGAGATGCTGCGCGTGGGCAGGCGGTGCATCGTGTCGTTTCCGAATTTCAGTTACTGGAAACACCGCTTGCAGTTTTTGCTGCGCGGCCGTGCACCCGTATCGCGGGAATTGCCCTATGAGTGGCACGATACGCCCAATATCCGGGTGGTGCCCATTGCGGATTTCAAGCGGTTTTGCCGGGATTTGGGGGTTCCGGTTTTACGGGAGGTCGCCATAGGAAACCATCATTATGATGACCGGGGCAAGACCGTGACGTTTTTGCCCAACCTTTTGGCGTCTTACGGGATATTCATGCTGGGCAGGGATTAATTTATGGATGAAAAAACAATTCGTTTGTTTGCAGGAATTGCTGCACCGGATTCATGGCAGGAGCGTGTGGCCCGGTTGCAGGATTCCCTGCGCCCGACCTTGCGTTCAAGGGTTGCCTGGGTTCGTCCGGAGATCTCGCACCTGACCTTGCGTTTTCTGGGCAATGTGGACTCCGGGCAGGTACCGCAAGTGAGGAAAGCGCTTGAGTCCGTGCGTTTCGAACCGTTTGAACTGCGGGCTGGCGAGGCCGGTTTTTTCGTTAGCCGGCGGAACATGCGCACCATCTGGCTGGGCATGGAATGTGGTCGGCGCGAATTTGGCGTTTTGGGCAGGGCAGTCAGCACAGCCCTTGAGCCATTGGGGTTTGCTTTGCCCGGTGGCAGGCTCACTCCGCATCTTACGCTGGGACGGGTCCGGCAGGACGAAGGAGACGATTGGAACGCGTTGCGGGGCATGGTGCGCACGGATGAATGGGAACCGTTCATCGTGGACCGGTTCGTGCTCTGGCAGAGCGATCTCGGGGCTGACGGCCCCGCATATACACCGCTGCTTACTGTTCAGTCCGGGGCTGGCGGGAGCGATTGATGGAAGACTTTGAACGTGCCGCCCTGCTGGAGGCCGTGCACCAGTGGTTTACGGAGCGATTCGGCCTGAATCGTTTTCCCTTTGGCTCGTCACAGGTTTATTTTTACGACAGGCGGCTGGACGAAGAATTGGAAGGGGACGACGGGCTGTACGAGCTGGACTCCATCATGTGGCATGAACTGCACATGGGAATCAATCTTTTGTGGAGCCTCGCGTGGGGCATGGGCTTGGCGGCCGTATTGATCGCCTTGCTCGGATTCTGGAGCTGGTCCGTGTTGTTTTGGCTCGGATTGGGAATCGGAATTCTGGCTGTTTTTCCCTGCATCATGATGCAGGCTTCCCGTGCCGCAGTGGTTATCGAGGACGAAGAAGATGCGGAAGGCGAAACCGTGCGCCAAGTGGCGTTGGCCTATCTCGGACGCGGTTTCGGGCGTTGGTTGGTGCATCTTTTGGCGGATGCGGTGCTTTTGTTACAATGGGCTTCGTACACGCGGGGCGTGGCCCGATTGGTCGTCGAAGATTACAAGGCAAAGGAAGACGGGCCGGCAGGGCGGGAACATCTCTCGACACGGGAGAGGAGAGGCGCGGCCTTGGTGGAAAAGATCGTGGCCTCCATGGACGGCGACGGCCTCAGGCGGTTGTTGCGGAATTTTTGAACGCGAACGAGGGCGGCCCGGACCAAAGTCCGGGCCGATCTGTTTTTCAGCGGGCTAGATGTAGTCGCCCCGGTTGAACTTGAAACGCTCGGTGGTAGCCATGGCGTCCAGTTCGTTGACGACCTGGTTCAGGCCGGGGTCGGACTCGGCCATGTCGGGATTCTGTTCCTTGATCTGGCTAACGCTGTCGGAAATGGTTTCGAGCGAGCCGTACGCCTGCTTGAGATCGGATGAACCAAGCTGGCTGGCGTACTCATCCCATTTGTCCAGAACTCCTTCCACCTGATTGGTGGTGGATTCCGTCGTGGATTCCACTTCCTGAACCTGGCTGACAGCCTGGGTCTGCAACAGCGGGTTAGCCATGGGCGGGGTGAGAGTACTTGCGGCCTTGGTCTGGTCGGAAGTCTTCGTCACCTCTGCATCAAGCAGGTCTCCGAAAGCCTGCTGAGGCTGCTTGATCCTGTTCGCCGATTGCTGTTCGTCTTGGCGAACACCCTCGATCTTGTCAGGACGGATTTCCATAAGCAACTCCTCAATCCTGTGGTTTGCTCTAAATCATGCAAAGAGTCTGCCAAAAATCTAGAGTTCGGAACCTACTGACTTTGTTGTTTTTTGTTGTAAAATAGTAGGAGGAAACATTTGCCGCCCGGGTTTGCGGGCCGTTTCGTCCATGTTCAGGATAAATCATCAGAAAACCCTTGTCTACGGTTGTCGGCTTTGAGTACACTGCAGACGTGGGATTCCCCTATTCAATTCGGAATCTGACGACACTAACGAAACGGAATCTAGAAGGAGGTTTTTATGGCTGATATCAAGAAGATTCTCTGCGCTATCGATTTTTCCGAGTACAGTCCCCATGTTGCGGATTATGCCAAGACCATCGCTGATTGTACCGGCGCTGCCGTCATGTGCGTATATGTGGCCCCCTCGCTGAGTCAGTACGTGGGATTCCACGTGCCGCCCAGCTCCATTGAAAGCTTTGTGGGAGAGATCGTTTCCGGTGCGGATACGACCATGAATGCGTTTGTGGCCGAAAACTTCAAGGATCTGAACGCCTCGGGTGTGGTCGTTACCGGCTATCCCGCCGAGGAGGTTCTGGATATGGCAACCAATGAAAAGGCGGACCTTATCGTCATGGGAACCCATGGCAGGCGCGGCATTGACCGTATCCTGTTCGGTTCCGTGGCGGAAAAGGTGGTCAAGGGCGCGGATTGCCCGGTGCTGACCGTCCGCCCCAAGTAAGCCCCGCCTTTACGGGCAGGAATAAAGACTATACAAGAACGGCTCCGGCCGTTCTTTTTTGTCCACTTTTTAGCCTTTCGAGGGAGTAATGCGCGAATTCACCATGCGCCCGGAGATAATGGATTTCGAATCCTATACCCCCGGACTGACCATTGAGCAGATCAAGGAACTTTACGGACTGACCGACGTCATCAAGTTGGCCAGCAACGAGAATCCGCTGGGAGCCTCCCCCGTGGTGAAAAAGGTCATCGCAAACCATGCGGCGTCCGCGTTTCGCTACCCTCAGAACCATAGCCCCAGGCTCACGAGCGAGTTGGGCAATATGCTGGGCGTTGACGAACGGCACATTGTTGTCGGCAACGGGTCCGATGAGATCATCGACATGCTTATCCGCACGAAGTGTCGTCCGGGTATGGATAATATCCTGAGCTATTCCAACAATTTCAGCATGTACAAGCTGACGGCGAAGCTGTGCGGCGTGGAATATCGCGAAGTGCCGCGCGGAGACAATTATGCCTTGCCGCTTGATGCGCTGGCCGAGGCCGTTAACGAGAGGACGGCCATGGTCATCATTACCAGCCCGGACAATCCCACGGGGCTGGCCGCCTCGGTGGATGACATAACCGTGTTGGCAGGCGTGTTGCCGGAAAACTGTTTGCTGGTGGTAGACGAAGCCTACATTGACTTCGTGTGGCCGCCCGAAGCCTATACTCCTATGCAGGCCTTCGACAAGTTCAGCAACCTTGTGGTGCTGCGCACCTTCTCCAAGGCATACGGCCTTGCCGGGTTACGTGTTGGTTATGGTGTTATGCCCGGGTTCATCGCGGACTATCTCAAACGGGCGCGCATACCGTTTACCGTGAACCTGCTGGCTGAAGAGGCTGCCATTGCCGCCTTGCATGACGAAGATTTTTACAATGCCACTTTGGAGACCGTCATGCGGGGGCGGGACTATCTGCGCGACGAATTGCAGAAGCTTGGCTGCGAAGTGGTGCCAAGCCAATCCAATTTCCTCATGTTTACGCCGCCTGCCCCGGCCCAGAAGTTGTTCAAGGAGCTGTTGAAGAAGGGGATCATCGTGCGGCCATTGGCCAGCTTCGGATTGGGAAGTTCCATCCGCGTCAACGTGGGTACGGACAGGGAAAACAAGACCTTTATTCGGGTTCTGGGCGAGGTGTTGGATAATGAGTAACCCCATGATCGTGACCATCGACGGGCCTGCCGGTGTAGGCAAAAGCACCATGGCCAAGATGCTGGCTGCTGAATTGGAACTGGCCTATCTGGACACCGGAGCCATGTTCCGTTCCGTTGCCTGGCGGCTCGGCTCGGGCGTGCAGCATTGGGAACTGGCCCGGCTCGAGGAGGAACTGAGCTGGATAGAATTTGCCCTGGAAGGTTCCGGTGCCGACACCCGCTTGCGGTTGAACCGCAACATGGTGGGTGAGGAAATTCGTTCCGAGGAAGTCGGTATGTGGGCTTCCAACGTGGCGACGCTGACACCTGTACGTACGTTTTTGAAAAAAGCGCAGCAGGATCTCGGAGCGCGTTTTTCCTTGGTGGCCGAAGGCCGCGACATGGGCACGGTGATTTTTCCCGATGCCCCGCACAAGTTTTTTCTGGACGCGGACGTAAAGGTCCGTGCCGGGCGGCGCTACCTTCAGCTCAAGGATATGGGCAAGCCCGCCAACCTCAAGGAACTGGAAGAGTCCATAGCCAGGCGGGACAAGCAGGACCGCAATCGGGCCGTGGCTCCACTCAAGGCTGCTGAGGACGCCATGCTGGTGGACAGCTCCCATCTGAGCAAGCAGGAAGTTTTCGAATTGATGCTCAAGGCCGTGAAGGGATAACCCATGCTCAAAAGTCTTGTTCTCATCTGCCGTATGGTCAAGATCGAGCATTCGATCTTTGCCCTGCCGTTTGCCTTTGCCGGCGCTTTTTTGGCCGCCCGGGGCTGGCCCGGTCTATGGCCGCTGCTGGTGCTCACCGTGGCCATGGTGGCTGTGCGCTCCTTTGCCATGGCTTTCAATCGGCTGGCTGATTTGAACATTGACCGCGAGAACCCGCGTACACAGGGGCGGCCGCTCGTCACCGGCGAATTGTCACCACGGTTCACTGTGGGCTTTCTGGTGGTTACGGCCGTGATTTTCGTGGGAGCCTGCGCGCTCATGAACCCCCTGTGTCTGTTTCTTTCTCCGGTGGCCCTTGTCTGGTCCGCGTTTTATTCTTTCTGCAAGCGATTCACCAAATGGTGTCATTTCGTGCTTGGCTCGGTGCTGGGGCTTGCTCCAGTGGCCGGTTGGTTGAGCATTGAACCGGTCCTGAGCCCTGTGGCCGCCCTGCTTTTTTTCGGGGTGACGTTCTGGGTGGCCGGGTTTGATATTCTTTACGCCTGTCAGGACCGTGTGTTCGATCGTGAGCGTGGTCTTCATTCCATTCCTGCCCGGCTGGGCATGAAAGGGGCTCTGGGCATGTCCACGCTCTCCCATTTCGTGACCGCCGTCTTCTTTGTTCTGGCAGGCTGGGCGGCAAAGCTCGGTCCTGTCTACGTCGTGGCCTCTCTGGTGGTAGGAGCCATTCTTCTGGTGGAACACCGGCTTATCTCCGAAGACGACATGAGCCGTGTGAATCTGGCCTTTTTTACGCTCAACGGCGTGATATCGGTTTTGTTGTTTTTTGCCGTGGCTCTTGATCTGGCCCTGTACGCCTGATAACCGGAGAGCATGAACTTCTTTACCGACATGAACCGCCTCTCGGGGTGGCTTGGAACGGCCCTGCAATGGATCAAGGTCCATCTTCTGAGCATGGATACGGCTCTGGAAGTGATATTGACCATGACCGCCTTGAGCGTGGCGTTGTTGGTCCACCGTATTTCCAGGCCGGGGCTGGAACATCTGACGGCTGAAGCCCGCAAGCGCGGTGAGTTGCTACACGCGATCGTTCGCCCCCTGTGCGTTCTTGTGGGACCGTTGGTCTTTGCCCTGCTGTGCCTCACCGGCGAATTGGGGCTGGGCGCTTTCAAACGGCCCGTGGTGTTGTTGAGCGTGTTCTCCCGTCTGGCGACAGCGTGGGTCATTGTGCGCCTTTTGTCCGGCCTCATGCCCAACCGTTTCTGGGCGCGAATTTTTTCCATCGTCATCTGGACCGGGGCGGCTCTGCACATCATCGGATTGTACGACGATCTCATCAATTCGCTGGATGCGGTGAGCATGAGTGTGGGCGGTTCGCGCATTTCCCTGCTGCTGATCATCAAGGGCGTTCTGTTGGCCGTGGTGTTGCTGCAATCCGCTTCCATTGCCTCCCGGTTCTTTGAACAGCGTATGCGTGGAGCCGAGCTTTCACCTTCCTTGCAGGTTCTTTCGGTCAAGGCCGTTCGTTTTTCCCTGTTTGCCGCGGCTCTGCTTATGGCCATCAGTTCCATGGGCATTGATCTCACAAGCCTTGCCGTGCTCAGTGGTGCGATTGGTGTGGGCATCGGCTTCGGGCTGCAAAAGATTTTTTCCAATCTGGTTTCCGGCATCATTTTGCTCATGGACCGTTCCATCAAGCCCGGCGACACCATTGAGATTGGCGATGTTTACGGAACCATCCGTTCGTTGCAGGCCCGTTATGCTTCCGTTTTGACCCGTGACGGCAAGGAATATCTTATTCCCAACGAGCATCTGATCACCAATCAGGTCATCAACTGGACCTATAGCGACAGCAACGTGCGGCTCAAGATTCCTGTGGGAATTGCCTATGAATCGGATGTGCGTCTTGCCATGCGGCTCATGGAAGAGGCTGCCGCTTCGGTTCCCCGTGTACTCAAGTCTCCGGCTCCGGCGGCGCGGCTGGTGGGATTTGGCGACTCCAGCGTTGATTTGCAGATACGCATCTGGATACGAGATTCCGACAGGGGTGTGGTCAATGTGCGGAGCGAGGTGCTGTTAAACGTTTGGGATGCGTTCCATGAGCATGGCGTCGAGTTTCCGTTCCCGCAGCAGGATGTATTTATCAAGCCCGGTTCTGCGCTTAAAATCGATAAATAGCGTTTTGTGCCCTTCGGGCAGAACGGATGTTGCCCTGCACCCGCAAGGGACACGTCCCTTGACCCTGTTCTGTTTCACATTCTGCGAATGTGGAACGGGGAGGGGTAATTCTTTTGGTCTTATTTGTTTTTCGGCAATATGGCTTCTCGTATTCCCCATACCGGAAATAACTGAAGCCGACTTGTCTTTCAGGTCGGCTTCAGCGCCAAAAAGTTTTGGAGGAGGGGGTTGGGGAGGCCCCTTTTTTAAAAGGAGCCTCCCCAGGTTTTTCGTTGCTTACTCCAACCCCATGCCCGAATGGTGTGCCGGGTCTTCCATGGCTTCAATGTGGCAAGCCTTGCAGGAACCGTTTGCTCCCATGACTTGCGCCTCACCCGTGTATTGAACGGGTTGGATGTTGTCGAGCAGCGGACTGACCGGATTTTCCAATGCCGGGTAGCTGGCATGCGGACTGCCGTGACATGCCGCGCACATGACGGTTCCGGTCTCGTCCGTTCGTTCGCCATAAAGGGATGCTGCGTCCGGCGTCCACTGATTGAAGGCTGTGTCGGATTCGGGCGCGCCAAAATCCTCATGGCAGGTCAGACAATCCGGTTCCTGCTCCCATGGCCGACGCGGGGTGATTTCTTCCAGTTCCATGTCTCTGGGCGTGATGCGTCCCATCTCTTCCCCCACGTCCTTGTTGTCTGTCTGTTCGGCTTTGAGCAGTGCTATGGCATGGTTTTCCATGCTGCCGTGGCAATTGACGCATCCTATGTCCGCGTCTTTGTGTGGGTCGCGTTGCAGGCCGGCCGGATGGCAGAGCGCACAAGCGCGCGAGTCCATGTTCGAAAGATACGGAGCGTGAAAACCATGCATGGACGCCGAAAGGTTCAATGCCTCGCGGTTGTCGCGTCCCTGCTTGGCCGTGTGGCAGGAACGACAATCGATCACCTGCCCTGCGGCGGCCCTGTCCTGAAGGTTGGTCCGGGACCGACGGTCATGCACGGCAAGTACGTTGTCGGCTACATTGTCGGCAATGCCGGCTTTGTTGACCTTGTCCTTCCATTGCGCACCATGGCAATTCATGCAGCCCATGCGCGTGCAGGCGGGCAGGACCGCCTTGGTACTGGCCACGGCCTGCCCTGTTTCCGGGTCCACCGCCGTCACTGTGAACGTGGGATACGGATCAAAGGATTTGTCCGTGCGGTACGGCATGGCCGGAATATTGGACGCTTCGTAAATGCCGGGCGCAATACGGCGCATGGGGCCGCTCAGGTCTTTGGGCGGGTACGGCCCGTCCACGGCAAAGCTCACCTTGATGCGTTCATCCGCGGTTTCGGGGAGGCTGCCGCGCAGGAAAAGCTGCGCGCGCAAAGTGCTGCCGGGCGGCTGCAGAGTCCATGTGCCTGTATCGGAAATGAAGCGCAACCCCTGCCTGGCCCAGGCCAATAAGACATATTCGTCTTTGTGGGTGTTGAAGGGAGGGATGTGCAGGTCGAGCTGGTCCGGCTTCGGGAAAGTAACCGGTTTATGCCCATGGAGAGTCTGCGTCAGATAGACGGCCAACGCCTGCCGCTCTTCGGCCGTGCCTGCAAAGGGCGGCATATAGGGATTCATGTCGCCCATGCCGGAAAGAAACGCATCCATGCCTTGCGGCGTATAGTTGGCCGATCGCGGCAGGATGTCGTTGATGAAGCCGCCACGGCTGTGGCAGGAGGCACATTGCAGCTGGAAGAGCCATTGTCCAGCCTGTTCGCGGTTTTCGTCGGTCACGATGCGCAAGGTGTCCGGAATCCATTTGGCCTGTTGCAACATGCCGGTTTCGTTGATGGTCGAAACGTCGGCCTTGAGCATGGAATTGGAATAGGTGTGGTTGAAGATCAGATAGGGCTTGCGGGCCGCCTCGCGCATGAACTCAAAGGAGCCGGTCAAGCCAAGGCCCAACAACAGCACTACCAGTGACAGGGCAAAGGCCGGTTTTCGCGGCAATTTGAATGCCAACAATACGCCGCCAACAAGAGTAATGGGAGCCAGCATCATGAACCAATGCAGGTAATTGCTTACCCGGGCAGACTTGAACATGACCAGCATGGCCTGTTGCGGGGGCAGGGCTGTATAATACCACCAGCCCGAAAGCAGCATGCCGGCAAGCCCGATGACCGTCCACAGGGAACAGTTGCGCATCTGACGGGTGCGGCTGTCTCCCATGCGCATGAGTGAGGCCGTTACGAACCCGAACAGCCCGGCAGCCATGACGCAGATGAATGTGCGGAATACCAGTTGTGGCCAGAACGTGGGATTGAAGAAACCATCCCAGAAACGGCCGGTCTCCAGCCAGTCTCCCGGAGTGAGCATGAAGGCCAGTATGCCGTTGATCATGAATAACGAAAGCCAGCCGAAACAGAAATAGAACCATCCTACGGTCATGTGCTGTCGCGCTGTGAGCCTTTCCCATCCATAGAAATACACCAGCAGCGCCACGATTTCCCCGAGAAAGAAGCACCATTCCGTTGCCCATGCGAACAGGAACGTATGGATCAGGGTGATTGTGGCTTGTGGAGCTGTCAACGCGATGGAAAACCAGATGCCCACGCCTGTGACCGCGCCAAAAACCATGGTCAACAGCAGGAAAAATTTGGAGTGCGCCCGGGCATGGGCCAACAGTTCTTCGGAACCGGAGCGCCGTGCCGAGCGTTCCGTAAGGGTCAGGTACAATCCGCCGCCCACTGCGAACTGGGCCACATAGACGTGCAGAGTTGAAATGAGCGCAACCCAGAAGCCACCGCCGGTCAGGGCCAGTTGCCAGACAGGATATTCCATTGCCTAGGCCCTCCCTTCGGCTTTGCGAAAGATGACGATCATCCAGACACTGATACCCAGCACAACTGCCAGGGAAAGCAGGAACATGAGCAATGGCGAATATTCCGGGAGCTGCGGAATATCCCGGACCGAAAAATGCGGGGCAAGAAAGAACATGCGGACAAAATGGCGGGAAACAGCCATAAGCAGCACGGTGAGCACGATCACTGCGGTTGCGGGAATAACCGCTTTCCTGCTCCCGGCCCAGATGGCGACCCCGCCCAGAGCGATGCCGGTCATGAGCGTTGCCGTGGCGAGCCAATGGCCTCCCATGAATTGCAGCATGATTTTCTGCGGCAGGGACAGCAGGAACCACAGGCCGAATCCCAGGTTTACAATGGTCGCCCTTGTCAGCCAGCGCATACCTGTGTCCGTGAGTTGCTGTTTGCCACGCCTGTGCCCCACGAGTGCCAGAAACAGGCCGCCGACAGCCAGCGCACCCACCATGAAATGCAGAAAGCGGGGATACAGGGTCGGATCGGCAAGGTTCAGTCCGAGGCCGTTGTTGTCAGTGAAATACTGTAGCCATGCCTCGGGGCGGAGCATGATGGTCATGTTGTTGGAGAACATAAACGCCGTATAGAAAAGCATCAGCAGGGCGAAAGTCAGCATCAGCGGCTTTCCGGCCCGCATGGAAGCGTACTTGAAGTCATAAACGTACAGTCCGTAATATGCCGCGAGCACCGTGGCGATGACCGCGAGCCACCAGCCCCCCATGACCACGGATCCGGGATAGTCGAAGTGGCCGTAATTGCTTTGCAGAAAAAGCAGGGGAGCAACTCCGAAGTTGATGGTCAAGGCCAGTTGGGAGGGGAGCAGGCGTGAGAGATCTCGGGCAACGGGTTCATTTTTGCCGCTGGCGTTCATGAGGGCGATGATTCCGCCGCCGAACACCGTGTTCATGAACAATATGTGGACGGTGAACGTCAGCACCAGAAGCGTGTCTATCCATGCCCAGTGGATGGGGATAGGCGAAGGCGCGGGGATGAGTAAAGCTGGATTCATGAGCGGCTCCTTGCTGGATTTGCCTTGCCACCATACAGGCATTTCAGGGCCGTTTTCAACCATTCATGTGTGGAATATGAAAAAGCGTTGCTTGCCTTCCGGCCGGTTTTGCGTACAAGGGGAGGCAACGCGGACATATCAAGGAGGACTGCCGTGAGTTTTGTGCTGTTTTTCGATGTGGGCAACACCAATACCAAGATTTGTCTGGCCGATGAACGTGGGCTTGGGGAAAGTTATACCCTGCCTACACGTCCTGCCAACACCGGCGATGATTGGGGATTGAAGCTGGAACGTATTCTGGCTCGGGAAAACATGGAACCCGGTGATGTGGACGCTTGCGTGATATCCTCCGTGGTGCCGCCGCTGAATCCGGTGCTGGCACACATGACCAAGCGTTATCTGGAATGCGAGGCCGTGTTTGTGCCAAAAGATTTGGAATTGCCGATCGCCAACCATTACGCGCGGCCTGAGCAGACTGGCGCGGATATCCTGGTGACGGCTTTTGCCGCCCGTGAAATGTATGACCATGAAAATCTCATCGTGGTGGATTTCGGCACGGCGACCACGCTGGCCTGCATTGTGGGCGACGCCTTCATGGGCGGATTGATTTGTCCCGGCGTGTTTTCCTCGGTTTCGGCGTTGGCCGGAGGCACGGCGCAGTTGCCGTCTGTTGATCTCAAATTGCCGTATGAGAATTTGCGATGGGGGCAGACCACGGCCGAATGCCTGAATCAGGGGCTTGTTTTCGGGTTTGCGGAAATGGTGGACGGCCTGTGCCGCAGGCTTGCCGTAAAGATGGATTCCAGACCCATGGTGGTTGCCACCGGCGGGTT
>CAJXRQ010000033.1 GCA_913060505.1 uncultured Desulfovibrio sp.
GCTGCAAGGACTCGAACCTTGATTAACGGAACCAGAACCCGTCGTCCTGCCAATTGAACGACAGCCCAGCAGCGAGAAGTTGATTTATAGTTTACCCAGTGGGTTGTCAACTTCTTTTTGGCATGTTTTTTAGATGGCGTTCGCCAGACGGCGAGTCCGCTTTTTCAGCTTGTTGATCTTGCGGCGCAGATATTCACGCTCGGCACGATTGGTCAGAGACTCCTTTTTGACGCGCAGTTCACGAACCTGACGCTTGATGGAGAAAATCTGATCCTTGTAGGGGGAAACCTTACCCTCTTCGTCGTTCATGCCGAACATATCTTTGATGGTTTCAACCAGTTCGTCCTTGCTCTTGGAAGAAGCGCCGGTGATCATGGGCAATTTTTCCATGCACAGGGCGCGCAGTTCCTTGGCGGTCATCTTGTCCAGAGCCTTGGTCAGGCCCAACTCTTCAAAGGAAATTTCCTTGACGTCTTCGCTCATGGTGCTTCTCCTGACGGCCGAAAAGGACCGTACATTCATTCTTCTTCAAAAATTTTTTGATAGGCCCGGTAGCATTTCCCCACGGCAGAATCCGGGTCAATCTTGCTATCTAGCGTGCCTAACACGCCGGGTTTCTTGTTTTTCACCGGGATTGGCGAGGCTTTGCGCCTCTCGTGCCGACCCAATGGAACCCTGCCGTTTAGCAGCTCGAACAGTACTTTGTCAAAGACTTCTTCGCCAAAAAAACGGTTTACGATTTCAAGTATGAGCGGAGCGAGGTATGATGCCTCCTGAACCACGATGGGGTCTTCCGCGGCGAGGATAAGTTTGTTGCCGCGATGTCCGAGCGGTCGGGCCATGTCTGCCATGTCGCCCATGAGTTCGTCCCATGCGCGCCAGAGGCGCACCATGCGCATGTTGTCGCTGGTGTCCAGCTTTTCCAGCAGGGGCGTCAGCTTTGCGCCGAGCCGTTTGACCGGGGCATTGCGATTTCGTTTGTTCGGTCGATAAGCCATGCGTTCTCCGTGGCCTCTTCTATAGTATATGGGCACCGGGACGCAAGTGAAGCCGTGTCGGCTTTCTGTTTATACGCAGGCCTTGGCGCGGTAGTTGACGATCAGGGTCGGGCAACTGGGCGAAAGTGCCACCTGTACCACTGTGGATCCGATGAGTGCCTGATGCGAATCCTTGGCCGAGGAGTGGCGCGCCAGAACGAGCATGTCGGCTTCACGCCAGCGGGCGTACTTGATGATCTCGCAGTAGGGGACTCCCTCCCATGCTTCATATTCATGCTCTACGCCATGCAGAATATGGGAGTACTTGCGTTGCATCCTGCCGACGGCTTCGTCGATGAAGACCTGCATGTCCTGCGCGTAGAACTTGGGCGATGGGTAGGCCAACCCCGTATCCAGCACATGGAATATCCGCAGGGTGGCGCCGAAGTTCCGTGCCAGGCTCGCGGCATGGCACAGGGCACTTTCGGACGGGGTGCTCAGGTCCGTGCACATGGCGATGTTTTTGGGATCGCGTTCCAGTATGGACGAAGGGCGGGTGACCACCAGAATCGGGACTACCGTCTGCATGCTCACACGGGCGATGTTGGTGTCTACCATGCCCCACATGCGTGGCACCGGGCATGTCTTGCTTTCGGAGTGTGGCCCCATGACGATCAGGTCCGCGCTTTCCTTGGTTGCCAGCGAGGCAAGATCATCCGCCGGATGCCGGCAGACCACATGGATGCGATAGTTGATGCCGTCAAGCTGGGAGCCGAGGTGCTCGGTAATGGCTTTTTCCGTATCGCCTACCAGTTGCGGGCAGGTGATTCCAGCGCTGCCCCAATGGGCTTCGGGCAATTCGCAGGCATGATAAATAATGAGTTGCGCGTTGTGCCGTCTGGCCAGGACCAGAGCCGTATCCGTAGCATGCTTGCTGCTGGGCTTGGGAGTGGCTGCCAGAATGATCTTCGAGAACATGCCCGACCTCCTTGCGAATGGGAATTTGCGTTGTCGATTCAAGGACTGTGGTTTCTTTTGGTTATACTATTCCATAAATATTCATGTAGTACCATAGGTGAAACGAAAATATCATGCCTGTGTTTTGCATGTGGCTTGACCGAGGCGCGACGTTGCTGTAGAACGGCACTTGAACGCATATCAAGATATATTGATATAAGTAGAGAGCTATGGAAATACTTAAATATTGCAAAGCATTATCTGATGAGACCCGTGCCCGGCTCGTAAACGTGCTGCTTAAGTACGAATTGAACGTGGGCGAGATTGTCCAGCTTATGGAAATGGGGCAATCACGCATTTCCCGGCATCTGAAGATACTTGCGGATTCCGACCTCGTGGAATGCCGACGCGACGGCCTTTGGGCCTTTTACCACGCCAGCGAGACCGGACCGGGGCGTGATTTTCTGGACGGCATAGCATCCGTCATGGAAGACGAGATTGTGTTTGGACAGGATCTTGCCCGCGCCGCCAAGGTCATTCGTGAACGTATGGCCCAGACCCGGCAGTTCTTTGATTCCATTGCGGACGACTGGGACCGCCTCAACAAGGAAGTGCTGGGCAGCATGGACCTGCGGGGCGAGATCGTCGCGCGCATCGGCCAATGCGAGGTGGCAGCGGATCTTGGTTGTGGCCCCGGCGAATTGCTTGCGCTCATGGCCGAAAAGGCACGGACCGTGATCGGGGTGGACAGTTCCCCGAAAATGCTGGAGCTGGCCGAGGACCGTTTTCACGGTGATGGCCGCATGAGCCTGCGCATTGGCGAACTTTCTTTTTTGCCTTTGCGGGATTGGGAGGCGGACTGTGTCGTAGTCAGCCTTGTGCTGCACCATCTGGCCCGGCCTCAGGAAGCCCTGGGCGAGGCTGCCCGTGTACTCAAGACAGGCGGACGGCTTATAGTGGCTGAATTCGACAAACATGATAATGAAGTCATGCGCACGGAATACGGTGACCGCCAGTTGGGCTTTGACAAGAGCGAAATGAGCGGCTGGATGAAACAGGCCGGATTCGAAGTGAGCGAGATAACAGAATACAAGGTCAACATGGGGCTTTCTGTCATACTGTACGAAGCTGTTCGCCAGTAAGCCCGGCCTTTTTATAAAATACGTAACCAACACCTACGGAGGATATCATGAGCAACGTCAAACCCATTGACCCGAAATTGGAATACAAGGTCGCGGACATTGATCTGGCCGATTGGGGCCGCAAGGAAATGCAGCTTTCCGAGCGAGAGATGCCCGGTCTGATGCAATTGCGCGCCAAGTATGGCAAGGAGAAGCCCCTCAAGGGACTCAAGGTCATGGGCTCTTTGCACATGACCATTCAGACCGCCATGCTCATCGAAACCCTGTATGAACTGGGTGCTGACATCCGCTGGGCTTCCTGCAACATTTTTTCCACGCAGAACCACGCTGCCGCGGCCATTGCCAAGTCCGGTATGGCCAAGGTGTTTGCCTGGAAGGGGGAAACTCTTGAAGAATACTGGTGGTGCACCGAGCAGGCTCTGACCTGGCCCGACGGCTCCGGTCCGGATCTCATCGTGGACGACGGCGGCGACGCCACTCTGCTTATCCATCAAGGTGTAAAAGTTGAGCAGGATCCTTCTCTTGCCGGGAAATCTTACGACAACCCGGAATTTGCCATTGTCATGTCCCGCCTTGCGGCTTCGGTAAAGAGCAACCCCGGCAAATGGCAGGCTATTGCCAAGAACGTGCGCGGCGTTTCCGAGGAAACCACGACGGGCGTTCATCGTCTTTATGAAATGGAACGCAACAACGAACTGCTTTTCCCGGCCATCAACGTCAATGACTCGGTGACCAAGTCCAAGTTCGACAACCTGTACGGCTGCCGCGAATCGCTGGCCGACGGCATCAAGCGTGCCACGGACGTGATGGTGGCAGGCAAGGTCGTCGTTGTCGTTGGTTATGGCGACGTGGGCAAAGGGTGCGCCCAATCCATGCGCGGCTTTGGAGCGCGCGTGCTGGTTACGGAAATCGACCCCATCTGCGCCTTGCAGGCGGCCATGGAAGGGTACGAAGTGACCACCATGGACAAGGCTTTGGACGAAGGCGACATCTTCGTTACTTGCACCGGAAACTACCATGTCGTTACCGGTGCGTACATGGAGCGCATGAAGGATGAAGCCATTGTCTGCAACATCGGACATTTCGATAACGAAATTGAGATGGCCTATCTGGAGAACAACTCAAAGTGCGTCAAGGACGAGATCAAGCCGCAGGTGGACAAATGGACGCTGGAGTCCGGCAATTCCATCATTGTTCTGGCCGAAGGCCGTTTGGTGAACCTCGGTTGCGCCACCGGCCATCCCAGCTTTGTCATGTCCAACTCCTTTACCAATCAGGTGTTGGCCCAGCTTGACCTTGCCGCCAACAAATACGAGCCCAAGGTCATGATTCTCTCCAAGAAGCTGGATGAGGAAGTGGCTCGCCTGCACCTCGAACGTCTGGGCGTTACGCTGGAAACCTTGAGCCAGGAACAGGCCGATTACATTGGTGTTCCCGTGGAAGGCCCCTACAAGGCGGATCATTACCGCTACTAGTCGCACCATGGGAGAGGCCGCAATCGAGCGGCTGGAATCCGTGTTTATGATGCGGGGATCGGATGTTTCCGGTCCCCGTATTTTTATGGGAGAGCGGGGTTCCGCACGGCGGGTCGTGGGCATAACACTGGTCACGAGGAATTGATTTGCTGCCAGTTCTGCTGGTGGGTAGGGGCGGACCTTGACGCCGGTTACGCATCCGGGCATGTATCTCCATCCATGAACGCAAAGGAGCAAGATGATGAACGACCATACTGAAAAGACGCTGGCTGAAAAAAGTTACGAAGAATCCATTGCCAACGATTTCTTCAATATGATTCAGGAAGCCCGCGAGAGTGGGGTCGACCTTGATGAAGGCTTTGAAACCACACCGCTTTCCATGCAGAACGCGACTCTGCGTTACATGTTCTACAACAGGAAATTCCTGAAGGACACCAACATGCCCATGGCACTCAAAAAGAAGCTGGGTGTTTCCAACATCCTTACGGCCGTGGAAGTGAACGGCAAGGCTGTCGGTATTTTCCTGGTCTGCACGCTTTCCGTTCCCTTGAGCAAAGTGGAAAGCGAGCAGCAGGTGCTCAAAAGCATACAGGGCAAGGCCTTGCAGGAATTCAAGAGCAAGGTTGCCGTGCTCATGCAGCGGGGCTTCGAAGCCGACAATCAGCCTGCAGTCCATTAAATCCATTTTTTATATGACGCCACAGGGCAGGCACCGGTTTTGATGACCGGGCTTGCCCTTTTCATTTGCCTGCCCCATACTATCCCCATGAATCACGATTTTTTTACCATCATTTCGCGGGAAGCGTTTGAGGATCTGTTGCGCACGTTTGCTCCATTGCCCACGGAAAAGGTGCCGTTGGACAATGCCGCCGGGCGAATTCTGGGAGAGAGCCTGCAGGCTGCACACGACTGGCCGCTTTCGGACCGATCCTGCATGGACGGCTATGCTCTGGATGCCCGGGATGCGTTCGGTGCATCGGAACAGAACCCTGTGTATATGGATTGCGTTGGCGCGCCGAACGTTGATGCCAACCCGGATATGGAAATTGCACCGGGGCAGTGTGTCCGAATTGCCACCGGGGGAAGTTTGCCGGAAGGTGCTGATTCCGTGGTCATGGTGGAACATACGGTGAGCATGGATGATTGGGATGAGGGAACGGCTACCGGCACCATCGAAATCCGCAAGGCTGCTGCGCCCGGGCTCAACGTCATGCGTAAGGGCGAGGATGCCAAAAGCGGTGGTGTCGCACTTGCGGCCGGAGTCGAACTCGGTTTTCGGGAAATCGGCCTTGGGGCGGCGTTGGGTTTTACGGAAATGACCGTATTTTCCCGTGCCCGTGTGGGCATCGTTTCCACCGGGGATGAACTGGTCGGTGTGGATCAGGAGCCGCGTGTAGGGCAGGTGCGTGACGTCAACAGCTATACGTTGGCTTTTAGTGCACGGAGAGCCGGAGCTTTGGTTCGAACCTATGGAATCGTTCCTGACGATATTGCCGGATTGACTGCTGCCGTGAAACTGGCCGTATCGGAAAACGATTTGGTACTGCTCTCGGGCGGGAGTTCCATTGGTGTGCGCGACCTGACTGTTCAGGCTGTCGAAGCGCAGCCGGATTCGGAAATCCTTGCCCACGGTGTAGCCATCAGCCCCGGCAAGCCGACGATCCTCGGGCGTGTCGGCGATACTCCCATAGTGGGGCTACCCGGGCAGGTGGCTTCGGCTCAGGTGGTCATGTTTTGTCTGGTGGTGCCGTTTATTCGTTATCTACAGGGGCAGGAGCATGCGTTTGACGTGGCAAAACGTCCGGTGCGGCAGGCCGTTTTGGCTCGCAACGTACCTTCCCGTCAGGGAAGAGAGGATTTTGTTCGCGTCCGTTTGGAAGAGCGTTTCGGTCAACTGCCGTTGGCACATCCGGTTTTGGGTAAGTCCGGTTTGTTGCGCACCTTGATCGAATCGCAGGGTCTGACAGTCATACCTGCCGACGCAGAGGGGGCTTACAAAGATGCTATGGTTGATGTGTGGATTATATAAATATTTGAAATATAATATTTTTGATTATTTTGCCTTTGCGTAGTCGCGAATCTCTGCGACTTTCCAACCATCTTTTTCCTTGCGTATGGTGAAGACACTGTCATCCGGGATGGGCGTGATGTGCTCTTTCCAGATGACCAGATAATGCCCAAAGGAATGCACCACGGCTTCATTGTCCTTGAAGCGCATGAGCCGGAAGTGGAGGGCGTCCGTATCAATGACGCTACGGCGCATGATATCGAAGGTTCCCTGCTGCTTCTGCATTTGTTTGAAGACTTCAAAGCCGAAGCGTTCTTCTTCGAATTTTTCCTTGGGAATATATTGCAGGAAGTCGTCATCCATTGTGGTCTGGTATGTGTAAAAATTGCGGATGACCTGTGCCAACTCGCCCAGGACACCTTTTTCCGGCATGCCCTTTGGCGCATCCACTCCGCCGAGGATACGGAATTTCAGTTCACTGACCGCAAGGCTTAAATGCCTGTCCGTGTTTTCCGGATAGATGGAGTCGACCTCGACCGTGACTTCCCGCGTGGGGACAGTCCAGCATTCCACGACCTGTGGGCCGGTAATATCCTCAAGTTCAAAATGTTGCTCGCTGCCGTCCGTGAAAACGAGGCGACCGGTGTGAATCCTGGCAAAATCATCGAATTCACCGCCCTGATGCCCGCTGTAGATGGTCATGTTTTTCAGGGCCACCACTTTGGGAAAAGTGATGCTGAACCACGAGCCTACACCGTTGTTCAGTTCGCTGGATGCCCATACTGTTTTGGTGTCGTTGTCCAGCAGATTCCCGGCCATGTATTTGCCCGTGAGCGTGGGGCGAAAATGCGAGACCGACACCTTGAGCTCCATGGTGTGAGCCGTGGTGGCGGTCAAGGCAACAAGCAACAGTGCGATAAAAATGCGTTTCATGATGCGGGTATACAGAAAAGCCCTGTGTTTGGCTTGTGTTTTTTTGTATCGTGTATTGCTTTCCGGGCTAGTGGGCATCGGCCCATGTGCGGCCTGTTCCCATATCGACTTTTAACGGAACGGCCAACTCGGTTATCTCCTGCATGATTTTACGTAGGCGTTTGGCTGCGGCTTCCGTGGTCTGGACCGGTGCTTCGATGAGCAATTCGTCATGCACCTGCAGAATCATTTGCGCATCAAGTTCCTTGAGCTGTTCATCATTGTGGGCTTTGATCATGGCCATTTTGATGATGTCTGCCGCCGACCCCTGAATCACAGTGTTGATGGCCTGCCTTCTGGCCTGTGACGCTTCCATGTTGTTGCGCGAATGCAGTTCGGGAAGCAGCCTGCGGCGTCCGGCCAGCGTGGTTACGAAGCCGTTGTTGGTGGCGTCCTGAACCACTTGGTCGTAAAACTTGCGCAATGTGTCCAGCTTGGCGAAATAGCGTTCAATGAACTCCTTGGCCTGGTTCATGGTGATTTTGAGTTCCCGGGCCAGTTTTTGCGGTCCCATGCCGTAGATCAGGCCGAAGTTGATGGTCTTGGCTCTGCGGCGTTCGTCCGAAGTGATGTCCGTGGTGGATTTTTCCTCCAGCAGGGCAGCCGTGCGGGAGTGAATGTCTTCGTCATTGCGGAAGGCGTCCAGCAGTTCGGGGTCTTGGGAGCAGTGCGCCAACACACGCAGCTCGATCTGGGAATAGTCCGCGGCAGCCAGCAGCATATTGGGCCCGGCCGTAAAGCAGGCGCGCATGCGTTTGCCCTGCGGCCCACGAATGGGAATGTTCTGGAGATTTGGCCGTGAGCTGGAAAGACGTCCGGTCGCCGTTGCCAACTGGTTAAAATGCGTGTGGATGCGTCCGTCCGGACCGGCCAGCTTGGGCAGCGGCTCCAGATAGGTGGAGCGCAGCTTTTCAAGCATCCGGTATTCCAGAATTTTTTCCACAATGGGATGTCTGTCCCGAATTTTCTCCAACACCTGGTTGGCGGTGGAAAGCTGACCACCGGCTGTCTTGCCCGCAGGTTTGAGTTCCAGCTTGTCGAACAGGATGTGGGCCATTTGCTGGCTTGAGCGGATATTGAACGGCTCTCCAGCCATGTCCACGATCGTGCGGGTCAGGGCTGCCAGCTGTCCGCTGACCTCTCCGAGAAATTTGGTAAAGGCCACGTCATTGATGCATATTCCGGCCTTTTCCATGCCAACCAGTGCGGGGATAAGCGGAATCTCCAGCGTGCTCATGAGTTCGTTCAGCTGCGCTGCGTTCATTTGGGTGCTTATACCTTGCATATACGCCAGCGCGGCCAGACCGTGGGCTTGCGGATGCAAATCCCTGGCTGCTTCGTCGAACTGCGGTTTGCCCTCCTGATACAGGGATTGGCGCAACCGATCCCAACTGTAGTTGCGTTCTTCCGGGTCCATGAGGTAGGCCGCGAGACTCAGATCAAACCATTGGGCCTCCGTAATGGTCAGCCAGATTTCGTCGTCCCGCAAAAGATCCTGCACACTGGGCGTTGCCAGAGTTCGCGCTTCGCTCAAGGCCGGGGCCAGTTCCGAAGCTGGTCCGGCAAAGCGGAATTCCCTGTTGTCCAGACCCAGCAGGAAAACGTTTTCCGTGTATACCAGTCCAACGTCCTTTCCTGCCACGTTCGGCAGGTCGGCAATGGATTCCAGTATCGTGATCTTGATGGGATCAACTGGTTTTGGTGTCACTTCACCCATGTCGAACAGCATGCCCTGCATGGCGTTGCCCTGTTTGGACTTTGAGGCCGCCTGACTGCTGGGCCTGGTTGTCTGTCTTTCTCCTTGCGGCGCCGGGATGGAGCGCATGAGCCCCCGAAGCTCGTACGTTTCGAGGAAGTCGCGCAGTCCCTGAGCGTTCATCTGCTCCAGCTTGAATTCATCAATATCCTGCGGGCAGCAATCCAGCCGCATGCGGGTCAATTCCCGATAAAGGAAAATATTTTCCAGTTCGGGTTCAACCTTTTCCCGCAGCTTGGTCGGCAGGTTCTCATAGCCGTCACGCAGGGCTTCCAGCGTGGGCAGTTCGGCCATGATTTTTTTGGCCGTGACCGGGCCGACCTTCGGGATGCCGGGGATGTTGTCTGCGGAGTCTCCGATAAGCGCCTGAAAATCCGGCCACTGTTGCGGAGTCAATCCTTCCTCTTCCGTGAAGCTTTCCAGCGAGGTGAGCTTTTCCTTGCGCCCGGACTGGCTGAGCATGAACACGTTGGTGTCGAGGCATTGCTTGAGATCCTTGTCCGCGGCCAGAATGACCACCGGGCGTTCCTGCTTGAAACGGTTGGCAAGGGAGGCGATGCAATCATCCGCTTCCACACCGTCGGAAATCAGCAGTCGAAGGCCCATGAGCTGCACGGCCTCGCGCACCGGATCGATTTGCTGTGCCAACGCTTCGGGCATGGGAGGGCGGTTGGCCTTGTATGGCTCATACATCTTGTGCCGAAATGTCGGCGGCCTGCCGTCCATGATAAAAGCTACATGGCTGGGAGATTCTTTCTTGAGCAGGTTCAGAAGCGAACGGATAGTAGTGTTGATCGCGTTCGTGGGGAAGCCGTCCGACCGTTTAAGGTCGGCACGGGCATAGAACGCACGATAAAAAAGTGCGGTTCCATCTATAAGAAAGATCGGTTCCTTGTCGAGATGCAGTTCTTGCTTGAGGGACATGTGACTCGTGGCTGGTTTGCCGGGCGGCTAGATGCGCTTGATCACGCCCCGTTTGCCTTTGCCCAGTTTTTTGAGCATGAAGATTTCCGGGTCTTCGCCTTCAAGGGCTTGGATGTCCACCTCGGCACGGGCTGCGCCCTTGTGCCCCCCGGCGGAGCCGAGATCGCCCAGCAGAGATGAGGCATATTTGCCCATATCGCGGCGCAGGCCGTCGCCCCGGAATATGACCACGAGTTTACCCTCGTAGACTCCCGAGATCACGAGCCACGGCACACCGTGCACTCGTGTGAAGAAATCGGCCACGATGACGAGAATGTCCGGGTTCTCCACGTTGCCCGCATGGGCGTAGAGACCTTGTCCGATGCGCCTGAGATTATAGAAGGCGCGGGAAAAATAACGCATCCAGTCCAGATGGAATTCGCTGTTGCTGATGCGATTCATCAGTTTTGTGTCCGCAAACTTGTTCAGCCATTTGAAGGCCGTTACGTCCGGGTCGATGAATTTGCGCTCGAAACTGCGGGTGTCGGATTTGATGCCGTAGAGCAGGGCCGTGGCCAGCAGCTTGGCCGGGCGTATCTTGAGATTGTAAAGATATTCGGTGAGCATGGTGCAGGTGGCACCGTATTTGGGCCGGATGTCCAGAAAGGGGGCCTCTGTGGGATGCTCTTCCAGTATGGGATGGTGATCGATGATGATATCGAAATTGAAATCTTCGAATTCCGGGTTGTGATGGGGCTGTGAATCTACCAGGGCAAATTTGTCGTATTGTGCCACGAGGTTGGGGATGAGTTTTCGGGTGGGGATGCGCAGATAGCGGATCATGGCCAGATTGTCCGGCCGTTTGATTTCGTTTATCTGGCCGATGCCCACGCTTGCTACGCGGCGGCTCATAATTCGTCGTAGTGCCAGCGCGGAACCCAGCGCGTCCGGGTCCGCATTGATAACGATAAGCCAGTTCTCGTCCTTGTCAAAACGGGCGAGCAGCGCTTCCATGCGCTCTTCGAGTTGTTTAAAGATTGCCATGTTATGCCTTTTTCAGAGCCAGAGGCAGTCCTGCCGTGACCATGAATACCTGGTGCGCGATTTGCGCACAGGCCTGATTCAAAGCGCCGAGAGCGCGAATGTAGGCCCGGACCTCTCCGGACATGGGCAGGGGGCCTAATCCGGCCTCGCAGGAAACCAGTATAAGGTCTCCGTTGTCCCAACCCTCTAATTCCTTAACAATATCCCGGACAAGGTCCTGTTCGCTCCCCTGTTCGCGGGCGGCAAACAGCCAGTAGTCGAGGCTGTCTACCAATACACACGAAAAATCAATTTTAGCCTGTCTTAGTGCTTGAGGCAAGTCCAACGAAATTTCCATGACCTCCAATTCCGGCGCACGTTCAAGGCGATGCCTGTTGATCTGTTGACGGAATTCCAGGTCTTTGGCCTTCCCCGTAGCAACAAACAGGCCAGGTTTTGCCCTTTTTTCGAGTAAATTCAGGGCAAATTCAGATTTTCCGGATTTGTTTCCACCGAGAATCAATGTGATCATGTGGATATCTTCCATTGGTCAAGCCAGCCTGCGAGCAGGTGGACTGAGTCCAAAAGTTTGTTTTCGCTGAATGTTTCAAGTGTCATGCAACGTTTTTGACAGGGGGAGGCGTTTTCGGCCCAGAGTTCCAGCCAATGACGGAGCATGTTTTTGCCTTGCCTATCCAGTTTGGCAAGTGATTCGTGCCGTTCACCCTGTCCGGGAGCGTACACGTGCAGCATATCCACATTTTGCCACAAATTTGGCAGTTGCAGAAGATGTTGCTGCTTGTGGGCAATCAAATGACCAAGGTCAAGGCAGATACGAAAGCCGGTTTGTTGTGCTGCGTGCCAAAAATCCGCCAGATCGGTATCATGCACGTTTTCCAGCAGGACACGGCTTGGAGCAACCCCCGCCCGTTCAAACAGTCCGGCCAGCGGTTCAAGCTGGTCCGGAGAACAGGGCGGATGGAGCACATAGGCTCTGGGGCGCAGATAGTCAACTTTCTCGAGCAAACCGGCAATGGCTGCCCACGGCGAGGCAACCTCCTGCACACTTCCTTTCCCCCAGTTCAGGTCCAGCGGCAGGTGCACGTGCCAATCGACTTCAAGTTTCTTCAGGTCCGGTGAAAGATCGGTCTCGTCATAATTCAGACACGCCTCGGCCTCGAAAAGCAATATGGCAATTTCCCGGAAATGCTCGGCCAGCAACCGTGCGTTGCCGGATACTGTATCCGGGACCACGAACGAAGGCGCGGCAACGGAAAATGGCGCCCGTTTGAGCCGTCGCAAGGCGTTCAGCGTCGGCTGGTCGGGGCTTTGCAGGGTATTTGTTTCCCGTACGTTCATGGGGCTTTTTTGTTACCGGTTATCATTGCTAGATTTTGTCGAAAAGGCACGGCTGTTGCACAATATTCTGAAATTTGAAAGCAACTGACGGAGTCTTGACCATGAAGGCATTAAAAGACATGGCCCGCCATATTCTCAATCCTCTGCACGTGTTTTGCAGGCTGCGGCAGCTCGGAATGAGCGTTCCCGCGGCGCGGCGCATGTGCCGGGTGTATGAGTATTGCGTGTACCGCCTGGTTCTCTAGCTTAACCGCACCAGCCACTCGCAAGGCGACTCGTGCGCGGCTCAACCCAGCAGGCTCATTTGTTTGGCCTTGGTGACTTTGGTGGCGGTGAGTGTGGACTTGGTCAGCATGGACTCTGGAATTTCCCGCATATATCGTGATTCCGGCAACTGCAACGTTTTGCCGTAGAGTTTTCGTTTTTCGGCCCAGCTCAGGAATAACTGTCTGCATGCCCGGGTCATACCCACGTACAGCAAGCGCCGTTCTTCATGGAAGCGTTGGCCTCGCCCGGGAGTCAACGTCACGGTGGCCGTAAGCAGGTCCATTCCGGCAAAGGGCATGATGCCTTCTTCCAGTGCTGGCAGGAACACGGTATCGAACTCCAGTCCCTTGGCCGCGTGCATGGTCATGATCTGCACTTTCTCCGCGTTGCCGCGTACAAGCTCCAGTTCGTTTTGCAGGCTGATCCAGTTCAGGAGGCCCGACCATCCGCCGCGCTCGTCAAAGTGCTTTTTGAGTTCGCGGAAGGCTTTGCTTTCCCAGAAGAACGAGTCGAAAGGGGGCATGGTGTTCAAGTAGGCGGACAGGCCCAGCGGTCCCTTTGCCAACACGTGTTCGGGCACCTCAAGCACTTCCTCGCTGCCGACCATGGTCAGGCCGAGGAAGCTCCCGGCAGCATTGAGAATGAGTTCCACACGAGGATCTTTCCAGAACGCTTCGGTTTCCGGTGCGGCGACCGGGATACCGAATTTGGCCAGCTGTTTCTGCATGGGGGGAATCAGGGCCTTGAATCGCACCAGCACGGCAATGTCGCCCGGGCTCATGGTGCCGTGTCCCTGGGCATCGGCCAGTGAATGGCTGGTCGCACCGATCATGGTACGGATGCGGTCACTGATCCACGTCGTTTCCCGCACTGCGTCCGGGGCCTCGAAAAGATGTATGGCAGCCTGGGTATCCTTTTGCGCTTCAAGGAGAGTGTCTTCCGGGAACAATGCATGGGAGGCGTCCAGAATACGTTGGCCCGAGCGGTAGTTCCATGTCAGGGTGATTTCTTCCATCTTGGGCCATAATTTCTTGAGACGTTTTTGCACGTCGTCCGCTGCGCCACGGAATCCGTAAATTGATTGGCGCGGGTCGCCGATGCAGAATATCCCTTTGCCCTTTTCCGGTGCCATTCCTTTGATGACTCCGAGTTGCAGGGGGCTGAGATCCTGTACCTCATCCACCAGTATATGGCGGTAGGGCAGATGGAACGTTGGTGCCCCTGTTTGTTCCAACATGAATTCAAGCAGGTCCGTATAGTCCAGCAGGTTCCAGTGGTTTTTCTGGTTCCCGTAGTTTATGTGCGCGTCAAAGAGATCCTCGGGGATGTCTTCCAGACGTTCACGCAACAGATTATAACGGTTCCAGTAGTGGTTGACGTGCTTTGCCGGAATCTCCGGGTTGGTTTCGGCGAACAGTTTTTTTGCAGCTTCTTCGGAAAGCACCACAGGTGTTTCGCTGTAGGCGTGTTTCCAATAGTCGAAACACAGGGAGTGCAGGGTTCCGGCCTGTGGCAGCTCTTCATTTTCTCCGCGTGTGGCTTTGAGTCGCTCGCGAAGTTCCTGGGCTGCCCGGCGCGTGAACGTCAGCGCAAGTACTCGTTTTGGGCGTTCTCCCTGATCCAGAATACGCGCGACCCTGCCCATGAGGGTTTGTGTCTTGCCTGTCCCCGGACCCGCGAGCACGAGCACGGGGTGCGGTCCGGCATCGATGGCTTTTTGCTGCTCGGGGTTGAAGGAAATTTTCTTGATCACGTTTTGATCCGGTTTGGACAAGGGAGGACAGGTCAGTGTGGCTTCTTCGGGAGCCTGGGGCTGTTTTTCTTTTTTTGTAGCAGGGGTGGGCATGGGCACGAGTGTTCCGCCGTTTTTGATTTGATCCCGTTCCTGTGGACTGAATACGGAGATGACGCCGTATTCCCCATCGTATCCTGCCTGGCGAATGACCCGGCCTTCGCGCATTCGGGCAATGCCCTCGGCCAGATGGCAGTTGTGTTTTTTCAGGTCTTCGGGAGGAACGTTGCGCAAAACGTTCACCTCGGAACCGAAATCTTCCATAAGTTTGATGTAAAAATTGTGGACTTTCTTGGAACCGGGGCCCACTCCTACGAATTCGGAAAGGATTTCCTTGAGCGGGATGAGCGAAACAAAGCCGGGCGCGCCTGTGGGCTGTTGCGGTTGGTCCCGGTCGGCCAGATCGAGGATACGGGCGTAAACGCCGCGGGTGACCGGCTTGCCGCATACGGGGCAAATGCCGCCGCGTGCCGCAGTTTCATGCGGGTCCATGGAAACGTTGCACTTGCGGTGCCCGTCCATGTGGTACTTGCCTTCCTCCGGGAAAAATTCCGCCGTGCCGATGAACTCGTGCCCCAATCCTTCTCCGCGAAGCGCGCGGTAGATGCCTTCGTAGGACAATTCTCCGCGAAACATGTTGAACTCGCGTCCGAGTTTCTCGCCGGAATGGGCGTCCGAGTTGGAAATGAGCTTGATGCGGTCCAGTTCGCTCCATGTCCAGTTCATTTCCGGGTCCGAGGAGAGGCCGGTCTCCATGGCGAAAATTTCATGGGACAGGTCGTCGAAACATTCTTTTATGGAATCAAAGCCGGATTTGGAACCAAACAGTGAAAACCATGGAGTCCAGATATGCGCGGGAACCAGAAATGCCCTGGGGTGCGTTTCCAGCACCATCTCCAGCAGGTTGCGGCTGTCCAGACCGAGGATGGGGCGTCCGTCCGATTCCAGGTTGCCGACCTGCGCCAGACGTGTATTGAAGTTTTTGACCGCCTCGATGGAGGGCATGAAAACCAGATTGTGTACTTTTCTTGTCTTGCCGCCCCGTTTATATATGGAACTGATCTCGGTCTGCAGCATGAACCGCGTTTTTGCTCCGGGTTGGGTTTCCAGTCCGGGGATGAGCGAGGCCAGGCCGGTTTCGTCGCGCAGGGTCAACAGACCGCTGCCGTCCTCCTCCAGCTGTTCTTCGATTTCCTCGAGCCAGCCGGGGTGCGTGAAGTCTCCCGTGCCGAGAACCGTAAGCCCCTTGACCTTACCCCAGGCCGCAAGGGAGCGGATGTTCAGGTTCTTGCTGGTAGCCCGGGAGAAACGAGAGTGGATGTGCAGGTCTGCTGTATATCGTTCCATGGCAGGAACACTATTCGGAACAGTGTCATATTGCAAGGGTACGCCCACGAAAAAAAGCTGTCCGGAATGGACTCAGTAACGCCGGATCAAAGCCCCAGGCGCATTTCATGCCATGCAGCGCCGCCGTGGGTGGATGCGGAGAGTCCGCCGTCCTCGAATCCGAAGCGCCGGTAAAAGGGAATCAACTTCTCCTTGCACAAAAGCAGAACGTTTTGTTTGCCCATGTCTCTGGCCTTTATGATGAAGCGATCCATGAGAGCCGCGGCAACTCCCTGATGACGGAATCGCGGCAACACGGACAAGGAAAAAATTACCATGGATGTTCCGGCCGGGTCGTGGCCCACAAGCTTTTTGAATGCTTCATCCGTGATGTCGTTTTTGCTGGTTGCGCCACTGTTGATCTGGCCGAGGATGCAGCCGTTCTTTTCTGCCACGAGAAAACCTTGAGGATAGGTTGTGATCCGTGTGCGTATGCTTTCGTCGGAAGCAGCTTCATCCGGGGGGAAGCTGTTTGTTTCGATTTCAATGCAGGCGTCCAGGTCTTTGGCACATGCGTTGCGTATGATTATTTCAGGCATGGTATTATGAAATGTTTGGGTTAAAAGAAATAATTATGAATCAGGGAATGGTTCTTGTAAAGCAACGAGAGGTTAATCTATTGTCGATATGGTTGCATCTACAGCAATATCGTGGTTACTAATGAACCTTGGTTGATGAATTGCTCTACGTTTTTTCGCAAGTTGGTTGGCAAAGGGGCTACTTTTGCCAGTGAAGCGCTTTGGAGATGGGGAATTCCGGGCAGCACGGAGTTGGTGCGAACATAACGTTTTTTCATCGAACAGGGGCGATTGTTGTCGCCTTCGATAGGGGAGCATGGATAAGGTGTTGGTTCGAATAACGTGTGATCAGCCTGTTGTCCAAAAGGCTGTGTTCGATAGATTCTCTTTTCAGACTATACGGTGTTGAATGCCATATGACTCGCTACAACAACGGCTGACAGCCGTTGTCGCGATTTTCAAGAGGGGATGGAATGATACGTTTTGTTTTTAATACCGCATTGTTGCTCATTTTTGCTGTTGTTTTAACAGCGTTTCCGGCCTTGGCGCAGGATGCCAAAAAAGGAGGAGGACGTCCTCCAAGCACCGTGGTCACGGGAAAGGTTACTTCAGGCCAGGTTGCGCCGCAGGTGGAGTACATCGGCACTGTGTATTTTTTTGAGCGTTCGGATGTGGCTTCGGAAGTGGACGGCAAGGTTGTGGATGTAAAAGTGGAGTCCGGCCAACGTGTTTCCAGAGGGGATATTCTGGTCCGCTTGTCCACGGACTTGCAGGATAAACGCATTGCCAACGCGCGCGCCCTGATGGAGCAGGCCAAGGCCGACTATGAGTTGGCCCGGCTGGATGACCTGCGCAAGGCCAAGCTTTTCAAGAGCCGTTCGGTTTCCGAGGGCGAATACGACAACTCCCGTTTGAGCGCCATGGCGTCGCAACGCAAAGTTTATGCGCTCAAGGCCACTCTCGACCGTCTGAACCTCCTGCGAAACAAGACGTTCATCCGCGCCCCTTACGACGGCGTGGTTTTGGAGCGCGAGATTCACAGGGGAGAATGGGTCAGCACGGGCAGTACAGTGATCTCCATGGGACGTGACGACCGTTTTGACGTTCAGGTCAACGTGCCGTCCAGTTCCGCCGGAGTGGTCAAGCCCGGTCTTTCGGTCAAGGTCGACGTAGGGGGCAATGCCCTTGACGGTACGGTCTATGCCGTGGTGCCTCGTGGCGATGTTTCCACCCGCACATTCCCCATCAAGATCAGGGTCAGTAACCCCGGTAACCTTGCCGAAGGAATGGAGGCCCGGGTCTCGTTGCCTTCCGGTTTTGCCAACAAGACGCTTGTGGTCCCGCGTGACGCGATCATTTCCGCCCGGGGCAATACCGTGGTGTGGGCCGTGCTGGAAGGAAAGGCGGTGCCCATGCCCGTTCGGGTTATAGGGTATCGTGGCATGGAGGCCGGCGTGGTCGGGGAAAAACTTGCCGAAGGCATGGACGTGATTATCAAAGGCAACGAACGTCTCATGCCCGGCCAGCCCGTCGCCATTACCAACAAATAGGGGGATTCGATGGATATCGTCAAACTCGCCATCGAAAAGCCCGTGGCCGTGTTGGTGGGCGTGATTCTTGTGGTCATGTTCGGGCTTATTGCCCTGTTCGGCCTGCCCTATCAACTTACTCCCAACGTGACCGAGCCGGAAATTACGGTCACAACCACCTGGACAGGCGCTTCGCCCAAGGAGATCGAGCGCGATGTGGTCGAAGAACAGGAAGACGTGCTCAAGGGCATCGCCAACCTCATCGAGATGGAAAGTTCCTGCTATAACGGACGTGCGGAACTGACCCTGACCTTCAAGATCGGTACGGATATCGACGGCGCACTGCTGCGTGTTTCGAACAAATTGGACGAGGTACCCGAATACCCGGACGGTGTTGACCGACCCATCATTTCCGCAACAGGTGCTTCCGCTTCGCCTGTTATCTGGATGGTGCTCAAGCAGCGAAAGGACAGTGACGTCAACGTCAAGCACACCCTGACTTTCTTTGAGGACGAGGTCCGACAGTATCTGGAACGTGTGGACGGCGTTGCCGACCTGTTTGTGGGGGGCGGACAGGAAAACGAGATGCATGTCATTGTGGACCCACGCAAGCTGGCAGCCTACAACCTGACCATCGCAAAACTCATTTCCGTTCTCAATAATGAGAACATTTCCCTTTCCGCCGGAAGTCTCGGAGTAGGACGCCGGGATTTCCGCATTCGTACGCCAGCCGATCTGGATACTCCGGAAAAAATCGCCAACACGGTGATTTCCTCTTCGGGGCAATTTCGTGTGCGAGTCAGGGATGTGGGCGAAGTCCGCATGGGACATGAGAAGGCCTCCGTGGCCATGGCTCACGACAACGCCCCGGGAATAGTTGTGGGCGTCAAGCCCGAACCCGGTTCCAACGTGCTGGACATGACCGATGCGGTCTTCGAGGTAGTGCAGAAGCTTAATGCCGGAGTTCTCAAGGATCACGGCGTATATCTGGATTGGACTTATGATCAGCGACCCTACATCAACGGGGCCATTGACCTTGTACAGCAGAACATTCTCATCGGCGGTCTGTTGGCCGTGGTGGTGCTGTTCGTATTTTTGCAGAGTATGAGCGCCACGGTCGTGGTCGCCGTGTCCATTCCCATATCCATCATCGGCTCGTTCGTCATTTTCGGTGCGGCCGGGCGTTCCCTGAACGTGGTCTCCATGGCGGGCATATCCTTTGCCGTGGGTATGCTCGTGGACAACGCCATCGTTGTGCTGGAGAACATCGACCGCCATCGCAACATGGGCAAGGGACCATTTCAGGCCGCTTATGACGGAGCCAGCGAGGTCTGGGGGGCCGTTCTTGCCTCCACGCTGACCACGGTGGCCGTGTTTCTTCCCGTTGTGTTCATGGAACAGGAAGCCGGGCAATTATTCAAGGATATCGCCATTGCGGTCACCTGTGCGATCATTCTGTCCATGTTCGTGTCCGTGCTGGTTATTCCCATGTTGGCCCGCTTTTTCTATTCCTTCGCCGCCCGGCGCAGGGAAGCTTCCGGTTCCGAAGGCGCCCCGCGGGAGAAGTTTGCCAAGCGTCTGCTCAAACCTGTAACTCGTATTGGCGCCAAGGCCTCCGACGGGCTTATGGGACTGTTGCGATTGTCGCTTCGAAACTGGATGACGCGGGTTGCGACCATTGTCGGGTTGACGATTACATCCGTACTTATCGTGTTGATCTTTTTCCCGAAGATGGAATACCTGCCGCAAGGCAACCGGAATCTTGTGATCAACATTCTGGTTCCGCCTCCGGGGCTTTCGTATGAGGAGCGCCGCGGTATCGGCGATTACGTCTTTGAGCAGGTCGAACCGCATATGAACAAGGATGTTGGCGGTTTGCCCGGCATCAAACACGTGTTTTTCGTTTCCGCCTCCACCATTAATCTGTTTGGTGCTATCTCCACCCATGAACAGCGGGCCGGAGAGTTGACGCCGTTTTTTACCCGCCTTATCAATTCCATCCCCGGTATGTTCGGCGTGTCTGTCCAATCCTCGGTTTTCGAGAGCGGATTGGGTGAAGGGCGGAACATCTCCGTAGACATCAGCGGATCAAACCTTGAACCCATCGTGGCCGCGGCCGGAACCATGTTCGGACTGGCCCGCCAGGAAATTCCCGGTGCTCAGATTCGGCCCATCCCCTCGCTGGAAATGCTGTATCCGGAGGTCAGGTTCCAGCCCAAACGGGACAGGGTGCGTGCTGCCGGACTTTCCTCCCGCGAGTTGGCTGTGGCCGTGGACGTGATTCTGGACGGCCGTCAGATCGGCGACTACAAGGCCGAGGGCAAAAAGAAAATCGATTTGGTCCTCAAGGCTTCGGAAAAGGAAATCGCAACTCCGGAAGACCTGTATTCCGCGCTGGTGGCTACGCCACAGGGATGGGCCGTGCCTCTTTCATCCCTTGCGGACATGGAGCGGACTTACGGACTGAACGAAATTCGCCATCTTGAACGCAAGCGGACCATCACGTTGCAGATAACCCCGCCAGCCAACGTTCCTTTGCAACAGGCCATGGAAACCGTGCAGAACAAGCTGGTTCCGACCGTGCGGCAGATGGGGCTGCTCAATGGTCTTGAGGTTCGGCTTTCAGGCGCGGCCGACAAGCTGACCGTGACCCGCGAGGCCATGCAATGGAACTTCCTGCTGGCGCTTGTAATCACCTATCTGCTCATGGCCGCCCTGTTCGAGAACTTCTTCTATCCGTTCATCATTCTGTTTACCGTACCGTTGGCCGGTGCTGGCGGCTTTCTCGGCCTACAGCTGGAAAACTGGTTCATTGCGCCGCAATCCCTGGATATTCTGACCATGCTCGGATTTGTCATTCTCATCGGCGTCGTGGTCAACAACGCCATTCTCATTGTGCACCAGTCTCTGAACAATGTGCGCGAGGGCGGCATGGAGTACAGGGATGCCATTCTGGAAGCGACAAGAACGCGATTACGACCTATTTACATGTCCGCCACCACCTCGGTGTTCGGCATGTTGCCACTGGCCGTGGCTCCCGGTCCCGGTTCGGAGTTGTACCGGGGACTTGGTGCCGTCGTTCTTGGAGGATTGGCGCTGTCCACTGTGTTCACGGTTTTCGTGATTCCCTCCCTGCTCATGTTCTTTATCGGCATGGAAAAAATCGGGAGAAAGAAAGAGGCTTCCTGACGAACCCGGCAAAAGGATTCACCCAAGGCAAAAATAATGGCCCTCGCGCTTGACGGCGTAGAGGGCTTTTTCTTTTATTTTCAGATGTCTTACGGTTGAAATTGAGTGTGTTTGTTCTGTATGTGAAAACAAGTACTTGCGCAGCCCCCCTTGACATAGTTTGTGGCGGGTGTACCATTCCCACCGCAAAGGGAGGTATTTGCCGTGTCATATGAATGGCTGTTTACTAAATCGGTGTTGTTTTTTTGTGCTCTGGTCTTTTTCTTTCGGAGCCTTGAAAGGCTGAAAGGACATCAGGATCTGTTTTGTCTTTACCGCGATCGTATTGTCGACCACATGCATTCCGTCTTCTCATTTCGCCGCGACGATGATTTCTACTGCTTTTTCCACACTCACTCGTTTGAACGGAAATAGCGCTTTTTCAACTTCCTTTTCGTCGGATTAGTCCTCGTCATTTTTTTTCGGCGCGGGTCGGGTTCTGCAACACCCGATCTGCAGCGTCGCATATGGTTTCCCGTACTTCCTCCTCCGGCGGCTCCTTCCGCAAGACAATGCTTCCCCGCTGCACGTAACGCGCCGGGAGCAGGTTGAGCGTCAGCGCATAAATATCTTCTATGTCCAACGGGTCGAGAATGTAGTCCGAGTAGTCTGCTTCAAGCACGCCGGGCATGGCTTCGGCCACGCGGATCTCGTTACGGTTCCGTATTCCTGAAAGTTCCACGCCGTATACTTGCGGTATTTTCCTGTTCATGAGCAGCTCCTGCTGGATGTTACGGTATTTTTTCCATACCAGCCGCGGTTTCATGACGCAATTGCCGATTTTTGCCTCTCCGTTTGGAACGCATGATGCAGTGATTCGATACAGGGAAAAAGGTTCCGTTTAGGACTGACACTTTTCAGAAGGGATTATACGATATGACTACCGTAGCGAGTGCGTATGGGGCTTCAGGCGCGTATACTATCTATGGCTCGAAAAACAACGCTACCACCAGCAATGCAGGGAGCGCTGCGACTTCGGGTTCCAAGGACAGTTCCTCCAGCAACACCACAAAAGAGAAAGCGAGTGCTGAAAGCATAAAACTTTCCGCCCGGTTTGATCGATTGGTGAAGATCATTTCCGAACGCAAGGGAAATTCTCTTTCCTTCAGCGATCTTCGGGACGAAGCTGACAAGCTTGAAGATGAATTCGACAAGCAGGTCAAGGCGGACCTCAAGGCCTTGGGCGTGGATACGGATGAGACTTTCCAGCTGCGATATGACGAGAAGACGGGCAAAATGGTCTGCTCCAAGCACCCGGACAAGGAAAAGATCGAAGAGTATTTCAACAGTCATTCAGACCGGGTGAGTCAATTTCAGGATATTGTCGACCTGAGGGCCATAACCCAGTACTCGCAGTCAAGCATGTCCCCGCAACTTTTTCAGCAAAAGATGGATTATTTGAGTATGTCCATATGGATGGAAACCATGGATAGCGGTTTTACCGGAACCATGAGCATGAACAGCTTTGGCTCTTCGGTGTATCAGGGGTTGAACCTTCAGGTCTGATCAGGGTTCAAGGATCATGTAAAACGTTGGCTTGCCGTCCGTGTACGTCAGGATAAGTGCAGGCTTGACCGGGTCGCCATTTGCGTTGAAACGGATTTTTCCGGTTATTCCTTCAATCTCTACGGACTGAAGCGCGTCCCGGATCGCCTCCCTGTCAAAGCTCCCTGCCTTGCGAACCGCTGCTGCAAAAAGCTGGACACAGTCGTAGGCCAAGGCACCAACATCCTGAAGCATGAACCCGTAAATGGCTTCATAACCGGCGAGGAACATGCGGCTTTTGTCGTTGCTCGTACTGCGATGCCAATGACGGAGCTGGTAGCAATTGTCCAGCGATTGCCGCGACGTCATGGTATGTACCCTCCTGCCCCAGGCATCGCCACCCACCAACGGCATGGTTATGCCCATGCTTCGGGCCTGTGCTATGATAGCCGCAGCCTCCTTGGCATACCCCGGTATCATGATCGCTTCCGCATCGGTATGGCGTATGACGTCCAATTCCGTTGCAAAGTCCGTTTGTTCAGCTCGGTAGTATTCCTTGATGGAAATTTTTCCTCCAAGGGAAATAAATCCCTTGGCGAATGCTTTTGCCAGACTTGCAGGATATGTTTCGTTGGTTTGTTGCATGATGGCTGCATGGCGAATACCGAGATGCCGGTACATGAAATAGCCGAGTGCGCGGCCTTGGAATTCGTCGGTAAAACAGGCCCGGAAAATATAATCACCCACGAGAGTCACCTGTGGGGCTGTGGCTGTGGTTGCAATCATGGGCGTGCCGGCCTCCTGCAACACTCGTGCTGTTGCTACAGCGTGGGAACTGACCATGGGGCCAATGACGCAAACAGCGTCCATGGCAATGGCTTTTCCGGCCATTTGGGTACTGAAGGATGCATCGCTTCTATTGTCGAGATTGACGATCGCTATCTGCTTGCCGAGCAGTCCTCCCTTGGCGTTCAACTCATCTATGCCGTATTGGGCGGCCCGGAACATGTCCTGTTGCAGATATGCTAAATGCCCGGACTGGGAACCGATGACCGCGACAAGTGGCGTCCTGGCATGGGCGGAAATGGTGCTCAGGAGAAGCACAAAGGCGATGGCGAAATATTTCATGCAGGGTGTCTCTCGGTTTGTGAGGGATTCGTGCTTACTACAGCCATACATGAATTTGCCCACCGTGGCGAGGATAAATGAAAGCCGCTCTCGGAGAGGGTAAAGAACTTGCCGGGCGCACCCGCCTGTGATAGCCGCAGATGCATGATCGATATCGCCCATCATATCCAGAGAATCAGTGTTCTTGCGGTTCCGCTTTTACTTGCCTTGTGCGTGCATGAGGTTGCGCATGGGCTTGTGGCCTTTCGCCTTGGCGATCCCACGGCCCGGCAGGCGGGAAGATTGACCCTGAACCCGCTTAAGCATCTGGACCCCATCGGCACTATAGCCTTTTTCTTCGTCAATATAGGATGGGGCAGGCCCGTTCCCGTTGATGCCAGGTATTTTAAAAATCCCAGAAAGGGAATGATGCTCGTGGCCATCGCCGGTCCTGTCTCCAATTTCCTTTTGGCCTGCCTGTTTGCAGTAGGATTTCATCTCATTGAGGGAACATCCGTTTCCGATCCCGAAGGTGTGGCAATGAAAATCCTGTATCCCATGTTGCTCATCTGTCAGGCAGGGGTTTTCGTGAATCTGATTCTCGGGGTGTTCAACCTGTTGCCGATTCCTCCGCTGGACGGAAGCAGTATTCTGGCGTATTTCCTTCCAGCCCGGCTCGCATATAATTATATGCAACTCAGACGATACGGTTTTTTTATCGTTATCGGTCTGGTGCTTTTGGGCAATTTTACCGGATTCAGTGTGCTGGGCGCATTGTTATTCCCTCCGGTGGAGTTCTTGGGCCACCTGCTGGGCGTGCCCACATAAACCTGCAAACAGTGCGGAAAGCAAATCATGAGCGAAAGAAAACGCATTCTCTCCGGCATGAGGCCCACCGGCCCTCTTCATCTTGGTCATTACTATGGCGTTATCGCCAACTGGCTCAAGTTGCAAAATGAATATGACTGTTTCTTTTTCGTAGCCGACTGGCATGCTCTGACCAGCGAATACAAAGAGGCCCGTAAAATCAAGACCTATGTCCCCGGTCTGGTTGAGGATTGGGTGGCCGCCGGACTTGATCCGGAAAAATGCGTGATTTTTCAGCAGTCTTCCGTCAAGGAACATGCCGAGCTGCAACTGTTGTTGTCCATGATTACTCCGCTTGGTTGGTTGGAGCGCAATCCTACCTTTAAAGAGCAGCAGGTCCAGCTGGCAGCCAAGGACATCAATACGCACGGTTTTCTCGGCTATCCGGTACTGATGGCTGCGGACATCCTGATGTATTTGCCTGCAGCCGTGCCCGTGGGCAAGGATCAGTTGCCTCATACCGAACTGATGCGTGAAATCGCCCGTCGGTTCAACAGCCTGTATGATTGCAACCTGCTGCCGGAACCGGAGGCGTTGCTGACCGAAGAAGCAAAGTTGCCCGGTCTGGACGGTCGCAAGATGTCCAAAAGCTATGGTAACGGCATCAGCCTTTCCGAATCCATGGATGATATTCTTCCCAAAGTGCGCGGCATGTTGACGGACAAGAACCGTCTGCGCAAATCCGATCCGGGTGATCCGTCCATCTGCAACCTGTTCCCGTATCACAAGCTCATGACCGACCCGGCCAAGCTTCCTGAAATTGAGGAAGGCTGTCGCAACGCCAGCTGGGGTTGCGTGGACTGTAAGAAAGTGTTGCTTGAATCCATCGAGTCTTTCCTGGCTCCCATTCAGGAACGGCGCAGCAAGCTGGACAGCGACACCATTCAGGATATTCTGATCGCTGGTAACAAGAAGGCTCAGGATTTTGCCCAGCGTACCATGGCCCAGGTCCGCGAAGTTATAGGTTTCGATTCTTAAAGAGTTCCGTTGGCATTCGGACACGGATTCATGTAGTATCCGGTCAATACGCAAACTTCAGCACAAGGAGAGTCCATGGCTCCGGCTAGCAAAGGCGACAAGGTCAAGGTCCACTATACCGGCACGTTCAAGGAAAACGGAGAGGTGTTCGATTCCTCCAAAGAAGGAGACCCCTTGGAGTTCGTGTTGGGCGAGGGCATGGTCATCGCCGGTTTTGAAGGGGCCGTGCTTGGTCTCACTCCCGGTGAATCCGTAAGTGTCGAAGTGGCCCCGGAAGATGGCTACGGACATTATAACGAACAACTGGCCTTCGAGGTTCGGCGTGAACAGCTTCCGCCGGAAGTGGAACCCGAGCTGAACATGATGCTCGAAGTTCGTACCGAGGAAGGCGAAGCCGCGTATGTAACGGTTACCGACATGAATGACGAAACCGTGACGCTGGACGGCAACCATCCGCTGGCGGACAAGGTGTTGCTGTTCGACGTGGAATTGGTGGAAATCGTATAGATCCGATAAAAATGATTTCAGGCGCCCCGCTTTGTCCGCCGGACAGGGCGGGGCGTTTGCTGATGAACCGAGGAGAGGGTTGCCGTGAGTGTTACTGAACGCTGCCAGACGATGACTTCATTTCTGGTCATGGATATTCTTGAAGCCGCCCAGTGCATGGAGCGTGAGGGGCGAAGCATCATCCACCTTGAAGTGGGTGAACCGGATTTTGACACCCCTGAGTGTATTTGCCGGGCAGCTTCCGAGGCATTGGCACAGGGACACACTCATTATACTCACAGCCTCGGGATTCCCGAACTGCGTCAGGCTGTGAGCCGTTTTTACCATGAGCGTTACCACGTGGACGTGGCTCCGGAGCGCATCGTGGTCACACAGGGAACTTCCCCGGCCATGTTTATGGTTTTTTCAGCATTGCTGGAG
>CAJXRQ010000034.1 GCA_913060505.1 uncultured Desulfovibrio sp.
CTTGACGACCTCCCAGAACCGTTCCGGGCCGGCGTGGGTTGTCACGGCGTCCGCCACATCGGTCAATCCGTCATGATGCAATCCGCGGGTAAGCCAGGCATCAAGCATGACCAAAAGCCACGCCTGCACCCAGGGGTGTCCGGCCAGCAGCCCCAAATTCCATGGAGCAACCAGCACAGCGCCCAAAACAACGCCGACAAGCGGCATCAGCGGCATGGAGGCGAACAGCTCGTCCTCCGGCACAACCCGCGCAGGGGCCAGCCGGGTCATGAAGCCCAACGTATTCAAAAAATTGCGAATTATCTTCATGGCGTCCACTCCAATTCCAAAACGTCACCAATGGAAAGACCGAAATCCCGCGCCGCCGATCCCCGATTCACGGCAACCTCGAAAAAGCCCTGACTGCCTTCCAGCAGGCCGGGCATGCCTTGCGGCAGCTCCGAATACGTATTTACTGCCTGAAGCTCCCTGCCGAGAGGTGTCCGCAAGGATACCCCGTCCAGCGGTCCCAACTCGCCACACCGCAGGTTGAGCACGCAGTTGCCGAAGTGGTCCACATGCAAAACATGCACGCGTGCGCATCCTCTGCCCACATCCGGTTGCGCCCATGCCGGCCGGACCAGCTGGTCCAACGGAATTTCCGGCCCCATGTTCTCCGGACGCCCGCCGCACGCCAGCCAAGCCGCTACCGGAGCAAAGACATCCCGCCCGTGAAACGTGTGCGAAACCTCGGCAACAGCGCTTTCCGCGCTGCTCAGATCAAAAGCGCATACGTCACCCTGACTCGCCACCAGGCCCAAAAGGCCGTTGTCCGGGGCCACAAAAAGCTGTTCGTCACGACGCAGGACAACAATACGGCGGCTTGATCCTACACCCGGGTCCACAACGGCCAACAGTATGGCATCCCGAGCAAAATGCGGCGCAGAAGAGGCCAGAAAAAATGCGCCCTGCGTAATGTTGTACGGCAGCACGCCATGGCTGATATCCACCACCCGGCTTCCGGGAGCCAATCGGGACAAGACCGCGCGCATCTGCCCCACATAGGGATCGGACAACCCGAAATCCGTGACCAGCCCAATGGTGCGGGAGACACCGTCTTTCTTGCGGACAAAAAGCATCAATAGACCTTCCTTGATGAAAATCCCCTGCCCAGCACGCGAAACCCGGATCCCATGATGGTAAACGCTTCAGGGTCCACGTCGTATATGGCCTCTTCCAGCAGCTTGAGCTGCATGCCGGCGACCATGGTCATGACCACCTGCTTGTTCTTTCCGGTGTAGCCGCCTTTTCCTTCCAGAATGGTAGCCCCGCGGTCCAGCCTGTCGAATATGGCCTGAAGGATCTGCTGCGGGTGCTCGGAAATGATGATGACCATTTCCCGTTCCCCGAACATGTTCATGATATAGTCGATGGCCACGGCGGTCACAAACGTCATGGCAATGGAATAGAGCATGATGGACGGGTCCAACCACGCGAATCCGGCCAGAAAGATAATGACGTTGAACCAGAATTCAAAGGTGCCCATGGACATGTTCAACTTTTCCTTGCACATGACCGCCAGAATGTCCGATCCGCCCGTAGAGCCGAGCGTGCGCAGGGTCATTCCCGCGCCTACTCCGAGAATGCTGCCGCAGGCCAGCACTGCCAGCCACACATCCTTGATGGGCATGGTGTAGGTTATCATGTCCAGAAACAGCGCGGAAACCACCATGCCGTACAGGCTATAAAAAAAGAAACGGCGGCTGATGAACACCCATCCCATAACGAACGCGGGCACGTTGAGCGCAAAGTACCATTGCCCCGGAGTCAATCCGCCTACTATGTAATACATGAGCAGTCCCAGACCGCTCATGCCTCCTGTCAGCAAGCCATGTGGCACGGCGATGGCCTTGACCGAAAAGGCGATGAGCCATGAGCCGAGTGTCAGCAGAAATATGTTCCATGGAACGCCGAAAGTTATTTTACGGAAACGTTCCTCAAATGCGGGACTGAACATGGCGGACTCCTCCAGGCCGGAACCTAGCCGGGAAAAAGAAATTTGGGAACCCCGTCATCATTGTTTTTCCAAATCGTATCAGGAAGATTTTCCAATGCGTTTTTCGTCACCGCAAAAGAGAAAGCCATCACCTGCCACATGATTGCGCCGGGTAATGGCTCCCATGGGAAATAATACCTGAGCAGCACTATTTATTCTTGCCCTTGCCTTTTGTCTTCACCTTGTTCTTGCCACTGCCCTGCCCTGATGCACCGGCGCCTTTGCCTGTTTTCTTTGCTGAGGCCCTGGCCTTGGCTGCACTGTTTCCCAATCCCAGGGCAGAAGGATGAACACCAAGATCCCGGGCTATGCGTCCCCAGCCTTTGCCGGACTGCCGCATGGCCTGAATAACGGCCTCGGGTTCCCCGGTTTTCTGGGAGAGACAGCGGACACGATTTTCTTCAAGGTTGTCCTGTGCATCCAGCAGCAATGACTCCGACTCACTTCGTGCCGTCTCCATATTCACGGGCTGATTCTTGCGTTTGAGTTCTTCCGCGATCACTGCCGGAATTTCACCGCGCTGGACGGCCTGATATGCATTCTGGATCTCATGATAACGATTCATGGCCCGTGCAACGCCAGCCAGCATTTCCTCTTCCGGTGTTCCGGTCTGGGCTGCCGCAGGCGTCACGGTTGCAGCCAGCAACAGCATGACCGCCAACAATGCGGCAACAAAACCTGTCTTGTTTTTCGATTGTACCATGAGTCTCTTCTCCGTGTTCGGGTTTGTCGCACCATGCGGCGCATACACCACAGGCAAAACATACACCCTGAGGGAGATCCGACCATTAGAATCAGCCCAGTTCCGGCTCGGAACGCCAGGCAAAGAGGGGTGTGAGGGGTTTCGCGCTCTGAAAGTCCACGCGCATGGCGGAAAACGCCCCCAACCAGGGAGGATAGAAACGGGCATTGATATGTCGCCAAAAGAATGAAGACCGCCATGTCTGCAAAGGGCCGGGCAGGACCGAACGGGCCATGGTCGGATGAAAACCGCAGGCACGCCAGACCATGTGGCGCATTCGAAACCATGAAAACAGCGTTGCACGGCTCATGGTGCCACCACTGCCGCGCACATTGCGCCAGTAGTACAGGGACTGGCGGTTCAGAAAACCGACCAGCAGCCCCTTTTCCGCCACACGGCAGGCCTCGGCAAGCAGCGCCCGAGGATTGTCGCAAAACTCCAGAACGCTCCACAGAAACACATAATCGAAGCTGTTGTCTTCAAACGGCAGTCTGGTGCCGTCCGCCTGGTGCAACGCCGCACGGGAGCCAAAGCGCTTTCGGGCCGCACTGATCATGCTGGAGCTTTTGTCCACACCGGTGACATCAAAGCCCATTTGCCAGAGCATCTCCAGAAACAGCCCGGTTCCGCAGCCGATCTCAAGCAATGTGGCGCATCGGCTCGGCCAGCCAGCGGCAAGGGATTGCAACAGGTTCGCCTCGCGCTCCAGTGCAAACCTGCCCTCGCTGGTATCAAACCACGATTCGTATCGTTCCGCGTCCCAGGCCATTGCTCCTCCATATCGGTTCTTTGCCGAGTTTATCCGACCAGAGCCCATGGTGCAACGACAACAGGACAGGAAAGACAATTTGTTGCAGTGGCCGGGAAAAAACAAAAAAGGAGGACGGCCCGATACCGTCCCCCTGAAGCTACAGCCTTCCAACCGGTCCGGGCCGAAGCCCGTTGGTTATGCTATTTAGACTCTTCGCCTTCCTTCTGGTCGGACTGAGCCTTGGCAGTCATCTGTTCGATGCATGCCTTGACGCACTCGGCATCACCAGAGCACTGGGCTTCGCAAGCGGCCTTGATTTCTTCCTGAGTGGGCTGCTGGTCATCAGCGTTGGCAAGCGGAGCCATAACGGCTGTTGCCAGAAGAAGGGCCATGCAGATCATACCAAGGGATTTGAACGTTTTCATAACTGTACCTCGTGCAGTTTTCTTAAGTTTGGCTCGGCCTTATGGCCGATCCTTGAGGACACTTGGCTTTCCTGTCGAACGGATCATTCGCCCGGTGGGGACGGCGACTTGATCCTCTCCTCGTCCACAGCAAAGCCTGACGATGAAACCCTGCAAAGCAACAACCGTGACACAATTGAATTATCAAATCATTACAGCAAGATACGCGCAATGAAGCATGCCCACCCTTCATAACCTGCTGATTTTATGTGAAATACAATGCACAAAAAGAGCGCAATGTATTGCACGAGTTCTGCACAAGACCGTTATCGTTGTTTTTCTTTTTTTATTTACTCTTCCCGATCGGGCATAAAAAAAAGGCCCCGCCAAGAGGCGGGGCCTTTATATGATCATTTAACAGGCCGTTAGAAGCTGTAGCCCATGGCAGAACGCATGTCTGCGGGGATGACAGCGTCAGCGCTCGGCTCCAGAGCCTGCCAGGAAGCGCCAGCCTGCTTGCGGGCATCCTTGGCTTGCACAAGGTCGAAAGCGCGGGGGATCTCGAACTGTTGACCCGGGTAAATCAGATCGGGATTCTTGATTTTGTCGCGGTTGGCCTTGAAAATCAGAGGCCACATAAACGGATCATTGTAAATGTGCTTGTACTCGGAAATCCACCACAGGCATTCGCCCTTGGTGACGGTATGGCTCACGGGCAGGGCATCGTACTCGGCCTTGTAGAGCTCCATGGGATCGGAAACAGTCTTGCTTTCAGTCCCATTCTCTTCAACAACAACAACATCAGGATCGGACTGGACCTTTTTGGAACAGCCCCAAGCAAACACCACACAAAAGGCGATTGCGAGCAATGTCAGCTTTTTCATGATCAACGGCCTCCTCAAATTTGTATAGTTCAACAGACCATAATTTTCCGAATCAGGTATCTATTCTAGAAGCCCAATTATCAATTATTTTCTTTTCTTGCAACACCAATCTATTTTGAGGACTCAACTGTAACGCAGCATCTGCTGCATTACGGGCTTCGTCCAACCATCCTCCCTTGCGCAAACTGCGGCTGGCCAGCACATACATGCGTTCGGGTTCATCCCCATACATGGCCTGGATCAACCTTCTGTATTCACTGTTAAAAACAGAGCGGACCATGTCGTTTCTGGCGTAGATGAACCGGGCCAGCAGAGGATTATCCCTATGCCTCGTCAAATAGTAGGGCAGCAATTGTCGGCACTTGGCAATAATAAACCGGATTCGTTCGATTTCACGGCCCATACTCTCTTCGGTCTGGCTCAGGATCTGCCGCAACTGATCACTGATATCCTTTTCCGAAGGGTTCAGGTCAGCACCAAATAGTTCCAGAAACCATGGGGCATAATTCTGCTTCTGATAGGCATCCTCCTTGAGTTTCAGGGACTCGTGGAAAATATAGCCCATGGCCCAGTCCAGAAACTGTCCGGCAAGGGAACTGTCCGGGTCATTGCGGAAAACGTGATGTGCCGTATCTTTCATGCGCCACAACAACCCCTTGTTCATCTCATCACCCACAAGGTTCTTGAGTACGCCGAAATCCATGGTCCCGTCCTTGTCGAACAGCCGAAACTGCTCCTCAAGCGCAAGGGATGCCTGACAAAAATTACGAAACAGATCGCGAACGAATTCCGGCAGTTTTGAACGTATCCATCTGGACATGGTTATGCTCCGGCTTTTGATCCATGTGCTCCGGCGAGTCTGGCCAGCTCGGCCAAACGCTGGTCCACGCGGCGGTACACGGTTCCCAGCGGAAACTGGCCCGACTTGTTGCGGACGCCAGCCCGGATTCCGGTCAGAATTTCCACGGCCTGCTCAATGGTGCGCACCGGGAAAATGCGAAACAGTCCCTGCTCCACGGCCTGAACGATGTCGTCGCTGAGCATGAGGTTGACCACGTTGTCATGCGGGATAAGCACCCCCTGTTTTCCGGTAAGGCCACGGCGGCGGCATACCTGGAAAAAACCTTCGATCTTGCGCGTCACGCCCCCGACGGCCATGATTGTTCCGCTCTGGCTCACGGCTCCGGTAAAGGCATAGCCCAGATTCACGGGCGCATCGGCCAAAGCGGACAGCAGGGCCACCAGTTCGGCCCCGGAGGCCGAGTCGCCCTCTATTCCGGCGTAGCTTTGCTCGAAGCACAGCGATCCGGTGAGCACGATGGGTTTGTCCTGCGCAAAACGGGCGGAAAGATAACTCTTGAGAATCATCATGGCCTTCGTATGGATGGGGCCGCCCAACTGGGCCTCCCGTTCCAGATCAAGAATCCCGCCATGACCGACGCCCACAGTGCAGGCAATGCGATGCGGCAAACCGAATTCATAGTCCCCGAACAGGGTCACCGACAGGCCGTTGACCGCGCCCACGGCCTCGCCTCCCGTGGAAACCTTGATGACTTCCCGATCATAGTCGGCCATGAATTCTTCTTCATACAGGTTGGAACGGAAATCACGGGCGCGGATGGCCTGTTCCAACATATCCGCATCAACGGTTTCACAGCCGTTCATTTCCGCCATGGCCGAAGCCTCGATCATACGTTCACGAACCAGCGGAAAAAACAGGGACAAACGCTTCTGGTCTTCCGTGAGCCGAGACCCGAAATCAACCAGACCGGCCAAAGCGCCACGATCAAAAGGCAGGCATTTGCTCTCCCGCGCAATGCGACCCACAACAGAAAGATACTTGCGGATGTTGGACGCATTGCGGTCCACCCACCCCTGAAGATGCGCCTTGAGTTTGAAATATTTTGCAAAACGGTCATCGCTGTAGAGCAGGGCTTCGTAATTCTCATCCGTGCCAATCAGCAACACGCACAGTTCAAGAGGAATCGGCGACGGCTCAATGGTCCGGGCACGCACCTGATCCTGCTCCACGGGGTCTTCAATGCGGGCCTGTCCGGCGCGCAAGGCGCGCAACAGCCCTTCCCATGAAGAGGAGTTGGAAAGCAAATCCTCTACGTTGAGGATCAGATAGCCATGGTTGGCCTTGTGGATGGCGCCAGCCCTGATCAGGGTATGGTCCGTATACATGGCACCCAATTCGGATTCACGCTCGATGCTGCCCAACAGGTTGAACACCGTGGGATGATCTTCCATGACCACGGGCGCGCCCTTGCCCTTGGAATTGTCCACAAAGAGATTGACCTCGAAACGGGCAAAAAAGCCCTCGCTCGAATGATCCGGCGTCAGGCCGGGGATAGCGGCCTCCCGTGGCAAAAACATATCGTAGTTTTCCACCACTTCCGTTTCCAGCAGGGCAAAGTATTCCTTGAGTCCTTCCACGTCGGAGAATTTTTCACGCACCGGACCGTGGAACTCTTTGAGCACGGCACGGGCCGTTTCCTTGTGCAGCTCGTCCTCGCTCTTGCGCAAGTCCTGTTCGTTCCGATTGATCCGCCGCAAATCGCCGGACATCTCGTCCAGCAAGGCCTCACCTTTGACCTTGAGCTGCTTTTTGGTGGAAGCCTTGAGCTTGTCGAAATCCTTGTCGCCCACGACCTCGCCGTCGATGACCGGGCTGAGAGTCAGTATGCCGTCATCATCGAACCGGATGCGAAAATCCTTTTTGGCGGCCATCTCTTCCATCTTGGAAAAGACTTCCTCACGCCGGGCATTGTACTTGCGGATAAGACGTTCATGCTTGTTCTGAAACGTCTCCTTTTCAAAACGCAAGGGCAGCTCTGCCTTGAGGCGGGTAAAGGCGCGCGCCTGCTCAGTGCGGAACTTGCGCCCCATGCCTGCGTCCAACGGCAAGGCAAGGGGACGATCCTCGTCCTCAAAATTATAGAGGTATATCCAATCCGGCGGGGTCTTGGCCCTGGCGGCCCGAGGCTCCAGAAAACCCTTTACGAAGTGGGTGCGCCCCATATTGGGCTGACCGGCCACATATACGTTATATTCATTCCCCTTGAGGCGCAAAGCCATGGTCAACGCCTGGATGGCACGGGGCTGGAACGAATCCATGGACCCTTTTGACGCGATATCGGTGCTGCTCTCGAATGGCACGCGGCCGATGTCCAGACACGCGCGCAACTTTCCGGGATCAAGTGATTTCTTCGATTTATTGCTACTCATAAAAAAGTGATGCCATCCGTTTGTTCCGATTTGGTGTTAACGCAGGAAATACCCGCTTTGCAGCACGTTGTCACTACGGAGCGCATATGCTCCAAACATTGTGCAACGAAAAACCCCCGCACAGACTCTGTACGGGGGCAATTTCACTTTTTTCCCAAAAACTAGAGTTTCTGCTCGTATTTGCAACTGCGCTGCGGACAGGCAATGTGCTCGCCCTTGGCCCGGGTATTCTTTCGCACCAGCACAGGATGCCCGCAGTCCGGGCAGGGGCCTTTGACCGGCCAGTCCCATACGGCGTAGTCGCACTTGGGATAGTTGGAGCAGGAATAGAAAAGCTTGCCTTTGCGCGAGGCTTTTTCCACCAGCATGCCGTCGCATCCTTCCTTGGGGCAGGGAACGCCCGTGGAATACGGTTCGGTATAAGTGCAGTCCGGGTAGTTGGAACAGGCAATAAACCGCGATCCGGTCCGGGCCTTTTTCAAATGCAGCTCGCCGCCGCATTCCGGGCAGGTACCGACCACCTCGGGCGCGGCCTGCTCAACGATCTTGATGTTGCCGTCCTCGTCCCGCTCAAAATTCTTGATATTCCGGCAGTCCGGGTAGCCGGTGCAACCGAGGAACTCGCCACGGCGGCTCTGTTTGATGGCCATGGGGCGACCGCACTTGTCGCAGTCAATGCCGATGGCCTCCGGCTCTTCGCGCTCGACCACGACAATGTTGCCTTTTTCATCGCGCTTGAAATTCTTGATGTTCCGGCAGGAGGGGAACCCGGTGCAACCGAGAAATTCACCGGTTTTGCCGAACTTGATGACCATGGGCTTGCCGCATTCGGAACAGGTAACGCCCGTATCCTGCACGGTAGCGGCCATATTCTTGCGCGCCTTGTCCAGCGTCGGATAAAAATCACCGGCAAAATCCTTGAGCAATCCGCCCCATTCCTGATTGCCTTCGGCAACGTCGTCCAACGAGTTCTCCATGGAGGCGGTAAAGCCCACATCCATGAGTTCCGGGAAATGCGCGGAGAGTTGGTCGCTGACGGTAAAGCCCAGTTCCGAGGGAACAAAACGCTTTTCCTCCAGCCGGGTGTACTCACGGTCGATAAGCGTGGAAATGATGGCCGCATACGTGGAAGGACGGCCAATGCCCAACTCTTCCAGTGTGCGCACCAGCGAGGCTTCGGAGAAACGTGCCGGAGGCTGGGTGAATTTCTGTTCCTTTTTCAATTCCTGAACAGCCAGTTTCTCACCCACCACGAGCTTGGGCAGGTCGGCGCTGTCGTCGTTGGAGGGCTTGTCCATGGCAGCCAGAAAGCCCGGGAAAAGCAGGCGTTCGCCCTTGGCGCGCCACTGGGTCATGGCCGAAGAGACCGTGACCGTGGTGTCCCAGAACTTGGCCGCTGCCATCTGGGAAGCCACAAACCGCTGCCAGATGAGCTTGTAGAGCCGGTACTGCTCCGAAGGCAGGTGTTTCTTGACCTCTTCGGGCGTGATGGCGACATCAACCGGACGAATGGCTTCGTGCGCGTCCTGCGCGCTGCCCTTGGTACGGAAATTTCTTGTCTTGGCAGGATAATGGTCCTTGCCGAAACGTTCCAGAATCAGCTCCCTGGCCGCATCCTGCGCATCCTTGGCCACGCGGACCGAGTCGGTCCGCATGTAGGTGATGAGCGCGGTCGTGCCGCGCTTGCCGAGTTCCACACCTTCGTACAGGCGTTGGGCCACGGTCATGGTCTTGCGTGCGGAATAGCCAAGACGCTGGTTGGCTTCCTGCTGCATGGTGGAGGTGATGTAGGGAGGACGGGGCTGGCGCGAACGCTGCTTTTCCTCAACGGCATCCACCACGAAATCCGATTCGTTGAGCGCGGTCTCCAGAGCCTCGGCCTCACCGGCGGAGGTCACATGGTGCGCACCGGGCTTGACGCTCTTGTCCTTGTATTTCCAAAGATCCATCCAGAACGGCGGCGGGTTCTCTCCGGCAAGCTGAACCTTGAAAGGCCAGTATTCCTTGGGATCAAAGGCCCGGCGTTCCTTTTCGCGCTCAACGATGATCTTGAGTGCCACGGATTGGACCCGGCCGGCGGAAATGCCGCGCTTGACGTTTTTCCAAAGAATCGGGGAAATCTTGTAGCCCACCAGACGGTCCAGAATTCGACGGGCCTGCTGGGAATCGAACAGGGATCTGTCCAATTCCTGCGGATGCTCCAGAGCTTCCTTGACCGCACGGGACGTGATCTCGTTGAACTGGATACGGCTGACGTTGTCATTCTGTTTGCTGATGACTTCGGCCACGTGCCAGGCAATAGCCTCTCCCTCGCGGTCGGGGTCAGGCGCGAGGTAGACATGATTCGCTTTTTTGGCGGCCTGACGCAGTCGCTTGACCACGTCTTCCTTGCCCTGAATGATCTCATAGTGCGGTTCGAAGCCGTTTTCCTCGTCCACACCCAGGTCCCGGGTAGGAAGATCGCGCACATGACCCACCGAAGCTTCCACAAGGTAATCCTTGCCCAGAAACTTGCTGATGGTCTTCACCTTTGCCGGACTCTCAACGATGATCAAATCTTTAGCCATGGTCAGGACACATAACCATCCGCAAGCGCTCTGGCAAGCCCGGGATTTACAACGTCACCGGGATGCCACACGCCACAGACGCCTCTTTTGGTTGTTGATACAGGATATTCTTTATGAAAAACAGCTATTCACACAATATTCATATACGCTTCGGAGGGGTTATTTCGCCCGTCCGCCCGGACGGGACAACGGCGTGCCCCGTTGCAGGCGCACTCCCAAATGTCCAGCCACTGTTGCGCCGAGATCCGCAAAGGTCTGGCGCACACCTGCCGACCCCGCCGGGCAATCCGGTCCGAACCCGAGCATGGGTACATATTCACGGGTATGGTCCGTGCCGGTCCATGTGGGGTCGCAGCCGTGATCGGCGGTAAGAAACACGATATCCCCGGGAGCAAGAACTTTTTGCAGCTCGGGCAAGCGTGTGTCCAAGGCCTCCAGCGCAGCGGCGTAGCCAGCCACATTGCGGCGATGTCCGTACACGGAATCGAAATCCACGAGATTGGTGAAGACCAAAGCCCCTTGCGGCGCTTCGGCGGCCTGCGCAATGGTCAGGTCCAGCAGGGTGTCCGTATCCGGTCCCTTGAGCGTTTTCGTAATACCCCTGTGCGCAAAAATGTCCCCAATCTTGCCGATGGCAACAACCTCGTGTCCGGCCTGTTGCAACACGTCCAGCAAGGTCGGTTCCGGCGGGGGAACCGCATAGTCATGCCGGTTGGCCGTACGCACGAAGTTCCCGGCTTCGCCCACGAACGGCCGCGCAATGACCCGGCCGATGTTATACGGATCCAGCAATTCGCGAGCCAGCTCGCAAAGGTCGAGCAATCGCTCCAGACCAAAAGTATCCTCATGTGCCGCAATCTGGAACACGCTGTCCGCGGAAGTGTAGCAGATGGGCTTGCCCGTGCGCACATGCTCCTCGCCCAGCCGTTCCAGAATCTCGGTGCCCGAGGCCGCGCAATTGCCCAAAATTCCGGGCAACTCGCCACGCTCCATCAGCTTCTTCACCAAGGGTTCGGGAAAACTCGGATATTCGGGCGGAAAATATCCCCAGTCAAACAACACCGGCACTCCGGCAAGTTCCCAGTGCCCACTGGGGGTATCCTTGCCATGGCTCTGTTCTCTGGCAGCGGCATACAGCCCCTCCACAGCCTCGACTTCCAGACCGGGGGGAACATTCCCGGTGGCCAGTTCCGCAGCCTTGCCCAGCCCCATCAGACTCATGAACGGCAAATTCAAAGGCCCACTTCGCAAGCCTGCTTCATCTGCACGCCCGGCCGCGCACTCTTGGGCAATATGTCCCAGCGTATCTGCACCCGCATCGCCAAAGCGATCCGCGTCCGGGGCAGAACCGATGCCGAAGCTGTCGATAACCAGTATAAACGCTCTAGCCACGTTGTGCCTCTCCGACAATACGCTCGCGGACCACGGGGCCGGATTGCGGTTTTTCGTCCGCCACAGTCACGGCAGCAAGTACGGCCTGCGCGGCCTGATCGGCCTGCGCCTTGTTCCGCGCATGGATCAGGCACAAGGGTGCGTCCGGGCCAACGGCATCACCCACATGGGCAAACCGGCTCAATCCCACCCCATGGTCGATCTTCTGATCCGCCCGGGTACGCCCGCCGCCCATACCTACCAAAGCCAGCCCCACGTCCCGGTTGACCATGGAAGTCACGAAACCGGGGCGTTCAGGATAAACCGGCACTACAAGCGAAGCCACTTCAAGATGCTCGCTCCAACGCTCCATGAAATCCCTGGGGCCGCCCAACGCAGCGACCATACGGCCAAAAACCTCGGCAGCACGGCCTGAAGCAAGCGCTTCGTCAACTCGTGCAGCACCGTCTTGAGCATCCTTTGCCACCCCGGCCAGCACCAGCATTTCAGCGGTCAGGGCACGCGTCACCTCGGCAAGGCGGACTTCGGACCGCTCATTGGTCAAAAACTCCACGGCTTCGATCATTTCAAGGCTGTTGCCCACGGTGGAACCAAGGACTTCGTTCATGTCCGTAAGCAGGGCGACCGTCGGCACTCCTGCGCCTGTGGCAACCGTGGCAATGGACCGGGCCAATTCCTGCGCGTCGTCATAATGTTCCATGAACGCACCGGACCCGAACTTGACGTCCATGACCAGCCCCTGCAATCCGGCGGCCAGCTTCTTGGACAGGATGGAAGCGGTGATCAGGTCGATGGATTCCACGGTGGCGGTCACGTCACGTACGGCATAGAAACGACGATCCGCCGGGGCGAGATCGGCAGTCTGTCCGATAACGGCGCAACCCACTTCGCGGGTCACACGGGCAAAAATTTCCAGATCCGGGGCCGTATCATAGCCCGGAATGGAATCGAACTTGTCCAGTGTACCGCCGGTGTGCCCGAGCCCCCGGCCGGAAATCATGGGGACATAGGCGCCGCACGCTGCGGCAAGCGGGGCGAGCATGAGGCTGACCTTGTCGCCCACGCCGCCAGTGGAATGTTTGTCTACCACACCGGAAGGCAGGCCCAGACGTTCCCAATCCAATACGGTACCGGAATCTTTCATGGCGCGGGTCAGGCAAATGCGTTCATCCATGTCCATACCCTGAAAAAACACGGCCATGCCGAACGCCGCCACCTGTCCTTCAGTCACGCTTTCGTCGGCAATGCCCTTGACCATGGATTCGATCTGCTCACGGGTAAGGGTTCGCCCGTCCCGTTTGGCGCGAATTATTTCCTGCGGAAGAAAACTCATGATTATATCCCTTAATAGCCGGAAGAATCCGAGGTTTGCGAGTCATCGCCCAGCATGGACAAGACACTGCCCAGCAGGCTGCTGGCACCGAACCGGAAGGTTTCGGGACGCGCCCACTCCGGTCCCATGATGGTATCGGCCAAATACAGATAGGAGGCCGCGTCCTGTACTGTGCTGATGCCGCCAGCGGGTTTGAATCCGAGAGTGCGGTCCGTGGCCGGCTGGGTGGCGGCAATGACCCTGAGCATGACGGCAGCGGCTTCCAGCGTGGCTCCCACGGCAACCTTGCCTGTGGATGTCTTGATGAAATCGGCACCGGCGGCCACGGCATCAAGGCTGGCGTTGCGGATCATGTCCGCGTCGCCCAATTCGCCGGTTTCCAGAATGACCTTGAGGGTCGCGTTCCGGCAGACCTGACGCACATCACGCACCAGTTGCAGGGCGTGATCACGTTCGCCGTTCATGTAGGCCCGGTAGGGCAACACCACATCCACCTCGTTCACACCGGCGGATATTTGCGCACCGGCCTCACGCACGGCGGCCTCGATATCCATTCCGCCTTCCGGGAAGTTGCATACGGTGGCTACCTTGATGGCGGAATCACCGACACAACGGCGCGCGCATCCGATGAAGCGATCATACACGCATACGGCGGCCACTTGGCCGAACCCGGTTTTCCCACGGGCGCACAAGGCTTCGATATCCGCTTCCGTGTCGTCGGCATGCAGGCTGGTCAGGTCCATGCAGGCCAAAGCGCGGCGTGCATGTTCCTCGGTGGGCTCTATCTTGCGAGCCTGCTCCACCAGTTCTTTTATGGTTGTCGAATTCATGGGATAATCCTTATTTCAGGTTGTCCGGCCCGAATGACTCGGGTAGCAATTGATCCATGGTCATGGTCATGAGCACGTCCGTTTCCGTGCAGGCATGAAAACGCATGTCCGGGGCTGCAAACTCGCGCATACGCTGGCGGCAGGCGCCGCATGGCGTACAGAGCGCTCCGTTCGGCCCCACCACCACGATTTCCGCGATGCGGGATTCCCCGCCCAAAACCATGGCGGCAATGGCGGCCTGTTCCGCGCAGTTGCCCACAGGGTAGGCGGCATTTTCAACATTGCATCCGGCATAGACACGCCCCGTGTCGGTCCGCAAAGCAGCACCCACGGGATGATTGGAATATGGCGCATAGGCATTGTCGCGCGCCCGCGTAGCCATGCGCATGAGTTCGGTTACGTCCGCCATGATCAATGCTCCTTGACGTATGGTTCGCCGTCCGCCTTAGGCGCCACGACTCTGCCCACGAAACCAGCCAGCAGGAACACGGTCATGACATAGGGCAGCATAATGATGAATTGCACGGGAATTTCGCCAACCACGGGCAACGACACGCCCTGCAACCGGGCCTGCACCGCGTCCGTAAACGCAAAAAGCAGACACGCCAGCAGCGTGGTGCGCGGACGCCACTTTCCGAAGATCATTGCGGCCAGAGCCAGATACCCCTTACCCGCAGTCATGTCCCGGATAAAGCTGGCACCCAGCGCCGTGGACAGGCTTGCTCCCGCGAATCCGCAGAGCACACCGGCGATCATGACGGCGCGGTACCGCAACCACTGTACGGAAATTCCGGCCGTATCAACAGCTTCCGGGTTTTCTCCCACAGCCCGTAAACGCAGCCCGAAACGGGTCTTGTATAGCATCCACGAAATCAGAGGAACCAGTACAAATGCCAGATATGTTAGTAAATTGTGTCCACTGAGCAGTTCCGAATAGATCGGCCCGAGCACGGGCACGGACTTGAGCGCGGCCGCTCCAGGCAGCTCAATAGCCGTGAAACGTGCCGCATTGGACAGGGCCGGGGTGTCACCATTCATATGAAAAATGGCGTTGCCGATGGTCGGGGCCAGCCCTGCCACCACGATATTGATGGCCATGCCGGAAACGACCTGATTGCCGTTGTGCGTGATGGAAGCAAATCCATGTACCAGCGCGAGCAGGATCGAGGCTGCAATGCCAGTCAACAGGCCGAGCCACGGCGATCCGGTCATGCTGGCCACGGTTGCGGAAACAAAGGCCGCTCCCAACATCTTGCCTTCCAGACCGATATCCACCACACCGCCACGTTCCGAGCACAGTCCGGCCATGGCCGCAAGAACAAGCGGCGTGGCCACGCGCAAGGTGGAATCAAGCAGCAAAATCAATGTCATGAACATATCACTCATGCCTCATCCCCCTGTTCTTCCGGGCCCTGGCAGGATGCGGAATCCGATTTATCCGACTTCTGGAAAAAAGCCTCGATACGAGGACGGAACATATGTTCCAGAGCCCCGGTAAACAGGATGACCAGCCCCTGAATGGTCCAGACCATATCCCGGGTCATGGTCGGCATTTCAAAGGCCAGCTCCGCCCCGCCCTGAAACAGCGCTCCCATGAGCAGGGAAGCCAAAACAATACCCAGCGGATGGTTGCGGCCCATGAGCGCAATGGCGATACCCACGAACCCGTAACCGTTGGTGAAGTTGACCACCAATCGGTGCTGCACGCCCATGAGTTCGTTCAGGCCCACCAGCCCGGCCAGAGCGCCGGAAATGAGCATGGAAATCATGATGCTGCGAGCCGGGGAAATCCCACCGTACATGGCTGCCTCGGCATTTTTTCCCGATGCCCGGATTTCAAATCCCCAACGGGTCCGCCAGATGAAAATCCACACGGCCACGCAGCACAACAGCGCGATAACCAGCGATATATTCACCGGAGAGTGCGCCAGTTCAATGCCCATGGCGTGCGCTATTTCATGCAGCTTGGGCATGTATGCGGCGTCAGCGAAGTGCCGTGTTTCCGGCAGTTGGGAGCCGGGCTTCTTGAGCCATTCCACCAACAGGAACGTCATGATCGACGAAGCAATGAAGTTGAACATGATGGTGGTGATGACGATATGGCTGCCGCGTTTGGCTTGCAGATAGGCGGGAATAGCCGCCCACAAGCCGCCGAAAACAGCCCCGCCCACAATGGCGCAAGGAAGGATGACCCAGAACGGCATGTCGCCCATGTACAGGCAGACCAGCCCTATACCCAGACCGCCGATGTAGGCCTGACCCTCGCCGCCGATGTTGAACAGAAAGCAGTGGAAGGCCATGGCCACGGCCAAACCCGTAAAAATGAAGTTGGTGGCGTAGTAGAGGGTGTATCCTATGCCCTCTTCAAATCCGAACGCCCCGTATATGATGTGGCGCGCCGCCTCAAAAGGATTTTCGCCCACGGCCAGAATCACCAGGGCGGAAACCACGAACGCAGCCAGCAGGTTGATCAGTGGGATAAGCCCTGCATTGACCCAGACCGGAAGCTTGTTCTGCCTGCTCATGCCCGAACCTCCGGCTCCGCGTCGATGCCGGCCATCATCAGGCCCAGTTGCTGTTCGGTGGCTTCTTCGGCAGAGACCTCGCCCACGATGCGGCCGTCAAACATGACCAGAATGCGGTCGGCCAGCGACAGTATCTCGTCCAGCTCTACCGAGACCAGCAGCACGGCCTTGCCAGCGTCGCGCATGGCAATAAGCCGCTTGTGGATGAACTCGATGGCACCGATATCCACGCCGCGAGTGGGCTGACCCACCAGCAGCAAATCCGGGTCGTGTTCCATTTCCCGCGCCAGCACGATTTTCTGCTGGTTGCCGCCGGAAAAACCGGACGCGGCAAGATGGGGCAAGGGAGGACGCACGTCGAAACGCTCCATGTATCCGGCACAGCGTTTGTCCACGCGGTCAAGATCCATCAGCAACGGCCCGTTGATTTCCGGATCGCAATGATAGCCGAGAATGGTATTTTCCGCCGCACTGAAGTCCATGATCATGCCCATGCGGTGCCGATCTTCGGCCACATGGCCCACGCCCTGTCGGCGCAATTCCTGCGGATTGGCGCGCAGCCCCGGAGCCACGATGTCGTGCCCCTTGAAGGTAATGCGTCCATCCTTGACCGGGGTGATGCCGGAAAGCACTTCCAGCAGCTCGGACTGGCCGTTGCCGGAAACACCGGCAATACCCAAAATCTCACCCTTGCAGATGGAAAAATTCACGTTGTCCAGCCGCTTGCGGCCGGTGTCATCCACAAGGGTCACGTCATTGACCGAAACAACGCATTCGCCCGGCGAGGCCGGCTGCTTGTCCACACGCAGCAACACGGTCCGCCCCACCATCAGCTCGGCCAGTTCCTCCTGCGAGGTCTCTGCCGTGGCCCGATGAGCTACCATGGTTCCGCAACGCATGACCGAAACATTGTCGGTGATGGCCATGATTTCGCGCAATTTATGGGTGATGAGAATGACGGTCTTGCCCTGTGCACGCAGGGTATCCAGAATACGGAACAGATGGTCCGCTTCCTGCGGCGTGAGCACTCCGGTCGGTTCGTCCAGAATAAGGGTCTGTGCGCCCCGATACAGGGCCTTGAGAATTTCCACCCGCTGCTGCAAACCGACGGGCAAATCGCGGATTCGGGCGTCCGGGTCCACGTCCAGCCCGTATTCATCGGCCAGCCGCTTCAACTCCTTGCGTGCCCGGCGCAGAGAGGTTCCGATCAATCCTCCGCCTTCTACGCCAAGAATGACATTCTCCAAGACGGTAAACGGCTCCACAAGCATGAAATGCTGGTGCACCATGCCTATACCCAGTTCAATGGCGTCTGACGGACTGCCTATGGACACGGTTTCGCCATTGATGCGGATGGAGCCGCTGTCCGCCTTGTAAAAGCCATAAAGCATGGCCATCATGGTGGACTTGCCCGCGCCGTTTTCACCCACAATGCCATGCACGGTCCCGGGCTGCACCGTGATGCATACATCCTGATTGGCCCGTACCGGGCCGAAACTCTTGTTCAGGCCCACAAGTTCAACAGCAGGGGGCGGTCCACCCCCTGCCGGACTTGCGGCATGTTTGCCGTCGTGTCGCATGATGCTACTTGTCCATTATATCGAAGTAGTTGGTAACCTTGATTTCACCGGCGATGATCTTTTTGCGGGCTTCGTCAACCTTGGCCTTCATTTCCGGGGTGATGAGCTTTTCATTGTACTGGTCCAAAGCCCAGCTAACACCGTCATCCTTGAGGCCCAGTTCGGTGAGGCCGCCTTTCCAGGTGCCCTGCCTGGCTGCCTTGAGCGCCTCGTACACGGCCAGGTCCACACGCTTGACCATGGAAGTCAGCACGCTGCCCGGATGCAGGAAATTCTGGTTGCTGTCCACGCCGATGGAGAATTTTCCGGAATCGGCAGCGGCCTGCAACACGCCGAGGCCTGAACGCCCGGCAGCAGCGTAAATGACTTCCGCACCACGATCGAACTGGCTGCGAGCCAATTCCCCGGCCTTGATGGGGTCCGCCCATGCCGCAGGCGTGGTGCCGGTCATGTTCTGGAAGACCTCGATATTCGGGTTCACGTACTTGGCGCCTTCCTTGTAGCCCAGCTCAAACTTGCGGATCAGGGGCACGTCCATACCGCCAACAAAACCGATCTTGCCGCCCCTGGCTTTCATGGCCGCAATCATGCCCACGAGAAACGAACCCTCATGTTCCTTGAAGATAACGGATTCAACGTTGGGCTTGTCGACCACCATGTCCACGATCACGAACTTGGTGTCGGGAAATTCCGGGGCCATTTTCTCCAGCACGCCGCCAAAAGAGAAGCCGATGACCACGATGATGTCGGTTCCGCGGGAGGCGAAGCGGCGAATGGCCTGTTCATACTGGGACTCGTTGGTGGGTTCGAAATCGCGGTACTTGTCGCCGAACTCCTTGCGGAACATTTCCGCGCCCTTGTAGGCGGCCTCGTTGAACGACTTGTCGAATTTACCGCCCATATCATAAATGATGGCAGCCTTGAGAGGCTCGGCCATGGCCGCTCCGGCACACATAACAACGAGTGCGGCACACAAGCATATTTTCAGAAATTTGTTGATCATGTTTCCTCCATGATTGCTGATAAAAACGCCCCCGCTTCCCCCGGGGATTTGACGGACAATCCGCTTTTTCCCAAAAAAATGACGGCACACGGCCTTTTCCGCACCAATGCGCACGGCAGCGCGCCTACCGCGTTTGTACTAACATATCAATAAATATGGCAACTAATTATCCGGCCAGCCATATTTTGAAACAATACTTCGCGTACTTGAATGCAAGCAAACCGGGTTTATTACAATTGCAAAGCACCTGTCCCGGAAGGTTGACCATACGGCAAATTTACAGGACAACCCGCACAGGAGGTCGCATCATGAAAGTCATATCCGCCTGTACGCTGGATTGCCCGGACGGTTGTTCCTGCATCGTGGACACGGAAAAAAGAAAAGTATCAGGCAACCCGGAGCATCCGTACACGCGCGGCGTGGTCTGCGGAAAAGTCTCCCGTTTTTTCAAGCGGCTGGACGCAGACGAACGCATCACCACTCCTCTGTTGCGCAAGGGAGACTCGTTTGACCCCATAGACTGGGATACGGCCCTGAACCTCTGTGCGCAAAAGATTGACGCCCTGCGCCAAACGCCGGAACGCATCGGTTACTTTGGCGGTTATGGCTATCGCGGCGTGTTTGCCGCTATCAGAAAAGCCTTTTTCGCCGCGTTGGGGAGCACAAAGCTACGCGGTTCCATCTGCGACGCGGCAGGCTGCGAGGCCATGATCCGCTGTTGCGGCTCGCTCGCGGCCAACGACACCGAAGACCTGCTCAACGCCCGGCGAATTGTAAACTGGGGCCGGAACATGAAGAGCAGTTTCATGCACACGGGCATCACCGTGAACGAAGCGCGCAAGCGGGGCACCCAGTTACTGACCATCGACATCGCCGACACCGAGAAAAAAAACTCGGACGAGCATATTCTCATCAAGCCGGGCACGGATCGTTTTCTGGCTGCCGCCGTGATCAAGCTTTATCTGGAATCCGGCCTTCTGGAACAGGCTGTCATCAGCCGCACGTCAAACTGGCCCGTATTCCGCGGCCTCGTGGAATCATGGTCACTGGAAAACCTCTGTGCGGCCTGCGGCGTGAGCGTGCAGGAAGCGGAAATGCTTTTCGACTGGTATGAGCAACCCGGCCCGGTCGCCACGCTTTTGGGCTGGGGACTGCAACGCTACCTCTACGGCGGCCAGAACGTTCGTTTCATCGCCTCATTGGGCATGCTGGCCGGGCAAATGGGCCGCAGGGGCGGCGGCGTGTATTACAGCTTTTCCTCCGGGCGTAACCTGACCTCGCTGCAACTGGAAACCGAACTGCCTGCCCCCAAAAACAGGCGTACCATGCTGGCTCCCGATCTTTCCCGGGAATTGCGGGAAGCAGACCCGACCCTTGAATTCATTTGGGTGGACGGCCTGAATCCGGCAAACCAGATTCCGGACTCCACAGGCGTTGCCGCCGGTCTGAAACGCTGCCCGTTTACCGTGGTGGTGGATGGCTTCATGAACGATACGGCTCTTTGCGCGGACCTGATTTTGCCCCCGGCATACATGTTTGAACGTGATGAAATCGTCGGGGCCAGCACGCACAACTTCATCAACTTCTCCCGCAAGGCCGTGGAGCCGCCGAATCAATGCCGTGATATATACGACGTTCTGGCCGATCTTGGGGAACGTCTGGAACACCCGATATACCTGCCGAGCCGCAGCCAGTGCATCACCAAAAGCCTTGAAAATTCCGGCGTCGGTCCTGAAGAATTGAGCAGTCAGGGATTCTCCCGTTCCCACTGGCCCATGGTGGCCTATGAAAGCATGCGTTTTGACCATCCTGACAAAAAATTCCGCTTTCCCGAAACGCTGGACCGCGATCCTGAACCAACCACGGATTATCCGCTGAACCTGTTGACGCTGGTCAACGGCAAATACATGCAATCCCAGATTTCCGAGGCTGAACAGCGCGGCATCCCCGTTGTTTCGATATCCTCGAAGAGTTCCGCATTGGAAAGACTGGACCTTTCCGAAGAGATTTACGCCGTTTCCCCGGCAGGCAGCCTGCAAGTGCAGGTTGAAATCAATGACTCGCTCTATCCGAATGTGGTATTGTTCCGTCGTGGCGGCTGGATGAAGTTCGGCCAGAGCCCCAATCCCATCATCGAACCGACGATTACGGACATGGGAGACACGGCCGCCTTTTACAGCCAATACATACGTCTTGAGAACAGAAGCAAAATACCGCAAGGAGAATAATCGTGAAAAAGCATATCGCCTTCATCTGCGCCCTGATCCTGCTTTTGGGTGTGACCGCCTGCTCCGACGAACACGCTGCGGAAAAGGCCGGCAAAAAAATAGACCAGGCCGTGCAGGAAACCAGGGAAAACAGCAAAAGTGCGCTGGACAAGTTCAATGAAGACGCCAACAAATCCTTCAAGGACGTAAAGAAGAAAGTCAACAAGGCCGCAGAAGATGTGGGCGAAGGTCTCAAGGAGGCCAAGGACGTGGTAGTCGACAAGGTCAAGGAAATCACCAACTAGCAGAATATCACTCGGGGAGGGAATCTTTTCCTTCCTTCTTTTTATACAGCGCCTGGAAATTCAATAAAAAAAGACCGCTCCGGAATTCTCCGGAGCGGTCTTTTACTTTTTCTTTTGAATACTTACATGCGTTTGGCAGCTTTCTTGGCAAACTCAACGGCCTCTTCGGGCGTGAGCACATCACCGGCAATCTGCGCCTTGAGCATGTCCTCACGGATCATGCCTACCTTGGGACCGGGCTTCAGGCCGGTTTCCTGCATGATTTCATTGCCGTTCATGAACGGCTCGATGGCTTCCTCGGGAATATCGGCTCGTTCGGCCATCTTCAGGTTGTGGTTGAATTCGCGCCACGAACCATTGCGGGCCTTGATGTCCGCACGGACCATTTCCATGATGCGCGGGTATTCGTCCAATACCTTGAGGCGGCGGATACCCTTGTCCGTAAGCATGAAATGCGGACGCATGTGGTTCTGAACCAATTCGCAAATAAGGTCGATGTCCTCGGGCATGAAACTCAGCCGCTTCAAAATCTTGCGGGTGACCTTGGCGCCGACGCGGTGATGTTGCAGGAAATGCCATTCTTCATCGTAATAATCGGCAGTGTACAACTTTCCTACATCGTGGAACATGCAGGCCACGGTTCCGTACCAGTCGTAAGGCAGTTCCTCGGGATAGTGGCGCATCACGTCCAGCGTATGTTGCAAAACGGTTTCCTCGCCATCTTCCTCGTTCTTGATCTGCTTGACCCGCGAAAGGGCGGCCAACTCGGGCACAAGGCCATGCAGGAGCATGGAATCGAACAGCAACTCAAGGAACCTGTACATGGACTCGGCCTCGACCTTGCGCCATTCGTCGATGAACTCGGGCATGGGCACGTAATCCAGCACCCGGCGGGAGTTGCGAACAATGCTCATCCACGAGTTGCTTTCGATCTCAAAACCGTAGTTGGCGGCAAACCGCAGGGCGCGGAACGCGAGGGAATAGTCCTTTTTCAAGGCTTCGTCCGGTATGCCCTTGAAACGGACCACCCCTTCGGACAGGTCTGCGAAATCCGCATACATGTCCTTGGCCTTGGGGATGTAGGGACAGACCGAAGAAAGGGGAATATCTCCACGTTCTTCCAAACGCTTGAGCAAACGGGGTGTCATCTGCGAAACGCTTTCTTCCGTGTAGGAACTCAGTTCCACGTCCGCAGGGTAGAAATAATAGGTGACACCGCCCTCAAACAGGGAACCGACAATTCCCTTGTCTGCGGATTCCTGAATGCTGGGGAACAATTTCTGGAGTTCGGAAAGTCCGGCCTCGGTGCAGATGTCGATTTCCTGCTCGCTGCCCGACTCTGCCAGGGTCAGTTCCTGAAGACGGGCGTTTATGACGTAGGCGTCGAAGCCGTTACGCATGACGGTCTTGCAGAAACCGATGGCATCTTTAAAAGGCTGGCTCATAGTATTCCTTAAAATTCTGGTGGTTCAAATTGTCAGGGGGTCCGCCCATGTTTGGAGCGGACCCGCCAATCGATACGCAATTCTTATACAATCTTTTTGCCTTGAAGGAAATGAGTTTTCACCCGTCCTTTAAGCACGGAACCAACCAGCGGTGTATTTTTGCCCTTGGAATGCATGTTTTCGGCCGAGACTTCCCACTCCTCTTCCGGGTCGAACAGGAAGAAATCCGCAGGATCGCCAACCTCAAAGCGGTTGCACGGCAGGCCAAATGTTTTGGCCGGGCCGGTTACCCATGCTCGGTTGAACGTCTTCTCGCTGATCACGCCGTCCTGTACCAACGCCCAAGTTACGGCAAAGGCCGTATCCAATCCGGAGATGCCGCAGGGCGCGATATCGAATTCAACTTCTTTTTCATGGGCCGCATGCGGTGCGTGGTCTGTTGCCAGAAAATCGATCGTGCCGTCTTCAAGCGCTTCGATCATGGCCAGTCGGTCGGCTTCGGGGCGCAGTGGCGGGTTGACTTTGGCCATGGTGCTGTACTGCGTTTCCGGGGCTTCCAAATAGTCTTCGGTCAAAACCAGATAATGCGGGCAGGTCTCAGCGGTAACCTTGACGCCGCGAGCCTTGGCCTGCCGGATGATCTCCACGGATTTTCGGCAGGAAACGTGGGCAAGGTGAATGTGCATATCCAGATACTCGGCCAGCAGCACATCACGCGAAACCTGCAAGGCCTCGGCCACGTCCGGTTGCCCCTGCAGGCCCAGACGGTCGGAAACTTCGCCTTCGTTCACGCCGCAACCCACAGCCATATACGGGTCTTCGCAATGGTCGATAACCGGCTTGCCCCAATCCGAGGCATATTCCATGGCCTTGCGGAACAGGTCGGAATTCTTCACGGGCAGCCCGTCGTTGGAAAACGCTCCACAACCGGCCTTTGCCAGCTCGGCCATGGGAGCCAGTTCCTCGCCTTTCAGGCCCTTGGTCAAAGCCCCGATCGGCACGAGCCTAGGACCGTTCGGCCAATATTGTCTGGCCTTTTCCAACATCAGTTCCGTGGTGGATGCCGTGTCGTTGACCGGTTTGGTGTTGGCCATGCACAGGATTGCTCCGAACCCGCCCCATGCTGCGGCCCGAAGGCCGGATTCAACATCTTCCTTGTACTCGAAACCCGGTTCGCGCAAATGCGTATGCACATCGATCATGCTCGGCATCATGGTCAGGCCGAAAGCGTCCTGCACCTCGGCTCCTTCCGGGTCAAATTCGGTTTGCGTGTCACGGATCTCGGCGATTGCGCCCTTGGAAACGTACACATCCACTTCGCGTCCCTTGAGAAACGCGCGCCTGATAATGAGGTCGAATTTCTTTTTTGCCATTTTTTTGCCTCCGGCGGCCCAAGAACCTTTTTCAAAAGGTTCTTGGGTATCTCCAAAACTTTTTATCGATTCAGCGCCTGCGGCGCTTCATGGGCTTGGGTTGTTGTAGGGATATTCTTCCCCAAAACTCTTCACTCTTCTTTTTCTCCCAACTTTCCATCAACCCAAAAAGTTTTGGAAAGGAGAGGGGCTGGGGTTCGGGGGAA
>CAJXRQ010000035.1 GCA_913060505.1 uncultured Desulfovibrio sp.
GCAGCAGGATGGGGATGAGCCAATCCCTGTGCATGAATGAGCGCTCCAGATACGATGCCGAATCCAGCCCCGGCGCTACCCAATGCGGGATGAGTTCCGTCAGTCCGAGCATGCGCGCCGCGTCCGACTGCACAAGATACTGGTTCCAGAGTAACCCTTGGAATGGCGAAGCCAGCGCGGCACCGGCCATGTAATAGAGCAGGAAAATTTCCTGTTGTTTCAGTTCCGAGTATGAGCGTTTGGCGATTTCCGCGAAGAGGATGATGGTCACCCAGCGTGCGGCCGGACCAATGCCCTGCCCGATGACCAGTTGCAGGTACATGCTGCCCGGCATCATCAGGAAACCGATGAAAATGGCCCCGATGATGGTTTTCCAGTCGAAGCCCTCTTCAAAGTGCTCCGGCGGCTTCATCAGGTCGCGGTATTCTTTCAGTTCCTTGTCGTCATACATGGCTTGGCCTTTTTTTGCCGAGGTTCGTCCTTACGTTCCCCCAACCCGTTTTTGAAACTCTTTGGCGATCATCTTCTATAGGCAGGGTGCCGGGTTTAAATTTTTGTCTTTTTATATAACTATCTGTTTTATTGGCGTTTACAAAAGTTCTGGAGGATTATCAGGGAACTTTTTGTAAAAAGTTTCTGGCCGCCAGAGATATTTTATCTTCATAGCGGTTACAACGGGAACACCGAATACACGGTCTTCGTCCACAATCCGAGCAGCGCGTACCCTCCGCCCATGAGGAAATCTCCCAGTATCAGGCCCACGAACAGGAATCGCAAACGATTGAAAAGCGCGGTTCCGCCGTAGTGCAGGCACAGGTGATTGCAGAGCCAGCCGATGAAAAAGCTGAACCAGAGAACCTTCATGCCCGAGGAGTAGGCCACGAGATAACCGAGCGGGTGCAGGGGCCACCATGGCAACTTATAATAGCAGAAAATAAGCAGGCCCATGATCAACGCTCCGGTACCGGAATACATGATGGTCCATTTGTTGGGGCCGACCGGTACGTCTACGAGCCGTTGCGCGTTTTCGAAATTTGCCAGCACAGTCTGGGTGGCCCATTCAAGATTCAGGTCACGCAATCCATATTTGTGCCCGAGATAGAGCATGGTGACGAAGGCTGTGACCACGGCCAGAAACAGTCCGGCTCCGACACCGAAGACGATCATGCATCGGGACTGGTTTTTTTCGCAAACCTTGGAGCCGTGGAACAACGTGGGCATGATGGCGGACCGGAAGTCCAGAAAGAGCATCTTCTGCATGACTGCGGCCATGGCGATGCCAGCCTGCCCCATGAACCCGGTGCCGAACATGCCGACCATGCCGTCGAGCGGCGCGGCCGTGAGCGTGAAATATGGCAATCCTCCCTGACAGACGGCGCGTGCCGATACCAGCGAAACCATGGCGAATGCTCCGGGCAACATGAGCGCCGCCAGCAGCGGCAGACCGAAGTACATGCTCCAGCCCACAAGAAAAGCCATGCCGCCCACAAGTCCCCAGAGCGGCCATACCGGCGGCATCCATTCGCGAGGCGGCGCCGTGGCCCGGATGGAACCGCTGTCCGCTGCCGCTCCCTTGCGGCGAATGGCGCGGGTCAGGGTTTCCGTCAGGTGATGCCGGGCCAGCCAGATAAGAAAAACGAAAAACATGGCGTACGCACCGATGGTCTGCGCGCCTTCGGCCCGAAACAGGTCTGCCCCGAAGGTTACGCCCAGCGCGGCCTCGGGCAGTTGCAGCCCCAGCACATAGAGCAGTCCGTATGACAGGCCTGCCAGAATGAAGAAAACCCACATGCTGAAGGATATTTGCCTTGTGGTCAGGAATGCGAATCCGATAAAAGCGGGAACTACATAGAGCTTGAGTTTGTAAAACCCGGAGAACAGTCCGAATTTCGGAAAGTATTTGCCTGCAAGGATTATGGTGGGCAGTTCCGGGATCGAAGGCACGTACTGATGCAGACCGTTGAGCAGGTGCAGGGCGCAGGCCATGAGCAGTCCCGTCAAAAGGAATTTGTCGGTCCAGAATGAGCCGAAACGCTGCTGGTCCAACGCTTCGCCCATGATTTGCGGCATCCGGAACAGGGGAAAGAGTACCCGTTCGTTCATGACCCACTGCTTGCCGAAAAGGCGCATGAGGCAGAGCATGACGAAAAACGAACCGAGGATGAACGTTCCCCAGACCAGAAGCGGCGTCAACCATACGCCCCATGAAACCGCACCGAGTACTTCCGCTACGTTCATGTCGCGCGCTCCGGGCAGCCCGTTGTAGAGCGTCTTCACGGCGGTAGCACTGTCAGGAAACCATGATTTCGGCAGGATCGGCGTCAGCACTTCGGTCCAGCGCATGGCGTCCCTGGCAAAGTGCTGCGGTGCGGTGATGTTCACGAAAAAGCTTTCCGCCATGCCGTTCCACCCCACCGAGGTGAACAGGATCATGATCACCCACACCGTAAGAATTTCAATGCCGTTCAGAGGTGCTGGACGGCGTGTCATGCGGGCGAAAACAGCACTGAGCACAAAGAGCCATGCGGCCACGAAGAAGGGGGCCAGCGGCAGGTTGCCCTGCCCAATGGGAGCGTTGCGCAAAACAGCATCGTTGTAGGGCGTGAACACGCAGAGCACGATTCCCAGCAGGAGTCCCGCAAATATGGCGCGCGGACGGATATGTTCACCCATGTGTTCAGCCATGGCTGGCAGCCTCCCCGCTCTGGCGAGAGCGCCGGTTGAAATACGTGGTCAGGTCCGAGGCAAAACTGCCGACTGCGTCGTCGTCCAGTGAGCGCCATGCCAGAAGTTGCTTGCGCAGGTCGTTGAGGAAATTGCGGTTCAGGTTTTCCCATGCCTTGTGTTCTCCGGCCTCGCGCACCAGCCTGACCTGAACCTGCCGATAGCCGCGATAAATGTCCGAAGGGCAGAAATGCAGTTCAACCTTTTGGCGCACCCCGAAGTCAAAGGGGGCAAGCCACGCCCTGAAGGCGAGGCGGAAACATACTTCCATGCTGGAAAGGGAATCCTCGGCCTTGGCCATGAGCGCCAGCTGGTCCTCGAAATCCTTTTGCGCGGTGTTGATGAATGTGCAGGCGATGTCCGCCGTGCTGAACGCGCCGTGGGATACGTCGTTGTGGGCGTCGTAGTATTCGCGCAGGAAGCCGCCTGCGCTGGCCTGTTCCTTGAGATTGATCAGGAACGGCAACACGACGGTCAGCGTATCTCCTTTGGCTTCGGGCATGGTCCACGAGCGATTGACGTCCGGTATGGCGATGCGTGCGGCGACACGTGCCGGATACAGCGCGGAAACGACCACCACCAGAATGACCAGCACCATGGCTGCCACCCCTGCGGTGGAGGAGTAATTGGCGGTCATGCCCGCCCAGAGAGCCGTACCGGAAAGGGCCACGGCCGAAACCTGCGCCAGCAGATAGCCGAGGACCACGGCTATGACCGCAAAGGCCAATGCCTCGGCTATGAACAGGAACGCCACGTGTGGCGGGGCGAGGCCCACGGAAGTATAGACCGCGATTTCCGGACGGCGTTCATGCACGGAGCCGATCATGGTGTTGAGGACGATGAGCACGGAGATGCACAGGGGGATCAGAATATTGGCCATGCCGGAATAGTTGACCGCGTTGGCAGTGAAGAACAGGGATGTGCCGTCCGGCCCGCCGCGAAAGAGCATCAGCCCGAAGCGGTCCCCCAGATCGATGCCGGAGCCGGGGTTGTTTTCATGCACGGCCATGCCTTTGAGGTGTCCGCTTTTGCCCAGCGAAAGCAGCAATTCCGCCGGAATAATCACGGTTTCATACCCGGCGACGTGCTGGTAGCGGCTTTCATAGTTTACCACATCCTCGCCCTCGCCCATGGCTTCGGCTTCCACCTCGGACAACTGCACTGCTGCCTGGCTCGGGTAGATGATGGGCGTCATGGGTTCCCCGTCAAGGTCCGGGTGGTCCCGAAGCCCGGTGTCCGAGAATATGCCGGTCACTGTGTAGGAAACGCCCCAGACCGAAATCTTGTCGCCGGGATGGGCATCCAGCTTTGTGGCCATGCGTTGCGGGATCATGCAAACGTGTTTGTCTTCCGGTTCGAACCAGCGCCCCTGCACAAGGATGCGGTCCAGTCCGCTGACCTGCGGCTCCAGATAGGAAAGCCCGATCACAGCGCGTGCGTTGGCGGTTTGGTCGCCGCGGGACATGGGAATGACAGGCGCGTGGCTCTTGCCGCCGGTCATGCCCGTACCGAACCAGACTCTCGGCGCCACGGCACCCTTGCCTTCATAAGCGTCCGAAACAACGGAAAGTGCTTCCGCCGGAATGTCTGTCCAGTTGAAGTTTTTCATGAACAGGCCATTGTAGGAGGCTTTGTCGCTGAACGCGGACCAGCCTTTCTGGCTTACGGATTTGACCGTGGTGAAATTCATGATGGTGAAGGTCAGGATGACCAGTGTCGCCAGAGTCAGGGCCGTGCGCACGGGGCGGCGGCGCAGGTTGCCCACTCCAAGCACGAAGGCCGCGGTGAACGCCGCTGCCGGGCTGATGTCCGTAAGTTTTATGTGCTTGGACCGGCGTTGCAGTTCCACCATTTCCCGCTCGAAGCGGAAGAAGATGATCATGCTTACCAGCAGCGAGAGGGTGAGGATGAAAAATGCCAGAATGACCACCATGGGACTGTACGTCAGTTCAAAGGCCGGATGCACCAGATAGACCGCGCCGATGACTGCGGCCAGAAGGCCCAGAAAGGCGGCGATGCGTTTCTTGATGTCCGCGAACCCGAACAGGAGGCGCTCCATGCAGTAGGCGAACGGCATGAACAGCGCCACGTAGAACAACACGCCTACCAGCACGTCTTTCTGGATGGAGTTGACTTCGTTGTATACCCGGGAAGCCTTGGCCAGTGAAGAGCGCGAGGATTCCATGAACGCGTCCCATCTCTTGACCGAACGATAGTTCCGGGCCTGCTCCAGTTCGGCGACGCCTTGGCGGGTCAGGTCGCGCACCCGTTGGTTGACGATGCCTTTGGCTTCCAGATTGCGTACTCTCGGCGCAATCAGATTCCACATGTCGTTGGCTGCCCGGAATTCCGTCATGGGTATGGTGGGCCAGTTCCGGGCCAGATAGCCGCTACCCTGCGGATGTTCCGGGCTGGCGTTCAACAGCAGTTGCTTTTTGTCCAGCACGGTGTCGGAAAGTGTCAGCTTCACGGGAACGTCCGGCTCCAGAAACAGGGTGCCCATGGAGGATTGTCGCGTGTCCAGACGGCTGTACCAGTAGCTCAGGGGCGGGGCTTCGGTTCGTGCGTCAATGAGTTTCGGGCGGTACAGGTATTTGAACGTCCGTGCGTCGAACATGTTGAAGAGCGTGGTTTGCGTGCATGAGAACAGGGTCAGGTCCGTTTCCATGTGGTTGCGATTGAGCTTGATGCGGTAGGAGTCCTTGCCTGTTTTCGGCTTGTCCACGGCCCACATGGCCAATCCCGTATCCTGATCGAAGCGTAATCCTTCGAGAATTGCCTTGTGATAGCTGACTTTCTTGCTTGCCAGACCGGCAATGCGAAAGCGCCCGTCCGTATTGACCATGCCATAGGTGCGCGTGCCCCATTGGTAGCAGAGGACGACCATGTCCGTGCCGGGTTTGTCCGGGAAGATTTCTCCCTTGCGCAACAGGTTGGCCCTTCCGCTCAGGGTGACGAATCTATTCTGGGCGCGTTGGCCTGCATTGGTCAGGGGACTATCCACAAGAGAACGGACCAGTGCTCGTACCACGCGGCTTTGCTGTCTTAAAAAGTCGAAGTCCACGCGGTCGGGAAAGTCGTACGGTGTTTTCCATGAAGGGCGCACGTCATGAACCGTTGCCAGCGTGAATCCCGGGAATCCGGCCAGAGCCATGGGTTCGCCACCGAGTTCCGGGGAATCCGGCAAGTAGCTTTCCCATGTGCGCAGGCGGCTGGGACGCAATGTCCCGTGGAACAGGGGGAGCAGGGAAGCCGGCAGGGTCTTGGAAGTTTTTTCGAACAGTTCATGGATGGGGCTGAAAAAACGGGTTCGGTTGACCGTGGGCTTGAGGTCATAGAGCCATCCCTTGTCGAATCCGCCCACGCCTTTGCCATGGCTGGAAAGATACAGGGACATGTGCGCGGCAATGTTTTTTTTTCCCAACTCTTCCTTGAGGCGTAGCGCGGATTGGACCGCTGCCAGTCGGGCAGCAATGTCCTTGTGTACCCTGTTTTGCCAATGCAGTGCCGGCTCCAGATAGCGTAGCAGGATTTTTGTCTCGTTTGCATCCGGCCCTATGTCCGTGCGTGACGACTGCACCCAGTACAGGCGTTTGAGCTTGAGGCGACGTGCCGCAACACGTTTTATGCGCGTTTTGACATCAAACATCCCCCCCCGGGGACCAGGAGGACCGGTGCGCGCATGGTTTTTTGTGCTACGGGCAAGCAGGCGCATGCGCATGAGGTCATTGGTCAGGAAATCCTGGGCATTGCGGGTCGCTATGTGAAACGCCTGCCGGAGCATGTTCATTTCTTCCGGGGAAAGTCCGTCCACGTTGAGGGGAGCAGGACGTTGCAGCAGTTGGCGAACCCGGTTTGTGCGTGCCAGCCGCTTTTCCAGAGCAAGGGACTGTTCGGCCAGATCTTCGGTTTTGGAAACCAGTGCGGCTGTGAATTCGCGCATGCCAGCCTGTGCTTGCGAATGAGCGCCCGTCGCCAGTAAAAGGACGCTGCGGGCTGGCGGATTTTTACGCAGATCGCGGGCCGTTTCCATCAGTGTGGCGATGGATGACGCTTCGTCCGCGCCCGGAGCATGGCCGTTGACGAATGCCGTGGAACCATACGGAGCTTCCAGCACCACCAACTGTTTTGCCAGTTCCGGGTCTGTGCCGGGAAGCAGGCAATAGACGTTCTGGGCGTCAACCTGTTCCCATCTTGCCCTGGAAGACAGCAGAACTCGGCCCAACAGGGCCGGGACACCGGTCTTGAGCCTGCCCTTGAAACGGGCCATGGCCTCGGTTTTGGACATCCAGAACATGGGCAGGTCCACCGGGGTCAGCTCCACCTTGTTCTCAAACAGGGCTTTGGGGGTCGGTCCGCCTCCCGAACCAATGAAGATCAGTGCGCGCGCACCGAGCAGGGCCGCGTTGCCCCAGTTCCTTCCGGAATCCATATCCAGCATGACCACGGCTCCCTGTGGGGAAAAACCGTCGAAGTCCTTGAGATGCCCTTTGCCTGCATAAAGCAGGGGACCGGTGATGCCCGGCGGGGTTACGGCACCGGGGGAGAGTACGTTGCTGCGCAGTTGTTGCAGATTCAGGACCGTGCCATCCTCAAGAGTCAGAGTGGCTCCGAGTTGCCGGATGGCCGGAACTCGAAATGCCTGTCGACCCATGACAGTGTGTGTTTTGACGTTGCGGAAGGTCGTTTGCCATGCCTTTTCAACCATGTCCGCCGCCGCGGCGGCTCCGGGTGAACCGGGACTGCGGTCCTGCAACGCGGCCATGGCGCGGATGATCGGTTCTCCGTGCCACGCAGCCTGTGCCGGGAGCGGAAGCCCCACGGCCAGCAGCAGGAAGAAAAGGGCGTGGACGGTTCTGCGCATCAGGGAGCTTCACCTCCCGGAACATGGCCGTTTTCCGGTCCGCCGATGCCGCCGACACTGATATCGAGGTCTTCACGGTGCTGGATTTTGTCGATCATGCCGTCGCGTATCCAGACCACGCGATCCGAAACATTGAGCATCTTGTAATCGTGGGTGGCGGATATGATGGTCACGCCGCGTTCTTCCGAAAGCATGCGGCACAGCTCGATGATTTCCTCGCCCGTGGAAAGGTCGAGGTTGCCGGTGGGTTCGTCCGCAAGGATGATGGCGGGATCGTTGGCAAGGGATCGGGCGATGGCCACGCGTTGCTGCTGGCCGCCTGAGAGTTCCAAAGGCTTGTGCTGGAAGCGTTCGCCCAGTCCCACCAGCTTGAGCAGTTCAATACCTTTTTCCATGGCGTCGTCGCCGTTCATGCCCGCAAAGGTCATGGGCAAAGTCACATTTTCCAGCGCTGTCATTACCGGGATGAGGTTGAAGGTCTGAAAGATGTAACCGATTTTGCGGTTGCGCAGCCATGCCAGTTCGTAGGCGTCCAGTTGCGAAATATCCACCTCGTCAATGAAGACCTTGCCGTCCGTGGGTTTGTCCAGTCCGCCGATCATGTTGAAGAGTGTGGATTTTCCGGAACCGGACGGTCCCATTATGGAAATGTATTCCCCGGCGTAGACCTCAAGGTCCACGCCCTTGAGCACGTGTACTGTCTGCTTGCCGAGGGCAAAGTCCTTTTTTACGCCGATGACGCGCACGATGGTGTGGCGATCCTGATCCATTGTATCCCTCTCAATGTTCTGCGCGCAGGGCTTTGATGGGGCGCATGCGTGCCGCGAGCAGGGCCGGATAAAGGACGCCCAACAGGCTCAGGCCGCAGCCGGCCAGAACGGCAATTCCCATGGATGCCAGCACGGAACCCCACGGCAGATATGCCACGGACAGTGTGCCGAACCGTACCAGTCCGGCCAGCAGCGAAAAGATGAATCCAGCCAGTGCCCCGATTCCGGCACCCAGCAGGCCCTGCATGGCCGCTTCCAGCAGAAAGATGCGCAGAATCATGGAATCCAGGGCACCAAGGCATTTCATGACCCCGATTTCGGAAAAACGTTCGGTTACGGACATGAGTTGGGCATTGACGATGCCGACGGTACATACGAGCAGGGAAAGGATGACGATCCAGCGTTCCTTGGCGGTCATGGCTACGCCGTGCGTTGCCGGGTCAACGTCATAGCCGGCAAGGGTAAGCAGTGCGGCGGCATTGTCGCCACCGTGGTGTAAAATGCCCGAGGCCACATCCAGATTCACAAGCACAAAGGCCAGAAACGATACGGCCAGTACCAGCGAACCCACGGTGATCATGGAGCGGAACAAACGAACCCGAAGACTTTTGTAACTGATCTCCACGGATTTCGCCCATGGCAGTGAAATGGCTCGTTGAATGGCCTCCCCTTGTGGGACGGAGCGCGTGCCGGAAAAATTTTTACTCATATTTCAAGCATACGCAGGGAGAGGGCCGAATACAAGGCGGTGATTATGTTTTTTCAGTGAATGTCGTGTGTGTTGCCGCCTGTTGGCTGAAATCGGTTCATAGCAGGCCGTCAAAGCCTACGGCGTGCAGGCGGCGATGGCTTGCCACCTTTTGAAGCAGCAGATCCAGAAAGTCGAAGGCCGCCGGATTGGTGCGTTGATGGTGCAGCATGACGCCGCAACGTCCGGTGGCAAGCGCCTCCTCCAGTTCGGCAAACAGCGCGTCCCAGCCGAGCGCCGGATCGGTTTCGTTTCTGGTGTGCAGATCCGTGTTGATGAACAGGTCCGGGAGTTCGGGCGGCAGGGGGACTTTTTTCCCTTCCCCGGCCGAGCGGGATACGGCATGAAAGCCGGTGCGGGCAAGGATTGCAGCCGTCTGCTGGTCGAAGCGGTTCCATGGCGGTGTGAAGTAGGGCTGGAAGGCCGGTCCCATGAGTTCGGACAGTTTGTCCCGGCCCCGTTCGATGTCCGCCTGTTTGGCGGTTTCCGTGCGTTCGTCGCCGAACTCGCCTTTTTTCCCTCTTGTTTGATGGTTGTGGTGCCGCCAGCCGTGCTGGTGCCAGCACCAGAGGGAAGAGTCTTTGGCCATGGCACGCAATTCCTGCCAACGGGAAGCGTTGAGCCATGCCGGGACAACAGCCATGCACAGGGGGATTTCATGGGTACGGAAAATTTCAAGCATGCGGGCCATGGCCTTGCCGGGAACGGCCACATCGTCGGCGCGGAAAAAAATGCGGCAATCTCTGGGCGCTGTGTCCAGAACGTGTTCAAGGTGTTGTTCCAGATCGGCGGGAAAGGCGTTCCAGAGTGCGGAAATGAAGTTTTTGACTATCATGGCAGGCGTGTACCACACATGGTTTTGGTTCGCCACGCCCGCTTGCCGCTTGCCTGTACGTTGGTTGCGCGGTAGAGCTTTGTTCATGAAACGTTTTCAGGCCCTGATTTTCGATTTTGACGGAACCCTTGCCCGTGTGCCGCTGGATTTCAACCTCATGCGTAGGAAGATTGCCGCCCTGGCCGAAGGTTTTTTGCCGGAACGCCCGGCGGTGGACGGCCAGCCTGCGCTGGAGTTTGTGGAAGAATTGACGCGGCAGGTGGAGAAATACCGGAATCGGGACGAGGGGCTGGAATTCAACTGCCGGGCGCGATTGGCCATAACGGACATGGAGGTTCGCGCTGCCGAGAAAGGCGAGTTGTTCGAATTTACCCGGCCAGCACTGGATCTTTTGCGGGAGCGGAACGTGGCTGTCGGCGTCATTTCGCGAAACATCACCCCGGCGGTCAAAGGCGTGTTCCCGGATATCATGGAGCATGTACAGATATTCATTCCACGGGACAAGGCCGTGCGGGTCAAGCCACATCCCGACCACATGCATCAGGCTCTGGCTTCCATGGGCGTGGCCCCGGAAGATTCGCTCATGGTCGGCGACCATCCCATGGACGTGGAAACGGGTGTCCGGGCCGGGGCCGCCGCAGCCGGCGTGACCACCGGCAATACTGATGCCGCCGGATTTCAGGAGTCGGGTGCCTTGTTCGTGGAGGAACATGTGGGCCGGTTGATGGACGTATTGCTTTCCCGTCAATTGATTTGAGAATAATTGCTTTTTGACGTTTCTTTTTTATAGCCTGCCCAACGCATCGGTGTTTGTGGCTGTCCGGAAGGGGGGCAGTCCTTTCAAGGGAGAGGGGGAACAGGGATATGAGCCGTCGGGAATCAGCAGATTTTTCCAAGGATCGGTTGGAGGAAGAGGCGCGAGAGCGTTTCGAAGAAGGACAGCGGGCCAAGCGAGCCGTGGCTGCGCTCGATGCCCGGCGATCCCATGCCGATGCCGCCAGAAAACGGGAGAGGGAAGCGCGCCATCGTTCCGAGGAAATGGCCCGGCTCCGCGAGCAAATGCATACGCAACGTCTGGCCGAGCAGGAGGAATACGTTCAGGCTGGCTTGCCAAATGATTCCTCTGCCTCTTCCAAGGCTGCTTTCGGAGCGAACTCTGTTCCCATTGAGGAAGAGATCGTCCGGGCCGACAGACTTTACGGCCATGCCGTGGATTACGCACGCGACTTCCTTGACGACGTGAGGGCCGGCCGGACTTTTGATCACAAGGCTTCCGAACCTGTTGTGGACGGCTTCATCGATTCGATTTTCCGCAATGAATCCGCAGCGTCCGCCTTGTGCAAGCTCCGCAATTACGACGAATATACCTACACCCACAGCATCAATGTGTCGGTTCTTTCCATCATTCTGGGCAAGCATCTCGGACTGAAGCGCGACAAGCTGCGTCTTCTCGGCATGGGAGGCATGTTCCACGACGTGGGCAAGGCCGTCATCCCTGATGCCATTCTCAACAAACCGGGCAAACTTTCGGAACGGGAAATGGAAATCATGCGCACGCATCCTCGCGAGGGATATGAAATCCTTCGCAGGCAGCCGGGCATGCCGCCACTGGTGGCGCGTGCAGCGCTTGAGCATCATGAACGGTATGACGGCAAAGGCTATCCGCAAGCTTTGAACGGGGCTGACATCAGCCTGATTTCCCGTATTGTGGGCGTTGTGGACGTCTATGATGCGCTGACCAGCAGGCGCGCCTACAAAGACCCGCTGCCGCCGGGCAAAGTGTTGGGCATGATGTACCAGTGGCGATTGTCGGATTTTCAGCCGGACATTGTGGAACATTTTATAAAAAGCCTGGGTATTTATCCCGTTGGCAGCCTTGTGCGCCTCTCCAATGGCGAGTTTGCCATTGTCATGGATCATAACCCGGACGCGCCCCTGCGTCCCTTGGTCAAAATCGTTTACGACTATCGCATGCGGCAGGTTCCGTCCCACCTTGTTGATCTGGCCGATTCTGCCTCGAATCCCAAAACGCTGCTTATTTCGGACATCGTCAACGCCGACGAACACCATATCGATGTGGCAAAACTCATGTGTTGAGCCGGGAATTTATCCTTGGGAAGATCTCCCGGGGGAGTACAGAAATTTTGTCTTCCCCGGTTGAAGCCGGGGCAATGTTGAAAAAATTGTACTCGTATCGGCTTCGGATCTTGTATGTGTCGTTGCAGCAAGGCTGGTATAAGTGTTTGATTTTCAATGAAATAAAAATAGATTCGCAAAAGAGGAAAGTTTTGGCACGCTCGATGCTATAAAACAAGTATCCTTCTTCTTTTGTAACGAGAATCAACAGGCTCCCAGGGATGGTCCCTCGGGGGCCTTCTCGTTATCTGAGGGACAGGGCATCGTTGACACGCCATTTCGATTTTTTAGTATTTCTGAATGGAGAAATGGGAATGCACAAGAAAATCGGAATAATAGGCGGATTAAGCCCGGAGTCCAGCGTCAGCTACTCCTGCACGCCGCCAGAACGTACACCAGAAAGTTCCACAGCTACCATTACCCGGAAATTTTTATCGCCAGCGTCGATTTGGAGCAATATCACGAATGGCGCTCTGAAGGCTGTTGGGACGCCATCACCGATCACATGGCCCTGTGTGCTGACAGGCTCAAGTCCGCAGGAGCCGATTTTGGGGCCATCGCCACGAACACGATGCACAAGGTTTTTGACGAAACTCAGGCGCAGACCTCATTACCCCTTGTCAGCCTGTTCGACCCGCTTATTGCGGCAATTAGGCAAAAGGGATTCACAAAGGTGGGGCTGCTCGGCACCCACTATACAATGTCCGATCCCTTTTATTCCGGGGCGCTGGCTCGTCAGGGGATTGAGGTCGTTGTGCCGGGCGAAGCACAGCAGGCTGAAGTTCACCGGGTGATCGTGGAAGAATTGGTGCGTGGGGAATTGAAGGCAACAGCCCGGGCCGAGTTCCTACGCATTATGGAAAATCTAAGAATGCAGGGCGCACAGGGCATTGTTCTTGGCTGCACGGAAATTCCGTTTTTGATCACTCCCGAGGATACAGACATGCCCCTCTTTGACACCGCTACACTGCATGCCGATGCTTTGCTGAATCTGGCTGTGGCAGATGGATAATCAACGACCGGCTGGAAATTTGTACCTGTGTTTTTGCGTTTTATAGAACAATAATAGAGTGGTTCCCACAGGAACTTTTTTTGTCTGTATACCCCGCGCCGCAAAGCGCAGAAATGGATTCCCAGGGCCGTGGCCTTGGGCCGCCGGAGTCGAAATCCAGCCATCAAACCCCGCTGTAAGCGGGATTCCTTTTTTTTGATTACACCTTTACAAGCGCAGCCCAGAAGAATTCGTTCAGCGGCGAATCCGGCGGCGTGTTCCACGTGGTCATGAGCGAGGCCGAGGGATTGGCCTTGAGCAGCCGCTTCAGCTGGTTCTCGTTTTCGTCCGGGTTGAGCGTGCAGGTAATCATGGCCAGCATGGAGCCGGGCTTGAGGGTGTGCATGGCTCGGTCCAGAATGGCCGCCTGCAACTGCTCGAGATTGGCAACATCGTGCCGTGTGCGCCGCCACTTGGTGTCCGGGCGGCGGGAAAGCACGCCGAGACCGGAACAGGGCAGGTCCAACAGTATGGTGCCCACATTTTTTACCGGCGGTTCAAGATCGGCACGGGCCGCGAAAACCGGAACCTTGGGCAGCTCGCGATGCAAGGCTCTGAGCCTTCCCATGTGCGGGTCACTGGCGAAAATGTTGTTGATGCCCAATTCCTTGAGCACCCGGCTCTTGCCGCCTCGCCCTGAACACGCGTCCCAGATGGGCGTGGCCCACTCGGATGGGGCGATCATCTCCACCACCTGCCGTGCAGCAAAACTTTGCCGCGTTAGCGGCGGTTCGGCTTTGGGCAGCTTGGTGCCGGGCCGCAACGCGAAACTCATGCCGTCAATGTCCAGAACGTCCGGGTTGGCAGCCAATTCATTGTAATACACATCCGCATCCGGGTGACGATACAAATTCAGGCCTACTGCCGGGGGACGGCTCTGAGCCTTGAGCAGATGCAGGGTGTTTTCCTCGCCATAGGATTGTGTCCAGAGCTCAACGATCCATTCCGGGCAGGAATGGAAGCGGCTCAGGAATTCAGTTTGCGTGGCGTCCTTGCGATACCAGTCCGGGTCGTTGGCATCGTCGCCCAGCTCCGAGACACGCCGCAGCACGGCGTTAAACAAACCGGCAAGGCGGCTCTTGGGCTTGGTTTTGGCAAAATCCACAGCCCAGTTCACCGTGGAATATGCGGGGATGCGTTCCAGATACAACAGTTCGTAGGTAGCGACGCCAAGTGCCAGCCGCATTTTTTTGGGAAGTTGCGTGGGGTCTTTGATGAACCGGGAAAGCACATACTCCAGACGTCCGCGCAGGCGCAGATAGCCATAGGCCAGTTCCGTTGCCAATCCCTTGTCCCGGGGATCAAGAGGGCGGGCATTCAGTGCGGTGTCCAGCGCTGCCTGAATGTCCATGCCGGAACCGAGACAACGGTGCAATGCTTCAAGCGCGGTTGTTCGTGCGGGAGGTAGCTTGGTCTGATTGGCTTTGCCTGTCATGGTGTGGGGCTCCTTATGCCGAAGGCACGGGAGGCTCGGACGGGATGAACTGTCCGGAACCATGCCATGCCGGGAGTCCGGCTGTGTAATGTTCTGCTCGCTTCAGGGCGGGCCCGGTTCAGAAGACCATAGGAAGGTTACGCGCAATTCGCAAGGGGCTTACGCGTGACGATAGGGAAAAATTTTACAGGTCCGAAGCCTGCCCTGTGCCAAAGGCCTTGCCCCGCGGGGCTTTGTCGTAGTCTTTGGCCAGAAAATGATGCAAGGCAGCTTCCACGGCCGGAATGGATACCGTGGTGTCCAGACAGGGGCCGTGCGGGCGCTGGTTCAACACGCCGAAGACCGGCAGCGGATACGTATCCTGAATGCCGCTGGACAGATCGCGCTGGCAGGCTACGGCGATGATGAGTCTGGGCCGGAGCTGCACTACGATGCGCCGGGCGATGGTGCCGCCCGTGGCAATGGCCAGATGCACGCCGTATCTGTCGTGCAGGTCCAGCAGGGAGGCAATGGGGCATTTGCCGCACCGGACACAGTTGTTGATGTCGTAGGTCAGCCTGCGGTCGCACTTGCTGTTTTGCAGGCAGTGCGGCATGAGCAGCAGGATTTTGTCCGGCGTGTAGGTTCCCGTTTCTGCCAGCACCAGCTCGTTATTGACGCTGATGAAGGAAAGAAGAATGGCCTTTTTGTTGATGCCGAGCGCACGGCCCAGCATGACCATGAGCGGCAGGAACAGCTTGATGGTCAGGCCGCGGAACCGTTGGGAACCGGGGATGGGACGTTTGAGTACGATGCTCAGGAACAATCCCCAGTACGCCCAGCAGACAAGTCCGCCAAGGCCGATGATGATGGAGCCCAGAATCCACTTTGCACTGGGATGGATGGCGTCCAGCCCTACATAGGGGATAATCCACAGGAGCATGAGAAAAAGACAGATCAGCAGACATGCTGCGCTGATCAAGCCTATGAATAACCGCTTGCGGGAAGGTTTGACGACGTGTGATTCGTTCATGTTCGAGGTCGATAGTAAACGGATAGGGGATGGCCGTCCAGTGGTGCCCGGATATAATGTTCCGCCGGAGTTGCAATCTTTGGCTGTATGCCGTCATGCCATTTGATTTTTTGCTCAGGGCATCCAGTCCGGGACCAGTGCCAGCGCTTGAGAAAGACGTTTCTCCAGCTGCTGATAGTCCGGTTGAAATTTGGCCACGAGTTGCCAGTAGGCGGGGGAATGGTTCATGTGCCGGGTATGGCAGAGTTCATGGACCATGAGCTGTTCCACCAGTTCGGGCGGCAGAAAGAGAAGTTTGCAGTTCAGGCTGATGGTCTTTCGAACCGAGCAGCTGCCCCAGCGGCTTTTCTGGGTACGAATACGTACGGATTCGAACGGCAGTTCCAGCCGTTTTGAGGTTTGGTGCAGCAGGGGCGGAAGCAATTCCCTGGCCTGCTTTGCCACGAATTTTGCCAGCGCGGCTTGCAGAGTTGCCGGATCGTCCTGCTCACCGCTGACGATAAGCCGGCTGGCATTGGGCGTCAGGCGCAGGGGGCCGGATTTGGGCAGGTAGTGAATTTCCCATTGCCGGTCTACGCAAGGAAAGGACATGACGCTCGGGAGGGCCGTGCTGCGCACGAAACGCACTCCCCGAGCTTCCATCAGACGTCTGTTGCTGGTGATCCATTCCCGCTTTTCCTGCAGGATGCCTGATATTCTGGATTGGTCGAATCCTTTGGGCACAACCACTTCCAATCCCTTTCCGGGAACAAGCTTGACCAGAACACGACGCGCGCGCGGGTGTTCCTTTATGGTCAGGGGCAGTTCGTTCATTGCAGGTCGTCCGGGTCCACCAGTTCCAGTCCGTTTTCGCGGCAAAGGGCAGCGAACCTCCCGGAGCCGGGTACGAGGGTACCGCTGAACGTTCCATCATATATGATTTGGCCCCCGCAGGAAGGAGAGCGGGGTTGCAGCACGGCTCGGGTGCAGCCGCAAAGTTGCGCCAGACGCAGACATTCCTGTGCGCCTCTTTCGTATTCTTCGGTCACGTCCTGTCCATCACTGGTCACGACCCGGTCGTCCACGATCTCTGCGGGAGTTCTTGGAGTCGGCAGACCGCCCACCTGCTCCGGGCAGACCGGCAGGGCCAGACCGGATTTGACCAGTGCCATGACGGCTGGATGTTCGGTGCTCTGGCCATCGTAGCGACAGGGAACGCCTGCAAGACAGGCGCTGACGACCGTTTTTTTTGCTGTAGACATGCTGATTGCTCAAGATTAAGGTTCGATCGATTCGCACCATTATCCTATGCATCCTCTTTTCTAAGCGCAATATCGGAGTTCATGATGCTTCTTCAGGGCAACAGGCGTGCCATGTATATCTTTTTGCTAGTGTTGACCGTGACTTCTACGGCGACATTTCAGGGCTGGCGAACTCTTTTGAACAACTTTGCGGTTGAGGTCGGCGGTCTTTCCGGTTTCGACATGGGCGTGGTTCAGTCTGTCCGTGAAATCCCGGGTTTTTTGTCCCTGCTTGCCGTATACCTGTTGTTGATTGTCCGTGAGCACAGGTTGGCTGCGCTGTCCATCCTTGTGCTCGGCTGCGGCGTTTGCTCCGTGGGTCTGTTTCCTTCCGTATATGGTGTGGCCTTAACTACCCTGATCATGAGCTTCGGGTTCCATTACTATGAAACCATGAATCAGTCCCTGACGTTGCAGTACTTTGATCATATACAGTCTCCGATCGTGCTCGCGCGGATGCGTAGCGTTATGGGCGCTACCAACGTTGCAATCGGTGTAGCTCTTTTTTTTGCAATTCGTTTTTTCGAGTACAAGACGCTTTTCGCCCTTCTGGGGGCTGTGGCTGTCGGCGGCGGACTGTGGGCCTTTTTTCAGGATCCGTCCAAAAAGGATGTTCCGCCCCAAAAAAAGAAGATGGTCTTATACCGCAAATATTGGCTTTATTACGCGCTGACCTTCCTTGCCGGGGCAAGGCGTCAGGTTTTTGTTGCTTTTGCGGTGTTTTTGCTGGTGGAGCGGTTCGGCTACTCCGTGGAAGCCGTGACCATGCTTTTCGTGTTCAACAACGTGGTTAACTATTTTGTGAGCCCTCTGGTGGGCCGAGCATTGAACCGGTATGGCGAACGGCGAATGTTTACGCTGGAATATGGCTGCCTGATTATAATCTTTATGATCTATGCCTATACACAAGATCCATATATTGCAGGTCTTCTTTATATTGTAGATAATATTTTTTATAATTTCGGTATAGGTATTCGAACCTTTTATCAGAAGATTGCTGACCCTGCCGACATTGCATCCGGCATGGCCGTTGGGTTCACCATAAACCACATAGCCGCCGTGGTTGTGCCGTTTCTGGGCGGTGTGGCATGGGTTGCGAACTACCGGGTGGTTTTTTACGGGGCGGCGGTGCTGAGTTTGCTTTCCCTGCTGCTTTCCCAATTGGTCCATACCAGGCCTGGCAAAACAGTCGTACGGGATTGACTTGACGTATTCGACATGAAATTATTGCCATTCTGAATCGGAATATCCTGCCAAAGGATAGAATGGGGGTAATTCGAAGCGATGGTGAATAATGTCATGAAGGAATATCCAAGAGTATTCCTTCAAACCGGCGACTGTTTTCTTGCTGTGCAACCCACCTTGATAACAACGGTTTTGGGGTCGTGTGTTGCCATTACCATGACCAGCAAGGAACGTGGAGTCGGCGCCATTTGTCATGCTTTTTTGCCCAACAGCGAAGAGGCGCACAAAAAACAGCACGACCCGCAGCCGTGCCGATACGTGAACACGGCCATTGAAAACATGTTGCAGGGCATGACCAAACTGGGTGTGTCCATTCCCGATTTGCAGGTCAAGCTTTTCGGCGGGGCATCTGGCATCTCTGCGCAACGTGTGGAAGGCAGTGCCTATAATGTTGGCAAGCGCAACGTGGACGCCGCCCGGCGCATATTGAAGAATTGGGGCCTGACGATTTCTACTGAAGATGTTGCCGGTAGTCAGGGGCGCAAATTGCATTTTCTGTCCAATACAGGCGAAATATGGATGAAGCGGCTGACCGGGCAAGCGCTTCGCGCTTTGGATCGGAGCACCAACGGCCTGGACGGCCCAAACGTAAGGAAGCTGGCATGATGCGAACGATGAAGCCATACCTGATTCTGTGCTCGGCTGCGATGCTTTTGGCTTTGGCAGTCTTGCCTGCGCAGGCCGGCCAGAAACTTTTTCAGTACTCGACCATCGATGCCCTGCTTTCGGGCGTGTACGACGGCGATCTGACCATGGGCGAACTCAAATCGCATGGTGGGTTCGGGTTGGGAACGTTGAACGCCCTTGACGGTGAGCTTGTGGTTCTGGATGGCGTTGCCTTCCACGTGGTGGCCGGAGGCAAGGCAGCACCGGCACCGGACTCGGCAAGAACACCGTTTGCAACTGTGACTGAATTTGATGAGGACACCATTCTCAAACTGAGCCCGGCCAACTCTCTGGCCGAATTCAATGAGAAACTGGTCAAGGGGCTGCCCTCTCGCAACGCATTTTACGCCATTCGCATCGACGGCCGTTTTCCATGGATCAAAACCCGGGCCATTCCTGCCCAGAAAAAGCCGTACCAACCGTTGGCCCAGCTGGTGAAAAAACAGGTCATCGTCAAGTATACCAACCTCAAGGGGACGTTGGTGGGGCTTTGGTCTCCTGCGTTTGTCAAAGGTATGAACGTTCCGGGATTCCATTGGCACTTTTTGACCGAGGATCGTACTGCGGGTGGGCATGTGCTGGATTGTTCCACCACTTCGGTTGTCGCCAGAATCGACCAACTGCTGGAGTTGGCCGTGAAGTTGCCCGGAAGCAAAGAGTTCGCGGGGGCTAACCTTGAACAGGACCGGGATGCGGAGTTGCATTCCGTGGAAAAAGGCACGGCCCAATAAGTGAATGGGGGCGGGTATGAAGGACAAGTATATTGTTGTCGTTGATCCGGCCTTGGCGCCGATCATGCCTCGGTATATGGAGCTTCGTGAGCATGAACATCAGGATTTGATGGAGGCTTTGGCCTTATCGGACCCGAAACGGGTTGCGCTGCTTGGCCATCGGCTTAAAGGAACGGGAACGTCCTATGGCATGGATATGCTCACCGAGCTGGGGGGACAGTTGGAACAGGCCGGACATGCCGGGGACATGAACACCGCATCGCTCATCGCCCAACGTATTCGTCTTTTTCTGGACCGCCTGGAATTGGTTTACCCTGAGGATACATGATGAACGTGCTCATGCTGGCCATCAATGACCCGGCCGGCACCGCGATCCAGTTCTGCCGGGCCGTGAACGCCCATACGGAACATACCTGCCGTCTGGCTACGCTGGAAACACGCTATACCCACGCATGGAAAGCCGACCTGCATGTGCCGGATCTTGATGAAGCCGGCCTTGCCGAGCTGGGCGACCTGTTTCGTACTTCCGACATTTTTCATTTTCATATGACCGCGGACGAACATGTTCGTTTTGGCCCCTATCTTGCGGCTGATTTCATGCATGGCAAGTCCATTGTGCACCATCATCACGGGCACCATGATTTTCGGTCCAACCCGGAAAGCTTCCGGGAAAAGTATAAAGCATTGGGGCGTCATAATTTGCTGGTCAGCACACCGGACCTGCTCAGGCTTTTGCCTGAAGCCTGCTGGCAGCCGAATCTTGTACCGTTGAATGATCCTGCATTACTGCCTCGTCTGGATCGCCCCGGCCCTGAAGAACCGTTGCGAGTCGCCCATTCCCCCACACGCAAAGACCTCAAGAATACGGATGAGTTTCTTGCCGTGGTGCAGGCGTTGCGTGACAGGGGGCTTCCTCTCGACGTCGATCTGATCGACGACGTTCCCAACGCCGAATGTCTTGAACGCAAGAACCGCTGTCATGTGCTCTTTGACCACATGCAGGGATACTACGGTGTGAGCAGCCTCGAAGGGCTAAGTCAGGGGCTGGCGGTCATTGCCGGTTTGGACGACTGGAACAGGAAGCACATTATGGAATTCACGGGCGCCGAAGAACTGCCGTGGCTGGCCGCCCATGACGAGGAATCCCTTACCCGCGTGCTGCAAGAATTGATTCGGGACCGGGATCTGTGCGTCGCACGTGGCAAGGCGTCGCGTACGTTCATGGAGAATTTCTGGTCCGATGCCCGCATGGCGCGCAACCTTGCCTTGTTCTGGGGAAGTTGCTGACACATCTTTGCCTTTCTCTCATGAATCGGCTATGAGGGTCGTGATTTTAACTATCCGGAGTGGTTATGAAATTGTCCCCGGTCCAGATCCTGTCATTCTGTTGCGCACTGCTTTTGTCCGCAGTTTTCGTCATCATCTCCGTGCCCTGCACGCCCGAAGCCGGGCCGGGGGGCTATATGGTGCGCATGCCCGTGGACCCCAGAATTATCGACCTTGAGACTCTGGAAGCCGAATCGCTGCTGGACAATGGCACCACGTCCGTCCCTGCTGCCAAGTCTCCCGAACAGAAAAAAACTGCCCCCGCCGCAGTTTCCAGGCCTTCTTCAGGCAAGGCAAAGGCGGTAGCCAAAAAGAACCTGATAAAAAAGCCGGAAGCAGCTTCCAAGACAAAAGCGTCCGGGAAATCCGCAGCACAGTCGAAATCCTCGCCTGCCAAAAAAGTTTCGAAAAAAAGTCCGAAAAAAACTGTTGCTGCTGGCGGAACCATCCGCAATCTTTCCCTGAAAGCAAATGAAGACGGTTCCCTGACCATCAGTGCGCAGACTTCCGCTCAAGCCCCGAAGGTTACATACATGCGCCTGACCAAGCCGGACAGACTGGTGGTCGATATTCTCGGCCGTTGGACTCTGCGCGGCCCGAATGTGGTTCGCCTTGCAAAAGCCCCGGTCCGGCATCTGGTGGCAGGGCAACACAAGGACCGCTTGCGGTTAGTGGTGCATTTCCGTTCGGCTTTGCCGAAGCAAAAACCAGTGATCCATGTGGATAAGACTGGTGTGACCGTGACTGTCCCTGCCAAGTAAGCCGGTCTTCTGGGCTTTCCGCCGCCACGGATTACAGTATCGGGACGATTTCCGAATATTCCCCTTCCAGCATGTCGTTGATTTTTTCCAGCCCCTTGCGCAGTTCTTCGCGGGTCGCGGTGCCTGTGAGCGACAACCGCAGAGCCCGGGGCACGTCCGCTCCGCCCACGATGAATCGTTCCGCTCCGAACAGGTTGACGCCCAGCTCCCGGGCCTTGGCCTCGAAGCTGGCCCCGGTCCATGGCTCCGGCAGCTCCACCATGCGAAGTAACCGGACGGTTGGCCGTGCAGTGCTGCGGATGGTAATGTCTGGCGCGCTATCTCCATGCGTTTCGCCGCTTCATGTTTTTTCAGGTCTTTTTTCACAGCCTGTGGTGTGTGGCCGGTGTCGGATTGATGCGGGTGTTGCGTTCCAATCATGTTCACGTGGCCGTGAATTGCGTCGTGGCTCTGATTATGGTGGGCGTAACGCTCCAGGCTCTTCTGGCGTGAACGTAGTTTCCCGATCTGCAAGAAAATATTCTCCTGTAACCGAATCGTAACAATTGGGTCATTGTCGTGTAACCGGTGGCGTATAGTCAGTGGAAACCGTCAATGAGGGCACGCTGCTTTTCTACGCCCTCAAGAAAGCCAAGCGTACGGAGTATTGCAATGGGGAATCCCGTCAAGGTCGCTTCCAGGAATTTGAATTTCTTTTATTCCGATTTCAAAGCCCTGGAAGACATTTCCATAGATTTTGAGGAAAATCAGGTCACCGCGCTCATCGGTCCTTCCGGGTGCGGAAAGTCCACCTATCTTCGGTGCATCAATCGCATGAACGACCTGATCGCAGGAACACGCGTTGAAGGTTCCATGACATTGGATGGCCAAAACATCTACGCCCCGGGTCTGGATGTCGTTTCGCTCCGTAGGAGAATCGGCATGGTTTTCCAGAAGCCCAACCCTTTTCCCAAAACCATTTTCGAAAACGTGGCCTACGGGCTGCGCGTGAACGGGATAAAGGACAAGATCATTATTGAAGAACGGGTGGAAGAGAGTCTCAAGGGATCAGCCTTGTGGGACGAGGTCAAGGACCGGCTGCATACGTCCGCGCTCGGACTTTCCGGCGGCCAGCAGCAGCGTTTGTGCATTGCCCGCGCCATGGCCGTGGAGCCTGAAGTCCTGCTCATGGACGAGCCTGCATCGGCTCTGGACCCCATCGCTACCCAGAAAATTGAAGACCTTATCCACGAACTCAAGAAGAATTACACCATCATTATTGTGACGCATAGCATGCAGCAGGCGGCGCGCGTTTCGGACCGGACCGCGTTTTTCTACATGGGTAGGCTCATCGAGGTCGACAATACCAAGGCCATGTTCACCAAGCCGAAGAACAGGCAGACCGAGGACTACATTACCGGCCGTTTCGGTTAGCCCCTGTTTTTGGTTTTGCAGTCGGACCCGACCTCGGTGCCCGGCGGGAGGCCACACCGTTGGAATTCGTATTTTACGTACTGCGTTCGTTCACGGAATGCAGACAAAGGCATCGGACGGATGTCGGATAGACAGGAGATACAGACATGGAGCAAAGAGCCCATTTTACGAAAAAACTCGAAGAGTTGAAGCTTCGCGTCCTGCGTATGGCCGCCCTTTCGGAAACGGCTGTCCATAAATCGGTCAAGGCGTTTCTGGAGGGGGACAGTGATCTGGCCGAGGAAGTCATCCGTGGGGATTGCGCCATCAACGACCTTGAGGACGACATCGATAATTTCAATCTCGAACTGCTTGCCCTTGACCAGCCCATGGCCATCGACCTGCGCACTATCATCGGTTCCCAGCGGGTGACCGTGAATCTTGAGCGCTTGGGCGACGAAGCCGTGAACATGGCGCACCGTTCAATTTTCTTGAGTTCCCGTCCGCCGCTGCCGTTCAACCCCAAGATGGAAGAGCTGGCCAATGTGGCCAAGCAGATGCTGGCCGATGCGCTCAAGGCTTTCGTGGATAACGACGTGGCTCTGGCTACACAGGTTTGCCGCACGGATGATCAGGCTGACGAGCTGAATTTCAAAATACTGAAGGAACTCATCAGCGACATGGTCAAGGAATCGCGCATTGTGGAGCGTGGCGTGCATTGTATTATCGGAGCCCGCCATCTGGAGCGTGTGGCCGATTTGGCGACCAATATCGCCGAGGCTGTCGTGTTTATCGTGCAAGGTGACAGCATGAAGCACAGCTGCCGGGGATAAAGCTGTTTTTGGCGTTCCTGTAAAAAAACATTTCAGGCGGGTTTCCGAAGCGTATTCGGAGACCCGCTTTCTGTTTGGATTTTGATTGATCGCGAATATCGGTGATAAAACGGTTTACAGCTAGATGGAATTCGGATACGGAAATTATTCTCCTGTGAAAGGAATGTGGAAGACACGCCTTTTTCACAGCAACGCCATGGGCGTATCAACGGCGGTATCGGTTCGCTTGCGAACTGGCCGCGGTGCTGGTGAACCCGGACCTCGGACCGGGGAAGCTGGCAACGGGGACTGCCGTTGTAGCAATATACGTTAAATACATTGTCCGAGGACCATTGTTGGAGGTTAACCATGGAAAAAACCGAAGAAACTGTAGACTCCCCTG
>CAJXRQ010000036.1 GCA_913060505.1 uncultured Desulfovibrio sp.
AACGGGCCGGCCCTGAACGAAGGCAAAACATATGTTTCACGGGCCGTGGGAACGCTCGGGCCTTCCCTGCGCGGCATGGTCCCCATTTTCCATAATCAGAAAATCATAGGATTCGTGGCCGTGGGTTATCTCATGGAAAACGTCCGCAAAGCCATCCCCGCGCACCTGAACAAACCGCTCATTTACATTGTCTCCATGTTGCTCGTCGGCATCATCAGCGCTATTTTCATCGCGGGACACCTCAAGAAGATCACGCTCGGGCTGGAACCAGCCGAGATCACAGCACTGTATATGGAACGAGGCGCGGTTTTGCAGGCCATTCGCGAGGGCATCGTTTCCGTTGACCATAACGGTGACATCCGGCTCGCGAACAAGGCGGCCATGTATTACACAGGGCTGGACGCAAAACAGTTGCGACCGGGTCGCAGCATTCGCGAATTCATGCCCGGAGCGGGTTTGAACCACACGCTGGAAACCGGCGAGGCAGAACACGACGTGGAATTGTCCATCAACAACCGCGATCTCATCTTCAACATCGTGCCGCTCATCTATTCGGATGAAGTCCGCGGTGCCGTGGCCAGCTTCCGGCGCAAGGACGAATTGGACAGGCTGGCTTTCGAACTTTCACAGGTTCAGGAATATTCGGAACTGCTCCGGGTCCAGACGCATGAATACTCCAACAAACTGCATACCATTGCCGGTTTGATCCAGATTGAAGCCTATCAGGAAGCTCTGGAACTTGTGGTAAACGAATCCTCGGGGTATGAGGAAATCATTCGTTTCCTGAACCGTGCCGTGCCCCATCCCGTCATCGCCGCCATCGTGCTTGGCAAATACAACAGGGCCAAGGAACTCAAGGTCGACCTGCAGGTGGACCGCCAGGGAACCATGGTGGATGTACCGGAATGGATTCGTCAGGAATACGTGGTCACGATTCTCGGCAACCTGCTGGACAACGCGTTCGACGCTGTCAAACATCAGGGCCGGAATAACAGAAAAGTGGAGCTTTCGTTTACGGATCTGGGCAACGACCTTGTTTTCGAGGTGGCCGACTCCGGGCCGGGAGTCTCGCCCGAGCAAAGTGAACGGATTTTCGAACGGGGAGTATCTTCCAAGGGCCGCGAATGCCGCGGACTGGGCCTTTTTCTTGCCCGCAAACGGCTCCTGGAACTTGGCGGCCAAGTCATGGCGCTGGAAAGTGATCTTGGCGGCGCACTCTTTACCGTGACCATACCCAAAAACAAACCGGAAAACGCATGAATACCATACGGGTTTTGATCGTCGAGGATGACGCCAAGATAGCCGATCTGCATCGGCGCTTTACCGAACGGGTCGAAGGATGTGAAGTGGTGGGCATCGCCACCGGGCTGGAAGATGCGAGGGACATGGTTGAGGCTCTGGAGCCGGACCTGATCCTGCTGGACCTGTATTTCCCGGAAGGCACGGGCATGGATCTGCTGCACACCATCCGGGCCAAAAAAATGGAAACCGACATCATTCTCATAACGGCGGCGCGGGAAGTCGAACCGCTCAAGGAAGCCCTGCGCGGCGGCGTGTTCGACTATATAATCAAGCCGGTCATCACCGAACGCTTCAACAACTGCCTGATCAAATTCCGGAACTATCGCGCCCGGCTTTCCGGCTGCGAGACCATTGAGCAACACGAAGTGGACAGCCTGCTGCACCCGGCCAATGCCAATTCCCACAAACCGGTCCACAACGACCTGCCCAAGGGAATCGATTCCCTTACGCTGGGCAAGGTCCGCCGCCTGTTCAAAGACCTGCCGCACACAACGGGCCTGAGCGCGGAGGACGCCGCCGAACGCATGGGGGCCAGCCGATCCACGGCCCGGCGTTATCTTGAATATCTCGTTTTCGTGAACTTCGTGTATGCGGATGTCGTATATGGCAGCGTAGGCCGTCCTGAGCGTAAATACTTCCGCGCCTGATCCCATCCTCTCTCCCGTTCCCTTTTAATGGGCATTATTGACCCAACTTTTTGTCACGCCCTCTGCCTTGCCATGAACAAAATAAACAAAACGTTCTAAAAACACATTTTCAAGAATACGTTCCCAACAGTTTTTTTCATGGCGAAATGTGTATGCAAGACATCGTAGGAGCTTATTCATATTCGGGGAATAAAATTGTCCCCATGTTCAAACATTCATGTAAACTGAGGAGCTACCATGAAACGTCTTTCTGCTGTTTTTTTTATCGTAATCCTGTCGGTCGTACTTGCGGTCCCGGCCTTCGCAGGAAAAGCCGTCATCAAACTGGGGCATATTGCGGAACCGATTCACCCGTATGGACAGGGCGCGGATCACTTCGCCAAACTGGTGAACGAAAGGTCCGGCGGGGATGTCGAGGTCAAGGTATTTCCCTCTTCCCAGCTCGGTGGGCAAAAGGATCTCATCGAGGGACTGATCTTCGGGACTGTAGACATGGCTCTGGTGGGAACCGCGGTTCTCGGCCAGTTCCAGCCCCAGATTTCTCTGTTCGACCTGCCCTTCCTCTTCCAAGATAGAGAACACGCATACAAATCCCTGGATACCGTCGGCATGAAGATCGGCAAAGACCTTGAGCCCAAGGGCATCAAGCTGCTCGGTTACATGGAAAATGGCATCCGCCATCTGACCAACAACGTGCGCCCGGTCAAGACCCCGGCCGACATGAAGGGTCTCAAAATCCGCGTCATGACCAACAAGATCTACATCGAAATGATGAAGGCTCTCGGCGCTTCCCCGACTCCCATGGCTTTCGGTGAACTGTATTCCGCCATGCAGCAGGGTACTGTCGACGGTCAGGAAAACCCCAGCGCGCACATCTGGACCAAGCGCTTCTTTGAAGTACAGAAATACGCATCCAAGACTGCCCACGCTTATGCTCCGGAACCTGTCGTCATCTCCATGATCACCTGGAACAGGCTCTCCGATTCCCAGAAACAGCTCATCAAGGACTGCGCCGCAGACGCTATTGAATGGCAGCGCCAGCTTTCCGAAAAGCAGGACAAGGAGTTCTGGGACAAGATCGAGGCCACCGGCAAGATTGAGGTCATCGACGTGGACCGTGCCGCTTTCATCGAAGCCACGCGTCCCGTTTACAAGAAGTTTGCCGATGTCGTCGGACAGGACAACATCGACGCTGTTGAAGCCCTCAAAAAGTAACTTCCCCAGGTGCCCGGATTTCATCGTCCGGGCACCGTTTCCCCCAAGGATGCAACCATGGAAAAATTGTTCAAGGGCCTGCATGCCGTGCTGTATTGGGTTTCGGTTTCGGCCATGACCCTGATGCTCGGACTCATTTTTCTGCAGGTCATATCTCGTTATTTCTTCGGATACACCTTTGAATGGTCCGAGGAGTTGGCGCGTTTTCTGTTCGTCTGGGTCGTCTTCCTCGGCTCTGCCCTGATCATGGGCGAATCCGGCCACCTTTCCGTGCAGCTGCTCGCCAGAAAACTGCAGGGGAGCATGGCTGGTCTGGCACTGGAAGTATTCGTCAACCTGTGTAGCTACGCCTTTATCATGCTGCTGCTCGTGCAAGGTTCGAAAATGACCTCGGTCATGACCTTCCAGACCGCTCCCGGTCTGGGCATATCCATGAGCTCGGTCTATGTCATCATTCCGGTCAGCGCCTGCCTGATGCTCCTTTACCTGCTCAAGGACACCGTGCGCATCTTCAAGGCGATCAAGAACCATAACCGCCAGGCCGAGTCTGCGGGTCTCGAATCCGCCACGGCCGAAAAACATTAGGAGAGCCCAATGGAAGCCGTATTACTCCTTTCCTTTCTGGGCATGACCGCCATCGGGGTTCCCGTGGCCTTTGCCCTGGCGCTGTCCGTATCCATCATTCTTTACCAATTCCTGGGCATGCCGCAGGTCATGATCACGCAGATCATGTATTCGGGCGTTGACTCGTTTTCCTTCATGGCCGTGCCCTTCTTCATGCTGGCAGGAACCTTCATGTCCGCAGGCGGCGTTACTTCCCGCCTGGTCAACTTCGCGCAGGCAATGGTCGGTTCGTTTACCGGCGGCCTTGCGCAGGTCGTGGCCGTATCAGGCATGTTCTTTGCCGCCATTTCCGGGTCGTCCGCGGCAACAACAGCGGCCATCGGCTCCACAATGGTCAACGAAATGGAGAAAAAAGGCTACCGCCGCGAACTGGCCACAGGCATTGTGGCCGCAGGCGGAACTGTCGGCATCGTGATCCCGCCTTCCATTACACTGGTGGTCTTCGGCGTCATCGCCGGAACGTCCATCGGTGACCTGTTCATGGGCGGTCTTGTTCCGGGGATACTCATGGGATTGACCATGTGCCTCGTAAGCTGGGTCATCGCCAAGCGCGAAGGCATCCCGGCGGAAGGCAACTTTTCCTTCGTGGCCCTGATCAAAAGCTTCAAGGATTCCTTCTGGGCGCTCATGACCCCGGTCATCATCATCGGCGGCATTTACGGCGGTATCTTCACGCCGACGGAAGCTGCCGCAGTGGCCGCAGTCTATGGTATCTTCGTGGGCCTGTTCATCTACAAGGAACTCAAGATCCGTGACTTCCCCAAAATCATCTTCAAGGCGGTCATCGGCACGACCCTGATCATGTTCATCGTCGGTGCGGCAAAAGTTTTCGGCTGGATGCTCACCAACCTGGAAATCCCGCACCACATCGGTGAATACATCGTGTCCATGACCAACTCTCCGCTGGTATTCCTGCTGATGATGAACATTCTCCTGCTCGGCATCGGTACACTTATCAACGCATCGGCGGCCGTGGTCATTCTGACCCCCATCTTCTTGCCCGTGGCCGTCAAACTGGGCATCGATCCCCTGTTCTTCGGCGTACTCATGGTCATCAACCTGGCCATCGGGTGCATCACTCCACCCGTGGGACTGGACCTGTTTGTCGCCAGCGCCATTACCAAGGTACCCCTCGAACGGGTGATGAAGGCATCCATGCCCTATCTGTTGTCATTGCTCGCGACATTGGCAGTTCTAACCCTCTGCCCTGCCGTCATAACCTTCCTCCCCAATCTGCTGCACTAAGCCTCTCTCCTTATTGCACCACATTGGGACGAACGCGCTTCGCTTTTGCGGAGCGCGTCTTTTTTGGTCGGCACACCGTGCCCTCCTTTTCGCGCAACAAGAAAAATCCTCCCGCTATAAACTCGCTGCGAGACATTGCCATGCGCAATTCCGTTATCCTCCCGCCTTTGCAACCGACTGTCGTAAAAGGACAAGACTTCGCAACAGAGAGCCTTGGCACTGCCCATGCACTGACGAAAAAAAACGCAAGGAGAACAACCATGACTCTGGAAATCACCGTGCATGGACATTCGTGTGACCTGGCCCTTCATCCCGTTTCAAAAAAAACGGCATCCCGCATCCGGGAAAAGGGGTTCGACGTGTATTCCGACACGCCGCTGGAGTGGTGGCGACGGGGCAAAACTACCACATGGGGCATGAAGATCGACTCCAGTTGTTACATCAACACCATCCTGAACGACGCTCCCGCGAGTTTCGATACTGCAGCGATCATTCAGAACCCGCTCAAGCTCAGAAGGCGCATGTATCTGGATAGCAAAGCCCGCTACATCTGCGTGCTCGGTTTCGACAACGAATTATGCCGCTTCAGCTGGGTATGGGATGACGTGGATGTATTCGATCCCAAGAATCTGCAATTCATGACCCACCAGTGGGATCGCATCATGAACGAGCAGGACTACTACATTCTCGATGAAATTCTCTATGACGGAACGTTCGCGGATCGATACGACCAGTGCGAGGCCTCCGGCTTTACGCTGTTGCCGCCGCGCATCATCGACCTCAATGAAGTCCGTGAGGAACTGGGCTTGCCACAGCGCTAAACTTCTCCTGCGTTTGCCCCGGACGGGAAGACCGAAAACGAACATGGACGGTCTTCCCGTCCAACGCATTTCCTCTGCAGCAAGGGGACATGATCCCTCGTACCATGCACCATTCCTGCACATGCTTGACACATGTTTCCCTTTGGGGAATTTGGCGCTCATGGAGGATATTGTAATGACCCAACGAATTGACACTCGTATGTTCAGGTTTACCGCCATCCTGCTGCTGGCGGTCATGACCGTTGCCGGTTTTGTGCCTCGTGCCCAGGCCGGCTTCATTCCCAGCGCGGCCCCCCATACCCTTGAACGGGGAAAAAACATGGACTCCGTGCAGCAGGTGCTGGAAAACAAGATGATCACAAAACGGCTCTCGGAGCTTGGCTATTCGCAGCAGGAAATCAAGAAGCGGCTCAGCGCTCTCTCTGACAAAGAACTGCATCAGATAGCCACCAGCATTCAGGATGTCGATGTCGCCGGTGACGGAGTCGGCTTCGTGATTGGTCTGTTGATTATTGTGGCGCTGGTTGCACTCATATTCCATTTCACGGATACGCGGGTGACCATATCCTAATGACGATCATTCACCTGAAAAAACGCCGGGCCGGGCATACGGTCCGGCGCTCCCAAAAACGTACTCCGGCCAGCCAGATCCTTCTGGTCCTGTTCATCATCAGTCTTGCTTTCGGCTCGTTATGGGGATGTGCAGACAAAACGGCGTTGCCGGTTCTTCCCAAGAACATGGGCAGTGCCATGGTGCAAGATGTCCCCTTTCTGGTGCAGGAGCAATATCAGTGCGGCCCGGCCGCGCTGGCCATGGTGCTCAACCATGCCGGAGACCGGATAACGCCGGATGCAATTGCGCGGGATATTTTCCGCAAGGACATCAGGGGTTCCGTAAATCTGGACATGATCCTTTATCCGCGAAGGCGCGGATTCGACTCCCTGTTCGGCAAGGGATCGCCCCAGACCATAATCAATGCCGTAGACATTGGGCGGCCAATAGTCGTCATGGTCGATCAGGGTCTGCCCATGGTGCGCAAGCTGCATTACATGGTCGTGGTGGGATACACCCCCACAGAGGTTGTTGTTCATTCGGGAACCACCCGGTGCAAACGCATCCCATGGAAGGACTTTCTCAGCCAATGGGAGGGAACCGGCTACTGGATGCTCACCGTGAAACCCAAGGAACGGTAATGAAAAAAACGGCATTATCCCATTGTCCGGCACGTGCGGCCCTGTTCGGCATCATGCTTGTCATGTCCGTGGGATTGAGCGGCTGTGCCATGCCCAGAATAACCTTGCACGAGGACGCCCTGACGCCGCAGGAACATCTTGAGCTGGGCATCAGTTACGAAGAGAAGGGCGAGTTGAAACACGCCGAGGAGCAATACGAGCAGGCCAAGGATCTACCCGAAGCGTGGCTTTATCTCGGCAACGTGGCCTTTGCGTCCGAAAAATGGTTGAGGGCTGAAAGGCGATACGAAAAAGCCATCAGGTTATTGCCCAAGGATCCAAGGCCGCGCAACAATCTCGCATGGCTTTATTATACCCGCAAGCGGCGGTTGGATCGTGCCAAGCAATTGGCTCAGGAAGCGGTTGCTCTGGCTCCCAGGGGAGAAGAGAAACAATATCGCGACACGTTGACGTCCATTCGAAATGCAAAGGACATTCAGGCATTGGAATGATTCCCTTCGGGAGGAGCAGGGCTCTGCCCTGCACCCGCAAGGGACACGTCCCTTGACCCTTTTCTGTTCCACATTCTACGAATGAGGAACGGGTAATAAAATCAAAAGCATTTCCCCCCCCATATACAAATAACTGTCCCCGTCCGGCTATTGCAGGACGGGGACAGTGTTAACATTTTTTTTGGAGCGAACCCCTTTTGAAAAAGGGTTCGCTCCAAAAAAGACTAAATTCCCTTTTGCGCCATATAGTCGATGAGATCGGCAACGCGGCAGGAGTATCCCCACTCGTTGTCGTACCATGCATAAACCTTGGCAAGATTACCGCTCTGCACCACGGTGAAGTCCGCTTCCACGATACCGGAATGGGGATTGCCCACAAAGTCCGTGGAAACAAGCGCCTGTTCGGAGTAACCGAGAATTCCGGCCAGTTCGTTTTCCGAAGCGGCCTTGAGCCGGGCCTTGAGCTCCTCGGTGGTCGTTTCCTTTTCCAGCACTGCCACGAAATCCACAAGGGAAACCGTGGGTGTCGGCACGCGGACGGAATATCCTTCAAAGCGCCCCTTCATTTCCGGAATGACCAGAGCCACGGCCTTGGCAGCGCCCGTAGACGTGGGGATCATGTTGCAGGCTGCGGCGCGGGCTCGACGCAAATCCTTGTGCGGCATGTCCAGAATACGTTGGTCGTTGGTATAGGCGTGCACTGTGGTCATCACACCCTTGGAAATACCGAAGGCTTCATGCATGACCTTGACCACCGGGGCAAGGCAGTTGGTGGTGCAGGATGCGTTGGAAATCACATGGTGCCTGGCCGGATCATAATCCGTGTGGTTCACGCCCATGACGAGGGTAATGTCCTCTTCCTTGGCAGGCGCGGAAATGACGACCTTGCGCGCCCCGGCTTCAATATGCTGGGCCGCGGTCGGACCGGTACGGAAAATACCAGTGGATTCCACCACGACATCCACCTTGAGCCTGCCCCACGGAATCATGCGTGGATCACGCTCGGCAAAACTCTGGACTGCAAAATCGTCACCCACCCGGATGATGTCGCCATCCACCGTAATATCCACGGGAAGGCTACCGTAGTTGGTGTCGTGCGCCAAAAGGTGCGCGTTGGTTTTTATGTCGAAAAGGTCATTGACGGCCACCACTTCAATGGTGTCCCGATGATGTTCCCAGATGGTCTTGAGCACCTGACGGCCGATACGGCCGAATCCATTGATGCCTACTCGAATCTTGCTCATGATATCCTCCTGGCGGACCATGCGGCCGCGCTCTCTTGTCGTGACGTTCGCATCAGTCCTCGAAAACCCGGTAGTTGAATTCGTTGGCCAGTTCGCTGGCCCGTTTCAGAGCCTTGTACATCCGGGCATTTTCCAAAGCCAAACCGGAAAGGTTGGCAATGCAGGAAAGGAAATCCAATTCCTCGGAGTCGAATTGGCGTTCCGAATCGGAATATACGCGCAACACGCCCACCACACGTTCGCTCCCGGCGGTCAGGGGGACCACCACGAGAGAAACCAGGCCCTCGGCTTCAGCTTCGGCGGGATACTGGAAACGGTCATCCTTGCGCACATCGGTGATAGTCACGATCTTGCCTTCCAGCACTTGCTGGTCAAGACGGCTCTTTTCCACCTGAACCGGCCCTTTCTCGGCATAGCGGTCGCTCAGCCCGAAATAGGCGCCGGGCAACAGCATTTCTCCACGGGCATCCAGCAGACGGATGAAGCAACCCTTGGCATTCATGGCGTTGCTGACCTGCTCGGCAATGGCGGCCAGCACCTTGGAAGGTTCCAGGCTGGAATTGATTGTTTTGGCGATATCGTAGATTGATTTGTAAAGCCGCTGAGGACTCATGTCGGACCTGCCTTGTTCGGGGTTCGCGACAGACGGGGCGGACAATCCGCACCCTGTTCACTCGCTTAAATTAGCATTCGCACATGCTATCCCAATATAACTTCCGGCAGGGGGACGCAAGAGCCGCCACGCCACAAAACAGCGACACTACGCAAAAAATAAGGCTTCCACGGAAAGAGGGCCTGAACAACCCTTTCTCAGTACATGATATCGGGCAAAACCATGACTATTTCCGGGAATACGAACAAAAGCGCTATTCCCACAATAATGGCGGCCAAAAACGGCATCACGCCCCGGAAGATGTCTTCCAGCGCTATGGACGGCGCAATCTTGCGCGACATTCCGTAAACCACATACACGTTGATGCCGACAGGCGGGGTAATCACGCCAAGCTGCGTCACCAGTACGATGATGATGCCGAACCAGACCGGGTCATAACCAAGGTTCATGACCACGGGGAAAAAGACCGGAATGGTCAGCATGATCAAGGCCAGCGCATCCATGAAACAGCCGCCGATAAAGAATATCGCAACGATCATGGCCATGATGGCAAAGGGCGGCAGGTCGAAGGAAGCCACCCAGGTGGCCACGTTGAACGGGATTCGGGTTACGGCCAGAAACTTGCCGAAAACGCCGGCGCCGGCAACGAGGAACAGCACCATGCAGGAGGTGCGCAAGGTTTCGTACAGGGAGTTTACAAAGGCGCGCCACGTGAGCTGTCGCTTGATAAGCGAAACGGCCAATACGCCCAGTACGCCGATGCTGGCGGCCTCGTTGGGAGTGAACCATCCGAAGAACATACCGCCGATAACCAGAAGGAAGATGAGCAGCGTATCCGCAAGCCCCAAAAGGGACTTCAGACGGGCGGCTATGGAGGAACGTTTTCCGGCCGGGCCGAGTTCCGGATTGAGGGTGCATTGCAGGCCAATGGCCACCACAAAAAGCGCTGTCATGAGCACTGCCGGCAAAATCCCGGCCACGAACAACGCGCCGATGGATTGCTCGGTGAGCACCCCGTAAATGATAAGCACGACGCTGGGCGGCATGATCATACCCATGCTGCCGCCCGAAGCGATGGCTCCGGTGGACAGGGAATCGGCATAGCCGTAACGCTTCATTTCAGGCAGGCCCACCGTGGTCATGGTTGCGGCTGTAGCCGGACTGGATCCGCAAACCGCCCCAAAGGCGGTGCAGGCCGTGACTGTAGCCATGGCCAGGCCGCCCCGTATATGACCAAGAAATTGATAGGCCGAATCGTAAAGCCGGCGGCTGATCCCGCTGTTAAAGGCCAGCTGCCCCATGAGAATGAACAGGGGGATGGTGGCGAGGCTGTAGGAGGAGAACGCATCATAGATGCTGCGGGAAAGCAGGTTCATGCCCCCTTTCAGGGAGATGAGGCAGGAAAAGCCCACAAACCCCACAAGGGTCATGACATATGCTACGGGCATGCGGGTCATGAACAGAACCAGCATGACGCCCACGCCCGCCAGCCCCATTGTGGTCGGATCCATCAGGCTCATGAGTCCCTCCCGCGCACCAGAGGTTTGGCAGCTCCGGCCAGCAGACAGAGCGCGAAAACAAAAAAGCAGAAGCCCAGCGCATAAACCACCATGTACGTGGGCAATTCCAGATTCATGGAAACCTCGCCCGAACGGCGCAAACTGTTGCCGTAAAGGGCCATGCGCCATGCCACCAGAAGGAAAAGTCCGCCTGACACGCTGTGGGTGAGCACATCGAGCACGGCCCGAAGGCGATGCCCCATGCGCGCATAAAGAATTTCCACGCCGATATGGCTGCCTTGCGAATGGGTATAGGGCAACGCCAATCCGGCCACGAACACGGCCAGAATGGTCACGATCTCTTCAGTGCCGAACAGGGGGGTATTGAAAAAGGCGCGCCCGGCCACATCCGCTCCGGTTATGAGCGCCATGCCCATCAGACAGGCGGCAGCAACCACCTTCATGACGGTTTCCAAACGCCCGAGCAGGCCAGGATTTCGATCTTCCATACGTTTATCCCGAGAAAGGCGCGGCCCTCTCGGGCCGCGCTTCATGTGTCTTCAGACTAATGGGCCGACTCAAGCGCCTTCACGGTAAGGTCCAGAATCTCCTGACCGGGCAAGCCCTTGCTATCAACGTCGTGAACATATTCCTGCAACATGGACGCTGCCGCCTTTTTCCATTTTTCGCCTTCCTCCTCGCTCAGGGGAATGATTTCACCCCCCTTGGAAAGGAAGAAATTACGGCCTACGACATCGCTTTCATCCCACGCCCTGCCGTGCAGCACGGACCATTTGGCGTTGAGTTCGGTGATGGCGGCACGGGCCTTGTCCGACAGCGACTCCCAGCGGTCCTTGTTCATGACCACAAAAAAAGTGGTTGTGTAACCTACCGGAAAACTTTCGGTCATGTAGTCCACCACCTCGGCCATCTTCCAGCCCTTATTGGTTTCCACGGGATACATGCCGCCGTTGACCACGCCTTTCTGGATGGCCTGATAGGAATCGGACATGGACATGGCTACCGGCGTAGCGCCAAGCGCCTGCACCAGCTTGCCGGAATTGCCCGTTGCCCTGAGTTTCAATCCTTTCATATCTTCAAGGGTTCGAACCGCTTTCTTGGCAGTATGCAAAAGGCCGGGACCGTGCGCATGGAAATACATGACATGAACACCGTCCAATTCCGCCGGATGAAATTTCTCAAAGACTTCGTTGGCGACCTTGGTGGCCTGAACGCCGGAGGTATATCCGAGGGGCAGATCCACGGCAGCCATGACCGGGAAACGTCCTCGGGAATAGGCCAACGCGGAAAGACCGATGTCGGACATACCCTCAAGAACGCCGTCATAGCACTGTTTCGGCTTGGTCAGCGTGCTGCCGGGATAATAGTCGATGACCACTTCACCGTCCGTGCGCTTTTCCACTTCGCGGCACCATTTTTCGGCCAGCTTGGATTGCACATGGGTGGGCGGGAAAAAATTGGAATAGGTCAACCGCACCTGCGCACAGGCCGGAACACTCGAAAAAGCCATGCCCACACACAAAGCGGCAAAAAACGCGCTCAACAGAAAAACTCGTTTCATCCTCTCCTCCCGAATTTCAATATATGACGAACAGCAATCACTGTTTCATGCCCTTGGAAACGGCCAATGCCACAGCGGCCTCGCGCACGTCTTCCAACTCCAGCACTCCGGTCTCCAGAGCATTGTGGACCATGAATCCCTCGAACAACGCCGTATTCAGGGCGCCTATTTTCTCGGCCGGATAATCCGTGGTCACGAACGGCCGGACCAGTTCCGCAAAAATGTCCTCGGAAAGCCGGTACTGGCTGCGACGCATTTCAGCGCACAGGTCATCATTCCGCATGGAATGGACCGTAAACTCCAGAAAAATTCGCGCCCATTCGTGATCCGAAACCATGGTTTCCAGAAAATCCCAGATAATACGCATGGCCTCTTCCAGGTCTCTGGCATCGGCAATGCGACGATCCCGCTCATCGCGATAGCTTCGCATCTTGTGTTCCACGATTTGCAGAAACAATTGGCTTTTGCTTTCCCAATGGCGGTAGAAACTTCCTTTGGCATAGCCTGCGTAGCGCGTAATCTCGGCCACGGAGGTAGCCGTAAATCCCTTGGACGCAAACAGGCTGATGGCTGATTCCATCAGCTCTTCCATGGTCTGCCGCGACTTTTCCTGCTGCCGTGTACTCATGCTCCCTGCTCTGCTATCCGTTTCCATTTACGTGACCAGCGGTCATGATGTGACCACTGGTCATTTTCTATGCGTTGGTAGTATGAAGCAAACAATGGTGTCAACAACTTACTCTGCCGATACCGCTTCAATCAGTAGTTCAAAAAAGCGCTGATGGGCCCGGCGTTCCAGCCACGGCGTGTGTCCGCAACCGGACAGACTGTGGAACCAAAAATTTTTCATTGAGACCAAAGGGGCCGCAACGCCCGCTCCGGGATGGGGATCATGGTCCCCGTGCAACGCAATGACAGGGCAATGCACGGATTTGGCCAGCCGGAGCAAACGCCCCGAAGAACGTAATTCCGCAGCACCGCTCCACACGGCCATATGCTGCTCCATGTCGCTGGAAACGGCTTCCGGCATGGCGAACAGGTCAACAGAATCAGCCTTTGTCATCAGCCGCCCAAAACGGGATAGCAAAACATCGTCAGCCTGCCCCTGCTCCAACAGACGCATGGTTTCGCCCACCAGCTCGCGTTCTTCATCGTTCAACCGCCCCATGCGTGTGGGCATGATGGAACGGGCATAACCCGCCTCAAGCGGAGGACAACCAACCAGAACCAATGAACGCACCCGTTCCGGATGCTGCGCAGCCAGAAGGATTCCCAACAACGCGCCCCACGACCAACCGACCACGCACAACGGTGCATGACCGTTCAGTTGTGACACCAGTTCGAGCACCTGTTCGTCCACATTCATGCCCGCCTGCATGGGTTCCAAAACCCCGCAACGTTGCGCATTGTGCGCCACAAGCCGGGAATGCAGCCCCTGAGCCAGGGCATGTGCCGACCCCGGCGCGCCCGGCCCACCATGCAAAACAGCGGCGGCAAACGGTTCGGAACCATGTGCCCGCACCTCTCCGATGGGAATTGATAACTCGGCCATGTCGTTCAATATCGCCCCCGGCAACAAAACAAAAGGCCGTTTCTTCCCAAGACAACTCATGGGGAAAAACGGCCATGTATTTGGTCCTGAAAAATTATCGTCCGTGACTATACCCGCCGGCCTCGTCTTCCGTAAGCGGCGTGGAGACCGGATTCTTTTTGAAATATGCGAGGCAACGATCCATGTCGTTCATGAACAATTCGGCAAGATCCTGACTGAAACCGTGGCGTACAAGGATGCGCATGATGACCATGTCCTCGCAATGTTCCGGCAGGGAGTATGCGGCTACCTGCCAGCCCCGGCTGCGCAGCCGGTCCGAAAGGTCGTACAACGTGAATCCGTATTTTCCTCCCGGATTGAGCGTCCAACTTAACGCGGGGATCCCCTCCCTGCCGTCATAAATGACCTTGAACTCGTCCCGCTTACCGATTTCATAAGCAAGATCCTGCGCCGTCCTGTAACAAGCCTGATGGATTTTCTGATAGCCTTCGCGCCCCAAACGCACGAAGTTGTAATATTGGGCCACAATCTGCCCACCCGGACGCGAAAAATTCAGGGCAAAACAGGGCATGTTGCCGCCAAGATAATTGACCTCGAAAATGAGTTCCCTGGGCAGGTCTTCCTTGTCGCGCCAAACAACCCAACCGACGCCCAGCGGGGAAAGGCCGAATTTATGCCCGGACGCGTTGATGGATTTAACGCGCGGCAACCGGAAATCCCACACAAGGCTGGTATCGGTAAAGGGAGCAAGAAAACCGCCGCTGGCCGCGTCCACATGGATGGGAATATCCAGGCCTGTCTCCTTTTCCAACGAGTCCAGCGCATCGCTGACGTCCTTTACCGACTCGTACTGGCAGGTAAAGGTCACGCCCAACGTTGGAACCACGCCGATGGTATTTTCATCGCATCGCTTCACGGCCTCTTCCGGGGTCATGATCAATCGGTCCTTTTCCATGGGGATTTCCCGTAATTCAACATCCCAGTACCGGGCAAACTTGTGCCAGCAGACCTGTACAGGCCCACACACGAGATTCGGCTTGCGCACCCGGATTTCCTCCTCGCTCAAGCCCTGATCCTGCAAACGCTGGCGCCACCGCCACTTCATGGCCAGGCCTCCCAGCATGGCAGCTTCGCTGGACCCTGTGGTGGAACAACCTATGGTATTGGCTGCGCTGGGCGCATTCCAAAGGTCTGCCAACATGTTCACGCAACGCGATTCCAGCTCTGCCGTTTGCGGATACTCGTCCTTGTCGATCATGTTCTTGTCGATGCATTCGTCCATAAGCTGGTGAATTTCCGGCTCCACCCATGTCTGACAAAAAGTGGCCAGATTCTGGCGTGCATTCCCGTCCAACATCAATTCGTCATGCACAGCCTGATACACGAGCGGCCCGTCATGTCCGGCGCCGGGGAACATCTGTTTGGGCAAGGTGATGAACAAGAAATCAGAATCGCTCACACCATTTGTTACAGTTGAAGCCTGCATATCATTCGCCGATTCTTTTCTGGGTACTGTTCTTTCATGCAGGGCCACGGGCAATCCTCCTGTCGTTGTTATAAAAAATCGTCCATGCCAAATCGCCCTTGAACAAAAAGCAGCATACTCCGGTTTCGTCTGACCCGTATTATAAAAACACGGTTTTCACCAAATGCTCTCAAGCAGCTGCACCTTCCCCGTTGACTCACGTCAATGCACCTGTTCCTCCTGCGCCGTATAAAAACAGGTAGCATGCATAAAAACGGCCCGGCATCATACGCCGCCATACCCACGGAGGAACGATTCATGTGGCATCTCATACAACGCATCACCAAAAACCTGATCATCGCCATCCCGATCATGATGGCCGCGGGATTTGCCTACGGCATGTCGGCACCGGCCGGATGGCTCAAATCACTGATCCTGCCGTTCACCTTTCTCATGGTCTACCCCATGATGGTCACCCTCAAAATCGCCAAAGTGCTTGAAGGCGGCGACACCCGCGCACAAGTCATCACGCAGTTCATCAATTTCGGCCTGGTGCCGTTCATGGCATTCGGCATCGGCAGCCTGTTCTTTGCGGACAGGCCATACATGGCTCTGGGATTGCTGCTGGCCGGATTGGTTCCCACCAGCGGCATGACCATTTCATGGACAGGATTCGCCAAGGGCAACATGGCTGCTGCCGTAAAGATGACGGTTATCGGCCTTGTGGCCGGATCATTGGCAACGCCGTTTTATGTCAAGGTACTCATGGGCGCAGCCATTGAAGTAAACGTCATGGCGGTCATGAAACAGATATTCTTCATCGTGTTTTTGCCCATGGCTTTAGGTTACGCAACGCAACGTTTCCTCTTGCGAACCTATGGACAAAAGGAATTTCAGCAGCGCATTGCTCCGCGGTTTCCGCCCATGTCCACACTTGGAGTGCTTGGCATTGTGTTTGTGGCATTGGCTCTCAAGGCCAAAACCATTGCAGCAGCTCCTGATATGCTGTTGCAAATCCTTGTGCCTCTGGCGCTTATCTACGCCCTGAACTTCACCCTGAGTACACTGGTCGGCAGGCGCTTCCTGCCTCGCGGGGACGCCATTGCAATGGTCTACGGTTCGGTCATGCGCAATCTTTCCATCGCCCTTGCCATCGCCATCAATGCCTTTGGCGAACAAGGATCCGACGCGGCGCTGGTGGTGGCCGTGGCATACATCATCCAGGTCCAATCCGCTGCATGGTACGTGAAATTCACCAACCGATTCTTCGGCCCGGTTGTCGCCGAAAAAGCATAAGGAGAAAACCATGATCCCCGTCATCCAAAACATCCTGTACGTCACGGACCTATCCGACTGCGCACTCCATGCGCTACAGTACGCGGCCTCGCTGGGGCAGGCATACGGCGCTGATGTGACCGTCATGCACGTTGTTCCCGACCAACTGGAATACATGAGCGAACAGGCCGGAACCGACATGAAGCAGGGGCTGGACAAGGACAGCCTGAACGACTTCTCGGCTCCGGAAATGGCTGAAGCACTCGAAACACTTGAAAAACGCATCATGGATATCACTGAAGAGTTCGCAACGGGTACGAAAGATCAGTCCGGCCGATCCCCGTTTTCCGAAAAAAGAATCCTTGTCGTACAAGGCGATGCCTCCGAACGAATACTGGAAGAGGCCAAAAGTGGACAATATGACATGGTGGTCATGGGAACCCATGGACAAAGTCCATTCATGGATCTCGTTCTCGGCAGTGTTGCCCGCCATACGACAACGCACAGTCCGATTCCGGTACTCGTGGTACGGCTCCCTGACCCGAAATAGCCGCCACATCCCGCGAATCAAGGCCGCACCTGCCGTTTCCTCCCCGGCGGGTGCGGCAAAATATTTTCATACCTTTGCCCTTTACTTTTACTCTTGAATAGGTCATGAAGCTCCTGTCTCAGCGTGACCGGACGCGCGAACTGTCCGCTTTTGCCACTGTGCCGGCAAAACGGTTCGGCCAGACCGAACACAGGTACCCCCACGTCCCGGAGCCCTTCTGATACCATCCGGTTCCACTGGAAAACGACCGCTGTCACGCGCTGTCGCCATATATATTTTCACCATAGGATCATTTGTGAATTTCGATCAATTTTCTTTTGACGGACGCATTGCGTCCGGTATCAAGTCGTGCGGGTATGAAACCCCCACTCCCATTCAACAGGCCGCCATTCCCGAAGTGCTGAAAGGGCGCGATGTCATGGGCCTGGCCCAGACAGGAACCGGCAAAACCGCCGCGTTCGCCCTGCCCATTCTGCAACGCCTGATCGATGCCGAGGCATCCAAGCAGGGACCGGCCCGAGTGCTGGTGCTGGCCCCGACCCGTGAACTGGCTCTGCAAATCCATGAAAACTTCGTTGACCTTGGCCGCCAGACCGGCATCCGCTGCGCCGCTGTATTCGGTGGCGTGGGCCAGAATCCCCAGATCAAGGCCGTTCGCCGCTCTGCCGTGGTGGTGGCCTGCCCGGGCCGCCTGATCGACCTGCTCAATCAGGGCGTGATCAAACTGGACCACGTGGACACGCTGGTACTGGACGAAGCCGACCGCATGCTGGACATGGGCTTTCTGCCGGACATCAAACGCATCATCAAACGTTTGCCCGAGCAGCGACAGAATCTGCTCTTTTCCGCCACCATGCCCAACGATATCCGCAAGCTCGCGGACAGGATTCTGCACCAGCCGGCGACAGTGCAGGTGGCTAACACGGCCCCGGCCGCGAGTGTGAGCCATTCGTTCTATCCCGTGCCCCAGCACCTGAAGACCAAACTTTTGGAAGTCCTGCTCAAAACCACGAACCACGAAAGTGTTCTCATCTTCACGCGCACCAAGCACAAAGCCAAGAATCTCGCGCGCAAGCTGGACCGGGGCAGCCACAACGCGACGTTCCTGCAAGGCAACATGAGCCAGAACCAGCGGCAGCGTGCGCTGGACGGATTTCGCAAGGGCGATTTCAACGTCATGGTGGCAACGGACATCGCTGCTCGCGGCATTGACTGCGACCGCATCACGCATGTGATCAACTTTGATATTCCCGACACGCCCGAAACATATACGCACCGCATCGGCCGGACAGGCCGTGCAGGACGCACCGGTGTTGCGCTCAGTTTTGTCACCAGCGAGGACAAATCCATGATGCGCAGCATTGAACGCATTGTGGGCAACCGCATTGAACGCTTCACCCTGGAAGACTTTGATTACAACCAACCAGTTCCGGGCCGCAACCAGCCCCGCCCGGCAAATGCACGTTCCCGTTCCGGTGTTGGACATCGCCAGCGGCAGGGACAGGGGCAAAAGACCTCGGAACGGGGCTCCAGACGCGGAGCGCGACGCTAGAAAACACTGTGCAGGGCGCTGCCCTGTACCCGCAAGGGACACATCCCTTGACCCTTTTCTGCCGTTGCATCCAGTGGAAGCAACGGCATGGGTGGGAGAAACCATCTCTCAAACGACGGCGACCCACCCGGCTTTTGCCGGGTGGGTCGCTCACTAAAAGTTTTGGAGATTCTCAAGAACCTTGTCCAAAAAATTTTTGAGCCGCCGGAGGCATTTCTCTCACCATATCAATCAACCATCTCGTTCTGATTCATCCCAAAAACCACGCAAATGCCCAGCCGAAGGCGGATTTTCGCCATACTCCCTGAGCGTGCGCAGATACTTCTTCCAGCCCGGGCACCACTTGGTGTGCCATGTCCAGAATTCTCCCAGCAGGGAAAGGGGATCATCCCCCGCAAATTTGCGGAACCGACAGTTTTCGCACGGATAATACGGTCTTTTGGTACTCATGCTTCCTCCTCGATTTTCGAACTCCTGCCATAAGGTGCTCAAGCTGTCCACATGCAGAAAACAGGACAAACAAAAAAGAGGAACCAGCCAAAAGGCCGATTCCTCTCTTCATTCTTTTATTTCTGCGCACTATTTTTCGGGAATAAATGTAATTCCCGTGGCCTCGGGACGATGCAACGTCTTCCTGGCGCGCACATAATCCATGAACGTCTGGGCGACGACAAACCCGGTGTCGTAGCGATATCCACCAGCAAACTTCAAAACCTCATACCCGTCTCCACCATCAGCGACATAGGCGTTGGTGGCGAGACGGTAGGCCGCCTTGGGTTTCAGAGGCTGCCATTGGCCATCCTTACGTATTTCCACGTGGGAAACGCGCTTGCCTTCAGGCTTGTTCATATCCACTGTATACCGTGCCCCCGCAACATAGGCGAACGCTCCGCCACTACGGCGAGCTCCGGTTTCCAACGCCTCAACGACCTGCGTTCCCTTGAGGTCCAGCACATACACGGTGTTGCCGAAAGGCATCAACGTATATGCCGTCCCCACAGTAATCGGTCCACGATCCACACTGGTCCGTACTCCGCCTGCGTTTTGCATCGCCAAGTCCGGCTTGAGGCCCACGGATGCGGTCTTCCACAGCATGGCGTCGCAGACCAGCGGTGCAATCATGCTGCCCTGTGGCAGTTGTTCGCCCGAGTCGGAAACGCCCGGCATGCGGATATGCGGCAGACTTTGGGCAGCCTGGCCGATAACCTCACTACGCATGGCTTCAAGCCCTTTCTTGTAAGGGGCCAGAAGAGCAACGGCATCGGCATCCGAACCAACCACTTCGGCAATGGGGCTTTTGACCACGGCATCCATGACAGTGTCTCGCGCCGCCCCTTTAAGCTCCACTTTCTTGCCTTCGGCATTCTTGCGTCGGAACGAGTCGGAAAGCAAAAGAACGGCATTGCCGCTGCATTCGGTGATGTGCCCATTGTCGTCAAAAACCGTCTTGAGTACACCGACGGCCTTGGCCCATTCCCATGAAGTGACCACGTATACGTCCGAGCCGTCCGGTCCCTTGACTTTGGTCGGATACAAACCGCCACCGCGCATTCCCAAAGCGGCGAGGCTCCTGCCGTCGTCCAGCAAGGTGTGGGAATGGCCGCCCACCACGAGATCTATGCCTTTGACATTGGCTGCCAGAGCCTTGTCAGCATCATAGCCCATGTGGGTCAGGGCAATAATATTGTTTATACCTTTGGCTTCCAGTTCGGCCACGCATTTACGGGCAGTTTCCTGCTCATTGGCGAATGTAACCGGACCGGGCCTTGAAATGACTTCCGTATCCTTGAGGGTCAGGCCGATAACGCCGACACTCTTGCCATTGAATTCCAACACCACGTAGGGCTTGACCTCCGCAGCCAGCCTGCTGTCTGCCTTGGCCTGCAAGTTGGCGCACAGAACCGGGAAATGAGCATATTCCAGAAAGTCGGCCAAAACATCCGGTCCCTTGTCAAATTCATGGTTGCCAAGGGTCATGGCGTCGAAACCCAGCAGGTTCATAAACTCCATTTCGGGCTTGCCCAGAAATTTTGTGAAATACAAAGTCCCCTGCACGGCGTCACCGGCATGAAGCACGGCTACATTGGGATTCTTGGACCTGACTTCGTCAATCTTGGTCTTGAGACGATCCCATCCGCCCAATTTCACATAGGTTTTCTCTCCATCGAAAGACAGCTTGTCGGAAACGGACTCCAAATGGGAATGCGTGTCGTTGACATGCACTACGGTCAGTTCAAAGGCACGGGTACCAAACGTTGTCCCGAACACGACAAGTGCGGCCAGCACGATTGGCATCATCACTTTGCGCATGAATCTCTCCTTGAAAAAGTTCACAGACCCCAGTCGGCAATATGCATCCATTCGTAACGTTTGCTCATGGAAACAAAATATATGAAAAAAAATGAATAAAGCCCGTGAAGTAACGTCCTCGTAACATTCACTTCAGGCACTGACAATATGGTTTTACATAACGAAAATAAATAGTTTGCGCCATAAGCTGCACAAAAGACAGCCATCCGCTGTGCAAAAGCACCGCCAAAACAATTGAAAAAGGAGAGTCGTATCGTCCAGCAAGGATCCCGACGCCCCGGCAAACCACGCCACAGTTGCACAAACCCCTTGAAAGGGCTAGTTTGCAGGGAGTTTCTTCACTTATTCTGAAAAAAGGCACTCATGTCTGACACGACCAACCAAAAAGCAGACCAGCATTCCCCTGACGACAAACTACCGGAAACAAGTATCTCGGAACTCTCCGAAGATCTCCGGGAAGCATGCAAACGGGCCGGATGGCCCACGCTCACTCCGGTGCAATGCAAGGCCATGCCATATGTTCTGGCGGATCGGGATATCATGGTCCAAGCCCGGACCGGCAGCGGCAAGACCGGCGCGTTTGTGCTGCCCCTGTTGGCAAAGCTCAACTCCACCCTGCTCCAATGCCAGGCGCTGGTGCTCGTCCCCACACGGGAACTGGCCCGACAGGTAGCCGAGGAAGCACGACTGCTGGCCGGTGGCACCGGCATCAACGTCGTGGAAGTGTACGGTGGTGTAGGCTACGGCACCCAGCTCGACGCATTCCGGGCCGGCGCACAGCTGGTGGTCGGTACGCCCGGCCGTATTCTGGACCATCTGCTCAAGCACAACCTGGATCTCGACTCCATCAAGGTGCTCATATTCGACGAAGCGGACCGCATGCTTTCCGTGGGCTTCTACCCGGACATGCGTGATATCCAGACATACCTGCCCAAGGATGGCGGCTATTCCGCGTTCATGTTCTCGGCAACCTATCCGGGCAGTGTCCTGCGCCTTGCGGATGAATTCCTGAACAAGCCGAAAATGCTCAGCCTGTCCGGTGATCAGGTCCACGTGGCCGACATTGCGCACATCATGTGCAAGGTGCCGGGCATGGGCAAGGAGCGAATTCTGATGCGCCTCATTGAGCTGGAAAACCCCAGCTCGGCGATCATTTTCAGCAACACCAAGCGCGACGTGCATTACATTGCCGAAGTGCTCAAGAATTTCGGATATGAGGCCGAGGCCATATCCTCGGACCTGTCCCAGAGCAAACGGGAAAAGGTGCTTGGTAAAATCCGCGCCAACAAACTACGCTTTCTGGTGGCCACGGACGTCGCCGCACGCGGCATCGACATCCGCGAACTTTCCCACGTTTTTCTCTACGAGCCGCCCGAAGACCCGGAATCCTATATTCACAGGGCAGGCCGCACCGGTCGTGCCGGAGCATCCGGGACGGTAATCACCTTCGCGGATATCGCTCAGGTTCCGGAAATGAAACGAATCGCCATGCGCTACAAAATAGACCTCGTGGAACGCGAGGCACCGGAGGATTCCGAAGTGACAGAAGTCATCGAAGAGCGCATCACAGCCCTGCTGGATGCCAAACGCCGCAAACTTGATGCCCTGCAAGGCGAACGCATCATGCGGCTGTTGCCCATGGCCAAACGCCTTGCCGACGATGAAGATGGCGTGCTGCAATTGGCCATGCTGCTGGACGTGCTTTATCAGGATTCCATGCGCCTCGCCCCGGCCGAACCAGAGCAGGCGAAGCAGGCCCCTGAAAAGAAAGCCAAACCCAAAAAGAAACGTCCGCCGCGCAAACGCACTCCAAGAGCCCCCGAAAGCCGGGAAGGCGAGGATGGAGACAGGCGGCAGACCAAGGAAAATTCTGCTCCCCGCCAGCAAAAAGCTGCGGAAGCCGCGTCCGAAGAGCCTTCCGAACAGAGCAACGGCGAGCAGGACGGCGAAGCGCCCAAAAAACGCCGCAGAAGGCGCAGACCTCGCAGACGCTAAGACCACTCAAGAAACATAAAAAACGGCCCGGTACGCATGTCCGGGCCGTTTTTCGTTGCCTGATCAGGAAAAACAAACCACCACGATTCACCTCTCGCTTCCCTGACAAGCTGTGTCAGACATATTCCCCGCCCTCAAGTAACTGCGGCCC
>CAJXRQ010000037.1 GCA_913060505.1 uncultured Desulfovibrio sp.
GGCATATTCATGGGGGCGGGCGGCCTGTCCACCCGATTGCTCAACCTGGCCGGTGAAATGCTGGGATCGCTTCCCGGCGGCATGGCCATGGCCTCGGTTGCGACCTGCATGTTCTTTGCCGCCATCTCCGGCTCCGGTCCGGCCACAGTGGCAGCCATCGGCTCCCTGACCATCCCGGCCATGATCGAACGCGGCTACAACACCTATTTCGCCTGCGCCATCGTGGCTGCGGGCGGTGCCATCGGCGTCATGATTCCCCCCAGCAACCCGTTTGTCATCTATGGCATCGCTTCCCAGACATCCATCGGCGACCTGTTCCTCGCCGGTATCGTCCCAGGCGTGCTGACCGGTCTGGTGCTGATGGGGTACAGCTACTGGTACTCCAAGAAAAACGGATGGATGGGTGAAAAGAAGGAACGGACTATCGGTACCTTCACCCGCGCCATCTGGGACGCCAAGCTCGCCCTCATGGTGCCGATCATCGTGCTCGGCGGCATCTACAGCGGCCTGATGACTCCAACCGAAGCCGCGGCAGTGGCTGCCTTCTACGGTCTGATTGTCGGCATGTTCGTCTACAAGGGACTGAACAAGGACAACATCATTCCCACCATGTTGGAGATCTGCTCCACCTCGGCCATCATCATCATTCTCATGGCCATGGCCAAGGTCTTCGGCCAGATCATGACCGTTGAGGAAATCCCCGCCCAGATCGCCTCCTACATTCTGGGACTGACCAGCAGCAAGATACTGATCCTCTTGCTTATCAACATATTCCTGCTGTTCATCGGAACCTTCATGGAAGCATTGGCAGCCATTGTTATCCTGGTTCCCATTCTGCTCCCCATCGTCACGCATGTGGGCGTTGACCCCACCCACTTCGGCATCATCATGGTCGTCAACCTGGCCATCGGCTTCATCACCCCTCCGGTTGGCGTCAACCTGTTTGTCGCTTCCGGCGTCGCCAAGGTCAAACTGGACGACATCAGCAAACAGATCTGGCCCATCCTCGGCCTGATGATACTCGTCCTGCTGCTCGTCACCTATATACCGGAAATCTCCATGTTCGTGCTCGGGAAATAACGGTATCCGCTCTACAAAAAAAGCCCTGCAATTCGTTGCAGGGCTTTTTTTGATCCGCCGCGAGAAGACACCCTTACTATCGAATTTATTCAAAAAAACTGAAACCAATTTTGTCCGGCCGCACCACCGGCACAACGTTGCACTCCTGCACCATATCACCCATCAGGGTGCCAAAACGCATCAACCATCTATCCATTTAATATACAAGGATAAATCACTATTCAAATAGCAGCGGTGCAAATTTGCACCAAACCATAAACTCCCCGTGTTCCACCACGGACAGGCTCAAACAAAAAAGCTCTATATTTCAATATGTTAATCAGCAAATTCATATTGGCACAAACTATGCTTATATGGAAATAACACACCTGCAAAACAGGACTACTGGAGCAACAATTAAAACACATACCAGGAGACAGACAGATGGAATGCTGCCTTTCACACCATGAACAGATGCTGGAAGACAAGATCAAGGGCATTGACAACCCTTATCGCAAGACGCACGAGCGCGTATTCAAAATCCTTGATAGAATCGAAGGCCTGACCCCTTCTATCGATATTCAGCGCGCCCTGTATTTCACAAAATCCATGCAGAAAACGGAAGGCCAGCACCTGACCCTGCGTTGGGCCAAGGCTTTGTACAACATCGCCGAAAACATCACCGTGTACATCGACGAAGACAGCCTGCTATGCGGCCGCGCCGGTGCTGAAGGCCGCTACGGCATTCTGTACCCGGAACTGGACGGCGACTTTCTCGATCTGGCGGTCAAGGAACTGCCCACCCGCGAAAGCTCTCCCTTCACCATCACCCAGGAAGACGCCGACATCGTCGTCCACGAGATCGCTCCTTACTGGAAGGGCAAGACCTACCACGAGTCACTGAACAAGGCGTTTTCCGACGAGACACATGCTCTGACCTACGACGACGCCGACGGCCTGCACTCCCGCTACATTGTGAACGAGACCTCCTCCTTTCGTTCCTGCCTGCAGTGGGTGCACGACTACGAAGTGGTCCTGAAGCGTGGATTCGGCGGCATCCGTGCAGAAATGCAGGAAAAGCTCGAAGCTCTGGATCCCTTCTCCCCCATCGACAACACCGAGAAGAAGCCCTTTATTGAAGCGGTCATCACCGTCTGCGACGCCATCATCCTGTGGGCCAACCGCCACGCCGACCTGGCTGAAAAGATGGCTGCCGAAGAAAAGGACGAGACCCGCAAGGCCGAACTGCTCGAAATGGCACGGATCTGCCGCAAGGTGCCTGAACAGCCCGCCGAGACGTTCCACGAGGCTGTGCAGTCCCAGTGGTTCACCCAGATGTTCTCCCGTCTGGAGCAAAAGACCGGCACCATCGTCTCCAACGGTCGCATGGACCAGTACCTCTATCCTTTCTATGAAAAGGACGTTGAAGAAGGTCGTCTGGACGAACTCAAGGCCATGGAACTGATCGAGTGCATGTTCGTGGGCATGGCCCAGTTCATCGACCTCTACATCTCTCCTCAAGGCGGCGACTTCAACGAAGGTTACGCCCACTGGGAGGCAGTGACCATCGGCGGCCAGAACAAGAACGGCGTCGACTCCACCAACGAGTTATCCTACCTGTTCCTGCGCTCCAAGCGTGAGTTCCCGCACCACTACCCCGATCTGGCGGCCCGTATCCATGCCCGTTCCCCCCAGCGGTTCCTGGCTGAAATCGCCGAGACCGTTAAGGAAGGCTCCGGCTTCCCGAAACTCATCAACGATGAGGAAGTCATCCCGCTGCATCTCGCCAAGGGTGCGAAGTTCGAGGAAATCTACGACTACGCCATCTCCGGCTGCGCAGAAATCCGCATGCCCAACCGTGACACCTACACCTCCGGTTGCCCCTACATCAACTTCGCTGCCGCCGTCGAGATGGTCCTGTACAACGGCAAGATGCTGAAATACGGCGACGAGCAACTCGCTCCCGCCACCGGCGATCCCTGCGACTTCAAGAGCTTTGACGAGTTCCTTGAGGCCTACACCGTCCAGCACAGAAACCTGCTCAAGCACGGCTTCGCCCAGCAGGCCCGTGTTATAGCCCTGCGCAAGAACCACTTTGCCGCACCGCTGGCTGACGCCATGCACGCCCTCTGCCGCAAGCACTGCATCGACATCCACCAGCCTGATGTCCCCGAAGGCATCGACCTGGGCTACTTCGAAGTCATCGGCTTCGGTACTGTCGTCGACTCCCTGGCCGCCATCAAGAAGCTGGTCTTTGACGACAAGAAGCTGACCATGCAGCAGGTCATCGAAGCCTGCAAGGCCGACTTCAAGGGCCACGAGGATGTCCAGGCGCTGCTCAAGACCGCTCCCTGCTACGGCAACAACGACGAATACGCCGATGACCTCGGCAAGTACGTTGATTCCCTGAGCGTTGAATTCGCCGAGAAGTACCAAGCCGAGTTGGGAGTCCATCTGGATGTCCGTTACGTGCCGTTCACCTCGCACGTTCCCTTCGGTCGCGTGGTCTCCGCCACCCCGAACGGTCGTGTCGCATGGTACCCGCTGTCCGACGGCTCCTCCGCTTCCCATGGCGCGGACAAGAACGGCCCCACAGCCATTCTGATGTCCAACTACACCACCAAGAACTTCAACCATCGTGAACGGGCTGCCCGTCTGGTCAACATCAAGTTCACCCCCAAATGCCTGGAAGGCGAGGAAGGAACCCAGAAGCTGGTCGACTTCATCCGGGCATACTGCGATCTGCGCCTGTGGCACATCCAGTTCAACGTCATCAACGCAGACACCCTGATCAAGGCACAGAAGAACCCGGAACAGTACCGCAACCTGATTGTCCGGATTGCAGGCTACTCCGCCTACTTCTGCGATCTGTCCAAGGATCTGCAGGACGACCTGATCGCCAGAACAGCCCACGAAACCCTGTAAGACACTGTCCAACCAAAAGGGACAGGGGATATCCCCTGTCCCTTTTTGCTACTGCTCAGCCACAGAAAGGAAACCCCTATGAGCTCGATTCTAGATAAAAAGACGACGGGAACGGTCTTCAGCGTCCAGAAGTACTCGGTTCATGACGGCCCCGGCATCAGAACCATTGTCTTCATGAAAGGCTGCCCATTGCACTGTGCCTGGTGTTCCAACCCCGAATCCCAAAAATTCATTCCACAGATCGCCTACAACCGCAACAACTGCATTGGCGCGGACAAGTGCTCACACTGCATAAAACACTGTACCAGTGGTGGCGTGACCGTTGGGGAAGACGGCAAAGTCGACATCAACCACGAGCTGATTCAAGACGAATACACCCTGGCCGAGGTCTGTCCGGGCAACGCCATTATCGTCTATGGGGAAGAGCAGAGCGTGGACAAGATTTTAAAACGGGTGGAGGAAGACGAACGTTTCTACGCCCGTTCCGGCGGCGGCCTGACCCTGTCCGGCGGGGAGCCCTTTGCCCAGCCTGAATTTGCACTCGCCCTTTTGCGCGAGGCCCGGCGACGCCATATCAACACGGCGGTGGAGACCTGCGGTCAGGCCCCGTGGGAAGTCATCGAACCCTGCCTGCCGTTCGTGAACAGCTTCCTGTTCGACATCAAAACCATGGACGATGACAAGCACAAGGCTATGACCGGCCATACCGGGAAGCGCATCCGAGAGAACCTGATCAAGATCAGGGAAGCCTACCCCAGCATGAGCATACGGGTCCGCACCCCTGTCATCCCCGACTTCAACGATAGTGTGGAGGACATCCGCGCCATCATCGAATTTGTCGAGTCCCTGCCCGGCGAAAAGTGCGAATACGAGGCACTGCCCTTTCACCGCATGGGCCAACCCAAATACACCAACCTGGGGCTGGAATATCAGTATGCCGACATCGTCAAGCTGGACGACACGCTTGTCGCGCAAATCAAGGACCTGGAAGAAAAATACAAAAACAGCCTGTAGGGCGATCAACGTTCAAGCCGGTGATGGGGGAGCGGCGTCCTCCCCATTGCCGGCTCCAGGCCCCATTAATTCAAGCGACGACCACTTTGTACCGATGGCCGCCCCGGCTGCCTGAGATCCGAGGAATGTGAAGCCACCGTCATTCTGTCAACTCTCCTTGTCGTGAGGCAACATATGACCCTAAGCGCAAAAAACAAAATCGTTCTGAGTGTATTCCTCTTCTTCGCGGTCATCATCCTGGCCATGAGCATATTTTCATACAGCAGCTTCAGTAACTCTTCATACACGAGCTATATGGAGGGACTGGACACGGCATCCCAGGCCATCGGCAAGGCCGTCGCCGAAAAGGCGAATATGTATTTCGGCGAGCTGGAACTGATCGCCAAGCTGTTTCCGGCCGGTCCCGAAGGTGACGAACTGGCCCGGCTCCCCTACCACCTAAACCTGCTCGACCAGTTGGCCAAACAAGCAGGGGTCAAGGAAGCCTACTTCGCCCGCCATGACGGTTCCACCTATCTGGGCGTGCGCAAGGGGCTGATCCCCAATTTCAAGGAAAAGGCCAAAAACCGCGAGTGGTACAAACGCATTTTCGGCGGCGAAAAACGCATCGTTACCACCCCCTATGTCTCGTCCATCGGGCAAACGGTCATGGCCATGGCCGTTCCCATTGCCAAGGATGGCCGGATAAATGGCGTGCTGTGCCTCAACCTGCCGTTGACCACCATCACGGAGATCGCGCAGACCACGCTCAATTTCAAGAATATCTATCTCTCCCGCCCGGACGGGTATGTCATGGCGAGCCCGGACAGCGATCAAATCGGCAAAAGCCTCTGGGAGATCGTACCGTCCCTCAAGCAGTTCAAGGACGCCGGGTCCGGCGCCAGAGTCCGGTTCGCCATGAACGGAGAACAATATGAGGGCAGCGTCTATGACATCGATTCGCTGGGCTGGAAGGTCTGGACCTATGAAAAGCTGGGCACCATCAGAGCGGATTCCACCACGAACCTGACCATCAACTCCATCACCGCGATCATCGCCCTGATCCTCTCCATCCTGATGGTCAGCCTGCTGGTCAAAGCCCTTATCTTCAAGCCGCTCGGCGTGGTCGACACCGGGCTGACGCGCATCGAGAACGGCGACCTGACCTGCGCAGGGGTAGGCAATCCCCGCAACGACGAAATCGGAAAGCTGATGCGCTCCATGGGCAATATGGGACGGCAGCTGCTCGAAGTGGTAGGCGAGGTCCGTACCGCTGTGGCCTCGGTCAGCGGCGGAGCGCAGGAACTCTCGTCCACGGCGGAACTGTTGGCTCAGGGAGCCACACAACAGGCCGCCAGCATCGAAGAGGTCTCGGCTTCCATGGAGGAAATGGTCTCCAACATCAGCCGCAATGCCGACAATGCACGGGAGACCGAACGCATCTCCCGCCAGTCTTCCATGGAGGCGGAAAAGGGCGGTAAGGCCGTTGCCGAGACCGTCTCGGCCATGCGCGAGATTGCCGACAAGATATCGGTCATTGAAGAGATCGCCCGCCAGACCAACCTGCTTGCCCTGAACGCGGCAATCGAAGCGGCGCGCGCCGGGGAACACGGCAAGGGCTTTGCCGTGGTGGCGGCCGAGGTCCGCAAGCTGGCCGAACGCTCAGGCGTTGCGGCCGCCGAGATCAGCGCACTGTCCGCCTCCAGCGTGGCTGTGGCCGAAGAGGCCGGGGAGATGCTGAACAAAATGGTGCCGGACATCCGCCACACCTCGGAATTGATCCAGGAGATCGCGGCAGCGAGCGACGAACAGAACGCCGGAGCCGAGACGGTCAACAAGGCCATCCACCAACTCGACCAGGTCATCCAGCAGACCGCGGCAGCCTCAGAGGAAATGTCGTCCTCATCCCAACAACTCAATGTACAGGCCGAGCACCTCGGCGACACAGTGGCCTTCTTCAAGATCAATCAGAACGACCGCACCCGCCGCCCGCAAGCGGTGAGGGCTGTCAACGAAACAACCCCATCCGCCCTGCCCTCGGCAGGCGAATATGTGGTGGACAACGACTTTGAACGGTTCTAGCAACCACCCCGAACAAGCTTCCAACAAGGCCCCGAAAGCATCGACTTTCCGGGGCCTTTATCTTTGTCAGATTTGGCGTTGAGGGAGGAACAGGATCAAAGCACGGGAAGCGATTCAAACAGCCAACAGAAAAGAGGAGGGGAATATATTTTCAATCCGTCGGAAAACTCACATTGTCGGTGGACCTATTTCGCGGGAGCAGGTCACCCCTAATAAACTGTTAGAACCTAAAAAAAAGATGCAGAAGTGTCTTTGTGAACTTTGAAATTATCTGGATTTAATCGTAATAGGCCATGATGGAAAGATCCTACTTTCGGAATCATTCTTGAGTAGTCCCACCATGGAACAGTTTCAGACAACACATTAGTATGCTCCACTTTTTCGAAAGAAACCCATGCCTGTAAAAAAGAGTACCCAGGTCCAAATGCCTCATGAAATGAATTTTGTTCTAGCACTTTGTATTCTGTCGATTCGATACTTTTGATAAAGCCGACCATTTGAGGAGGGCGAGAAAGTATATATTTACTGACTCCAGCCTCTGATACGACGTCCATTTTAAATAATTTTACCATATTAGGGACATGCTTCAAGTATGAGATAGTGTCGATTCCTTTTGGTGAAAGAAGCGTAAGGACAGCTTTGTTTTTGCCAATCAGAACAATGCTAGACTCTGCATTTATTGATGACCTGCCACTATAGAACGCTTTTAGAGAGGCAACCGGACTTTCACTGTCTTCGATCGAAACATCGTTGACTATAGTCACTACCCCCCGTGGTGTTTGAATATCAAAGCCAATGCTATACTCTGTTGTAAATGAGATTAGGTTGGATAACATGAACGCCAGACCAGCTAGAAGAAATGGGGCAATGGCTAGGTATAGCACGAATACAAGGCCACAGCGGTGCACTTTTGTTTTGTGATAACGTGCTGTAACGCCAAGGATCAGAAGTGAGATAATAATTGATGGAACAGCTATGTAAACGAAGAGTAACCCACTAGTGACCCAACAAAAACAAGCGAACCCCAATAGTAACATATGGAGAAATGGGGACACCTTACCAACTGTCGATTGAATTGTACTGACCACTAACTTCTTCCCTCTTCTTTCGTCCGCACTATTTCTGATGGGTGGAAACAACCACATTAAGGCTAGATTTCATCATTAAACCACCGATATCACATTTTTGACATTCATTAATCTCGGTTAGCTTTGGTTATAAGAGGTTAGAGGGAATGCCAGACTGTAACAAAAAATATCATCTAATTAATATGAAAGGGCAAACTGCATTTTATCCACAGTTGGCTTCTTGAAAACTAGCGACGGATGAAGCGATTGCTGTAGCATACTCAAAAAATTAATACTTCTTAATATTTTCTGTTGATAAATTGTTAATGAAATCATCAGTAAAACAACCCAACTAGCTGATTTAAAATTTATTTATATTAGTTCCTGCTTAGCGGAAATGGCCTTGACTGTACTCAGTTGTGGCCCTAGCTAAACTCTAGCCGCACTCTTCCAATCTTCCGGTAGGCCTTCATATATGGATCCACTTTGTTGGACCACTGAGCGGCGTTTTTAAATAGGCCATCTCAATGCTGATCAACAATCAGAAAGGCGTCCTTCATAACCGCCTTGGAATTCGATCAATTTTGAAAACCCTTTAAGTATAACAAATCAGAGAATCAAAAGTAAACGCCTAGAAATCATCTATTTTTCCTTGGTATACCGAGTGTATACTAGGATACGCCTTTTTGCCCCGGTATACAAAAACTTTCAAAATAAGTTCAATTATTTCAGCACTTATTTTTCAAACATTTTCTTCGTAATCAGTAGGTCGTGAGTTCAATTCTCATTCCTGGCTCCAGAGGATTATTAAAGGATTCAACAGCTTAACTCAGTAAAATGAGCCGCGTTGAATCCTTTTTTTGTGCCTTGGTATACAGGCTGGTATACACTTGAGAGCAAGGGGATGCACTGGGGTGGTTGGGGCGTATACCTCCCTTACCCGAAAGCAACACGACTTGTTATCCCCACAAAAGAGGAAGCGCCCCTGCATGAGGGGCGACGTGGTGGAAGCATCCGGATTACCGGATCAACACCGTTTCAATCCACGCCCCTGCATGAGGGGCGACCGCCCCAGATCAGCCCCGGAATCCATGTTCTGCGTGTTTCAATCCACGCCCCTGCATGAGGGGCGACAAATCCGCGCAGCCTGCCGCCTGACAATGCAACGAGTTTCAATCCACGCCCCTGCATGAGGGGCGACGGCGTTGTCTGATGTCAAAAGCCTGTACCACCTGGTTTCAATCCACGCCCCTGCATGAGGGGCGACCCAGCCAGCTGGCAAACGTGTGCCGCCACGTGTGGTTTCAATCCACGCCCCTGCATGAGGGGCGACCAAGACACTTGTCTTGGACTCAATCGACTGGCTAGTTTCAATCCACGCCCCTGCATGAGGGGCGACCTGAGCAGGACCGCGAAACACGACGAGTCGAAGCGGTTTCAATCCACGCCCCTGCATGAGGGGCGACTGTCAGTTCCATTTCAGGATTAGAACATCTTGAGGGTTTCAATCCACGCCCCTGCATGAGGGGCGACGTTGCTGTGGTGAGAGCAATACCGACAGAGAGCAAGTTTCAATCCACGCCCCTGCATGAGGGGCGACCCTGGGCCATATCACTGTCGGTGTCCCAGCAGAAGTTTCAATCCACGCCCCTGCATGAGGGGCGACAATGGAGCGGCACATGCTGGATTATAAGGCTGGAGTTTCAATCCACGCCCCTGCATGAGGGGCGACGAGCGGCCAGACATCGGTGCGCCGTTATCATCAAGTTTCAATCCACGCCCCTGCATGAGGGGCGACACTTGAGCCAATTCACACGACAAGATCATTTACAGTTTCAATCCACGCCCCTGCATGAGGGGCGACGCGCGAGGTTGCAGCTAAAAACAGCGCACGACTTTTGTTTCAATCCACGCCCCTGCATGAGGGGCGACACGCTGTTGTAGGGGCATATATACAAATGGGGAAGTTTCAATCCACGCCCCTGCATGAGGGGCGACAGAACGTTTAGGGTTAATTGTGGTGTATGTGTCAGTTTCAATCCACGCCCCTGCATGAGGGGCGACTAGCACGTTCCATCTTATCGGCATTAATGGTTACAGTTTCAATCCACGCCCCTGCATGAGGGGCGACTACGGATGAGCAACTTGACGGCGTCTGCGCTCTCGTTTCAATCCACGCCCCTGCATGAGGGGCGACTTTAATGGTTAACGATGATAATGGTACACCAGATGTTTCAATCCACGCCCCTGCATGAGGGGCGACCCAATCGTCTGCACTGTCAACGCCGCTACGTTTGTTTCAATCCACGCCCCTGCATGAGGGGCGACTGGAATCATTTTATAACTTTGAAGTTGAACACGTTTCAATCCACGCCCCTGCATGAGGGGCGACCGCGCCATAATCGCAGACAGGCAGACGCAAGACAGTTTCAATCCACGCCCCTGCATGAGGGGCGACGATACGGGATATCAACGAGGCCGAGGCCGTGGCTGTTTCAATCCACGCCCCTGCATGAGGGGCGACCCATATACAACATAACGCCCATGCGCTCAATAGTAGTTTCAATCCACGCCCCTGCATGAGGGGCGACGGGCGTGGTAAAACATACCGCAATAGCAATTATTGTTTCAATCCACGCCCCTGCATGAGGGGCGACTCAATCTGCGGTGGACGGACGTTGATTTTGCGGAAAGTTTCAATCCACGCCCCTGCATGAGGGGCGACCGTACGCTTTTCAGCGAGTTTGCGCTGGAAAACGTTTCAATCCACGCCCCTGCATGAGGGGCGACTTCAATGCTATTTATTCCTCCATCATTGATATGGAGTTTCAATCCACGCCCCTGCATGAGGGGCGACGCCGGGCTTTTCCGTAGTCGCGCCTGTCCTGACCGTTTCAATCCACGCCCCTGCATGAGGGGCGACTGCCGCCCTCGTCGCGGCCAACGTGGTGCTGCAAGTTTCAATCCACGCCCCTGCATGAGGGGCGACCACGGTCTGCTTACAGGCCGCGCTCTTAATGATTGTTTCAATCCACGCCCCTGCATGAGGGGCGACGTTCCCGTTCGTCAATGCCGTGGAGCCGGGCCGTGTTTCAATCCACGCCCCTGCATGAGGGGCGACCTCGGTAAAATGTACCGTGTCCGGATGATTGGCAGTTTCAATCCACGCCCCTGCATGAGGGGCGACTGTGACCGTCATATACTTTGTTTGCCTACATCCCACGCTCTGCTGACCGCGAACCAACAAAACATGCACACAAGCAAAGCAACATTCAATCCTACCAAATCAAATAACACCCTATTTTAAAGGCATTTCCAGTAAGTGCGAACCGCCCAGGAAAACACTACCCGCTTAGGGTTCGCACCTATAAAATAAGAACATCATTTTCCGGGTCATACGTATCGGCCGCGCCATGTTGTTCGATGCGCCGCTGCCAATTTTTTCCTAGAAAATAAAATCGTAAACTGTCCTTTTCCTCATCATATTCTTCTAAGAGCCTATGTCGAAGAGCAGCCCATTGGGCCGGATCCACCACGCACTCAAACACAGAATATTGCACCCGTTGCCCAAAATTCTCACAAACTTTGGCAATCCGGCGCAAACGGCCTTTCCCACTCTCATCCTCAAAACTCACATCATAGCTGACCAGTACGAGCATATTACTTCCAAAAAAAAGGAGGGTATCCTTCCAAATCTCCTCGAAGACACCGAGCCAGAAGTTGGGCCTGCACGTGAAACACAAGCCCCAGCGGCATACGTTTTTTGAGAAAAGGATGTGAAATTTCTACCTGTTTTCTCTTCTGCCAAGCGGTTAAAACAATTTTACGAGTATCCTCATCCATAAAAACCGCACCACTTTGCTTTTTCACAAAACCACGAGGCGAAACCTCGCCTCTGTTAATGAGGGAAAGTACAATGCGATCTGCCAAAAAAGACCGGAACTCTTCCATCACATCCAAAGCCAGTCCCGGGCGCCCAGGCCTGTCCCGATGTAAAAAGCCAACTTGGCAGTCCAACCCCACAGACTCAAGCGCAGATCGTATATCATGGGCCAAAAGTGTATAAAAGAATGAAAGCAGACAATTGACAATATCCAATGGAGGACGTCTATTTCTTCCCTGAAAGCAAAATTCACAATCATCTTTAAGAACCAATTGAGAAAAAACGCCAAAGTATGCATTGGCCGCCTGTCCCTCCAGTCCCCGGGCCTCCTCAAGTGAAACGGGCGTCTGAAGGCGACGTGCGCTGTCATCCAAAATGGATATGGCGTCATTCATTCCGCCCACGTCAAGCTTGTCGGAATGGTCGCGTAGCGCACGACGCAACACGGCCCGAGAATTGGCCACCTTTCCCGCCAGAAAGGAACGAGCCATCTGTGATGCGCCTTCTGGATCGTCAGCAATGCGGTACTGCGCCCGTCGCAGTAGCACATTGCCCTGTTGAGGTCCTCGCACGGAAGCAAGAAAACGCCCATTTTCCGTTAAAAAAGAAACTGCAAGGCCTTTATCCGCGCAATGTCCCAACAGAAAAGGGCTGCACAACACATTCCCAAAGCAGACAACACCGTCCAGCACATGCACGGGAAAACGTTTTTTGCGTCCATCCTCCGCTCGCACCACAACGCACTCACCATCTTTGGACAAATAACTGCCCTGCGAAGTCACGTATAGCGTGTTCAACAATTTCTTCATTACTCAAGTCCAGCTTTCAGGTATGAGGCTACGCCACGATTCCGTTTTCCCGGCATACACCGTTCCGTAAGCGAACACCCTCTGCACTTTTGTCCGGGGACGGCTCGAGGCAACACGGCATTTTTCACCATTTCGTGCAAAGCGACACAAACTCGCTCAACGACATCCCGCAGGGCAGAATCAAACAGCACAACCTCCCGCCGACGCGGTTTGCCATAAAAGATAGCCCCTTCCGCTATTGAAACTCCCAACATTTCCTCTAAACACATCGCCTGTGCGCACAACTGGGCGCGATCCCAATCCTGTAACTTGGGGCTGCCGCGTTTGTACTCCACCGGGTATGGCACTTCCCGTCCCGAGCTATCCGAACGTATCTCGACCACGTCAGCCACCCCATACAGACCAAGCCGCGCACTTCGCACAGGCACAGAACGATCCACGTCAACACCTCCGCGCCGTCCGGAAACACCGGAATCGGCGCGAAGGTGCAAAAGACGTCCTTCCGAGGTGAAACGATTCTCATCCCACACCTTTTCCACATGGATCAAAGCGCATTGCCGAGGGCAATACATATAGTGCTGAACAGCGGAAAGCGGCAGGGTATCGGGCATAATTACAGCTTGACCTCCATTTGCACACCGCTCGGGATGGCGGCATCATCCACAACAACCTCATAATCATCAAAGGCGCGTGCCGGTCCGTCTGCGCCATTTTTCCGGCTGATATGCACAGCGTCGAACAACTTGTGGGCCGGAGCGTTGCCCAACTTATCCGCATGTTTGAAAACAATAAGCCCACGGGCGTTCATTTTGCCCCGGGCTGCGGAGTGATCATGGTCAAACATGTTCATGAGTGCTTGCCAAAGCAAGGTGAGATCCTCTTCGGAAAAACCGGTTCCCTTGTCGCCGTCAGCCAAATGTGCGGAGATAAAGCCTTCGGCGCGATACAAGCCATAGGGAACAATATGTTTACGCCCCATGGTGCGTTCCTTTTCCAAGTCTTTCTCGTTGGTTACGGCCATACGAGTGATACTCACCTCCGCAGGAACAATTGGCTCCACACTTTTAGCAAAGGCGAGTTGCACAGGACCGCGAACCTGCCCACAATTGACCTCTGTGGTCATAACCGCCCCGAACGTGCGGACGTCAAAAAAATTATCGCACATCCAGCGGGTTACCTTGCGCGCATCCTCCACTTTTTTGGGCAGCTTCTTTTTCTCCGGTTTAATCTCAAGCGCCTTGTAAGCCATCTCGTTATTGCGGTTAAGCACGGCTTTTTCGGTCACGTAAATATTGTGTCCTTCTTCGCCTCCCTTGGCGATCTCCACAAAATTACGAATTTTGCGTTTGAGGCACACATCCGTAACAAGACCATGTCCAGTTTCCGGGTCTATGCGTGGCATGTTGCCAGCATCTGGATCGCCATTAGGGTTGCCGTTTTCAACATCGAACAGGTAAACGAATTCGTAGCGGTTGCTGATGGCACTCATAATTTATTCCTCCGTCTTGTTTTCTTTTTTAATGAACCGGGTCTGACGCTGTTGGTAATAACCGAGTATGAACATCCCCTGCCTTTCTATAGACAAACTGGCTGGGAATCCCTTTTTCGCATCGATATCTCCCACAATCGCTTGAAGTTCCTTTTCAAGATTCACGGCAAGCCCAGGCTTGTTCTTACGAATTTTGGCTAGTCCGTGTTGGGCGTTCCGCAAAATTATGGGGAACGTCCGCGCTGGAGTGGCTGACGCCGACCCAAAGAACCGATCACGCACCGTTGCATTGGCTCCGGGGACCGACTCTTCCTGAACATTTTCAACTATGGCAAAAAGCCTCCCCAGCCGGTAACCGATATCGGTATTCTCCGTATCGAGAGTCATGAGAATCTCCTGTTTTTCGTTGCGAACGAGATATGCCTTGAGAATTGCGGCACGCAAATAGTTGATCTGTTTATCTGCCCGAATACGACTCAAGGCTGACGTCAACAAAGTTCGAGGATATGGGCGATTCTGAATAATCACCTTCAAAAACTGGCCGGACAGCAGCGGCGACATATTCCTTGAATCGCGCTGGGGAGCCAGCTCCTTGAGAATCCACCATGGGCCAGGATGTTCAGGCTCATTGTCATAATTAGGTCTCAAGCTTAACGCTCTGTAATGTTCTCCAATATTCCGGGCCATATCGCCCACTGTGCCCACATGCCAAAAGCGCACGGAAATGCGGGCCGCATTGGGAGAAAGTCCCAAAACATAAAACCGCGTTTTTGGATTTCCCAATTCGTCTGGCAGCTTCCCCTTGGCAATTTTCTTCAAATGACCTTCAAGCCGCTGGACGACACCAGTGTCCTCCACCTGTTTTCCGCCGAGGGCAAAGGCAAACATCTGTTCTGCATCTTCGCTTGGAGTCTCAGCCCAGAAGACCACCGTAGTGTCCCCCACTTGCACCTTGTGTTCACTACCGGGAGCAAGCAAAAGATTAAGTGCTGTGGTGTAAGCAAAAGCTGCCCGCTCTGAAACCGGGGCATTGAGATTCTGTTTTTTGCCGTAGGAAATCGCGGCATCAAAATTAAAGGAAACAAGTGCGGCACCGGAAGACTGTGCCCCAAGTACGCCTTTAATAGCCGCATGAGTTGTAGGTATTGAAGCCTTCGTATCGCCTGTGACCAGACACATACCGGAATGTTCAGAACCATTCTCAGACAGATAGTCAGTCCATGCCTTTCGAAACGACGGGCGGTCGTGTAGAAAACCCCGCTCCCCATCCAATCGGAACACAACATTTAATCCGGCCCAATCTTCCCAATTCGCAAATCTCTCCGCCTGTTCGGGATTCCATTTTTTCAGAAAAGCCAACAAAGCATCCGCTCCGGGGTCCGAGACTCCGTCCAGAATCCGGCTGGCAAGACTTCCAAACGCAGCGTGAGTGGCTACTGCACGTTCAGGCTTTCCCTTGCCATCCGCTCCCAGTACGTATCCGGTGTTATCCCAAGCAAAATTGGAGGAAACACCAACGGTCCTGCCAACCGGCCCGGGGACCTCAATACGCTTTGGTTTGCCCTTTTCGTCCCGCAAATCAAGAGGATCACCAACGAGATTTCCCGCTCTGTCTATGGTCAGACAAAAATGAACCCCCTGCCGACCAAAACCAAACTCCGGCACATTAAAATCAGGATCTTCTCTCAGGCGTCCGTAATACTCATTCAGCGCTTGCAATATCATGCGGCCACCACCTTTTTGCGGCAGTCGACCACACCATTTTCCATGGTGGCGCGGAAAAATACGGGTGTCATGCCTGCCGTGTAGTCAATATCGTGCAGCATCCAACCAAGATCCCGCGTTCCTTCAAGAGGGGACACTGGCACGTCCCCTTTGACCGGCTCGAAAAAGGCTGCAAATTCACGGCATCCCAAATACGGACGGTGAAAGCACTGTCCTTTTGCGGCCCGACGGTTAAACATGTCCAAATGCTTGCCGTCGTTGCGATCCTCGCCGGAAGTGTATCTAAAATGGGCTTCGATCACGTACTCCACATCCCGCAGAACCATGGCCGCCCGTTGTTGACGGCTTTCTTCCACTAACAGGCGTAGCGGCGGCCCCCCATTTTTCATGGCGGCATTCACACCAGCCTTGCCTTTGACTGGTACCTTGGCCGCAACCTCGTTTCGCCGAACATTATCGAATCGAATGTCCTTCATCACATGGATGCGGTCCACCACCCAGCAAATGGAGGGTTTCCAATAGATCGCCTCCAGTATGCCCCGCGCCGCCGAAGGGGTCATCACGTCATAACTGACGCGCTCAACCTTCATTTCCGGCCGGGTGAAGCAGGCATAATCGCCCCAGACCCTCAGTTTTATTCCTTGAGACACGAATATCACCTCCGTGTTTAAACTTGCCTAAAACACAAATGCTGACGAGTCCGAGGCCTCTTCCGGGAACGTCAACCCGAACCTTTCGTCATAAAAACTCATTTCCCGCAAAACCGGATACGCATCTTCAACAAGCTCAATGGCTCCAGCGTCGTCCAGAGCTTGGAGCTGATTCGCATATACTTGGACAGTATATTGTTGCAGTTCACGCAGGATACCGCCCGGATGTTCCACATACCGCAGAGAATCCACCAGTTGCTCGGCCCGTTCACCATAAGGAATGATTACGGGAACCATATCGCTTTCAATAATCCTGAACCGCCGCGAGGCTTCTGCAAAAAACCAATTACCACTGGGATCACTTAGTTTTTTCAAAATATTTTTTCTGTCCAGCTTGTCGTTTTCCAACCAGTAGGTTTCCCGAAAATATTCACGAATGGCAGCAGGTGAAAACGGATCTTCTCCATACTTTGAACGCAAAACACTTTCCGTACTCCCGGCGGACTTTGCAAAGGCCCGGACCACACCTTCCTGAGGACTAAACACGCGGACCAACGCGAGGGCTTTGTTTTCCCCCTCTCTGTTACAGCGACCCGCGGCCTGAATAATGGAATCCAGCCCGGCTATTTCGCGCAGGACTTCCGGGAAGGACACATCCACCCCTGCTTCAATGAGCTGGGTGCTGACCAGACGGCAGGGACTTCCGCTCCGAAGCGTTGCGCGAATCCCATCCAAAACCTTTGACCGGTGGGCGGGACACATCAACGCGCTCAGATGACACGCGCCATCCTCATCCTTCACCATGTCGAAAAGTTCCGAAGCGCGTTTGCGCGTATTGACTATGCTCAACACCTGTTCGCAGCCGCGCACCATGTCCGCGACATCCATCAAGGATTTTTCTCCCACATGCTGCAACCGGGTGCGCCGGAATTCATTGTGCATTCGTAACGGGTCCGGGGCGATTTCAAATGAACTCTCAAGGCCGCACGACAAGTCATTTTTATCCAACGCGGGCTGAGTGGCAGTGCACAGCACCACGCTGGAGCCATAGTCCGACACAAGAGCTTCAAGCGCCCGAAGGCACGGATCAAGATACTTGGCAGGCAACATCTGCGCCTCGTCCAAAATAATCACGGACTTTGCCAGATTATGCAGCTTGCGGCACTTGGAGGGCTTGTTAGAATAAAAGGACTCAAAAAATTGGACGCTTGTAGTGATCACCACGGGCGCATCCCAATTTTCACATGCAAGACGATGCCTTTTGGCCGCTAGCCCCTTCCCTCCAGAGTCTTCAATATCAAGCCTGTCCTCATTGAATGTGCTATGATGTTCCACTACACTTCCTGCCGGAAAAATGTCGCGAAAAACCTGTGCGTTCTGTTCGATAATGGAGGTATACGGGACAACGTATACAATACGCCGTAAACCATGTTTCAAGGCGTGGTCCAAAGCAAAGGCCATAGATGTAAGGGTTTTGCCGCCACCAGTCGGAACGGTCAGCGTAAAAAGACCGGGATCGCGTTCTGCGTTGGCGCGGCTATGAGCCAAAATCTCGGCCCGAAGAGTATTGATCTTTCCTTTAGATGAGAATTGGGAGAGGCGTTCATTCAAAGCAGCTGACAGAACTGTCAATGGCGGCCCAGATAGACGCCAACCGGACCGTTCCGAATCCATAAATCGTTCCGTATCCAAAAAATCGGCATCGACCAATGCCGAAAAAAGCATACGTGTAAAAAAACTGTAATGAAAAACAGGCCTTGGCCCAAAGGGAAAGTTCGGCAGGGATTCCCCATTCAAGGGATTGAGTACACCCTCCGGTAACGGGTCCGCGTCACGGCATATTCGCTCCAGAGATTTCCCATTTCCCTGGTCTGAAGCGTCCGGCAACCCCTTATGATGCCCGGCAACACAGTAGGCAAGAATCTGACCGGGCGGGTTATTCAACTCCTTCAAAAGACGAGCACCGACGCCTTTGTGATCCTCCCGAGTAGGTAAATTTTCAATCAGCTTCCTTTGAAATGCGGGGCGAGTCTTCCCGATATCGTGAACTCGCCCGGCAATTTCTCCCCATTGTGCCGCATGAAACGCTCCGGCAAAATCAGCAGCTAATGCGGCTACATTATTTAAATGTTCTTCAAGAGTCTGCCATTTATCCTTCTCTTCACCCAAAAGCGTATGCGCATAATACATTATAGTAGCTCCATTAATAATAGGGCCACGGATAACATTACGCAAAACTGAAAACAATGGATATTGCCCATCATATAAGAAAAATAAAGAAACATCGCATCTGATGATATCTGTTTTTATCAGATCATATTCTTATTAAAAACAATATAATATGAATTAATTTACAGAACTCAGCCGAGCGACATTTTCAGAACTAAAAGAAGAGCAGGCTCGAATAAAGGCAATCCAAAAAGATCCAGACTCCAGATCAGCGGGAAATGTTATTTCCTAAAAAGCAATCCAGATTCATGACACAAAAAAATAATAAACGAAAAGACTGCGGCTCAGCCCTTATCCTTCCAACATGACCTCTCTGAACTCACGCACCCGCCAGCCGTCCTCGACGCAGACAACGAACGGCCCTGCCCTGAGCTCGGTCAGCTCTGCCAGCGAGAAGTATCCCCACTCCGCGTTCATCATGTCGCCGTTCAGGACCGCGTAGCCGAAGAACGTGTCCCTGCCGTCGAACTCGGCGGCGTACCAGTGGGAGTCGCCAAGGAAAAAGTGCGCCCAGATCAGCTTCTCGTCGGCGGGCGTGTCCTCGGTCTCGTGCAGCCTGGGCATCCTGGGCACCAAGCCTTTGCGCTTAGTCGTCATGCAGTGCTCCTGCCGCGCCGCCTGGGCGCGGCTGCTTCGCAAGTTGTTGGATCATG
>CAJXRQ010000038.1 GCA_913060505.1 uncultured Desulfovibrio sp.
TGGGTGATGGTGTCCTGGACCAGGTAGACCACGTGGTACAGGGACATGAGCACGAAACCGAGGCCGATGGCCGTATGAGGAATAAGCATGGGCAGCCTGAAGACCGGAGACTTGGGCATCATCTGGATTCCCCAGCCTACGAACTGGCATGCCCAATAGGTGACCAGCAGACAGATGGCCACGGTAACGATGTCCTTGACCAGCTGGGCAATGCGGCACCACTTGGCGTTCGTGATGTAGCAGGACAGGATATCGGCGGAAATCTGGCTTTTTTCGCGGCTGCCCTGAGCTGCGCCCATGAAGTAAAGCCAAAAAGCCAACATCTGGATCAACTCTTCGGAGCCGTAAAAATCCGAGCCGAAAACATAGCGGATCAAAACCGTGTAGCAGATCATGGCGACTATGAGCACGCTGGTGACGGCCATGACCGTTTTTTGAAATTTGCCGAGCACACCCCACAGCGGCAGCCGCGGAGCCAATTCAATAGGTTGCATGAAAAGCCTCCCCTTCTGGGAATATTCTGAAGAACAAGAAGTTGGATGGTGGGTGACGCAGCGGAACCCTCCACTGCGCCCCCCTGTGAGACTGTTTCCAGTCCGATGGAGCTTAGTAGGAAGACCTGATGCCGTTCAACAGTTCCGGGGTCAGGTTCTTCTCAAGACGTGCCCAAGCGTGCTCGCGTACATATTTGGCGCAGTCTTCAAGCTGCTGGGTGGTGAGCAGAGTCACCTTGATACCGGCTTCTTCAAGCTTCTTGCGGTACATCTGGTCTTCGCTCTCGGCCATGAGGAAAGACTGCTGTCCTTCGTCGGTGAACGCGGCCTCGACCACCTTGCGATCAGCTTCGGGAATGGACATGAACTTCTTCTTGTTCATGACGTACTGGGTGGATTCGAAGTTCACATTGTACTGGTAGTAGTATTTGATGACGTCGCGGAATCCGAGGTAGTTCAGGTTCGGCGGACCACCGATCCAGCCTTTGACAACACCGGTCTGCAAGGCGGAGTAGGTATCGGCGTACGGCAGGGAAGAGGTACGGAAGCCCAATTCCTCGGCACCGAACTTGAAGACGTCCAGACCGGGCACACGGAGCATGATCCCCTTCTCGACACCGGGCTTTTCGTAGTTTTCCAGCGGCTCGACGGAACCGGCGCCGATGAAGCCTTCGCCGAAATAGGAGAAGAACTTGACGCCCAGCTTGTCATGCATTTTGGACATGGCCTGAGGCAGGTAGGCGTCGGAGGCAAACACCTGACGAATCTGATCATAGTCGCGAGCGATGTAAGGCAGGAAGCCGGCGCCAAGACGTGCATCGAACTGGTCGGGCACGGTGATATGGGCAGCATCGATGGAGCCGCGGATAATTTCCTCGTAAATCTGGGAAGCGTCGCCCAGCTGGTTGGCCGGGTAGATCTTGACCTGAACGCGGCCTTCGGTTTCCTTTTCGATACGGGCTTTCACGCGCTCGGCGGCCTTGTGGGCCATATGTTCGATGGGATGCTGGGTGGCCAGCTTGATGACAATGGTTTCGTTCTTGGCTTCCTTGCCGCCGTCGTCATTGCAGGCAGCCAAAGCGAACACTGCACAGAACGACAGGATAAGTGCGAAAATCTTTTTCATGATGCCTTCACTTGCTCTCAAAGTTGTAATCGAACCTCACTCCCCGATTGGATCGGGGCTCCTCGACAGACAGAAGCGGGTTGCACCCGCCGCACTCTATAACCAAGTTCAGTGCCAACATCATTAAATTCAATAATTTAAATATTTTAAAACAAACAAACCACCTTACACCCTCAATAAACGTCGCGCAAACACCTCGCCAATGTTCACAAAAGCGGGACGCTTTGTTCCGAAAAAAGGAACAATTCGTCAATAATGAACAAAAAAAAGGAAATTAAAGAAAGGGAATCAAACAAGACTTGTCTATCTGGAAACACCATGTTCTTTCATGAGCACATAGAGCCTCGTTCGTGAAAGCCCGGAAAGCCTGCAGGCTTCCTTGATGCTGCCCTGCGCCTCCAACAACAGTTTTTCCAGATATTGCTGCTCGGCATGATCAAGACACTGCTTGCGATAGCCTTTGAATTCGGGGACTCCACTCGCCAGCAATTCCACACAAAAATCTCCTGCCTCCGAAATTCCCTGCCCGACAGAGTCCTCTCCGGCCCCACCGACACTGCGTCGCACAGCCTTGGCCCGGATATCCACGGGCAAATGCTCAGGATACAGTACGTCCTCATCCATGGCACGCATGATGGTACGTTCCAGAGTCTGGACCAGTTCACGGATATTACCCGGCCAGTCGTAATTGGTCAGGGCGACAGAGAAGTCCTCGGACATCTCCTTGGGTTGGGATTTGTACTTGGAACAGAGTCTGTCCAGATGGAAACGGCTGATGATCGGAACGTCCTCCAGCCGGTCGCGCAGAGGTGGCATCTTAATAGCGCACGACTTGATGCGATAATAGAGATCGCTGCGGAACAACCCTTCCGAACACATCTGTTCCAGATTGCGGTTGGTGGCGGCAATAAGGCGAAAATCGCTGAAGTATTCCTTTGAGCTGCCTACGGGGCGAAAGCGCTTTTCCTGCAACACGCGCAAAAAAGTCGCCTGAATGGACAGGGGGAGTTCTCCAACCTCATCCAGAAAAAGCGTACCACCGTCCGCCTGCCCCACAAGTCCTGTACGTGTGGCGTTGGCCCCGGTAAAAGAGCCTTTCACATGGCCAAACAATTCGCCTTCCGCCAAGCTTTCGGCAAGGGAGGCGCAATCCAGCACGACAAAGCTCTTCTTTGAGCGAGGGCTGTTTTCATGGATGGTGCGGGCAATGACTTCCTTGCCCGTGCCGGTTTCTCCGGTAATAAGAACGCCGGCATCGCCGGATGCGGCAATGGCGATATTTTCCAGCACAGGCTGAATGGCCGGACTTTCGCCCACGAAATCATCACGCCGAATGGCGATGAGGGCAGGTTTTCGTCCCTTTTCCCGGAACCTGAGAGCCCGGTCCATGGAAAACATGATCTGTTTGAGTGTGCTGGTCTTTTCGATGTAATCCCATGCACCGTTCTGAATCGCCAGCTCTGCGCCATCTGGATCGCCCAGTCCGGTAATGATAATTACCTCCGGGCGGGAAGCGGCCTTGCGAATGTCAGACAACGCATCAATGCCGCTGCCATCGGGGAGACGCACGTCCAGAAAAACGAGATCCACAGGCGTTCCCGCCAACAAGGCCAAGCCTTCGGCAAGAGTTCCGGCAGTGTGAACCGTGTGCCCGGCATCCTGTGCCAGTTGCGATATGATAACGCTGATATCCGGATCGTCGTCAAGAATGAGTATCGTCGACATGCTCCCCTCCTGCGGCGTTCTCCATACGCCTTTGCAAGCGGGGTACTTATGGCCTTTTTTGCTTTTTTTGTCGAGCAAGAGACAAAACTAGGTTGTTCAGAAGAAAAATTAAACAAAAGATACAGCCTGTTGCCGCTCTGTTGCAAAGAAACATCAACCACCTTATAGAGGGGCCAAACTCGGCAACGCCCCGACTGGCAAAATTCCTGCAAAGAGCAAAACGACATCGGGCGCACGCTGAAAACAAGCCGGGGAACATTTCATGAGCAACCGCAAGGCAATAAAACATATTCTGGCCGCAGCCACCGCAGTAGCCCTCATATTGACGGGCATGGTGATGTTCTTCCACAAATCGCAGGGGGAAATCCCGCTGACGCCCAAAGAACGGCAATGGCTGGCCGAGCACCCGGTCATCCGTTTGGGAGCGACACCATCCACACGGCCGTTGGAATACTTTGGAGAGAAAGCCGTATATATGGGCATGGTGGCCGATTACATGGCTCTGCTGGAAGAACGGCTCGATATCCGCTTCGAAGTTGTGGAAAGCACCAACCTCAAGAACCTGCTCAAGCTGGCCAAGGCGCACAAGGTGGATGTTATCGCCTCGTTCCGGGCCAACCCGGCGAATATCGATTTCATGCGGTTCACAAGGCCGTATCTGGAAATGCCCACGGTCATTCTCGTCAACAAAAACCGCAAGGACTACCTGCGACTTGAAGACATGTCTTCCATGGATATCGCCCTGCCCAAGGGGTACGCGGTTATCGACTACGTCCGCAAATACTACCCGGAAATACATATCCAGCCGGTCTATAACTATCTGGCCGCCCTGCTGCATATTTCTTTCGACGAATTGGATGCAACCATCATATCCCTACCGCAAGCAAGTTATTTCATTGAAGAAAAAGGTATCACGAATCTGCGAGTGGGCGGACACACGGCCTACAAGATATACAGCCGCATAGCCTCCCGCGCAGATTGGCCCATGCTGAATTCCATTCTGCAAAAGGGGCTGAACTCCATCACCCAAAACGAGCGCAACAAAATCTATCGCAAGTGGGTGACGCTGGACCAGCACTACCTATCCTTCCTGCTGCACAACAAGCAGTTCTGGGGCTATCTCTTCGGGACTGTTTTGTTGGTCGTCCTGTTCATTGTCTCCATCGTATACTGGAACCGCACCCTGCACCGGCGAGTCAATGAACGAACCATGGAGTTGCGCCGGGAACTGGACGCACGCATGCGGCTGCTTGCCGCCATTGAGCAGGCTCAGGACGGTATTTTCATCCTCGATACCCAGGGAACTGTGGAATATGTGAACCCGTCCTTTGAAAAAATGTCGGGGTACAGTCTGGACGAACTCAAGGGCGGACACGTCGCCATCATCCGTAGTGATGAACATTCTCCGGGTTTTTTCAAAGAAATATGGGACGTGCTGGATCGGGGGGAGCTTTGGAAAGGCCACACCATATATCGACGCAAGGACGGCGCACTTTATGAAGTAGACCTGAGCATCTCGCCGCTCTACAACACGGCAGGCAAATTGACAGGCTATGTGGAAGTGGCCCGCGACATCACCGAACGCCTGCAAATGGAAAAACAGCTCCGGCAAAGCCAGAAACTGGAAGAGCTAGGCACACTGGCTGGTGGCATTGCCCACGATTTCAACAATATTCTGGCTGCGGTTCAAGGCTATGCGGAGCTCTCTTTGCCTTCTGTGGAGGAAGGCAGCAGGGCACACACCAACCTGACCCATATCCAGAACGTGGCCAGCCGGGCAAAGGCCATGGTCCACGAAATCCTTGTTTTCTCCCGCAGGCGGGAACCGAAAAAGAGCCATATTTCCCTGCCCCCCCTACTCAAGGAAGTTGTCGACTTCCTTCGCAGTTCCCTGCCTTCCACCATTGAAGTGCGCCTGAAGCTGGATGTGAACGACGCCGCCATCCTTGGCGATCCCGGCCAGGTGCATCAGGCCATAACCAACCTCGGAACCAATGCAGCCTATGCCATGCAAAAAAACGGCGGCACATTGACAATTATGCTTGAACGTACGGAACTTGGAGAAAAGAACCTGCTGCTTTCCGAGGAGTTGCAGCCCGGCTCCTACCTGCGACTCAGGGTTGTTGATACAGGCGAAGGTATTCCAGAAGAAGTCATGAGCCGTATCTTTGACCCGTTTTTCACCACCAAACCGCAAGGAAAGGGAACAGGCATGGGATTGTCCATGGTTCACGGTATCGTGGGCAGCCTGGGCGGTTCCATCAGTGTGAAGAGCAAGCCGGGACATGGCACGACATTCAACATCCTCTTGCCGGAGGCTCAAGGCTCCACCAAACAGATGACCGAAAGGCAAGGAGAAATGGTCTCCGGGCGCGGTAAAATCCTGCTCGTTGACGATGACACCGACCTCGTTAACGTAGGGGAACAGATGCTCGGCGATTTGGGATACACGGTAACAGGCGTCAACGACAGTCTGGACGCCATTGACATATTCCGAAGAAACCCTCAGGACTTCGACCTGGTCATCACGGACCAGACCATGCCGCACCTTACAGGAGACAGGCTGGCGAAAACCGTCCATTCCATCCGGCCGGACCTGCCCATAATTCTCTACTCCGGATTTTCCTCATCGCTGAAGCATATAGAAAAAGGTGAGCATGGAATCCGAGAAATCCTCATGAAGCCATTTGCCATGGCGGAGCTTTCCAGAGCCGTGGACAGAGCGCTACAAAACGGCTGATGCAAATGGAGAAAAAGAGTGGCGCGGCTCAATATCTTGATCGTGCAGGCAATAAAACTTTTTTGAAATCCATCCAGGAAATGGTGATGATGAAAATGCTAAAATGGCTTTATGACTCCGGCGATATACTGGCGTTATTCGCATTCTCGATTGCAGGCGCAGGGCTGGCTGTATGGATAACAGAAGCAGAATCCGTTCTGTCGATATCCTTTTTCGCCACGGCAGGAGGAATGGTCGGCTATCACTTATATGCGGAGATCATTGATCCTCTTATTTTCCCCATTCCCGGGGACACAGACTCCGATACTTAGCCTGCCGGATAACCCCCATACGCCAACTTGCGGAGAGCATAGTTTCCTGACCGCAAAGCTCATCCGGCAGCATAATTCAATAAGCCGCTACAATGGACAACCCTACATCACTTCAAGACCATCGTCCGATGGCAACGCCTGCACAGTATTTCCGGCCTTGTACATAGCTGACCGGTTTGACCCCCTGCCTTTACCGTTACCGGACAATCTTTGTAAGAGATCTTCCAGGCGACCAGCCTGAGAAGTCAAATCCTGAGCAGCTTCCGCGGTCTGGCCCGAAATCTCGGCATTACGCTGGATAACCTTGTTAAGAATCTGGAGGGCGGAGTTCACCTGTTCGGCTCCTGCCGCCTGCTCATTGCTGGCAACACTGATTTCCTGCACCAACCGCGCGGTTTCTTCGATATCCGGCACAAGTTCCGACAGCATGGTTCCAGCCTTGTTGGCAACTTCCACACTGCTGACGGAAAGCTCACTGATCTCCATTGCCGCAACACCGCTTCGCTCTGCCAGTTGCCGCACCTCGGCGGCGACAACCGCAAAGCCCTTGCCGTGATCTCCGGCCCTGGCCGCCTCAATGGCAGCATTGAGAGCCAGCAGGTTGGTCTGGCGGGCAATCTCTTCGATAATGGAAATTTTCTCCGCAATTTCCTTCATCACGTCAGTCGTGTGCGCTACGGCTTTGCCACACTCGATAGCCCGTCCACCGGACTCCTTGGCAATATCGTCCGTGTGGCTCGCATTCTTGGCATTCTGGCTGATATTCCCGGTCATCTGCGCCATGGATGCTGAGATTTCTTCAACGCTGCCAGCCTGTTCGGATGCACCCCGTGATATTTCATCTGTCGACGAGGATAAAGAGCCACTACACGAACTCACCTGTTCCGAAACAGTCATGATATCTCGTATAATCCCTGTCAGCTTGGCGGCCATGCCGCGCACGGAATGCACCAAATCTCCCAGTTCGTCGGTCCTATCAACCCCGAGATCTTCCGAGTGAAAAATATCCTTGTCCACCTGAGAAGCCCAATTTGAAATATTCGCGGTGTCCCTGACCACGCTGCGGAGCAGATAGTTGGCGACACCCACAAGGCAAATCAGCAAAGCCATCGATATACCACTCATCCAAGAGGCTTGCGCAATGCATTTATCCATATCGAGCATAAGTGCCGTTTCCATCGCACTAAAGCTTTTGCCAAGTACATCAAAACCTTCAAATGCGGGCGCATCGCTGATCTTGACCACGGCATCAATTTCATGAGGGGACTTGCCTTCGGCCCACATCGTTTCGACAACGGCAACATTTGAAAAATAGTTTTGCATGACGCCCTTGATCTTTTCCAAGGCCTCACCTTCGGTTGCCGTCAGCCCCAGCGCCCGGTACTGTTCAAGATCATCAAGTATGCTCTGCTGATTTTTCTGTATACGGTCCTTGAACTTGGCCTGCCCACGTAAAACATAATTCTTGAAATTATGAATGATCCCTCCGTATCCGAATTGATCCTTGATGTGCATGAGCAATTTCTGCCGAAAGACCGCATTTGTCGTATAGGCATCCCAATCGCGATGAACACTGTTCAAGGCATTGAACATCAGCGGCAGGCATATCACGATGACACCGCCACACAGAACCAAACTGATCTTCATTTTGCTGCCAAGGTTTAACCGCATTCAGCAATCCTCCCATCAACAAATATTCACCACAAAAAAAAACTTTCCGCGCAGTATTTAACCATATTCAGTTATTGCGAAACGGATATTATTTCTTTGAGTCGAAATGGATCAGGGCAAGCCGTGCCGAAAAATTGGATATAAATGAAAGGAAAAATCAGGCAGATCACGTTTTGGCAGTAAAAGACATGATAAAACAAAACATTCACAGCCTACCAACGTGACTAAAAGCAATGTCATGAAAGAACGCCAACCCGGTTTTCAGCTCAAACGAGTTCGCCGCAGCACCGTTGGCAAAGGAGTCAGAAGCAACGGTTCCACAATCTATGGGGGATACTGTTAATTGCGGTTTTCGACCCGCATAGCGCATTGGAGCACCTTGCCCGGAGTGATGCCAAACTCTCGTTTGAACAGTGAAATAAAATTGCTGAGGCTGGAATAGCCCACGGCAATGCAGGACTCATATACGTTCATCTCGCCGGTTTCGAGATGCCCACGAGCCTTCTCAAGACGCACTGAGCGAAGATGGCTGAAAGGAGTAGTCCCAAAAACCTGCCGAAAACCGCGTTTGAGCTTAAATTCGTTGAGCCCGATTTGACGCGCCAATTCGGACAGAGTCGGTGGCTTTTCAAACTGCACCTCCAAAATGGTTCTGGCTGCATGGATACGCTCCATGTCCTTGGAGGAAAGTGGAATTTTATTCCCGGTCCGGCTCTCTTCCGCAAGCAGGGCTGTGAGACGGACCAGCAATTCTATGGTTTTGCACTCCAGCATCAGGGCGTCTCCCGGTCCGGCAACGGGATTTTGAATCAAAGAACCAAGTACTCTCTGAATAGCCGGATTTATGGATGGATTGAAAAAAAACTGCTTTGACCTACGTCCTTCGGCAAAAGGCCGAAAAACTTCAGGGAGATCGTTTCCAAACCCTTCCCACACCTTTGTGAAAGCATAGGGATTTATGCTCACTGTAACCATTGTGTATGTATCGTCGCTCGGGCGCCAGATCCCCGAAGCCGACTCAAGATAGGAAATGGTACAAACAGAAGGAGAATGCAGTATCGATTCACTCTGGATATTTTTATCATAAAAACAAATATGAGACAGTCCGGAAAGACAAAACGAGATGTTGAATTGAGGCTTGTCGACGTGAAAATTGTACTCCCGGCCGACTACATTCTGCAGGGTTCCCGAAAACAGAGTGGCTCCCGGGCACAAACGTTGATACCGAGGTGCAATCCTTTCGGGATTGATGCGGTTTAACGGCAGCTTTGCCCCTCTGGAAACCAATACATCTTTGCCGTTGAGGGTAAGTTTAAAATCGAGTTCGCCAGACATGACGTTTCCTGTCCTCATTGCCTGCCACCTTCTAATGTATGATAGGAAGTGACTGGACAGTATTGATTTTGAAAATCGAAATCAACAAAAAACATAAAAAAAGGGGGCGAATGAACTCGCCCCCATATACCCCAGATAAAAAAGCAGGGAAGAGTTAGAAGTTCACCTTGCAGCTTACACCGAAAGTAAGAGGATCACCGGCTCGCCCATACCACTTCCCATTGCTCTTAAAAGCACGTGTGGCGTATACGGTATCGGTCAAATTCTTACCCCACGCATAAACTTCATAACCGTCCTGTTCATAGCCGATCTTGGCGTTGACGATATGATAGGCATCCTGTTGTTCGGTGTTTTCCACATCCCAATAAAAGGAACTGTTACGAACATATTCTGCATTCAGGAAAAAACCGTTGCCAAAACGGTACGTCGTCCCAAGGTTGGCGGAGAATCCCGGAACGTTAGGGACGCGATTCCCGGAAAGATCATCTCCACTGTAATCATATTCATCAAAAACGCTATGGGTCATGGCGGCGCCGGCAATAATCTCCCATCCTTTCAGAGGTCTGGCCGTCAATTCAGCCTCAAACCCCTTGCTGGTCGCCTTACCGGCATTCTCGACGCGATAAACACTGCCACTCATGGGAATCTGAACCTGCATATCTTCCCATTTGATCAAGAACGCGGCCAAATCAGCCTGTAGCCGATTGTTCAGCCAACGGCTTTTAACGCCGACCTCGTAACTCCAGTTATATTCGGAATCAAACGGCTCGCCAGGATTGTAATGGATGTTGAACCCACCACTTTTAGACCCTCGGGCGACACTGGCATAGGCAGAAAAGTCATCGGTGAACTTGTAACTGGCCGCAAATTTGGGCAGCCAGGCCTGAAAAAGTTTTTCACTTTCCCCGGACGTATCGGCAAAGAGGAGCATTGCCCCACCGTCCCATTTATAATCAAAATCTTTCTTTTCCCTGTCATAACGCAAGCCGGCAGTGAGTTCCAACTTATCCCAGAACAAGTAACTTGCCTGCCCAAAAACAGATGCTCCACGGGAGTCGGTCTTGCCTTTTTGTTTGAAGTTGACGGTCATGGGAGCAACAACTTCCATCAACGTTGCCTCATCGTTACCCTCGCTAAACAGATAAACGCCTGTGACCCATTTAAAGGGAGAATTTTTGTTGTTGGAAGACAAACGGACTTCCTGGCTGGTAATTTCTTTCTCCTGATCAATGTATAAATTGGAAATACTGGAGCTGGAACTGGTAAAGTCTATGTCATTGTCCAAATCATAATCTTCATATCGGTGGGATGTCACCGACAGAAAACGCATGTTACCCATATCATAGGAAGCACGTAAGGCCACGCTTCTTCCGTCCTTGGCATTTTTCCCCTCAAAATCAACGTCAACATCATGGGGGTGGTCTTCAAGATCATTCAGCAGGGCAAACTCCGCATAATTTCCGCTGTAATTTTCAATACCTGTAGTCAGGCGCACATCCCATTTGTTTGTGGGCGTCCAGCGTAATGTCCCCCGAAAATCAACCTGGGTTTGTTCATCGACATCATCGGAGTCGTTTGCCGTGTTGGTAAAGTACCCGTCCGTATCCTTAACCTTAAGAAAGGCCCGCATGGACATCGTATCTTCGACCAGTGCGCCCCCCGTACTCAGCAAAAAATCTTTGGTATTATAATTTCCGTAGCCCGCGCCGATCGACGTATGCCACTCTTCTTGTGGCTGTTTGGTAATCACGTTGATTACGCCAGCCTCGGTATTGTGCCCATACAAAGTCCCCTGAGGCCCACGCAGCACCTCAACACGCTCTACGTCAAAAATATTCGGATCTGCACCAGGATAATAAACGTCATCCACATAGATCCCCAAAGGTGGATTGCCGTTCATATAGCTGGTAATACCGCGCACGGCAGTAAACCCGCTAGTGGGGCCGGTCTTGACCATGAACAGGTTGGGCATACGCTGAAAAAGGTCACTGGCGCTTATAATATTGTAATCCTGAACCTGCACGTCGCTTATAACAGAAACACTGCCCGGAATGTCTTGGGCATCTTTCTCCTGTTTGTCCGCAGTGACGATTTGTGGTTCCAAAAGATATTCTTTTTCAGACGTTGCGTCTTCCTCCCCAGCCAGTGCATTTCCTGAAAACGACAAAGTGAACATAATCAAGAACGCCAACAGAAACTGTCTTCCCATTATTCTCATACCCCTCACCATTTCGAACATGACTCTCATTTTCAACAGCGTGAATAGAATTCCCCTGCAACACGATTCGGTTTTTCCACTCTGTCACAATTTCCTTACGTGATCTTGTGGATGCGGGATAAAAATGTGTGTGTTAGGGATCTTTTTTTCTACAGACAGTAGAAAGGGGCCGGAAATTCCGGCCCCGGAGGATAACTTGCTATGGTTTAACATCAAAAGCGACGGTAGCTACGGCCCAGAAATCAAGGCATTTACCCTTAAGATCTTTGAGCTGCGGGTTGTTGGTCACATTTTGTTTCACATAAACATTGGAAAGCCATTGTCCGGCTGCAGGCATTCTGAACTGGGCGATACCGTCGAACAGATATGAATCCAGATGGAACTTGTCGGGATCGCCAAAACTCTTGCTGTGGCATGTCATGCGCTGAAATCCGGCCTCCGAGCTGTTTAACGGTTTGCCCTTGAATGTAACCTTGAACCGAACCAAATCACCTACGTGAACATTGGAAAGATCGTCCAGAGGCATAATCTCAAGGCCGAATCCTAACGGTTTGGGTTCGGTCCATTTTTTCAAGGCAAAAAAGGACTTGGCAAACATCTGGCAGCCAAAGGAAACCAAAGGTTTCTGCAAATTCTTGATCTCATTCATGGCCTTGGGAACCATGCGTTGTTTTCCTGCCTTGTCCAAATAGACAGTAAAGAATTCGGTTTTGGTAGAACTCACCACCTGGTATGTACCCGGAGCACTCTTCTCCGTACAAGCGATCTTCCTCAGGCCAAGATCACCCGCATTGACGGTCATGCCGGTAGGCGTTGTCTGCATCGGCGTATTTTTAAAATCAGGCAACCCCAGATCAAAATGGCTTTCATCCGGGCCTATCAATTCGTATTTGCTCAGGTCGATCGTTCCGGCCTCGCTCCCGAGCAAATCGTCAAAAGGAAGCGTGTGTCCGAAGCCAAGCAGGGATGTAATGTGCCCCGGCTTGTGGTTAAAGGACTCGGAAAGCGTGACCCAAAACATGTGCGCTGAAGCAGTACCTGCCCCCAAGATAACAAAGGCAAATGCCAAAACAGAAAGGATGCGTTTCATGGTTTCTCCTCAAAATTGATTGTTTAACGAGGCCCTTCTTCCGAGGCCACATGCCCGGGGCCGGCATCCAGAATGATGCTATATTCGACTTTGGGCTTTGCTATTTCCAATTCGCCATCTTCATCGGTCTTGCCTTTGAACAGAATTTTACCCTTGGCATCTTCCAGGCGAACTTCAGTATTCGAGGCAATAGCACCTGTGGAATACATGCCTTCCACCAGAATGGAGCCGTCCTCATTGTCTGTTACTGTCATGTACAAGGTGTGCGCAAAAGCAATGCTTGTAAAAAGCAGCAACACCATAGTGGTGCTGAACAGAATTTTCATTGAACCTCCTTTCGTGCGGCCACAGTCTGACCGCATTCATATTTTACGAAAGACTGTATTGGGATTTAGCCGGCTCATCTTGCCGGAGCAGGAGCAAGAATAATTATTTAGGGAAAAAACGGACAATGCGAGCGGTCATGGAACGATCCACCAATAGTCAATCCACGGAGACATTGCTGTCACTCCCTTTTTGGCTTCATCAAACATGGTGCACAAGCCGTCCGGCATGTGCCCATATGTCAACTCACAAGTCATGAATTCGATGGAACCATCGGGACCAGGGATGGCATTCATCTTCTCCAATTCAGAAATTGCTGCCGGGTAAAAAGAAAGTGTCACCCCGGCACGAAAAGCACTGCTCGGAGACGGCTGTGCCAGCAGTTCCTTCGCAATATTGATTCCGGGCTGCCGCACCAGCGAAAAATCAATCCGGTAACGTGCATTTCTGTAAGTTTGCCAACCTCAGCAGTAACTCAGGAGCCAACAGAATCGGAAACAGCATATTCGTCCGGGAAAGAGCATTATTCGCTGTCCGTAGGCCAACGAGGCGAATAAACCGACGCAGTTTCCTTTAAACCTTCCACAACGTGCAACGGATTCATGGAAAAAGAAGACGCGTTGATTTCAGTCAATGCATTACAATCAAAAAGCGCGTAATGAATTTCGCATTATAGATACAGGCGGTCATCAAACTTGGGTGCAATTCTCACAAACGGTCATGGCCGCAGAACGTGTAACGTTCCCAAAGGAGGAACTCCATGGAAGAACAGAATATCGTCGTGGTCGGAGGCTCCGCTGCCGGGCCCAAGGCTGCGGCCCGCGCCAAACGACTGGATGAAAACGCAAACGTCACCCTGCTGCAAAAGGCCCCCGAACTTTCCATGGCCTCCTGCGGCTACCCATATTATATCGGCGGAAATTTTGACGAACGAAACCAGTTGCTTGCCACTCCCACCGGCGTGGTTCGTGATGAAGCCTTTTTTGCTGCGGCCAAAGGCGTCAACGCAAGAGTCAACACCGAGGTAACGGATATCGACCGGCAGAACAAAAGTGTTACTTGCGTCAATGTTCTCTCCGGTGAAAAAGACACACTCCCCTACGACAAATTGATTCTGTGTACAGGAGCTACTCCCCGTCGTCCGCCCATTCCTGGGGTTGAACTTGACGGTGTGCGAGCCTTATCCGAAATGCAGGATGCCGACAAACTGCGGCAGATCCGTGATGCTGGCGAAACGAAAAACGTTGTCATCATCGGCGGCGGCCTGATTGGTATTGAAGTCTGCGAGGCGTTAGCCGAATCCGGTATGAACGTGACCGTAGTTGAAATGCTCTCCCAATTGCTGACATTTCTGGATTGGGAATTGGCCAAGCTCGTTGAAAAGCACGTCATGTCCAAAGGCATCACCGTACATACGGAAAACGGCGTTGCAGAATTTCTGGGAGAAACCGGCAAATTGACAGGTGTGAAACTCAAGGACGGTTCCGTTGTTCCCTGCGAGTTGGCTGTGGTTTCCATCGGTGTGATACCCAATGCTGCCCTTGCTAAAAAAGCCGGGCTGGAAGTCGGTGATTTCGGTGGCATTACTGTGGATACGCATATGCGGACATCCGATCCTGCCATTTATGCGGCTGGCGATTGCGTGGAAATTCCAAGCCGCATCACGGGCAAGAAAACATACGCCCCCTATGGCGACCTCGCCAACCTTGAAGCGCGTGTGGCTGCGGACAACGTAATCCTTGGCGACACAGCGTCTTTCCCCGGCACCGTCAACAGCGGAATCTGCAAGGTTTTCGACCTGAGCGCCGGTTCTACGGGACTTTCGGAACAGCGAGCCAAGGCCGAGGGCTACGAAGTCATCACAGCGACCAACGCCAGCCTGGACAAACCCGGTTTCATGGGGGCAAAGCTGCTTGTCTCCAAAATGGTGGCCGAAGCAAAGACCGGACGCATCCTCGGATTCCAATGCGTTGGTCCGGGTGAAGTCAACCGCCAATTGGCCGAGGCGGCCATGGCCGTCATGAACGGCAATACCATTTACGAAATCGGCGTGGCCGACCTCCCGTATGCTCCGCCGTTTTCCCTGGCCATCGACCATTTCATTACCACAGCACACATTCTGGAAAACAAAATGGCCGGGCGCATGGCCGGAATCAGAAATGCCGAAGTCAAGGAGAAGATCGACGCAGGCTCCACGCCCTTCATCCTCGACGTCCGCGCCCCCGGAGAATTTGAAGCAATGCGCCTCAATGTTGGCGAAACGTTGATTCCGCTGGGAACGCTCCGCAACTCGCTGGACAAATTGCCGCAAGATAAAAATGCGGAAATCATTACCTTCTGCAAAATATCCATGCGCGGGTATGAAGCCCAGCGTGTGCTTGAAGCCGAAGGCTGGACCAATGTTCGCGTCATGGAAGGCGGCATCATGGCTTGGCCGTTCAACGTGGAGTGCTGAACAGCTCCTTGTTGATTGACAAAACCGATCATAAAAAACGGCTTGGGAATTAATGTCCCAAGCCGTTTATGTTGAACCAATAGCCTTACCACGCCAAAAGCTGGCCAAGTTAAAAACAGTAACCATTGCCAAACACTCTGAGAATGCGTAAAAATAACTGAAACTGTTTCGAATCTGGCGGAGCCCCATTGGAAAATCGAGGTATCAACATGATGGGCAATTCCCCTCCATGCGACTGATGTTGGAAGTCGCCCGATATTCTTAACAAAACGCCACAAACTAAAGCCAAACACGAATAGCTTTACCGGGTTCCGGGAGATTTTGAGCATGAATACCCTGTTTTTTCCGCATCTTCTGGACATAGCATGCCTGGTCATATCCGCAGGCATTTTTACATCCTACCATCTGTTCACCAAATGGAAATTGAAATCAAATCCGATCTATACGCTTTACGGGGCCACTACATTGGCAAAAACCGCTTGGGTCGTGAACATTATGGAAGAAAAGAAAGAAATCCTCGCGGTCCAGACCTTGCGCAACTCCACCATGGCAGCCACATTTCTCGCATCAACGTCAATCCTGCTTGCCGTGGGGCTGCTCACGCTTTCCGGCCAGGCCGACAAACTGGGACAAACATGGCATGCGGTAAATATCTTTGGCTCAATCGCGCAAAGCACCATTACGCTTAAGTTGCTCATCATATTGGCGAATCTATTCATCGCCTTTTTCAATTTCACGTTCTCAATACGCCTGTTCAACCATGTGGGCTTTCTGATTAATGCGCCTTCAGCAGATGGAAGCTACAGCACCTCGATAACCTTTGTCGCCATACAGTTAAACAAGGCAGGAAGTTACTTCCACATCGGAATCCGAGCCTACTACTTCCTGATCCCGCTCATTTTCTGGCTTTTCGGACCACTCCTCATGATCTTGTCGACAATTATCGTTGTTGCGTTGATGGCACAAATTGAAAGGACACCAAAGCTGGACTGTGGGTACCTGACGACATTTTTCAATCACTCATGCCAATTGCCGCCCAAATAGAAAGGACAAAATGTATGTGACAACCGATTAGGGCTTTCCGCGCTTCATATAAAAAAGGCCCGAAAAAATTTCAGGCCCTTCATTTCCGTAGAAAATGTTGAATACGCTCGGCGTATCGCTACAAAACCGTATTCTGTCCTCGCCCTTTGTCTACAATGCTATCCATACTTTGCCCCATAATATTAATCGTATCATTTCCCTGTTGGGTTGAAAGATAACTGTTGATCAGATCGCCTGCGAGTTGAAAATAGTCATTCCCATATCCCATCTTGATCGTACTGGAAATCACCGAGCCATCAATGACAAGCGTATCATGCCCGGCACTGGAATCAACATAACTATTTGAAACATTGCCGAAAACATGGAGCGAATCTGAGCCTTTCCCCCCCTCGATCGAACTCCACCAAATGTTTTTAACATTCAGAGTGTCATTTCCGTTCCCAAGCTTGAATGACGTTAATTGCGCCTCTTCAACCTCGACAAGGTCACCACCATCTCCGGTGTCGATGGACCCACTGGTTACCTTTGCCTTGATTCTGTCGTTTCCATCCCCGGTGCTGATATCACCCAACAGCCAGGAACTGGCTAATATGCTGTCGTTGCCAGCCCCCGTGGAGAGGTTTCCAACGACGATTTCCTCACTTGTAATGGTATCGTCTCCGGCCCCAGTGTCTACAGATTTTGACCACATGGATTTGATGTCCAGGCGATCATCACCGTTTCCAGTCCTGATTTCACCTCCCCATGAGCTTCTTACATTGAGGGTGTCGTCACCATCGCCCGTGTCTGTCGTGGTTCTCCAAAAAAGACTATCGACTGTCACCGTATCGTCTCCGTCCCCCGTCGATATCCTAGAAGAATCAAGACAGCCGCCCGTTTCGATACTGTCATCGCCAGCTCCGGTATCGATATTTATAGCCTGATAACTTTTGTTTCCCGCAATGATGATCTTGTCATCACCATCGCCGCTATTAATGCTAACAGCCGCCACGCTTGCTATACTCACTTTCCCCTCGCCTTCGAAGTCATTCCCCATGTAGGTTTGCTTATCAACCACAATGACAGTATCGTCGCCATCGCCACTTTCAACTTCACTGCTGCCGGCGGTAATGATGATATCATCCCCATCCGTTTCCTTTCCCTTCTCATAGTCGTCGACATGCAAGTCTCCGTTTTCATCCTCATTGAAAACCGTGTTTTGCTTGAGTATAAAACTAAGTTCCAACTCGCCAGACGAGGAGTAGACGCTGGCCCGATAGCCAAAAATAGTGTCGCCAAAAGCAGCTTTTTCAATCTGGGCAGTCATTTTCTCCACGATGACATTACGACCGGATTCCGTTTTCGTGGCAGCGATGACTTCGAACTTCGTATCCGGATTTTCCTCCAGCGACAAACAGTGTTCCTCGCCCCCCAAATTCAAAACATCGCCGATGTGTTCTGCCAACTTTTGAGAGGCATCCGAAAAATTATTGGCAACTGAAGCCGCGGCATCACCAGAAAGTGTGGAGACATCCGTCGAACCACTGGAACCGGCTGACATGATTTTTTCTCCCTTGTCGACAAGAGTTTTTACTTTTTGCGAATTGGCGGTAACTTCAGAGTTCATGCGATTGCGATTCGCTGAAGAGAGCTGGGAAGCGTTTACCTGTACGGTATTCTGATTTTTAATGGAGACGGACATGGTGTTTTTCCTTTCTTCGGTGCAACGAGGAATCAGTTAGAATTGAGGATATATTTATACTCATTGCACCATATCGGCTGGTTATTCTTAGAACTTTATGGATATTTTTTACTACGGTACGAAGTAAAGCGGACAGGTGAGATTACATGATGGCAAAACAAGAAAGGCCCCCGAAATATGCGGAGGCCTTTTTTACGATTTTAATCAGCTGAATCTGCAAACGACGTCAATCGCGAAACGATACCCCTAGAACGGGCGGTCACCATTAATGACAAAGCTTCCGTAACACATACAGTTACCCATGAAGATGGAACGGTCGCCGGATGCGGCATCACTGTTTATACTTTACTACCGCTCATCAATCAGCAGTTGTAAACAGCGTCGATACCCGTCACGTATTTTGATTTCTTGGAAAGAGTAAGCGGGATGT
>CAJXRQ010000039.1 GCA_913060505.1 uncultured Desulfovibrio sp.
CATCCGTTTTCCGGGCGGCGAGCCGGTTACTGTGCCGGTATCCGAAGACGACGGCTTTCAACTCCACGTTTCCGCCATTCGCAAGGTTATGGATGAAAAGGTCAAGGCCATCCTGATAAACTCTCCGGCCAACCCTACCGGAACATTGCTCTCCGATGACCGCATGAAGGCCATTGCCGAACTTGCTGACGAAGCCGGAATCCGTGTTGTTTCCGACGAAATCTATCATGGGCTGGTTTATGAAGGACGTGAACGGTCCATTCTTGAATTCACGAACAGGGCTTTTGTATTTAACGGATTTTCAAAGCTGTACGCCATGACCGGCTGGCGTCTGGGCTATGCCATCGTGCCGGAGACATTTATCCGGCCAATGCAGAAGCTTTGCCAGAACTTTTTCATCTCCGCCAATGCTCAGGCCCAATGGGCTGGTGTTGCCGCTTTGGAACAGGCCGGAGAAGATGTCGCCCGCATGAAAGCCATTTATGACAAACGGCGGCGTTACATGATTGACCGGCTCAAGGGCATGGGATTTTCCATTCCCAACGAACCGACCGGCGCGTTCTATGTGATCGTGAACATGCAAACCCTTGCCGAACGATTTGACGGCAGCTCTCTGAAGCTTGCATACGATATTCTGGAGAAAGCTGGAATCGGTGTAACTCCCGGCATTGATTTTGGTCCCGGAGCCGAAGGCTTTATCCGCTTCTCCTATGCAAATTCACTGGAAAACATAGCGGAAGGCATGGACAGGCTGGAACGATATGTGGCCGAGGCTGCACTGTAGACGGCCTTTCTTGATAGTGCGCTTTGTGTCGTCGGATCGGCAGAAATCTTGAATTGTGCTCCCCAAATTCAGGGGAGGCAGGAAGAGTAATGTAAAATCCTCGAAAGTTCGCATAGACAACAGCATTGTTGTCGGCAACGTGAGACGAAGACTTCGACGATAAAAAACATTGTGTGGTATCTTGTCAACTGCTTTGAGGCGTGCTTCCGGGGGATTTGGGCTCTACCTCCTCATCTTAATTCATTCTCAAAGTGGCCTTTGGGAAAGGATATCTTGTTAGCCTTGCTCTTGCTGAAACTACCGCTTCAATAATGGTAACCGAGTTTTCCACCACAGTTCTGGAGCACCCGGAAAACCCGGAAGTGGGACTGCGAAAACTGCATTTCCTGTCCTCCTTTCATTGTTTGGCAAGTGTGCTGCGTGAACCTTTATGGCGTATTATGAATATGGCCCGTCACTCATATCTCGGTAATTTTGGAAACACACCCGGCTATCTGCAGCACTGGAGTACTCGCTCTTTTCTTCGTTTTTTAAAAAGCCGTTTCTTCGTGCTGGAAGCGCAAACGCCCCAGCCGTGGAAAATGGCCCTATGTCGCGAAAGTAATCGACATCATCAGGACTTGGAGCAAAATCGGCAGTTTTGCGATCTTGGCTGTGCGTCTGTATTACTTGTTTACTTCCGTCCGTACAAATTGAACTTCCATGACTTCGTCTTCTCTCGGTATGGGCGTGTATTTGGATCGGTGTCTCTGGTTGCGATAGTATATGCAATTGCCTCCGTTTTGTTTTCAGCCGGACGGCATATGCCTACAGGGCGTTTTGGGGATCAACGTATTGCCTTTGCCTCCTCTTTCCCTCCTTACGCGATTTTCTTATTGGCACAAGATATGCCAGAAAAGGTTGCTCATGTGATAGGTTGGCATGTTCTCGCCAGAAAGCAGAGCCTACCACATGCCGTTCTGAGTGAATGGGCGGCAACTGGGACGCTTTGTCTAATCAGCGCGGCCGGCTCCATATATGCCTTTTTCGGCAAGTTTCAGTTCGGTGTCGCCTTGTGCATGTTTTGTGCGTAACGGTTGCGTTTGCCCGTTTTGTTCTAGTACCCGTGGCGAGCCAGTGGAGGGGAGAAAACAGACCTCCATATGTGGATGTTTTCAAGATTACATCACTGGTATTTTTGCTGCATATCGTCTATTTCTTCTTGCTCAGGTGCAACCTTTGCTTTTTTATTCAGGGCATGGGCGACTATGCTCATATTTCTTTTATGCAATTGTTTTCTGCTTATGCTGTGTTTTGGCTGGCAGACGTCGCCACCCCAGGAGCGCTTACTAGGAGTGCGCGGGGCCGTTCTGACGGCCATGCTTCCATCCCTGATAGGCGGAGGGCTGAGCCTTGTTTGTAGCTGCATTGTTTCGTATGGGAACCGTTTGCGGCGATTTGTTGTTTTTTCGTCGATGGAGTGGGAACGTGTTTCCTGTTTGGCAATCCCCCTGTGTTGATGCCGTTTGTACAACCAGCAAATAATGATGGATTATCCGAATGAAGCTGATCATACAGATTCCGTGTTTTAATGAAGAAGGAACCCTGGCGTTTGCGCTGCAGGATTTGCCGCGAGATGTGCCGGGGTTTAACGATGTTGAATGGCTTGTCATCGACGATGGCAGCACGGATAAAACTGTAGAGGTTGCCCGTGAGAGTGGAGTTGATCATATTGTTTCCCATACCGGCAATAAGGGACTGGCGCGTGGATTCATGACAGGGCTCGCTGCTTGCCTCAAGCTTGGAGCTGATGTCATTGTGAACACGGATGCAGATAATCAGTATTGCGCTGCGGATATACCCGATTTGGTTCGTCCCATTTTGGACGGAAGTGCCGATATCGTAGTTGGCGAACGCCCTATTGCCGATATAGAACAATTTTCCCCGATCAAGAAAATGTTGCAAAAACTTGGAAGCTGGGTCGTTCGTGCAGCCAGCAATACAGACGTGCCTGACGCGCCCAGCGGTTTTCGAGCCATGAGCCGTGACGCAGCCATGCGTCTTAATGTCTTCAGCGAATATACCTACACTTTGGAGACTATCATTCAAGCCGGACACAAGGACATTGCCATGACCTCTGTTCCAGTGCGAGTTAACGAAGATTTACGCCCGTCAAGGCTGGTGCGCAGTATCTCGTCATATGTACGCCGTTCCATACTGACCATTGTTCGTATTTTTGCCATTTATCGTCCTTTTGAGTTTTTTATGTCCGTGGCAGCAGTTCTTATGAGTCTTGGTGTGTTGCTCGGGTTAAGGTTTTGTTATTATTATCTTTCCGGTGGTGGTGGCGGGCATGTCCAGTCGGTCGTCCTTGCGGGGGTTCTGATGGGAATGGGGTTTCAGACAGGGCTTATCGCCTTTGTAGCGGATCTCATCAGTACGAACCGAAAATTACTTGAGCAGATTAGCTATCAACAACGCATGGATGTTTGCGGAGCTAAACAGAGTGAAGACGCGTCTTAGAAATCTTAAGATGGTGGTATAGAATGAATTGGTACCAGTGGTTGACAAATAAATTTTCTTTTTCTGGACGAATATGGATTTTTTGCGTTTTCTTGCCACTTTTTGTGGTGGTAAATGCCGTCAAGCTTGATAGCGGTAGTGTGGATGGCGATGCTGTGGCATATGTTCGTTGTGCATACCATATACTGAAACACGGGACTTATTCTATAGATAACTCGCGAAAAATAGCCAATCCTACAGCTGTACGTCCTCCCGCGTATTCATGGTTTCTTGCGCAAGTCATGCGCGTAATACCGGGGTTGGATGAAGATGGTTATGCTTGGGTTTTTCCGTCTCAAGGTAAGATCCATGCTCCGAAGAATTTTGTGGTTGTTAAATATGTGCAGGCGCTTTTGCTGCTCTGTACGGCTTTTATGATTGCGTGGCTGGCAAGAGAATTAACTGGGAGTAAACGGGCTGGGATGGTCGGGCTTTGGTGTACGGCTTTTCATCCTTTTCTGTCCTCATATGTCAATCGGGTTTATGTTGAGGTATTTGGTGCGTTTTTGATCACACTCATGACAGCGTTTTTGTTTCTTGCTTTGAAAAGAAGACGGGCTGTTTTTTTCATTTTAGCCGGTGCCTTATTCGGGGCTATTGTTTTGTCCTATGCGCAATGGAAATATATATGGCCGTTTACTTTATTTACTTTGCTTGTGTTTGCCCTCAGAAACAAAGGGCATCTTTATAAGAACCTTGTCTGTGTATTTTTGTTTGCTTTAGCTGCCTTTGCCGTGTTTCATCCATGGGAGTTGCGTAATGAAAAACTATTGGGGAACGCGGTTATTTCTGCCGGTGGAGGCTCGGTGCTCAGCGTAAGAGCGCATTATAATCTCATGGGCCCGGAAGCATATGCTAGCAGCTTTCTCTATTGGTCGCGTTCCCCTGTTTTGAAATGGGCGCTCAAGCGTTTTGTGGATAAAAAACATTATGAAGTACTCATGCGAGATGATCCCGCAGGTGTTTACCATAAGCAGAAGGCATACAGAAAATTAATGAGCAGGAAATATGATCGTTTTATTGATTTCTCACGCGCTCTGAGAGCTGAGGCCGTGCAATTAATATTGCAACACCCTGTACGACACATACTCATGTGTATTCCCGTTGCCTATCGGGGAATGATGAATGGTACGTTCAGTGTGTTTTATATCGCTGTTTACGCCTTATTCGGTTATGGTTTGTGGAAGGCCATTCGTCACAGTCAGTGGGTCGTTTGCTCTCTTTTGGCATCACCTTTTTTTGTTTATTGTTTCAATATGTCTGTGACACACGGTCTTACTCGTTACAATGAGCAGGTAACTCCGCTTTTGGTCTTGGGAGCCATTGTGGGATATTGCACTTGGCGAAGAAGAAAACGATTGTGCCAAAACGGAGAGTCTGGCTATATCCCTGGCAACTCTGGCGTGAACCTAAAGGAGAAGAGCGACCATACCGCGTGCGGTGCGGCATGATCGCTCCCCTGAGGTGTGTGAGCGTTGTTTTCAGACTGTGGCAGCGGCCTTGTTCAGAGCCATGCGTACCTTGTCTTTCAGCTCCGAAAGATCCACGGATTTCACCACATAATAGTCGGCTGCAATGGATTTGAGATCGTGCTGGAATGAATCGTAGGCTGTGGAAAGAATCACTGGAATCACCGGATCCTTGGCCCGAATCTCTTGCAACAGGTCCAATCCGGACCTGTTAACGCCCAGTTTGATGTCAAGGATGACGATGGTCGGCTTTTCTCGTCCGATAACTTCGAGGATGTCCTCTTCGCCGTCAGAGGTGGCTACCTCGTACCCGTCAGCTTCCAGTTCTTCACGGTAAAGCATGCGGATGTGTTTTTCATCGTCGACGACAAGAATCTTCTGTTGGGTCATGTCCTACTCCTTGCGCTAATACTGACTCGATATCACAGTACAGGAAATTTTGCTTTTCGGTCAATATCCACATGTTCTTTTTCCGAACTTTCCGGTCAAAAGAAAGTATTTTTTTATTTATTCGTCGGTAATACCCTTGGAAAAAAGGAAAATTGCCGTGCTTGAACAATGCCCCTCCCCAGTATACGTTGCCATGGCCTGCCGGGAATTCAAGACTCCTGCGGGCAAAGGAGCAATCAATGATTCATGTTCGTTTGGAGCCCGAGGCAAAAGATATCGAGCTTCACCGTATCAAAACCGTACTCGGCCTGCTGAATCGCCTTGAACTGCGGCCCACCATGGCCCTGGTGGTGCGGGACGGCTGTTTGCTGACCCCGGATCGGCGTTTGTACAATAACGACCACGTACTGGTGCGCACCGTCACCAGCGCAGGCTAGGAGGCGGTCATGAAGTGTAAACGCTGCAAGGCGCAGGCTGTAGTGGCCTTGCCCAGCCATAACACGGCTTTTTGCGAGGAATGTTTTTATCTGTTTTTCACCCGGCAGGTGGAAACTGCCATTCGCCGCCAGAAGATGTTCGGTCCCGATGATCGTATTCTGGTGGCTCTTTCCGGCGGCAAGGATTCCCTGACCCTGATGCTGGAACTTGCCCTGCAGGGATATGACGTGACCGGCCTCCATATTGATCTGGGCATCGGTGAATCCTCGATTCAGGCCCGGGCCAAAGTGGAAGCCTTTTGCCGGAAACATTCGTTGAACCTGCGAGTGCTGGAAACCGCGTCCGTGGGATTGGCCATGCCGGATGTCAAAAAGTACATCAAGCGGCCGGTCTGCTCCGTGTGCGGCAAGGTCAAACGCTATTATTTCAACAAGGTGGCGCGGGAAGAAGGGTTCGATGTGCTGGCAACAGGGCACAACCTGGACGACGAAGCCGCTCGCCTGTTCGCCAACACATTGCGCTGGGATGCTGCCTATCTTTCGGATCAGGGACCGAGCCTTCCGGCTGCTGAGGGCTTTGTGCGCAAGGTCAAGCCTCTGTATCGGCTGACGGAATTCGAAACCGCCAACTACGCCTTCCTCAAGGGAATTGAAATCCACTCCGCTCCCTGTCCGTATAGTCAGGGGGCCAGCTTCACTAACCACAAGCAGTTGCTTGGCGAGTTGGAACATCGCAGTCCCGGTAGCAAGTTCGCTTTTTATGACGGTTTCTTGCGCAATGGACGCCCGGCCTTTCAGCTGTTGGAGGAAGAGCAGGGCGATGAACTGGCCCCGTGCCGGGAGTGCGGTTCTCCCACGTCCACGGAGTTGTGTGGTGTTTGCCGCGTGCGCATGGCCCTGAGCGAAAAAAAACGCGAAGCCGGGGAGCTTGCATGAGCCGTCCCAAGGTGAGCGTCACCATGCCGTGCTATAATTGTGCGGATACGGTGGGGCGCGCTTTGGATTCCCTGTTGGGCCAGAGCTTGGGGGATTTCGAGATCGTGGCCGTGGACGACGGCTCCGTGGATGAAACGCCGCATATCCTGCAAGACTACAGCCGTCGTTACGCACAGGTACAATGGCATCGCATCAAACATTCCGGCGTCGTGACTGCCGCCAACGAGGCCATTGCCCGTAGTGATGGTCGCTACGTTGCGCGCATGGATGCGGATGATATCGCGCTGCCGGACAGGCTTGCCGCACAGGCCGCGTTGCTGGAGTCCCGTGCTGATGTCGGGTTGGCCGGTTGCCTGGTGCGTTTCGGAGGAAACCGCAGCCGTTGCGCCGGATATGCACATTATGTGGACTGGACCAATACGCTGCTGGATCATCAATCAATCAGCCTGAACCGGTTTGTCGAATTTCCGGTTCCCAATCCTTCCATCATGGTTCGTCGTGATTGTCTGGATTCATTCGGCCCGTATCGCGAGGGTGACTTCCCCGAGGACTACGAGCTGCTGCTGCGCTGGCTGGAAAAGGGCGTGCATATGGCCAAGGTGCCACAGGAACTGTTGGTGTGGAATGATCCTCCCGGGCGTCTTTCGCGTACGCATCCCAAATACGACATGGATTCCTTTTATCGCATCAAGGCCCTGTATCTGGCTCGCTGGCTGGAACGTAACAATCCGCACCATCCGGAAGTTCATGTGCTGGGTGCCGGACGAACAACGCGCAAACGTGCGGACATGCTTTTGGAGCACGGCGTCCGGTTTGCCGCATATTACGATTTGGACCCGCGTAAGGTCGGCCATATTGTCCACGGTATTCCGGTTTTGCATCGGGACCGGATACCGCCCTCCGGGCAGGGCTTCTGTCTTTCCTACGTGGCCAGTCGCGGCGCACGCGATGATATTGCAGCATTCTTGTCCGATCGTGGTCTTGAACCGGGCCGGGATTGGCTTGCCGTAGCCTGACCGGGCTTGCCCGGCACCATGCTTCAGGGGTATACACCACGGCATGTGTGAATACATGGCTCCTCTCAAACCGCGTAGTCCCCTGAAAGCCGGGGTACTTTCCCTGTTGGCCCCGGGATTGGGGCAACTCTACAACGGCCAGTGGGGCAAGGCCCTGTTTTTCTTTATTGCCGAATATCCGTTGGGCGTCTGGGCCACCACCCGGTTCGGCTCCTTTGCAGGAATGATTCAGGGCCTTTCATTGCTTCTGTTGTTCATGGCTGTGACCGTGGGCGATGCCGCCATCAGTGCGGGACGGCAACAACAATATGTACCACGTTCTTTCAACAAAGGGTGGATTTATACTTCTGTGCTGGTGCTCAGTCTGCTGGGCACAGTGGGACTTGACTGGTTTTTGGGGAACAATTTTTATCAGACGTTCAAGGTTCCTTCTCCCTCCATGGTGCCGTCCCTTGTTCCGGGCGACAGGTTCATGGGAGCCGCTCTTGATCCGCTGGAACGTTTGCAACGCGGGGACGTTGTCGTGTTTCACCCCCCCGGCAGGGAACGTATCTGGTATGTAAAACGGGTGGTCGGCCTGCCGGGTGAGCTTGTTCGCGTGGATTGCGGCCATGTGCGCATCAACGGCCAACTGCTGAATGAAGGCCACGCACGATTCGATGCAGGGGGAAGCGTCGTGGGCCTGCCTTCCAGGATCGAACGGCTGCTCGGTATTGATGAGTATTGGCTGATGGGCGACAACCGCAACCATTCCCGGGATTCCCGCGTGTTCGGCCCTGTAGGCCGCAAGCGCATCGGCTATCGGGCGTTATATCTTTATTGGGCCGGAGAGGGCGCAGGTGCGGTTTCCGCCGGTGACCGGCTGGGTATGCGCTTGGACTGATCTTCCTTTATCTCGCCGGTGACCAGCAAGCCGTCCGCCATATTGATGCGTGCCGGTAGCACTGCCCGTATTCCGAGGGCTTCCATATATCCGAGTGTAAGAATCAGGTTGGTTATTTGCACGTTGGCGAAATCTCCGCCAATGGCCGAGTCGGTCATGCCGGTACGTCTGCCCAAGGCCTCACGGACCTGTTCCACGGTATATCGGTCCGGGAAGGATGCGGTCTCGGGCTTCCATTTCTTGCCCAATACCTGATTCATGACGCTGATGGCATGAACCGGGCCTATACCGACTACCGTGACGCCGCCATGGTGGTGAATATGTTCTTTCATGGCCTTTGAAGTGGTGGAGTCTGCCAGAAAACGGGCATGCTCGAGGGCCTTGGTCGTATCCGATGGCGACATGGGGTTGGGTGATGTGATTTGGTTCGGGTCCAAATGCTGGATTTCCCGGATCACGTAGTTTTTGAACCCTACGGAGGCCTCCTCGCCCAGAGAATAGAGATATGTGCCGTTTCTGGTTTTTGAGGTCAATTGCACTGTGGCCGCGCCAATATCCCACACGACCATGGAATGTTCCGGTATGTCATAGTGTTGCCGGGCGGCTTCGTAGCCGAGCCTTGCCTGCTGGGATTGGGTGATGATGACGGCGGGAATGCCGACGGCTTTTCGGATGTGGTGGAAGTATTCCTCGCCGTTGGTGGCTTCTGCAAACGCCTGTGTACCGACGGCTGCGAATTCTTTGGCTCTGAGTTTCCGGCTTTTGGCCACGAAGTCTTTCAGGATCTGTATGCCGTCGTCCGCCACGGATGGAGAAATGCGCCTGAGCGGGTTGCGGGCGATGCTTTCCTTGAAGTCTGCCTTGCGCCACATCTGTTCGACAATACGTACGATCTTCCCTTTTTGCGTGTCCACGTCCGCCACTTTGCACTTGATGGAACCGGAACCGATATCCAAAGCGGCCCGGCGGACAATGTGCCGGTTTTGAATAACTATGTATGCGCCATATCCCAGCAGCATGAGCAGCAGGACGGCGGAAAAGATGCGAAGCTGTTTACTCATGCAGACAAGGATAGTCTGTGCGGCGAGATTCGTCCAACCTGTTATTTCTTTTCGTCGGATTCATTTTTGTCTTGCGTACTTTTTTTGTCATAGGAGCGATAGGTCTTGCGATTGCGGCGGAGCTGGTACTTGATGACGGCCCGGTTGTGTTCAGCCAGCGTGGCACTGAAATGGTGCGTGCCGTCGCCTTTGGCCACAAAGAAGAGATATTTGTGCTGTTCTGGATTGACGACAGCTCGTAACGCATCAAGGCCGGGGGAACAGATCGGCCCGGGCGGAGGGCCCGGATGCACGTAAGTGTTATAGGGGTTGGCTTTGTCCGTAAGGTGTTTGCGTCGCAGGTTGCCGTCAAAATCCGGTCCCAAGCCATAGATTATCGTGGGATCGGTCTGGAGCAGCATGCGACGTTTGAGCCGGTTGGCAAAAACGCCGGCAATTCTTCCGCGTTCCGATGCCTTGCCTGTTTCCTTCTCCACCAGTGAGGCCATGATTACGGCCTTGTGAATTTCCGCGTGTGAAGGAAGTCCCGCAGGCCAGATTTTGGCAGCCTCTCTGAAAAATTGGTCGAGCATGGTCCTGACCATGACTCGCGCCCTGTTTTTATCCGGAGGGGAAAGTAAATAGGTTTCGGGAAAAAGGTAGCCTTCGGCACTGTCCGCAGGAATTCCGTATTCGGCCAGCAATTCCCTGTCATGTACTGCTGCTTTGAATTCCTCGGCTGTGCCCATTCCGTCGTGTTCGGCTATGTGGGCGTCCTGCCACCAGTTCAGGCCCTCGCGAAAACTGATGCGTTTGAGGATGCCGGGTGTCGACGTCAGTTCCGAGAGCACAACATCCGGGAGCCAGCCGGTATTGAGCTTGAATTGCCCGGCTCGGACCGATTGGCCTTTGCCTTTTCGTTTCGCAAGGGCCAGAAAACGTTTTGAGTTGGTTATGGCACCCTGTTTTTTTAGATTGCGGGCAATAACGGAAAGGGGTTGCCCCTTGTTCACACGGAACAGGATATCCTGTCCTTCCTGTTGGGGGGCGGCCGTTAGAAAAAGGTGCTCTTGCCATGCGTCAAGTGCGAAATGGGTAGCCAGAGCCGCGGCTGCTAGGCCGATGAGGACAAATACGATTATGAGTGTGCGCTTTCGAGCCATGAGCGGAGTATTATTGTGGCTGCCTGGCTATCCAGGGCTTGTTTGCGTTTTTTCCCATACACGCCTGCCATGTCCAGTTCTTCTTCAGCCTGGGCTGAAGTCAGGCGTTCATCCCACAAATGTACCGGGACATCGGTACGCCGGGCAAGGCTTTCGGCAAAGTTGCGGGCCTGTCGTGTCGTGAGGGTGTCTTCGCCGTCCAGAGAAAGCGGCAGGCCCACCACGACAGCCTGAATCTTTTCATTCTGAATGATTTTGAGAAGTTCGTCAAAGAGAGCCTGACGTGAGGTGCGTTGGATCGTGGTCAACGGGGAACACAATGTCTCCGTGGGATCGCAAACCGCAAGCCCCACCCGTTTCATGCCGAAATCAACACCCAGAGCACGCATGCCTTACTCCGAAATGGTGCCCCGGCGTTCCACGCTCTCAAGCAGGGAAGCCAGTTCACGTTTCCATTTGGGGCCGCCTACGCATTTGGCAAGATATTCCACGGTATGCAACACGGGGTTGTTGCGTCGGATTTCCATGAGTCCCCGGCTGATTCCCATTTTGCAGGATGGGCAGCCCACGACGATGGGGCGGGTGCGATCCGTGCCCAGATCGTTTTTCAACTGTTCTTCCTTGCGTGCCCGGAGCCGGTTGTAAATGTCCGGGCTGGTCAGTGCTCCCAAACCGGATTCTCCGCAGCAACCCGGAGAGAGATTTACTTTGGCGCCCGTCATTTCCGCCAGGGCGTTCTTGTACTGCTCGGGGGCCTTGTTCTTTGCGATGCCTACCCATTCCGCATGGCAGGCCGCGTGGTAGAGCACCTCGCCCGGGCAATCGACCGGCCCCATGCGCTCCATGAGAAATTGCATGGCATCCAAATGACGCATGGGGTCAACCAGCTCCTGCGAAAAGTCATATGTTTCCAGCGATTCACGGCACGTGCCGCAGGCCGTGAGCAGGGTGGTGGCCTTGAGGCCCGCCTTGCCGGTCATGACCAATGTATCCAGAATGTCATGCACATTGCGATGCCGGTTGGTTTTGTAAGCCTCCTCGCAACCGCTGGCCAGCAACGGGTAGCCGCAGCACATGTGTTTATGCGGAAGGACCACGTTCACCCCTGCCTTGAGCAGCAGATATACGGTCGCCATGCCGATCTCATGGGAGAAAATGCTGGCACCGCATCCCGGGAAGTACAGGACGGTGTCTTCAGGATCGGCACCGCGAACCCTGAGTACAGTTCCCTTTTCCAGATGAAGGCTTTCGGAAAGATTGCGGAAGCCGATTTGCGGACCGGGTTTGAACACGGGGCTTTTGAGCTTCCTGCGCCAGCGTGCCGGGATCAGTGTGGCACTGCGGTTAACCATGGTCTGGCCAACGGACAGGGCTTTGGCTGTCAGCGGCAGGCGCCGCGATGGGTCTACCGCCATTCTTTCCAGCACCATCTTCTTGACCGGATGGCCGGATTTGCCTTTGTAATCGAGGAATGCGCGCATGGACAGTGCAGCACCCGCCGAATTGATTTTGACCGGGCATACGGCCATGCATTTGCCGCAGGCGGTACAATGTTCCATGAGGTCGCGCAGCCGGGCCATGAGGTCGTGTGCCGGTTGGCCTGTCTGTATCTGCGAATAGTAGATGGCTTCGATCAGTGCGCCGAGGCTGATGTTCTTGTTGCGCGGGTGGAACATGAGTCCCTTTTGCGGGAAATACATGGGGCAGACCTGCTTGCACTTGCCGCAGCGGGTGCAGGTTTGGATGTTGCGCAACAGCTGCATGAGCTCTTCACGGTCCTTGAGAGCCGTGGCATCCAGCGCCTTGATGAGGCGGTTGAACGAGAAAGTGAACGGTTCGCAGGGAAGTTCGCGGCTGGTGAGCTTGCCCGGATTGAGCACGTTCTTCGGGTCCACGGCGGCCTTGAACTCGGCCAGCGCCTTGATTTTTTCCTCGCCGAGGAACGCGATCTTGGTAATACCGATACCGTGTTCGCCGGAGACTTCTCCCTTGAGTTCCTTGACCTTGCGGAAGACCTCGTCGGCAGCCTCATGGGCCTGTGCCAGCATTTCGGGGTCGTTGGAGTTGACGGGCAGGTTCACGTGGCTGTTGCCGTCACCTGCATGCATGTGGCTGGCGATAACCACCCGTTTGGCCTGCATCCGTTCCCAGAGGGCCTTTATTTCGCGGTCCTGCTTGGGGTAGGTGTCGCGCAGCTTGGCAAAAAGCAAACGGCACTGGCCTTCCTGTTCCTGATCCGAAATATTATGGAAGTCGATTTCGCCTTTGAGGATGTTTCTTGCGCGGCTCAGCCCTTCGTTCAGATCCGGGTCTTCCGGGTCCACGCCGGGAAGTTCCCGGACAAGATGCAGGGTGGAGCGATATATTTTGGCCAGATATTTCAGGTTCAGATTTTCGAGAAAATCCGAGAATTCCGGCACCACGTTCAGGGGAATGACGACGTCTTCATTGATCTTGAAGCCCGAAGTACGCTTGGATATGGCGGACAGCTTATGCCGGTCCTCCCAAAAGAGCTCGGCTTCCTTTTCGTCGCGGGCCATGAAAATGTCCACACCGTCATGGCTTTCGGCCAGGGCTATTACCGTCTGCGCCGCTTCTTCCAGAGCATCCTCGTGGTTGGAATCCAATTGCAGGATGATAACGGAAATGGGGTCGCCCGCAAATTTTTCGGATTTGGTCTTGTACTCGATGGCCTGCACATACTTGGGGCCGAATTCCTCCAACGCGGAGATTTTTACCAGATCACCCTGTTCGCGGATGGTGTCGCGCAGGCCCACCACATCCCGGACGACCAGCATGGCGTTGCGCATGGAGCGGCCGAAGAATTCGAGACAGAGCACTCGCGAATGGGCCAGCATTTCGTGGCAGATGAAGGTGACTTCCGTGAAGATGCCGTCCACACCTTCCTTCTGCACGCCGGGAAGACCGCCCAGATACTTGTTGGAAACATCCTTGCCCAGCCCCGGGGCGCGTATGTCCGTGCCGCCCAGTTCAATGGTCCGTTCCAACGATCCGTGCTCATCGTAAACGTCGAATATGGCGAGTTCTTCCGGGAAAATCTTGTGCCATGGGTGGTCGCGGCGGCGTACCTCAATGATGCGGGCGTCCGGCGTGACCATGCGATAGCTGAGGATGTTGTCAATGGTGGTTCCATATTCAAAACAGAACGGGCCACCGGCGTTTTCCGAGAGGTTGCCGCCAAGGCTGGAGCCAGCCTTGGACGCCGGGTCGATTGTGAAGAGCAATCCCTGTTCGGCGGCTGCCTTGGTGGCGTTCAGGGTCAATACGCCGGTTTGCGCCGTGAGTGTTTTGTTGTCAGGATCAATGTCCTTGATGCGTTTGAAACGGCTCATGGAGAGAATGACACAACGCTGCCGGGCGGGAATGGCACCGCCTGTCAACCCTGTTCCTCCGCCGCGCGGGATAATGCCGAAACCCATTTCTCCAGCAAGGCTTACCACTTCAAGGATATGTTTTTCCTCGGTGGGAAAGACCACCAGCATGGGCAATTCCATGCGCAAGTCCGTGGCATCGGTGGCGGACTCGATAATGCAGTTGGGTTCGTCGCCGATATTCTCATCGGGCATGAACGCTTTGAGGCGTTTTATCAGTTGATTGCGGAAAACAACGTCCGCATCGAATTGTCGCCAGAATCCCCTGATGGCCGTGGAAAGAATTTTTGGATATTCGCCGGACATGAGCGGCTTGGACATGTTCAGACGGCGTTCTACGCTGGTACGCACCAGCTCGGAGTCGATAAACGGGTTATAGCGAACCAGAAAAAGTTCGGCGGCCAAGTTGGTGGCCAGTTGCCGAACGTTCTCGGGCCAATTGGAAAAGCCTTGCATGTCCACCATGCCGAAGACACGGGACATGAGTTGTTCGTCGGAAATCGAAATATGGGGTCCTAGCTGTGCCATTGGTGCAGCATATCCTCGGGCTGCGATGCCCTGTTTGCCTTGTTTTTGCGAAGACAGGAAATATAGGTCTGCCTCGTTCAGTTGGCAAGGGTAAAAAATGTGAAATTATATCTCGTTGTTATTCCTGGCTTTATTTTGTTTTTCGTAGATAATTCTTTTTTATGTTTCGCATAACGAAAAAATACGTGTTTTTATTGCGAAAAACGGCTTGCAGGTGTGCCCAATACAGTGCTTTGCAGCCTAACTATTTCGATTTGCCATATGGCTGGACAGTGGGTCTGTCTGGAGCTATGTAGCTTCCTCTTAACACCAGTAACCCGAAACCGGGAGATCATACAGTGAATACGTCCGATTTTGCCCGTCTCAAGCTGTTCATAACTGGTCCGACCATGATCCGCGAAGAAGTTCGCCAGGCGGCAACCTTGCCGGAATTCGGCCATCGCGACGCGGAAAACGTCAAGCGATGCGGCCCCATCATGGAGCACCTGCGCACCTTGGCCGGAGTAAACGACGAATACGAAGTCTGTCTGATCAATGGATCCGGTTCCACGGCGCTTGAAGCTTCCATCCGTTCTCTGGTGCACGATGACGAAACCGTCCTCAATTTTTCCGTGGGCGCGTTTGGTGATTTGTATCATAACATTGCGTTGGCCAACGGCAAGAATGCCGTACAGGTTCGTTTTGAAAATGGATGTGGCATGAACGAGGATCGTGTCCGGGCGGCCATGGAAGAACATTCTCCTGCCGTCGTGACCATGACGCACAACGAGACCAGCACTGGGGTTGCCAATGATTTTGGCACCTTTTGTGACATTGTGCGGGAATATGGGGCGCTGCCGTTGGTAGACGGAATTTCAATCTTCGGCGGCACGGCCATTGATCTGCCCAAGACGCGGCCAGCCATGTACATAGGTTCCACACAGAAATGCCTCGCCTTGTCAGCCGGTTTCGGTATTGTCTTCATTGCGCCGGAAGCTGTTGCCAAGGCCGAGACCGTGCCCATGCGCGGCTATTCGTCGGATATTCTGCGTCAGTTGGTTCCGGCCCGGAAGAACCAGATGCTGACCACGCCCAACACCACGTTGCTGAACCAGCTGGCCGTGCAACTTGATTATATTGTCAATGAAGAGGGCGTAAAGGCCCGTTTTGATCGTCATGCCGCCATGCGGGGTCAGGTTCATGCGTGGGTGGAGCAGTTGGACGGCTTTGAGCTTTTTGCCGAGGCAGGAGTTCGTTCTCCGGTTATGACCACAGTACGCGCACCCGAATCTATCGGGTTCGATACGATCAAGGTTGACCTCAAGGAGCGGATGCGTGCGCGCGGTTACCTGTTTGATCCCGGCTACAGCAAACTCAATGTAAAAATGCAGGAAGCCGGGGACCGGCCCATTTTCCGTGTTGGCCACATGGGTGACATTACTCCGGACCTGTTGGCCGAATATTTGGATGAACTAGGCGAGGAACTGGCCCGGCTGTAATTATCTCATGGTGACTTTAGCCTTCATGACACATGCGGGCCGATAAGCCATACCTCTACGTCAAAAAACTGCGCCCGCCCCGCGAAAGCCGGGCGGGCGCAGTGCCAAAAAGTTTTGGAGATTCCAAAGAACCCTTTTCCCAAAAGGTTCTTTGGCCGCCGGAGGCATATCTTTTAAATGACGTCCAGCCGATTAAGAGCCAGTAACCGCTGCCCCCATGCAGCCTGCCCCAACGAGATACAGGCGTCGTTGGGCGGCACAACCGTGTGACTCAACACCTGCAATCCCTGCATTTCCAATGCAAGTGGCAATTCCGAAGCAATGGTCAGGTTCTGCATGACTCCGCCGGAGAGCGCGATGTGCTCCACACCCAACACCTCCGCAAAGGCTGCGGCCATGTTCGCCAACCCGTGAATGAGTCCCAGATGAAAACGGCGGGCGATGCGCCCCGGATTTTCATTGCGCTCAAGGTCTTCCAAAACGCCGAGTACCAATTGCATGGTGTCCAGCACCGCAGGCTGGTCGTCGGTGGTCAACGGACAATCATAGGCTCCACATTCGTCCATGTCCTGTGCGCGTTCCAGTAGAATGGCAGCCTGCCCTTCGTAGGTGATGGCGTCGACCAGTCCCATGAGCGCTGCGACTCCATCGAACAGGCGCCCACAGCTTGAGGTCAGCGGCGTGTTGATGCCCCGTTCCAGCAACTGAGGCAGAAGACGGGACTGGCTTTCAAACCTGTCCAGCCATGGCCATCGATAACTTGACGATTCCTTTCGATCCAGCGTGTACAAAATGGCCTGCGCAATACGCCATGGCTCGCGAACGGCAGCTTCTCCACCCGGAAGCGGAATATGGGCGAACCGGGCAATACGTTCATGCTCCAGCGTTTCGTTGTCCACGTACAAGCATTCGCCGCCCCAGATCGTCCTGTCCTCGCCATAGCCGGTGCCGTCCAACGCAAGGCCGATGGCCGGTCCTTTATGCTTGTTTTCGGCCAGCACGGCGTGGATGTGGGCAAAATGATGCTGGAGCGCACGAGCCGGAATATCCCGTTCCCTTGCCAATTTATGGGCCACTGTCGTCGTGGCATAGTCAGGGTGCAGGTCGTGTACGATCAATTGGGGCGAGACCTGAAGGATGGACTCCAGATGTTCGAGAATCTCGCCATGAAAGCCGTGCACCGATAGATTTTCCATGTCGCCAATGTGTTGCGAGGGGAACGCCTGATCCTTTTTGGTCAGAGTGAGCGTGCATTTCAGTTCCGGCCCGGTGCCCAACACCGTGGGCCCGTCAAAGGGCAGGAATACGGGCGATGGGGTGAAGCCACGTGCCCGGCGCATGAACAACGGGGCGCCCGTAGTCGGATTCATGCGCAACACCGAGTCGTCGCAACGGATCAGGATGTCCCGGTCATGCAATAGAAACAGGTCCGCGATGTGTTTGAGCCTGCTCAAGGCTTCGCGGTTGCCAAGGCAGATAGGCTCGGAACTCATGTTGCCGGAGGTCATGACCAGTGCTGGCGTGTGTCCTGTTGCCGCATACAGTTCCAGAAGAATGTGGTGCAGCGGCGTGTAGGGTAGCATGACGCCGATGAAATTCGTATCCGGCGCGATGGCCGGGGCAAGGGGAGAATCCCCGGCATTGCCGATTTTGGCAGCCAGAACGATGGGACGTTGGATACCCGAGAGATGCCCCTCTTCTTCCGGGGTCAGCTTTGCTATCTGACGCGCTGTCTCAAGATCCGGCACCATAACGGCCAACGGCTTGTCCGGCCTG
>CAJXRQ010000040.1 GCA_913060505.1 uncultured Desulfovibrio sp.
GGTGGATTTGATAGTCTTCCTCGCAGAAGAAAACCTGCTGCCTGCGGTTACCCCGCTGTGTTATGTGATGGGGAAGCCCTGGGGCCACTACTCATGCTAGGCGTGCCGTGAGATTTTGAATATCAAAAAAATAGTATTGTGTCCCCAGATTTTCATGAACAAAACCACTTATGGTTGTTTTCATGTTTAATCAAAAGCGGCTTCAGTTCTCGACTTTATTACTCTCCCACATGCAGGTAAGTAATAAAGCTTTTAAGTGAGTTGGCTGGCGTATTATCGCCTGCAAAAACATCCTTCCCCAATGTTTCTTTTCGTTGTTCCAGCGATATGTATCATTGATTTTATCTGAACCTATTGAATTGAAATCTGATAACATATTCTCTGAAATTACGAGGTTGTCAGATTCAGAATAAGCACGCCGCCGATAATCATGGTGTAGGCGATGCCCTTGGCAAAGGTTACTGATTCACCGAACAGCATAGCCGAAATAAAGGCGATGGATACGATCCCTACGGCGGACCAGATGGCATAGGCCACACCAACGTCAATTTGCCGCATGGCTCTGGACATGCAAAAAAACGAAACAGCGTAAAACAGGACAACACCAGCACTTGGCAAAAGGCGAGAGAAGCCGTCGGCTGCTTTAAGGCACATGGTTCCGCATACTTCACTGAAAATGGCTACATAAAGAAAGATCCAAGACTTGAGCATTACTACCCTTGAAAAAAGAATGTTACACCAGCGTATTACGCGGTCGAAATTTTTTATTTGTGTACTCCCCTGAAGCCATGAGCGTCAATGTGACGAAGCTAACGGCTGACACCAGCAGGCCCGGCCAAACCGGATCGATGGCAAACCAAGGGTTTTCGGTATACAGGCCCTGGCCGACATACCAAAAAGATACGGTGCCGAGTGCAGCGGACATGCTCCAGAAGGCCGCAGCTGAAGTGGCACGCTTCCAGAAGAACACTGCCATGGTAGGAAAGAACAACCCTGCGGAGTTAAATGTGAATGCCATGATCAGGATGGACATGATATCCTTGAAAAACCACCCGATGAGGGCTCCTGCGACACCTACAAATACCGAACTGGCAATGGACAACCTGAGTACGGCCTCCCTGGAGGCCGCAGGATTGATGTAGCGATGATAAATGTCACTTGTCAGATTTGACGACGCACAAAGGATACAGGTATCGGCTGTGGACATTATGGCAGATAGGATGGCTACCAGCAGCAGCCCCTTGATACCCACGGGTAGAACATGCATGATTAGGCCCACCAATGCCGAGGCACCGTCTGGAATACCCGTACCGCCCGGGAAAATCACTCTTGAGCTCATACCGAGGAAGCAAATGGAGCAGGAGATGATCAGCGCGGCCAGTGCAGCATAAAGAGTGCCTTTTCGCGCAATTTTGCAGGAGGACGCAGCGTAGCACCGGGTGAAGCTGTCCATTGATGTAAAAAAAGTCAGGATCATACTGGTGACCATGGCGAGAATAGTGCCCCAGCCCCAGCTGCCCCAATCATAGAAATCCGCAGGCAGTTCCGTTGCCAGTCTTTCGATACCGCCCATGTGGTTCCATGTTAGCGGGACCGTAACGAGAGTGATGCCTCCGAGTATAAGCAGGGATTGAAACTTGTCCGTGGCTTCCACGGCAAAGAAGCCACCCATGGAAGTGTAGATTACGGTGACCGTGGTCGCCACGATAAAAGAGATCCCCAATGGTTGGCCACTAATGGCGGCAATGATATGAGCAGCGGCGATTAACTGACTGGCGATGTATCCGAGGTAAGCGGCTACAGTGGTCAGGGTGCTTATCATTCGTGTCCGGCTGTCATAACGCTCCTCGATCAGATCTGGATACGTGATGTGTTTATGGGTATCACCCAATTTTTTGATGCGTGATGCACAGGTCAGGGCGAACAGGATAAAACCGATAAATATACTTAAGGCATACCATAAGGCAGAGATGCCTACCTGATACGACTTCTCAGCGCTCCCCACGATGGCGGCCCCACCGACCCATGACGACATCCACAGAGCCGCTAACGGCAGCGTCCCGACTTTTCTACCCCCGACATAATAATCGTCAATGTCCTTATGACGTTTGTTGGCGTGAAAGCCAATAATAAGAAGAGTACAGAAATACAGGGCCAGAACAAAGTAATCGATAATATGCACGTGTTCTCCTTGATAGGCGCCGCATAATTTCATACAGGCTGCCCCGCTGAGGCAAGGCGGAGCAGCCTGTTTTTCGATTATTCAGTCAGCACCACGAGAGCGTCCGCAGCGAACACGCCAGCCCCCTGCTCATATACAAAGACAGGGTTGCAATCGAGTTCAGCAAGAGAGTTTCGGTGTTCGGCGGCGAATTCCGAGATACGGGCAATGGTTTTTGCAAGGGCACCAAGGTCTCGCGGTCGTTGACCGCGATAGCCGCCAAAAAGTGGCTGCGAACGCAGGCTGTTGAGCATCCCGAGAGCCTCCTGTTCGGAGACCGGGGCTGGAAGCATGGCCGTGTCCTTGAACACTTCCACAAAGACGCCGCCCAGACCGCACAGAATACAAGGGCCGAATTGCGGATCGTTGCTCACCCCCACAATAACTTCAAGGCCGGGCTCCAGCATTCGCTGAACAAAAACACCATCCACTTTGGCAGCCGGTGCGTTGGCTCGCGCATTTTTCATAATCTGCTCAAAGGCCAGACGTACGCTTTCCCCGTCAGCCAAATGTAGCATGACACCGCCCATGTCCGACTTGTGCCCGATATCTGCCGAAGCAATTTTGCAGACCACTGGATAGCCAAGCTTTTCGGCTTGTTCTGCAGCCTGATCCGCATTGGTGACAATTGCCCCCTCAGGGAGTGGGATGCCATAACCGGACAGGCGTTCCATGCTTTCGAATTCAGAAAGAGTGCGGCGTTTTTCGCCCATGGTTTTTTGCGGTACAGCTGCTTCAAGCCTATGGGCCGTCGGATTATACTCTATGAACTTTTTGAGATGCCCCAGTGTCTTAAAGGCATATGCAGGAGGGGGGAGCACGGGGACTCCCAGCTCTGCAAGTTTGTTCAAATATTCCGGATTGCGGCTGTTCTCCACAAAGGGAAGCATGGCTACGGGCTTGGTGTTACCGCCTTCCACAACTTTTTGAATTCCGTCGGCCATATAGTGGATGGCTGGATCAGCAATATCCAACAATAGCGTGTACCCCAGAATGACCATGTCCACTCCCGGATCATCCATCACGGCCTGGAGAGTTCCGGCATATATGTCCGAGTCATAGGAGATGGATGCAGTGGAATCCAGCGGGTTGGCCGGACTGGCATACGCGGGCAGCAATTGATTCAACTTTGCCAGCGTCGTATCGGTGAAGTCGGGATAGTCGATACCGTACATCTCGCCCAGATCAGCACACATGCCGGTTTCACCACCGGACAGGCTGATAGCCGAGAAACCCGTTCCTTTTGGCAATTCTGGCAAGGTGGAAAACAGCACCGTAGTGGCCAGCAATTCCTCAAGGTCATCCACGCGAATAACGCCAAACTTTTCGAAGATAGCGTCATACACCCTGTCCGCTCCCGCCAGACTGCCGGTATGCGAGGCAGCTACCATGCTGCCCTTCTCACTGCGGCCGGTTTTGAGCACGACGACAGGTTTTCGGATTTCAGCCGCTTTTTTCAGACAGCGCAGAAATTTTTCCGGATCAGTGACACCCTCCAAATAAAGCCCGATCACCTTTGTTTGCTCGTCGTCAATCAGGTATTTCAAATAATCTTCCATGGTGACGACACTGCTGTTGCCTGAAGATATGGAATAGGAGAAGCGCATGTTGGGGCTGTCCATAAGCGAAAGACAGAGCTGCCCGCTCTGGGAGACAATGCCCACTCCACCTTTCCGGTCCCGTTCTTCTGAAATGAATGCGAAGGCGCTGACTCCATCATTGTAGTTCATGAATCCGGCGCAGTTGGGCCCCATCAAGGCGATACCCAGTTCATCGCATACCGACTTGAGTTCTTCTTCGGCTTGTCTTCCTTCTTCTGTGCCGACTTCGGAATAGCCGCTGGCATAAACAACGGCTCCGCCGGCGCCTTTGGCTGCTGCCTCCCGCAGAAGCGGGATAACAGTTTTTTGCGGGGTACAGATAATGACCATGTCCACGTCTTCGGGAATAGCCGAGACAGAGCTGTAGCACGGGCGGTCAAAAAGTTGCGCACGTTTGGGGTTTACAAAATAGACGTTGCTGTTTGGCGCATAAGTCAGAACATTGCGACAGGTGTCGCCGCCAAATCCTTCCTTGTCGCTGGCTCCGATGACGGCCATGGACTTTGGAGAAAGCAGTTGTTTCATGCTCATGGATTTATTCTCCCTTTACGGCCGAGGCTCCATCAAGGAAGCAGGCACGGTTGAGGGGGGTATTGCGACCCTTGGCGTCAAAATAGGAGTCGATGCCATCGGCAAAGGACTCCACCGGGAAAAGGGCGGTGGCGGCAATGGTTGCTCCGAGCATGGCGATGTTGGCACCTCGGGGATTGCCCATTTCCGAGGAAAGAGCCGTTGCCGGAACGTCGATCATACGCATGCCATCGCGGACAGTTCTTATGTCCACCATGGTGGAGTTCACGATGATTGTGCCGTCCTTGGCAACCATGTCCTGCATTGTGTCCACGGATTCCTGGTTCATGGCGATAAGCACATCCGCCTGATCAAAGAAGGGGTTTAGAATTTCAGAATCGCTGATGCGCAACCGACAGCTTGCCGTTCCGCCGCGCATTTCCGAACCGTAGGAGGGAACCCATGTGACCTGCTGTCCTCCGGCCATGGAAACGTTGGCCAATACCAATCCTGCCGTGAGCACGCCTTGTCCGCCGAATCCGGCACAAATTACGCTAAGCATCAGTGTGTACTCCCTCTTTGATGAATTCTCCGGTAGGGAAAAAATTCTTCACATTGTCACCCATATGGTCTAGAGCGCCCCGCATGGTCATTTTCCAGTTGGTGGGGCAAGGAGACAGGATTTCCACCAGTCCGTAACCTTTGCCTTCAATCTGGTTGGTCACTGCAGCCTTGATGTATTTCTTGAGCTTGATGATTTCCTTGAAGGAGCCCACACTGCCGCGGGCCAGATAAGCGATGGGAAGCTGACGCATCTGGTTGATGATGTTGAGCGGCTGGCCCGCCAGAGACGGATCTTTCCCTGCGGGAGAGGTCGTGGTCCGCTGTCCCGGCAGTGATGTGGGTGCCATCTGGCCGCCGGTCATGCCGAAAATGCCGTTATTCACGATGAAGGCAGTGATGTTTTCGTTGCGTACCGCCGCGTACATGGTTTCGGAAAAGCCGATGGCCAGGGAGTCTCCGTCGCCCTGATAGGTGAAAACGAAATTTTCCGGACGCACCCGTTTGATGCCGCAGGCAACGGCGGCTGCGCGACCATGGGCGGCCTGAACCCAGTCAGTGCCGAAAGTGTCGATCATTAAACAGGCGCAACCCACCGCCACCGACCCGATAGCCATGTCGACCAGCTCCATCTCTTCAAGAACCTCAGCCAACACCCGATTGATAATGCCGTGCCCGCAGCCCGGACAGAACTTGTTATCCTCAACCAGTGTTTTGGGTATTCTTTTTTCTGTCATGACAACCTCTATTTTTCCAACAGGGCGACGGCCTGTTTCACGATGGTTTGGGAGGAGGGGACAGTATTCCCAGCCAGGAAATGGTGCACCGGAGTCTTCATGCCAGTAGCCAGCATGACATCGTCACGCAGTCGGGGCAGGGCGGAGAGTTCCACGGTGAGGTAGGCCCGTAGGCCTTTACCCAGCCCGTCAAAGGCTTCTTCGGGGAAAGGCCACACGGTGATGGGGCGGATCAGTCCGAGTCTTATGCCTTCGGCACGGGCTGTGGAAACAGCCTCTTTGCAGATACGGGAACTGATGCCGTAGGCCACAAGCACTATTTCGGCATCCTCTGCCTGTATGCTTTCCCAGCGTTGTTCATTGGCCTGAATGGTGGCGTACTTGTCGTGGATGTATTGGTCGAAGTTTTCAGTGTAGTACATGGTCGAGGTGATTTTTTTGAAATCGCCACCACGTTTGCCCCGAACCGCCCATTCGTGATCCGGATCGCATTTCCGTTTCTCAGGAAAGACGACCGGTTCCATCATCTGGGCGATGGAGGCGTCAGAAAGAATAAGGCAGGGGTTGCGGTATTGCTCGGCCTTATCGAATGCGAGGCCCACCAGATCAACTGTTTCCTGCACCGATGCCGGAGCATAAGCGATCACGCGATAGTCTCCGTGGCCGCCTCCACGGGTGGCGACATAATAATCGCTCTGGGCTTGAAATATGTCACCCAGTCCGGAACCGTATCGCTGCACGTCTACGAACACTGCGGGAAGTTCCGCTGAGGCAATGTAGGAAATGCCTTCCTGAAGCAGGCTGAAACCCGGTCCTGAAGAGCTGGTCATTGCACGGTGGCCTGCCGCGGCGGCGCCATACACCATGTTGACGCCCGCCAGTTCGGATTCGGCCTGCAGGAACGTACCGCCCGCCTTGGGGAGATTATCGGAGAGGTATTCGAGAATTTCGCTCTGCGGGGTGATGGGGTAGCCTCCAAAGAAGGTCATGTTGGCCCGGATGGCTGCCTCAGCCAATGCGTGATTGCCTTTCATGAATGCACGGGTCATCTCAGGCCACCTCTATGATTTCGAATACGTAGTCGGGACAAACGGTATAGCAGACACCGCAGGTAGTACATTTCTTATGATCGATTTCCATGTAATTATAGCCCTTTGCATTGACCTCGCTGGAAACCGAAATAGCTTCCGCTGGACATGAGATTTCGCAAAATCGACAGCCCTTGCAACGGTTGTTGCTCTGGGTGACGATTCTTTTCTTTTTTTTCTTCGTCATTTGCAAAACTCGCTTTGCTGCCATGCTTGTTTACGTTTGTGTTTTGATTTGAAAAAGCCACAATTTCACGCAGTGTTAAATGCAGAATTAATCGCTCTGACAGCAAATGGTCAATGGATTCGAATATGGGTCAAGTTATACGGATATGCGAACAAAAGAGCCCTTTGTGAAATAAAATTGTAAGAGGACATTGATTCGCTAAACTCATTTTCGACGATAAGAGCTCAATTCATGTCATTGGCAAGATGTGCATCGGCGCAATTTGAACACCTCGTATGGTGAGATCGACCGGTGATTTTTAGACACAAGGTCAACGAAAAAAAAGGGGCAACGGTATGGCTGAAAACAAACCTTACATCCTCGTGGAATGGAACGACACGGAAACAGACGCAAAAGGGTGGTTGTGCGCATACAATTTCGTCAACAACTACTGTGGTGGCGGAACCAGAATGCACCCAACCGTCACTGCCGAAGAAGTCGTCCGTTTAGCTACGGCCATGGGCTACAAGTATAATGCCTGCGAGTCCGAAACCACAGGCGGCTGCAAAGGCGGCATTGCTTATGATTACAAAGCTCAGGACGCCAAAGACGTGCTGCGTCGGTACCTTACAGCCATGTCCCCCTACATCAACTCTGGCGTGTCCATCGGCGGAGACCTCGGTGTGGACTACGGTGACGTGCTTGAAATTCTCGACGATCTGGGTATCGGGCTGCCGCAGACCAAGGCCATGCGTGAAGATGTTGAACAGCAGAAGCGTATCAAGGATCACGATGAAGTCTGCAGAATGATTTATGACGGCTTTCTCATGTATGACATGATCACCGGCTACGGTTGCGCCGCAGCTTTGGACGAGGCCTGGAGAATTAAAGGAAATGAACCGACTGCGCGTGTAGTGCTTCAAGGGTTCGGCTGCGCCGGAGCCAGCATGGCGAATGCCTTGGACAAATGGGGTTACAAGGTTGTGGGGATCGCCGATGCAAATTGTTTTGTGACCTGCGAAGACGGGTTGGATGTCAAAAAGCTTATAGCCACCCGAAAACCAAAAGGCGAAATGGACCCTGCTGCCTTTGAAGCCAACTATAAAGTTCTCTCCAATACCGAATGGCTGGACGTTGAATGCGACATTCTGGTTCCGGCTGCCCTGGAAGATGTCATTAACAAGGATAACGTCGACCGGGTGAAAGCATCCCTCATAGTGGAGGCTGCCAACATTCCTGTTACCCCTGAAGCAGATGCAGTACTTGCGGACAAGGGCGTGGACATTTGTGTGGACTTCGTCACCAATATGGGCGGCATTCGTATTTACGAAGTGGTGGTATTCGGGCTCGTCAAGCCCGAACCCGAGGCTATTGCAAACGATACCATGGACATCATCCGCAGACAGACCCGACGGGTTTTTGAACAGTCTATTCAGAGCGGCAAGACAACTCGCCAGGTGGCGCGGGAACTGTTTGCCCCCGGAAAGTCTGATTTTCCTGACCTTCCGACAAATTAACAACCAGTGGCCGGAGGCGGATTGTGGTTCCACTCCCGGCCTTTTGATATAATTTCGCGCAGTGTTTGAGTTGAGGTCCAGGCCGGTTTTGTTCGGTCTTCCTGGCAAAACAACCCTCAGGAGTTCAGTATGAAATCTACCGTTTCCAAATATCTTGCCATTCTGGCGCTATCCATATCCGGTGGTTCCATCTACACCCTGCCGTACATTAAATATGTATTTTATGATACTCAGTTGGAGGTCATGGGAATTAACAACACCCAATCCGGATTTCTTCTCAGTATGTACGCACTGGGATGCATTCTCTCATACATCCCGGGCGGACTGATTACGGATAAGATATCTCCCCGAAAGGCCATCACCTTTTCCCTGTTCGGTACTGCCGGTCTGGGGATTCTTTATAGCCTCACATTCAGCTACACTCTGTCGCTGGCCATCTGGTTTCTTTTTGCACTGTCCACGGCCTTTGTATTCTGGACCTCGCTTCTCAAGGCCATCGGCATGGCCGGTGATCAGAACGAGCAGGCCCGATTGTATGGCATCTACTACGCAGGCAACGGCATCACCGGTGCTGTTGTAAACAGTCTTGCACTCCAGGCCTTCACTTATGGTTCGGACCCTCGTCAGAGCCTGTTCTATGCAGTTGTAGTCATGGCGTTATCAATGATTGTAGCCGGATTCCTGGTTATGTTCCTGGTAAGTGACGAAAAAACCGATAGCTCCGAAGCTGACAAGTTTGACTTCTCCGTGGTGGGTGATCTGGCGAAAAACCCCATGTTGTGGTGTTTTTCCTTCATTGTATTCGCCGGTTACGCCATCTACTCCAGCACAAGCTATTTCACGCCGTACCTTACCAGCGTCGTCGGCCTGTCCGTAGAAGAGTCCGGCGTGTTTTCCATCATCCGCACTTATCTGTTCTACCTGCTCGCGCCGTTCGGCGGCTATCTGGCAGACCGGGTGCTTGGCTCAACTTCCAAGCTCTTCACCGTGCTGTTCGCAATTCTGGCCGGACTTATAGCCGGTGTGATGTTCCTTCCTTCTGATATGAGCACATTTGCCATCAGCCTGTACACCTTGATTCCGGGCGCAGTGGGACTCATGCTCTATGGTCTTGTCTTTTCCGTTGTTCGTGAAGCAGGCATCCCCCTCAAGGTAGTTGGAACTGCCATCGGCGTTGCCTCCATTATCGGCTACGCTCCCGACTTCTTCTTCTCTGCCATGTTTGGCAGCTGGCTGGATGCTCACGATAAAGGCGGTTACAACATGATCTTTACCTTCCTCGCAGCAGTGGCAGCCATGGGCATGGTGATGTCGTTCATCGTGTACAAACGCAGTGTCCGTCAAGAAAGAACCCGACCTGTTCCGCAGGAGGCCTGATTCGCACCTTGGAGCGGCCTTTGTCTATGTTTAAGACAAAGGCCGTCCGTGTATTGACAGCTCTCTTGGAACGAGGAATAAGCTTACGTCATGAAAATCAACAGAACAGTTCAGCGATCATTGCTTATATTGTCGTTGGTGGCGCAATCGCCTAAGGGGTGCACGCTTAAGGAACTCGAAGAACAGCTGGAGATTCCGAAAACCAGTCTTTTTGACATCGTTTCCACCCTCGTGGTGATGCACTATCTTCGCAAGAGTGACCGTCTTTTTTTTGTCGGCCCCAAGGCCAGGGAGATAGGGAACGCATATGTCCAGAAGCAAGACCTCTGCGACGTGGCCGAGCCGCTGCTTACTCAAGCCTCGGAACGCAACAACGTGTCTTCATCGTTGGTACTGCTTTCCGACAGCGAGCTGGACTATTGTTTCCAATACCATCCGGAAGACGCTGTTATGATAGCGCGAAGGCCAAGCTCTTTCGGTATCCATCACGCCTCGGCCACGGGCAAGGTTCTGCTGGCCTACATGCAGCCCGCTAGACGAGATGCGCTGCTCAGAAAAATGACCCTCCACAAATTCACGGACAGAACCATCGATAACAACGCTGAGCTTCTGAAGGTCTTGGAAACCGTTCGGGAACAGGGGTACGCTCTGGACGACCGGGAGTACCATTATCTGCTTCAATGCGTTGCAGCCCCCGTTTATCATCAGAAAAAAGTCATTGCAGCCATTTCATTTTCTGGCTTGAACCTCTACAATGATGACCCAGGCAAAATGGTCAGGGAAGTGCTGCAAACGGCGCAGGAAGTTTCTACCAGCTATACACGGGCCTGATGCCCGAAGATACGATGCAAACCCCTTTGAGGTGGGAAGTCTCTGAAATCTGGGACAAATCTGGGGACACAATACTATTTTTTCTTAGGCCGTCCAGGTCTTCCAGGCATGATTCTTCGTCCAAGTTTTCTTTCAAGCAATTTTAGAAATGATTCTGTGCCAGCAGGACGGCCTGTGCGCTTGTGGCCCTTCAGGGAGGCCTCGGTTTCGTCATCGTGTTGATGCAGGAAGTTGCTCCAGTCGCCGACGATGTCAAGCAGGGGAGCCACCTTGACCAACGAATCATCTTCACCGGCCAGATGGGCCGAGGCACTACTGTAAGGATACTCTTCCGGCGACTTGCAGAGCTTTGCACGCACCGGGTTCAGTTCGATGTACCGGGCCGCGCAAAGGCAATATCGTTCGGCCATGACAAACGAAGCGAACCGCCCTTGCCATAAATAACCGCGCCAACCTTCCCGGAAATTGATGTGGCGGGTATAGCGCCTGTGCGCCTCGTCAATTGCTCGCGCCAGTGCGTTGGTAGCCTGCGGAACCGCGATCAAATGAATGTGGTTGGGCATCAGACAGTAGGCCCAGATTTCCACGCCGGTCTTCGCGCACCATTCCCGCATGAGATCAAGGTGGATTTGATAGTCTTCCTCGCAGAAGAAAACCTGCTGCCTGCGGTTACCCCGCTGTGTTATGTGATGGGGAAGC
>CAJXRQ010000041.1 GCA_913060505.1 uncultured Desulfovibrio sp.
CCGATTCGCTCACCCAGGCGAGCCGCACGAGCGGGTCGCGTTCCAGGTCATAGGGCCGTTGGGTGAACTCACTGCAAAATGACCGTAGCGATTTAGCCGGGTCGGCGTCCTTTTCGGTTGCCACGCGTTCAAGGGGGACAGTCCGTTTCGGACTGATCCTTTGCATGACACGACGTTGGCTCGCATCGTTGGGGTCATCCATCTCGCTGAAGTTTGTGCGGAGTATTTCATGGCGCGCGATCACGGCATTGAGGGCCGCCTCTACCGAGCCCACATCCATTTTCCCTGAAGGCGTTGCGTTTACGGTGAGGAGCAGGCTCATGTTGTAGCAACCGTTGCCCTGTCTCTGATCCTCGTAGAACATCCGCTGTTGGACGCGGGTCGTGGGGGCCACCGGCAGCCGCATGGGGGCCGCAGTCACAGCCGGCCAGACGGCTGAGAGAGCGGACCGTTTCGTGGAGGATGGCGACCCCTTGGTGCCCATCTCGGGAGAGGCGTCCATTGCCGCGGCCAGTTCCCTGATCGTCGGGAACGAAAAGATGCTGGCCACGCTTAAGCCTGTGTATTTCCCGGCAATGATATTGTTGTACACCCTCACGGCAGCGATGGAGTTGCCGCCGATTTCGAAAAAATTATGGTCGAGGGTCATGCCCTGCACGCCCAAAAGGTCTTCCCATTCCTTTGCCAGCAGCCGCTCCGTAGGGGTCGAGGGAAGGTCTTCGGCCTGTGCTTTGGGCCGACTGGGCGTCGCCCAATCCGCCACGATCTTTCGATCGACCTTGTTGTTCGACGTCAGCGGGAATGATTCTGTTATGCCAATGGCGGATGGCTGCATGTACTGCGGCAGATGTTCTTTCAGGTTGGCCTGCAGTTCTTTGACATCAACGGATTTTCCCGGTTTGAGCGAGACCCAGAGGACAAGCCCGTCTCTTGAATCCCGGTCTTTCTTGACGGATGACACGGCCTGGCATACCGCCGGGTGGCGGCCCATGGTGGTCTCTATTTCACCCAATTCGATCCGGTAGCCGTTGATGTTCACTTGGTTGTCGCGTCTGCCGATGAATTCGATGTAGCCGTTTTCGTGCAGCCTGCCGAGGTCTCCGGTCCTGAACATGCGTACGCCCTTGGCTTGGTGCGTGATGAAAGACCGGCTCGTTTTCTCCTCGTCGTTCAGATACCCGGAGGCCAGCCAGGGACCGCTGCAATATAGCTCTCCCACGACCATGGCCGGACAATCCTCCAGCTTGTCATCCAATACGTGGTAGGCGGCGTTGCGGATGGGAAGCCCGTACGGAATGCTCCGCCAGTCGTCGTCAAAGCGTTCCACCGGGTAGAGAATGTTCCACAGCGTGGTTTCCGTCGGACCGCCCGCTGATATGAGCTGGGCCCTAGGAGCGATTTTTCGCAAGCGTTCGGGTGTGGCCAAGGGAATCCAGTCGCCGCCAAGGATGACGTACTTCAGAGATTCCGGCGTGGGCGTTCCTTTCGAAGTGCCGTCCAGATAGTCGAGCAACATGGTCATTGTTGCCGGGACTGTCAGCCATGTCGTGACATTCCAGTCCCGTATCAGTTGCAGCCAGTGTCCGGGATCCTTCAGCCTGCCGGGTTCGGGAAATACCAGCCGAGTGCCGATGATGGCGGTGCGCATGATGTCAAACAGGGCCAGGTCGTGGTAGATGGGGCTGAGGGAAAGGGCCGTGTCCCCTCTGTCCATGCCGAACCGCTGAGCGGCGTCCCGGACCACGTTGAGAATGCCGTCCAGGGGGAGCATCACCCCTTTGGGAGTGCCGGTCGAACCGGATGTGTAGATGATGCAGTAAAGCGGCTCGCTGTGGCGATAGGGTTCGGATACGGAGGACGTCTCTATGCCGGGCGAATCCATGTTCACCGTGGGGCAGGACGCATCTAGAAAACGGTCGTGGGAGTTCTCGTCGCACAAGAGGACAGCCGCACCGCAGTCTTTGAGGATCGTCTCGGCCCGGGATAAGGGTGATTCGTGGTCTATGGGGACGACTATCCCGCCAATGCCATGGATGGCCATACTGGCTATGAATTGTTTTCTGCCCTTGGGTAGGGCAAAGGCAACCGCATTCCTTTCCCCCAGTCCCAGGTCCGAAAGGCGCGTGCTCCACTGCTCGACTTCGTTGGCCGCGTCAAGCCAACTCAGTACGCCATGACCATCGATAAGGGCCGGATCCTCGGGGGTCTCCTTGGCATGCCTGCGCAGGCATGCCAGGGGGGAGTCCCCAGAAAGTTCCTCCGCCGGGCCGGAAAGGAGTCCTTGCAGGTCTCTTTCCTTTTGGGGGAGCGGGACCGTCTTTATTTCCCATGCGGCCTTTCTTTCCAGACCGGAGATGATCGCGCAGTATGTCTCGAACATCCGTTCGGGCAGCCCTTCAACGAAGAGACCGTCCAGGCTGTCCCATGAGACGTAGAGGTCCCCGTTGATTTCGGAAAACTGGCTGTCGAGCCAGACTTGGGGCGTTTGCGTAATGGCGTTCTTGACCGTTCCCAGCCGTTCCAGCGCGCCCATCCACGACAGGCTCTTGTTTCGGGAAGTGCTGTGCTCCGGTTCGCTGGTGAACACAAAGGGGGCCATGACCTGCGGAGGCGATTGCAAGCTTGCCTTCCAGTCGCGCAGCACGCGTACTCCCGAGACATGCGCAAATTCCAGATCGGCCCACATCTGCCGCTGTATCTTCCCGGCCAGTTCCTTGAAGGGAACAGGGGCCCGGTTGTCGACTTCCAAAAGGGAAAAACTGGCGAATTCACCAACGATGTCATTGATGTCCTCATGCATGGGGAGGCGGTTGAAGCGGGGAATGTTGAGCGTGAACCGCTTGTTTTCGGACCATCTGGAGATGGTCGCCGCGTAGCAGGCCAGGAGTACGCTTGGTACGGTAAGGCCCCTGTCACGTATACGTTCGCGAATGAGTGTCCATTGTTTTTGTGGAAGTCGGTGGGAGCGACGGGTGAACCGGCCTGTCTTAACCTCGGATTTTGGCCGGGTGGGCAGTGACGGGGCCGGGGGCAGCGTCCGTATCCGGTCATGCCAGTAGGCAAGGGCCTTATCGTAGACGGGCGCTTTTTTCAGCGTCTCCAGCGTGATGAGGTAATCCCGGAAGCTTGGTTCGGGAATCGGTGCCGGAGTTTGTCCCAAATACAGGTCAGCAAGGTGGTCGAGCAGCACCTGAAGGCTCCTCAGGTCCAGGCACCAAAGGTCCATGCTCACCATGAGGAGGCTGCGTCTTGGGCCTCCGTTTTCCTGGGGGAGGTGGAACATTTTCAATTGGAACTGGGGCCATTCCGACAGTGCGTACTGCATGTGGGACAACGTGCGTCGGACGCTGTCCACGGCTTCAAGGCCTCCCTGTTTTGTGGCGGACAGGATCTCGACAGTCGGAGTGGACGGGTTTTTCAGTATCCGCTGTTTGCCCTCAGGTAGCAGGACCGCTCTGAGCATGGCGTGCTCACGGACCAGTTCCGTCCATGCTTTCTGGAAACGGGCTTCATTCAGGTCCTCTATTTCCACTTCGAAGTAAACATGAATTCCCACTCCGCCTGATTCCAGCTTGTTGTTTCTTCCCAGCCAGTAAGCCTCCTGATTTTCCGTCAGGGGAAACGGTTCATGGGCTTTGGCCGGATCTGGGACGATCTGCGGCAGGCTGTCTTTGGGCTCCATGGAGCGCAAAAGCGGGAGAAGTCCGGCTTTGTTTTTTTTGATGAAGTCGGCGATTTCCTCCGTGATTGCACCCATTGGGGCATCGCAGGTGAGGGCCTCTCTTTCGGCCTGGAGCAAAATCCCCTGGTTCCGAAGGTCCAGGATAAAGGCGAGGAGCTTTTGGACGTCGTTGTTGGGCATGTCAAAATCTCACTTGTTCGCGGCCTGTTTCCCCGTGAGGGGGCGAGACCGCAGGGCTGGCTGAGGATATGAACATTTGGACGAGTTGGGCAGTGTGGGGTTGTGAAAAGAATTCGAGCGGCACCCATACTCCTGTGTTGCGGTGCAGTGTGCCTATCAGGGTGGCGGCCACCAGTGAATTCCCGCCGCAGGCCAGAAAAGAGTCCTCCGGCGCGAAGGCGTCATCGTGCAGGGCGTCCCTGAATGCACCGAGAATGTCCGAGGGCCCGGATTGGGCCTCGGCAGTTTGTGGCCGAAAGCAGGGAGAGGGCAGTTGGCCCGAATCCACTTTGCCGTTGGCGTTCAGGGGGAGGTCCTCCATGAAACTGAAATGACTGGGGACCATTTGTGATGGAAGGAGCTTCGCCAGGAAGTTGCGCAACGCTTCCCGGTTTTGCTCCGGGCCTTGTTTTCGCCTTTGTTCGTCCAGGACAACGTAGGCTATCAGGCCGAAATCGGGCCTGTGGACGATATGGGCCATTTCAACCCCCGGGGCCGAGTTGAGCAGATTCTTGATTTCTCCCGTCTGGACACGCATCCCGGATATCTTTATCTGATCGTCGAAACGGCCGCTTACAAACAGTTTTCCCGTGTGGTCGATCATGCCCCTGTCGCCCGTGCGGTACACCGTGGCCGATGGTGTGAGGCTGTCGGGGACAAAGGCCGCTGCCGTTCGTTCGGGATCGTTGAAGTAGCCCGCCGCGACACCTGGACCGCCGATGAGGACCTCCCCCCAGTTGCCGGGGGAGAGCAGTGTGCCGTCGTCGCCCCTTATCTGCAGGTAGGTGTCCGAGAGCGGAGTGCCGGCGGGAATGGTGCTGTCCCTGTCGATGTCTTCGACCTTTTCCGACGTGACGAATACCGTGCACTCGGTTGGCCCGTAGGTGTTGTAGAATACGCCCGGGGGAGCCGTGTCCCTGACTTTTTTGCATAACGCGCTGTTGGGCAGTTCTCCGCAAATGATAACTTTGTCCAATGACCCGAAAATACTCGGATCCTGGGAGGCCAGGGCGTTGAATACCGCTGTCGGGAACACGCCGTAGTCCACGCTTTGCCCAAGGAGAAAATCTTTGCAGCGTTGGGATTCCAGATAGGTCTCTCTGGGGGCGCAGACCATGGTGCACCCGTTGAGCATGCCGCCCCAGGTCTCCGCAACCGAAAGATCAAAGGCGGTGGCGCAGCATGAAGTGATCCGTTTGCCTGCGCTATACCCCGGGCATCCGGGGGACGCAGCGAAACGGGCCACATTGCGGTGGGTGACCACAACGCCCTTGGGTTCCCCCGTGGAGCCGGATGTGAAGAGGATATACAGGGGGGCGTCCGGCCCCGGCTGCAGGGAAGGATCTGGTTTGGATTCGGATTTTTCGCCGGGGAGATTTTGGGCATCCACATAGAGAACGGACAACCCCGCTGTCAGGCCGGGAGCGACCGGCTGGGCGGGAGAAAAAATGCCGATGCGGGCGCCGACCTTTTCGAGCACCTTGCGCGTGCGCGCTTCGGGCCATGCCGGGCTGACAGGCACATACGGCAATCCGATTTTGGCCATGGCAAGGCAGGCGATGAGCACCTCGCAGCATCGGTCCAGGAATATGGGGACGGGGCCGAGGGTGTCTCCGGAGATGTTGAGGATATCCCCCGCCAGGCGTGACGAAATCCTGTCCAGCTCCCTGTATGAGAGCGAGTGGTTTTCCCACAGGCAAGCGGGGCGTTCAGGTCTTTCAGCGGACAGAGCCGCAAAACGGTCCAGTAAAAGGGAGCCGTGCATGCCTGTGCCGGTGGGGGGCGCAACTGTGCCGGAGGAATGGGGTGCATGGGTCACAAGGTTACCTGCCTGTTGTGTTTTAGTGGGCATTGGGCAATGTCGAAGGCGTGTACTCTCACGGCGGGCATTTCGTTGGGAGCTACCTTGCATCCGACCGCCATGAAGATTTTGCGGCTGCCTTGCAACTCCGGGCAGGGGACGGGGAGAACGCACAGGTCGTTCCTGACGACACCGTTATCGGCTATGGCCCCGTTTTTCTGGACGGAAAAACTGGAGAAATCCCAGGCCAGTCCGAGCCCCACGGCTTTGGCAACCGCTTCCTTGAGTGTCCATGTCTTTAGGAAGGCCCTATCCGGGTGGGGGGCATTCACGACGCCTTGAAATTCGTTCGGAGGCATGGTGTGGCGGCACATGTCCAGCCATGGGAGCTCTTCCTCGGCCACCTCCACATCAACGCCACATTCCGCTACCCTGGTGACCGCAAGAACCGCCAAAGGCCAACTGTGCGAAAGATTGAAATACAGGGGTTTTCTGGTCATCTCCTTCGGAAGATACGGTTTCCCGGATGGCCATTGCGGCAATTCCTCCAAGGTGCGGATCGGATACACCGCATACCAATCCAGCACCGTTCTGGTCATGGTGTGGGCCGCAAGGTAGAGCAGGGCCGCATGGGCGACCTTGAAATCTTCAAGTCGCCTTTGTTCCGCCTTTGAAAGGTGCTTGGCGAGGCGGGAGTAGGTGGGGATACCCTTCATATCCTGCAGACGGAGACCCTTGGCCTTCCGTGACCGGAATTCGGGGAACAGGTCCAATACCGAAGTGCTCCAGATTTGTATTTCGTCATCCCTCAACGTAGCCCCCATGCACTGTCGTGTAGGGGCGGGGCGAACCGTATCCGCATAAACAGTGGCGAGCGTTGGCATTCGAAGCATGTTCACCTGTACTTTTTGAATATTAAGGTTGTGGCAAAGGGCGTTCGAAACGGGTGGCGGAAGACCATCAGGCAGCTCTGTCGGAAAGCCCTTTCCCATGCTGCAAGCTAGCATTAGTACAAGGCGGATACTGCCCGTAATTGTGTTTGAATTGCTCGAAATTGACTTTCGTTATCAATTAATAATCAGGGCAATAATTTGAATATATTGCTATTAATAGAATGAGGGTAAATTAAATCGTTTTGAACGAAGCCGAGTGCTACGCTGTTGTCGCAGGTGAATTCGGCTCATGTCGCAACCCAGCCTGTGCAGTAGGGTGGTCGATTGGAGTGATCCGGAATCGAGGTTCAGGCACAGGCCATAAATGTCTCCCTAATGTAATCCACGAGTTCTTCCTGTTGTGTGTTTATGTAAAAGTGTCCGCCCTTGAACAGACGCAATTGGCAGGGCGTGGCCGTCAGTTCATTCCAGCGTTCAAGTAAGGACAAAGGGGCGTCCTCATCCGTATCGCCGCAGCAGATGTGCGTGGGGCAATGGATTGTGGGGCGCAGGGCGGGTGAGTACGTCTCCAACAACCGGTAGTCGTCCCTGACAATGGGCAGGATGAAATCCAGGAAAACCCTCTCGGTCAGGAGCTCTTCGGGGGTGCCGCCGAGGCGGCGCAATTCCTCAACTATGTCGGCGTCGCTGCAGGTATGTATCTTTCGTTCCCCTTCAGCTAGGTGCGGGGCGATCCTGCCGGATAAAAAAAGGCAGTTAGGGAGGGGGTGCCCGGTCCGCATCAAGGCGCGGGTTGTTTCAAGGGCCAGGACGCTGCCGAGGCTGTGTCCGAAAATGCAGTATGCTCCGTGCCCGGCCCCCGCAATAGCGTCCGCCGCAGCCTTTGCCGCCTCGGGAAGCGAGGTGCAGAAGGGCTCGCCGATACGTCTGCCCCGGCCGGGCAGTTCGACCGGGCACACGGCAAGCGTCTCCGTCAGGCTGGCCTGCCATTGCCGGAACAGCTCGGCGTTGCCTCCGGCATTGGCGAAGCAGTAAAGACGTGGAAGGTGCGACGCCTCCGGATTCGGGGAGGTGAGCCATGTTCCAGCCTCGTTGGAGGGGAATCTGTTTCCGGTTGTCCCTTTGCCTCGGTCGGCTCTGGTTTCTCGCATTTCATCTTGCCTGTACATGTTCGCTCCCGGTTTTCTTTGGGGTTATGGCCTCGGTTGCAGGGCTTCCTTGAAAGAGGTCTGACCTAGCGGGCTTTTCCCCTATGTTTATACGCAAAGTGCATGTCGGTATTGCTCGAAATTGGCATAGTTTTGCCCTGAAGTCGTTTGGATGGCTGGCGTGAGCGGGGCGGGCATGCTGATTCAGAGACGAAATACGCCTTTTTACAGAGTCTTCATGGCCGCATTGCGCTCAGCTCGCAGAGGTTTGCTGCGCTCTTTGTTTTGAATGCTGACTGTTTCGAGCATTTTTTCATGTATCCGGGAGAGAAAGTCTTTCAGGTTATCCGTTACGATTGCCACCTGCCGTCGAGGAACGGGGTGTTTTTGCGCACCCGGAATTTTGGCGGGCAGTTTCAACCAGGACATAACAATTCCGCTGCCAGAAACGACAACAGGCGGCATGGGAGAGTAACATGCGAAAGAGTATTCTGGTGTTGATGTTGGTTGCGCTGATGGTCACTTCGGTATCGGCGCACACCCTGTTCATGAATCTCTACGACAATGAGGACGGAACCGTGACGGTGTCGGGCATGTTCTCCACCGGCACTATGGCCGCGAATACGGAGGTGCGGGTGGAGAGCAAGGAAGGAAAAGTCCTGATCAAGGGAAAGACCGACGATGACGGCGAGTTTGAGTTCGCCAAACCCGATCAGCCCTACATGGTCGTTCTTGATTATGGTCCCGGCCATGTCGCCACTCAGGATGGTCCCCGTTAATTCAACTTCAATGGAGGTGCTTGTATGCGTAAAATCGCCTTTCTCCTGGTCCTTGCCGCAATGCTGTTGTGGACCAGCGCCGCTTCGGCCCACATGCTTTGGCTCAACTTGACGGAATCAAACTCCCATCCCCCGGGGCACGTGCTGGCGTCTATTGGCTTTGGTCATGCCTTGCCGCTGGACGACTTCCTTGTGGGTTCCCACGGCGCAATCAAAATAGACAAGTATCAGCTTGTTTCCCCTGATATGGAGAAGCAGCCTCTGGGGTTGCCCGAAACAACCAACTATCCCTCCGAGGAGTCCCCCCTGAAAGCAAGCGTGACCAAGGGAGACCTGGGTTTGCGCAAAATTACGCTTTCCGGGGAGATGAAAAAGGGCACCTACCAAGTGGCCGCGGAATCCGTGCCGATCTTCTTCACCCAATACCTCGACAAGGATAACAAGGAGCGCATGGCACCGAAGTCCATTGACCAAATCAAGGGTATCTCCAAGGTTTTGCTTTCCATCAAATACCAGGCCTATGCCAAGACATTCTTCAGCGTTGGAGAATGGAGCGAGCCCAAGCCGATGGGGTATGACTTGGAGATAGTGCCGCTCACCGATCTGAGTGATGTGCACGTCGGCGATTTGGTTGACTTCATGGTAACCTTCCGAGGCAAACCCGTTAATTCGGACGGCCAGAAAATTCATTACCTGACAGCCATGAGCAATACCTTTGGCGGTCCCGACGGATTTCATCTCGGCGACATGCTGATTGATGGCAAGGCCACGTATCGCATGCCTGCCGCAGGCCAGTGGATGGTCAACATCTTCTATTCCCAGGAGGTTGCCAACAACCCGGATCTGGCCGACCTCAAGGGAAGGTGCGGCATAGTTCATACGGCCGCTTCCGTGTCCTTTGACGTCAACCCGTAATCATGTAGGTGGGCTCAATTTCTTGTGTCCACCTACATATATGGTCTCCATAGTGCTTCTGTTATTGTGTGTTGATCATGTGCGTATATCGCGATTCCTCCCAAATATTTTGTGTTGAAGGTAGTTGGTTACATAAAAGGGAAAAGTGCGATTCACATAGCGCGCGAAGTAGAGGGGCGGGCAAAAGGGTTTGCCGGGCAGAGCTTTTGGGCGCGTGGATACTATGTCACGACAGTGGGTCGAGATGAAGAAATGATAAGGGAATACATCCGCAGGCAAGAACATGAGACAAAACAGGTGGAACAATTGAAATTCCGCCTTTAGGCGGTGCTTAAAGCCGCTTTGAGCGGTTTACAAATTCAAGCCCGGGGACCGGGACCACACTGGTCCGCCGCACCAAGTATTTCGCATTGACCACATGTTCATGTCTCCATTCTGAACGCCCGGGTGAAGTCCGTGGAATATTCACAGGTGGAAAGAGAAATGAAAATCAGTGATCACGCACTGATGTTTGCAGAAGTTGATATCTGATTGAAAGTCCGGTTCAGATCAATCTGCTGCGTTTCTTTGCTTTTCCCCAAGCACTGGTGCGTTGGTCCTGATGTTGGATCGCCCGCTGTTAATTTGTTTGGTATTTTATGACTAATTCTTTTAGGTAGTTCTCAAACAGCTTGAAATTTTTCGTTTTCCATTCTTGGCAAACGTATGTCTTCTCAAAGATTGGATCAGCATAGTATCGCCGGTGGCCTTTTGTGTCGAAAACAAGGCTGCTGTCTTCCGTGAGAGCCGGAAGATTCATCGCGAACACATTCTTGCAAAATTGCTGATCATATAATCTTAAAAAATCTTGGTATGAAATTTCATTTTTAACTGATTTAAGTGTTCTATAAATAAATGGCTTGCTGCATCCGCAATCTCTTCTAGTATAAATTACTGAACCGCCGATTTGCACTTTGACCTTATCTGAGAATATATTTTGCTGATACCGCTTAACCTTCTCAAGTGTGTCCGGGTCAAACGCATCATATTTCACGTGGCAACTTTTGCAAAGAAAAATAACATTCTTATAGAGCGGAAAGTGATTTGTAATGCACTTGTCGACAACATTCTCAAGGATAAATTTATATCCATTTCTGTGCCTGAAGGTTGATTCAAGACAATCAGCGATTATAGATTCAAATTCATTATCGTGAAAATGGGCTGCCTGAATTTCTTCCATATTACCGCAAATTTTGCATACGGAATGAAGTCTATAACTTTTTGTCGCTTTACAGAGAGCATTACGAACATGTAATTTTGTCATCTTTGTAGCTTCTTCTATTGTGCTGCAAAATATAGGCATTTTTACAATTCTCCTGGTTTGGGTGGTCGCAATCACTTATAGAATAGTAGATCGTTATGTCTTTGGCTGCTCATAAATTGAAAAAAAAGTTCTGAGTACATGGATGGTGGGTCTATCTTTCTGTGGCTCTTATGCGGATTCAGGCTTGTTTGGTTATAAGCTTGGTTCAAAGTGGGACCATAAATAAATCGTGTGTCCGCTATATGTCCGCTTTTCCCACGACGCCATGCAAAACCAACGACATCCCGCGCCTTATGCACATCGTGCGACAGGGCCTTTCGAATAGGCTTGGCGGCGGTTAAATCCTTGTTTATTAGAGTGTTAAGTTCGTTCTTTGGTTGGCCATTCACAAGAATGGCATTCAAGAGGTCGTGGGTTCGATTCCCTCCAGCTCCACCACCATATTTCTTAAGTAAAATGACCGTTTAGCTTGATAAGCTGATCGGTCCTTTTTCTGTTTGTGGTGAACCATTT
>CAJXRQ010000042.1 GCA_913060505.1 uncultured Desulfovibrio sp.
GTTCAACGCGACGAGGCGCGGCTGATCGAAGACGCTCTGCGGGTGGAGCAGGCCGGTGCCTTTTCCGTCGTGCTGGAGGGCATCCCCTCCGCGATTGCCACGAAGATTTCCCAAAAGGTGCGCATCCCGACCATCGGCATTGGGGCCGGGCCGGACTGTGACGGGCAGATTCTCGTTATCCATGATTTGCTGGGGCTGAGCGAACGGCATGTGCCCAAGTTCGTCAAGCAGTATCGCACCCTTGCGGCGGAAGTGCGCCAGGGACTGACCGAATACGGTGATGAAGTGCGCGGGGGGCGGTTTCCGGCGCCGGAGCACTGCTACGATTAGTGCCCGGCCAGAAATGGTCTTTTTGGCCCTGATCTGCGTTCTCCGCGGGTTTGGCGGCTGCGGCGTACCGATGTACGCCTCACCGCAAACCCTTGTGCGGCCTTGATCAGGACCAAAAATCCTCATTTCTGGAGGGGATACCATTACTGATTGTTGAGAATTTGGTCGGGTTTTATACACCTATAAAAGCGCATTGAAAAAGGTGTGACGGCTCCCCCCGGTGTCTTGGGGTGTTCAACCCACGACTCCGGTCAACTTATCCGCAGAACCTTGGCGCCGTGGATCTTGCGGGTGCGCAGTTCCAGCACGCTTTGCTGGCTGCACGCGTCGCACACCAGATGGAATCCGCCGAGTCCCTTGACCGCTGCAATCTTTCCGGCCGCCAGCTCGGTTGCCAGTTGTTCCAGCGCTTCCTGGTTTTTTGCCTGAACGGAATCCTCCGTGTCTGTGAGCCATACCTGGGGGCCGCATTCCGGGCAGGCGTTCGGTTGGGCGTGGAACCGTCTGTTTAAGGGGTTTTCATATTCCTCGCGGCAGGAGTCGCAAAGCTCGAAACAGGCCATGGATGTGGCTGGGCGGTCATAGGGAATGCTGCGGGTAATGGTGTAGCGTGGGCCGCAGTTGGTACAATTGGTAAACGGATAACGGTAGCGGGGATTATCCGGGTCGCGCATGTCGGCAAGACAGTCCTCGCACGTTGCCACGTCCGGGCTGATGAGTACGCTATTGCCCTGGCCTGCCGTGCTGTGCAGGATGCAGAAATCCGTTTCCTTTTCCAGCGTGGGCCTGTCGGCTTGCTCAAGCGTTACAATCTGGGCCAGCGGCGGCAGCTTGGCGGTCAGGTCGTGCCCGAAATTTTGGATCTGTTCCGGTGGGGCCTGGACTTCGATGATCACACCTTCCGGCGAGTTGCGCACTGTTCCGGTAACGTGATTTTCCGTGGCGATGCGAAAGACGAACGGCCGGAATCCGACGCCTTGAACCTGTCCGGTGATGGTGTATCTGCGGCGCAAGAATGACATGCATGACTTGTAGCCCCGCTGCGGTCTTGTTGCAAGGGGCTTGCTGCGGTCGGGTATTGTGCTCAGGATTTTTGAAAACAGGCGAAGAGACTTTTCAGCCTTCCCTTGACCAGTCGTATCGGCTCGAACCGGACCGGATCAAGTTCATGAGGAATGATGAATCCTTGCGCATTGAAACTGTCCGGTTTTTCGAGAGGAAAGACAAGATCTTCGGGATCCGTGCCCGGCAGACTTCGTTTTCTGGCTTCGGCCCATAAGGGAATATCTTCCGGAGTGAGATTGAGCAGGGAGTATATGGCCGTGTCCAGTGCCACAGGCGAGTCGGATGCTCCAAGAAGGCCAAGCTCGAAGGCCTGTCCGCGAATCGGCCCTTCCACATGCATGGCGCGAACCGCATCCAGAACCGTAAGCACAGGCGGCAGAACCGTGGGAAGGTCCATGACCATTTCCCGGAACAGATTCCCCTTGTTGCCCATGGTGTTGTGCGCGACGGCCTTGCGGAAGCCTACCACACAGCCGAAGAGATTCTTGACTGCACAGGTGACGCGCATCTGGCAATGAACCTTGAGTCGCGGCACGTTGATGATAAGGTCCGACTCCAATGCCTGTTTTGCAATGCCCATGGACCGGCCGCAGGGCAGGCGAGTTGATTGCGGTTCGCCCAGACTTTGCACGCGTAATCCCAACGGTTCGAGAACCTGGGCCAAACCGCTTGCCCGGGCCACGCGCGAAGCCGGGCCGAACGCCGGGGAGTCGGCCACGAGCAAGGCTTCCCCGTTTTCCAGCAAATGGGCGCATATGGCGTGCACCACCAGCGGATTCGTGCAGGAGAGTCCTGCATTTGCGCCACTGACCAGATTGGGTTTGACCAATACGGTTCTTCCGGCCTGCGGTTTATAACCGGACTCTTTCATGAGCAGGGCCATGGTGGCTGACAGCAGGGTGGATTCGTATTCCAGCATGCGGGCAAGTGCGACTTTGGATACCATGGTCGCTTTGTACGGTGTTTGTCGTGGGGCTGGCAAGTCCGCGCTTGCATAATTCGTTTTGAACAGAGATAGTCTCGCCATGGGAGAAAGCATGATTCGTTTGAGAAACGTTTCGGTCACACGTTCAGGCGAGCACTTGTTGCATGACATCGACTGGGAGCTGGAGCGTGGTGTACATTGGGCCGTATGCGGCGCCAATGGTGCGGGAAAGACCACGTTTTTGCGTCTCCTGCGGGGAGAGTTGGCCCCGGACGGTGACGGCGAACGCCGTTATGATTTCGGGGATGGAATGCAGGAGACCGTAATCGGGCTTCGCCAGCGCATTGGCGTTGTTTCCCCGGACTTGCAGGATTTTTACGTACTGCACGGCGGCAAGGCCACGGGCCGTGAAATCGTGCTGGCCGGTTTTTTTGATACGCCGCTACTTTACGAAACACCTTCCGTGGAACAGGAAGTGGCGGCCGAAGATATCTTTCGGGCCTTGAATATGCGCGGTCTCGGAGTCATGACGGCCGCAAGCATGTCCACGGGGCAGCTTCGCAAGGTTCTCATCGCCCGGGCGCTGGCACTCAAGCCGGACATATTGCTGCTGGACGAATGTCTGGAAGGGCTGGACACGGACGCGCGCGAATCCGTTATTGCATTGATGGAGGCTGCCGCCGCCATGACCACGCTGGTCGTTGCGGCTCATCAGGCAGAAGATGTTCCTGAAGTGGTGGAACGCGTATTGGCGCTGGATGGTGGCGAGATCGGCCATGTCGGCGGCCGTGAGAGTCTGCTGGGCCTGTTGCAGGCCACGGAAAAGGGCAATGCCTGTTTCCTTCCCCCTTCTGCGGACAAGAGCGGTGTTGAGGACGTTCCGTTCCTGTTCCACATCCGCAATGCGGACGTGGTCATGGAAGGCGTTCATGTGTTGCAGCACATAGATTGGAAGATGGTGCCGGGTGAAAATTGGGCTGTTCTCGGCGAAAACGGTGCAGGCAAAACAACGCTGTTGCGCCTTTTGATCAGTGAAGTGGCTCCCTATGCCGAACAGGGAAGCATCCAGTGGTTCGGCGGAGTGCCTTTTGACACGGTGCGGCCGGGAATCGGACTGGTTTCACAGGAGTTGCAATCCCGTTTTGCCCGCGAACTCGGATGGGAAATATCCGTGCTCGATACAGTACTTTCCGGTTTTCGCGGTTGCATAGGGGTGCTGGACGATCCTGAGCCCGAGGAATTGGAAAAGGCCCGTTCCTGTCTCGAAATGGTTGGACTGGCTGATTTGGAAGATCGTTCACTGCGGTCTCTTTCTTACGGCCAGCAACGCAGAGTGTTCATTGCCCGTGCCGTAGGTTTTGGCCCACGGCTGCTTATTCTGGACGAGCCGCTTTCCGGGCTGGATGCGCAGACGCGCGTCGAAGTTCTGGAAATGCTTGATCAGCTTGCAGGCAACGGAACGCCTCTGGTGTTGGTCACGCACCATCGTGAGCATATGCTGCCTTCCCTGAACCGTGTGCTTGTCATGGACGGCGGACGCATTGCGTTTTCCGGAACGCGGGAGCAGTGGGAAAAGGATTTTGCGGACTGATTCTGTCTGGTGAGCAATGGCCTTGCCTCATTTGAGCAGGATCCGTATGCTGGAAGCCTCTACAACACCCATGCCCCGGAGGAATGAGCATGCGGCGCGAGGGAGAAGTAAGCTGGTTTAACGAGCGGAAAGGCTTCGGATTCATTACGGATGACGACGGGCAGGAGATTTTTGTGCACTACACGGAAATCTCACGCAACGGATTCCAGACTCTGAAACCCGGAGAGCGCGTTTCCTATGAAGTGACCGATCAGGAACGCGGCCCCAAAGCCGTGGACGTGCGGATTCCCGGTGAGAAAACCCACGGCTCGTTTCTTTGATTCTTTTCCTGAAAATTTTGGCTACAGGCCGTGTTCGCGCTGGTGCGCGTCCAGAACGTTATCCGCGGGGATGGTTTTCGATTTGATCTCCCCATTCCGTATGGTGTAGCGGGTCACTTCCCATTCCACGTGGTCGATGTAGTCCAAAGCTCCCCATGCGTCCGGCGGCATGAGCCTGACCACCATTTCCAGAAAGTCATCAACATCCAGAAACATGCCTTCATGGTCCACGCGCAGCATGACACCGTCGTAATCAATCTGCTCAAACGGAATATGATCCTTGAGTTGTTCGTATATTTCCGGGGTAACCCCGTGAAAATCGCCATATACGCGTACGTCGTCCCGCATTGTCTGCTTCCGGAATTAGTGGTTGTCGGTAATGGATATGACGGTCATTGACCGAATTTGTCCAAAAGCGCGTTGCTTTTTGTTTCCAGATCCGTCCACAGGGCGGCCATGTTCCACTGAATGAGCCGTTTGATGTCCGTGTCCGAATATTTGGTGTCCAATTTGAGCTTGTTGCCCATGACGTGCCCGACCTGCCTGGCGGTCCTGGCCCGGGCAAGGCTGGAGTGCTGCACATGTCGCACTGCAAGCGACCCGCAGTAGATGGAAGGCATGCCAGCCAGACAGGAACGCAGATCCCGGTCTATGTCGTCGAATTGCGAAGGATTGAAGCGCACGTCAAACGGCCCGGCCTTGTTGATGGCATCCATGTTGATCATGTGGCAACAACCGCTGACCGAGTGGCACAGGCGTGAATAGTTGAACATGCCTGTGTCCAATCCGCCAGAGCAATTCTCGAAAGCGCGAATACGGTCTGGAAGTTCATTCTTTGGTCGTGCTTCCGGCATGCGAGGAAACAGGTTGAAGTCCGCTGATTGCAGGCCGAAAGGCGGAACAGCGGCCGTGATGCGGCAGCCCACTGCGCCGGGCGAGGGGTGCATTTGGCTTGCGCCGAGCAATTTCTTGAGCCAATCCTTTGGCAGAACAACGTCGTCGTCCAGAAATGCGGCCCACTTGCTGCTGCGGACTTCCGGCAGGGAAAGCAGCCAGTTGCGCGCCGGTGGTGCTCCGACATTGATGGGCAGGGTGACGGCCGTGAACCGGTCGCTGCCAAAGCGGTCTTTGCAGGTGCGCAGCACGGAGGGGGTATCATCCGTCGAGCCGTTATCCAGCACGAACAGCCGGGCATCCCCCAGATCGGACGCTTCGGCACTTTCCAGCGTACGGGCCAGCAGGTCGGCCTTGTTCCATGAATAGGCGAGAACAGCCACATTGCGGGTTTGCTCGGTTGTTCCCACGGGGGACGGATGCAGCAGGTCAAAAATCATGAGGGTCAGGTTAACGTGCCACGGCATGGCTTGCCAGAGTCGCACAAGGCTTGCCAGACCACGTCCCTGTTGTCCTGACCGGAGTTGCAGCTCTGCCGTGCAATACAGTTTCCATGCAGCCCAGATGGAATCGTCCACTGCTTCCATGGCCTGCAGCGCTTCTTCCGGTTCGGCCTGATGCATGACCATTTCCGCATGGAGTCTTGTGCGCAGGGAAAGCAAAGCCTCGGGCCATGGTGCCATGTTCAGGGCGGCTTCGCACAGATCCCGTTTGCCGAACAGAAGCAGATCGCGCCAGCAACGAGCCAGCCACTGCATGCCGACAACCGGGTGGGCCACCGACAATTGCAGAAATTCCAATGCGAGATCCGCATCGTTTTGGGACATGATGGCTTCCCATGTGGGAATCAGGTCCGCGTCTTCTCCATGCAGGGGAGGAATAGCTTTTGCCAGTGCCATGGACAGGGCAAACCCGCGGGAGGTGAGAAATGCGTGGCTGTCGTGCCGATCCCTTTGGCGTTGCAGCAGATCCCGGTTCATTGGCTCAAAAGACCAGGCCCAATGCGAAAGGGCGTTGCAGGCTGGCGTGCACTCGGGATTCTGGTCTTCAAGCATGGACAGGCCTTGCATCATGCCCATCTGATGAAGCACGGCTTCCGAACCCAGTGCCCACGAAGGCAGATGGCGTTTGAGCGGAGCAAAAATTGCGTGGTCGGCGGAAGGCAGGTTGGCTATCTCGGTCATGACAGCTCCGTTGCAAGGTCGTCGAGGATGATGCGCGCAGCCCTGGCCGGTGCGCCGGGTTCTCCCAGCATGGTGCGCAGCCGCGACAGTTCGGCCTTTATTTTGTCGTAGGCCTGCTGGTTTTCCAGCCACAAGGTAGCCGTTTCGGTCAGGCTCGCGGCCGTGGCCTCCTTCTGCAAGTGTTCGGGAAAGACCTCATGGCCCAGAATCAGATTTGGCAGACTGGCGAATTCCACGTTCACAACCAGCCGGGCCACTCTGTAACTCAGCGGGGAAAGTTTGTAGGCGATGATGGCGGGTGTCCCGATGAGTGCGCACTCCAATGCCACCGTGCCGGAAGCGGCCATGACAAAACGGCTGGAACGAATGACACGGTAGCGGTCTTCCGGTGTCGCCATGTTTACCGGGATGTCGTCGGGCCACAGTTCAAGCAGCCGGTTTTTGTCCATGCCCGGCGCCTGAATGATGGTGAACTTCAGGTTCGGATTATGTTGCAGCAGGTTGCGGGCGGTTTGGGCAAATTCAGGAAGCAGGCTCGCAACTTCCTTGCCCCTGCTGCCGGGGAGCAGCCCCACATGCGTATCGTCCACAGGCATATGGTCCAATTCTGCCAGTGGAATCTGATCCACGAGCGGATTTCCCACATAGTCAACGTCCATGCCGAATTTGGCATAGAACTCTTTTTCAAACGGCAGGATGCACATGACCCGGCGCACGTTGTCCCGCAGGAATTTGGCGCGGCCGGAACGCCATGCCCATATCTGGGGGCTGATGTAGTAGTAGACCGGGATGCCCAGCTTGCGCGCAATCCGTATGACGCGGAAATGGAAATCCGGGCAGTCGATAAGCACGATGGCTCGTGGCCGGATTCGTTCGAATGTTTCGCGAACCTGGCGCAGGAGTTTGAGTATGCGCGGCAGTCCGCCGATGACTTCAGTCAGTCCCACCAACGAGATGAGTTGCATGGGGTAGTGGATGTCTACGCCGGCCTGTTCCATGGCCGGTCCGCCCATGCCCGTGAGTTTGGCGGACGGGGCCAGTTTCAGGAGCGATTTTGCCAGCAGTGCGCCGTGCATATCGCCCGAGGCTTCGCCTGCGCCGATCCAGATGGGGCCGCTTGTGGTATCGTTCATGCTCCCGGTAGTATCCCGAACCGGTCGCGACCGCAAGAAGCAGGCCTGAGCTATGTGCCGTTTCCGGCCGGATGCTTTGCCGCGCTTGCCTTTCGCGGCGCATGACGTTACGAAACATTCCTCACATCAACCCTCGGAAAGCGAGTGTAGCATCATGATGAAAGTAGCAGTTATCGGCCTCGGATGGATGGGCCGCATACATCTTCGAAATTATACGGAAATGGCAGATGTCGAAGTCGTCGGCGTTGTGGACGTGGACAAGGACGCCTTGGCGCAAGCCGCCGAGCAGTTCGGAGTGGCCACCTTTGAGGACATTGACGAAATCCTGAAATTGGACATCGACGCCATAAGCGTGTGCGTTCCCACCAGCCTGCATCATTCCGTGGGCCTGAAGGTTATCGACAAGGGCATCAATTTGCTCATTGAAAAGCCTTTGGCCATAGATGTACAGCAAGGACGTGATTTGGTGGAAGCCGCAAAGGCCAAGGGCGTATCCCTGATGGTCGGCCACATCGAGCGTTACAATCCTGCCGTGCAGCGGGTCAAGGAACTGGTGGGTGAAGACATGATCTCCATCACCATTGAGCGTGTCGGTCCCTATCCGCCGCGTATTCAGGATGTGGGCGTGATCAAGGATCTCGGCGCGCACGATCTGGACATGATTCGCAACATCACGGGATCGGAGTTCAAGAGCCTGTACGCGGTCAAGTCCATTTCTCAGGGCAAGCACGAGGATACGGCACTCATCACGGCGGAAATGGAAAACGGCGTTCTGGCCAACATTTCCACCAACTGGGTCACACCGTACAAGTCGCGCAAAGTTTCCGTGGCCTGCGAATCCAAATACATCGCAGCCAACCTCATTACGCAGGAAGTGAAGGAATACAGCGCGTTTTCAACCTATGATGCCGCCTATTCCGTACGCGAATGGCCGCTGATGTTCCGCGAACCGGTCAAATCCGAGCTTACAGATTTCCTGACCGCCCTGCGTGAAGGCAAGCCCATGCCCATTACCGGTGAGGACGGTCTTCGGGTATTGGAAGCCTTTGAGCGTATTTTTGAGTGCGCTTGTTAGCCTTTGACTGATATTGATTGAAACGAAAGGCTCCGTGTGTTTGCACGGAGCCTTTTTTATTTGTTGGTGGTGAGCAGGACTCTGACCTGCATCCGCAAGGGCTCGTCCCTTAACCATGTTTTGTTTTGCCTATTGCAAACGAAAACGGGGAAACAGGCAGAAGATCGTGCGCGAGCGTATGGAAGAAAGCTGAAGCCGGCCTGTAAAACAGGCCGGCTTCAGCGCTAAAAAAATGGGCAGGCGATTGTGGAGGGCCCTTTTCAAAAGAACCCCTCCACAAAAAGTATTTATGCCATTGGGGGCATGTCCTTTTGGGGCTGTTCGTTTTCTTCGTCGAGCATCTCCACCATGGCGTCGTGATAGGCGTTGAACACGTCCTCGCGGTTGAGCAGGCCGAGGAACTCGTCGGTGTTTTCCTTGGTGACCACGGGAATCTGCCCATAGTCCGTATCCACAAACCGGAGCAACGCCTGATACATATCGTAGTCCGGGCGCACATAAACGGGTTTGGTGCTCAGGTCGCGAACCACCACCAGATCGAAAAGATCCTCGTCGAACATCAGGTTGCGTATGTCGTGGATGGACAGAATTCCCGAGTAATGCCCTTCCGCGTTCTTGACCGGATAAAGAATCTGGTTGGAGTTGGCGATGATGTCCGTCAGCGCGCGCAGAGTGATGTTCTCTTCCAGTGAAATGACACGGCTGGACTTGTAAACGTCCGAAACATGCAACTGTTCCAGCACATTGATTGTCGTGTCTTCAAGGTGAGCAGGGGAGTCGAATTTGTTTTCCACCTGATGCTCATACAGGGACGTATTGCGCGACAGCACGATGCAGATGGCCGAGGCCAGCATGAGCGGGGCCAGAAGGCCGTAGCCTTGTGTCAGCTCGGTGACCATGACCAGCGGTCCGATGGGCGCATTGGCGACACCGGCAAAGAACGCAGCCATGCCGACCAGAATATATGCGCCGGGCTGGGTGACGATATTCGGGAAAAAGTGATGTGCAGCCTTGCCCACAATTCCACCGGACAGACCGCCTACGAACAGTGCGGGGGCGAACATGCCGCCGGACATTCCCGAGCCGATGGTCAGGGATGTGGCTACTGTCTTGCCAACGATTACGGCGCACATGCTTAAAAGGGGCATCTGGCCCAGAATGGCCAGTTCCAGCCAGCCGTAGCCGCCGGAAAGCACTTCAGGATACGCAATGCCGAACAGGCCCATGAGCAACCCGCCAAGGCCGGTAGCCCAGATAAGACCGATTTTGTCCTTGATGGGGAAAAACAGCTTGTACTTGAAGGCATAGAATGTCTTTACATACAGCCAGCCGGAAGCAGCGCATACCAACGCGAGAATCGCATAGAATATGAGTTCGCGGGGATCGCTGAACTGGAAACGCGGGATACTGAAAATGGGTTCGGAACCGAACGCTATGGAGAAGACCGAGTAGGCCACCACCGAGGACATGATGGAAGGCAGCATGGCTTCGGATTCAAAATCCTCACGGTAGATGACTTCAATGGCCGTGAGCGCGCCGCCCAAAGGGGCACGAAAAACCGCCCCCAGACCGCCTGCGGCACCGGCCAACAACAGGATGC
>CAJXRQ010000043.1 GCA_913060505.1 uncultured Desulfovibrio sp.
TCAAGAGCGGCAAAGCCATCCAGCGCGGCTGGCTCGGCGTCAGCATCCGCGGCCTGAGCGAAACCGATGCCAAGGCTTTGGGCATGAAGGAACCCGCCGGAGCACTGGTTGCCAGTGTGTTTGAAGGCGACCCAGCAGACAAGGCCGGGGTCAAACAGGGCGACGTCATCATTGCCGTCAACGGCACAAACGTGGCCGACAATAGCGAGCTGCTGCGCAAGATCGCCGTCCTCAAGCCCGGTGAAAAAGCTCGCCTGACCATTTGGCGCGGTGGAAGAAAACTGACGAAAACCGTTGTCCTTGGAGAGCGCACCGCAGCTTCCACCCAGCAGCCACAAGGCACCCCCGCGACCGCTACAGTCATGGGCATGACGGTTCGCCCGGTCATGGGCAATCAGGAAGCCAAGGCTCTTGGCCTTTCCAAGGCTGAAGGACTGGTTGTGGTTGATATTGATGCCAACTCCGTAGCTGCCGAAGAAGGCTTGCGTCAGGGAGACGTCATCATGCAGGCCAACCAAAAGACCGTGAACTCTGCTGCCGAACTGCGGGACATCATCAAACGCAACGCTTCCCGCGGCGCGGTCATGTTCCTCATCAAGCGTCAGGGGCAGAATATCTTCGTGGCGTTGCCCATCGCAAAATAATCCAATCATTGGCCGGAACCGTGAAGGTTCCGGCCTTTTTTATATCATGAGCACCACCCTCACCGCCCCTTGCAAAATCAACCTGTTCCTTCATATCGCCGGTGTCCGGAATGACGGATATCATGAACTGAGCACACTATTTCTTCCGGTGGCCTCGCCATGCGACACACTGGAAATCTCATCCATCCCGAAAGGACTGACCATCATCTGCCCGGAATTCCCGGAACTGGAAACAGGAAGCAACCTGCTCTGCAAAGTGTGGGAGGCATATGCTGCCAAAACAGGATACCGTCCGGGACTACGCATCCGACTGAAAAAAAACATCCCCATGGGCGCAGGACTTGGCGGCGGGAGCACAGATGCGGCGGCCCTGCTCAAATGGCTTAATACCAATGCAGAGGAATCGGCGCTTGACGACAACGCATTGATCGCCCTGTCAGCCCCGCTCGGTGCTGACATACCATTTTTTCTTCAGGACCAACCTTGCCTTGCCCGGGGCATCGGCGAGGAACTTGTCCCGATAAATCCGGGAGTGAACGGCCTGCATCTTGTATTGATATGTCCGCAGGTGCATGTGAATACAGCTTGGGCATACGCCCGCTGGGACGAGATGAATGCGCAACGAAAGATGCCTTCACGTACTCTCTTGACATCGTGGGAAACTGATACTAAGAACTCACTTCCCGTTCAGCCGCAGGACGTGTTCAACGATTTTGAACTTCCGGTGTTTGAAAAACACCCCGAACTGCGTGTAATCAAGGAGAAACTTCTTGAAGCGGGGGCTGTCGCAGCGGCCATGAGCGGCTCAGGCTCTACCATTTTCGGCCTGTTCCGCCATGAACGCGAAGCTGCTGAAGCTGTACGCGCATTCAGCAACGAAACAGCGCGTGTCTTTATGAACGAATATTAATTTCTAGATGCTGGGGTGTAGCCAAGTTGGTAAGGCAACGGGTTTTGGTCCCGTCATTCGAGGGTTCAAGTCCTTCCACCCCAGCCAAAATTTCCTTCCCCGGAGAAAATGCCATGCATGGCGATCTGAAGATCATCAGCGGCTCCGCAAACACTCAACTTTCCGAAGCCATCTGCGAACATCTGGGCTGTAAGCTCTCACCCGTACTTCGCGAAACTTTCAGCGACGGCGAGATTCGCATTGAAATCGGTGAGAATGTGCGCGGTGACGATGTATTCGTTGTCCAGCCCACCAGTTCCCCGGTGAACTTTCACCTCATGGAACTGTGCCTCATGCTCGACGCGCTTAAACGCGCCAGCGCCTCACGCGTAACCGCCGTAGTTCCCTATTACGGATATGCACGGCAGGACCGCAAGGTCGTGCCCCGCGCGCCCATCAGTGCCAAGCTGGTGGCGGACGTGCTTTCCGTGGCAGGCATGCAACGCCTGGTAACCATCGACCTGCACGCAGGACAGATTCAGGGATTCTTCAACTGTCCCGTAGACAACCTGTTCGCCGCGCCGGTGTTGCTGGAAGAACTGCGCCACCGCGAAGACGACATGGTCATCATCTCCCCGGATGCGGGTGGCGTTGAACGCGCCCGCGCCTACGCCAAACGACTCGGCGCAACCCTGGCCATCGTGGACAAGCGTCGTGACGCTCCCAACCAGGCACAGGCCATGCACATCATCGGTGACGTCAAGGACAAGGTCGCCGTGGTTATCGACGACATGATCGACACCGCCGGCACCATGTGCGCTGCGGCCAACGTGATCATGGACAACGGTGCAAGGGATGTCATCGCCTGTGCAACGCACCCGGTGCTTTCCGGTCCGGCCATCAAGCGTCTGGAAGACTCCGCGTTCTCCCAGGTAGTGGTCACTGACACCATCCAGCTGGATGAGACCAAACGCCAGTGCAGCAAGATCAAGCAGGTGTCCACTGCGTCCCTGCTGGCAAAAGCAATCAACAACGTACACACCGAATCGTCGGTGAGCGTTCTTTTCATTTAGGTTAGAACAAACCGCGTCCGTGCGTCCAAAGGGGACGCCCAGGGCGTCACAAGGAGCAACACAATGGCTGAACTTTTGAAACTCGCCGTAGCCGAACGCAAGCAGACCGGCAAAGGTCCCAACCGCCGCCTGCGCGCTACCGGCATGGTTCCCGGCGTCTTCTACAATCAGGAAGGCGTTAATATTCCCGTCAAGGTTGAACGTACCCCGCTGCAAAAAGCATGGGCCGCCGCCGGCTCCACCCAGGTCATCGATCTGGAAATCGACCGTGAAGGCAAGACAGAAATCATCAAGGCCCTGATCTGGCGCCTGAAGTATGATCCGGTCAAACCCCTGCCCATCCATGTAGACTTCTTCGGCATCGATGTGAACAAAGCCCTCAAGGTTTCCGTTCCCTTCGTGCTCCAAGGCGCTTCCGTTGGTGTCAAGATGGGTGGTGTACTTGAGCAGTATCGTGACATGTGCGAAATTTCTGCCAAGCCTCTGGACATTCCCACTGAAATCGTCATCAACATCGAAGATCTGGACATTGGTGGAAGAATTCACGTTCAGGATCTGGATCTGCCGAAAGGCGTCGAAGCCCTGCATGAAGACAACTACGCTATCATTTCCTGCATTGAGCCTGGCGCCATCCCTGATGAGGAAGAAGGCCCCGCAGCTGAAGCTGAAGCCGCTGAAGGTGATACCGAAGCTGGCGCAGAAGGCTAGCTGTCACCATCTTTGCGACATTCCAGTCCCGGAGTGCACGACGCTCCGGGACTTTCTCGTATCTCCCTCCGCTTGAAGTAGCGGCCGAATTAGGACACTCTTCTCCCGATGGACAACAAGTATCTCATAGTTGGCTTGGGCAACCCCGGTCCCAAGTATCATGAAACCCGTCATAATTTCGGGTTCATGGTGATTGATCGTATTCTGGAGTTGGGAGAAAAACGTAAAAGCATGCGATTGGGAGCACTGGACGAATCCGGAGACTATGAACTCTGGAAGGCCAACCTTGCCGGGACCGCCTGCCTTTTATGCAAGCCCATGACCTATATGAATCTCTCGGGCAAGGCTGTCTCCAAAATCTGTGGACGCCACAACATCCCTGCGGAAAACGTTGTGGTGCTGCATGACGAACTGGATCTGCCCACAGGGCGCATGAAGCTCAAAAAAGGCGGCAGCAACAATGGGCATAGAGGTCTGGAGTCCATCCAGCAAGACCTGAACTCTGCCGGATTTTTACGCCTGAGGCTGGGCATAGGCCGACCGCCCGAACCGCATCGAGAAATCAGTGACTGGGTGTTGGACACGTTCAGCACTCGGGAGCAGGTCATGCTCCCGGAAATCATTGAAGCGGCAATCAAGGGGATAGATCTTTGCCTGCGCCGCGGAATGGGGCAGGCACAGCAGTTTATTCATCGTTTTGAGCCGGAAATAGCATGTCAGGAAAAACCCGCGCAAGGAAACGTGGACTCTTGACCGGCTTTCAGCTATACTTAAATTTATTGCTACAGCACGTATATTCAAGGAGTCCCAGTTCCCGTGTTCAAGGTTAATGAACTAGTTGTATATCCCTCACAAGGTGTGGGCAAAGTTGAACGTATCGAAACCCAAGAGATCGGCGGAGCCACTGCGGACTTCTACATAGTCAGAATTCTCAGCAACAACGTCACACTTATGGTCCCTGTTTCCAACGCCCAGAACGTGGGGCTGCGCCCTGTGTGCAGCGTCCGGACCGGGCAGGCCATTTTTGAATCACTTAGGGATCGTTCCGAATTCACCGGTTACACAGGCCAGAACTGGAACCGGCGTTATCGCGAGTATTCCGAAAAGCTGAAAAGCGGCGACTTGAGTGACGTGGCTTACGTGCTCAAGGAACTCTTCCTCATCGGCAAAGACAAGGAGTTGTCCTTTGGCGAGCGCAGGTTGCAGGAGCAGGCGATGGGGCTGGTTACAATGGAACTTGCCTATGCTGTAGACCGTAGCCAGGACGAAATCCGCGACGATATCTATGAAATGTTCAAGGATGTCATCAATACGGATGAAGAAAATGAGGAAGAAGCACAGTAAAGCTGTTGTCTTTCCTTTCTCTTTCATGTAATCGCCCTAAGGGCGTTGGCGTTTCTTTTTTTGGCACATATAGGAAATAATAACAGACAACTCCCACCACACAGTAGATAGACAGGGAGGAACCGGAGCCTTTTTGGTTCCGGGACAATTCCAACCCAGGAATTTGTTTCCTCACAATCATTTCCGTACCGGACACATCCCGCTTATGCGGGCCAACAAAATATCCCCTGCCTAATGGGCAGGCCATCAGACAATCACACAAGACGAGTGGTAGTATCCGTGAACACCCGCAAAAAAAGACCTACTAAACCCATGGCAAAGAAAAATGAAAGTTCCACCGATAAGATGAATCTATCCGAGCTCAAGCGCAAAAACATGCAGGAGCTGACCGAACTCGCAGTCGAGTACAAGGTCGAGAATCCCAGCGGCATGCGCAAGCAGGAACTCATCTTTGCACTGTTGCAGAACTGTGCTTCGCAAAACGGACAAATTTACGGCGAAGGCGTTCTGGAAATACTGCCGGATGGATTCGGTTTTCTTCGCTCCCCCACTTACAGCTACATGCCCGGACCGGATGATATTTATGTCTCTCCGTCCCAAATTCGCCGTTTCGGACTGCGAAAGGGCGATGTGGTTTCCGGCCAGATTCGTCCGCCCAAAGAAGGTGAACGCTACTTTGCGTTGTTGCGAGTCAGCGAAATCGGATTTGAGCCGCCTGAGCATTCCAAAAATCTCGTTCTTTTTGACAACCTGACCCCCCTCTACCCCGACCATATGCTTCGCATGGAAAACGGGGACAAAAATTATACATCCCGCGTCATTGATTTGCTGGCTCCCATTGGCTTCGGCCAACGCGGACTGCTTGTGGCCCCGCCCAGAACGGGTAAAACCATGATGCTTCAGTCCATAGCCAACTCCATCAATGCCAACAACCCGGACGTGGACCTCATCGTACTGCTTATCGACGAGCGCCCCGAAGAAGTGACAGACATGGAGCGCACCGTACGCGCCGAAGTTGTCAGCTCCACCTTTGATGAGCCGCCGCAGCGGCACGTTCAGGTTGCTGAAATGGTCATGGAAAAAGCCAAACGCCTTGTTGAGCGCAAGCGCGACGTCGTGGTTCTGCTTGACTCCATCACTCGCCTTGGCCGGGCATACAATGCGGTGACTCCGTCTTCCGGCCGAGTGCTTTCCGGTGGTATCGACGCCAACGCACTGCAACGTCCCAAGCGCTTCTTCGGCGCAGCCCGCAACATCGAGGAAGGCGGCTCCCTGACCATCATCGCCACCGCGCTCATCGACACCGGCTCCCGCATGGACGAGGTCATCTTCGAAGAATTCAAGGGGACCGGCAACCTGGACATCTATCTGGATCGCCATCTGGCCGAAAAACGTATTTTCCCGGCCATCGACCTCAACCGTTCCGGAACCCGCAAGGAAGAGTTGCTGCTGGAAGACGACGTCCTCAACCGCGTCTGGATTCTGCGCAAACTGCTCTCCCCCATGAATTCCATAGATTCCATGGAATTCCTCGTGGACAAGATGAAAGGCACCAAGAACAACCGCGAATTCCTGGACATGATGAACAGGTAGGTTGTGCGATAGCGAACTTCAGCAACGGGACACGGATATCATTCCTTGTCCCGTTGCTTTTTTTCTGAACATACTTGCGTATCGTCGGGGAATGACTAAAATCCATACGTGATCAGGAAACAATATGGACGGAACATGCGCCTTAGAAAATTAGGCACCATTACACTCATTGCCACACTCACCGTAGGTATGCTGCTGCCGCCAACGTCTTCCCATGCGCTTTTCGAATCCTTGTCCATCAAGGATGAAAAAAAGATGGGACGTAAATTCGATGCAACGCTCCGCGCAAAAATGGCTGTGGTAGGCGACCCTCTCATCGATTCCTACATCAAGGACATCGTGGACAAAATCGTAAAAGCCAAACGTCCCATGCCCTTTAAGATAAAAAGCGCAGTCATCGCCAACAATTCCATGAACGCTTTCGCCATACCTGGCGGATATATCTATATATTTACAGGGCTGATCGCCAACGCGGAAAACGAATCCGAATTGGCGGGAGTCATTGCCCACGAACTCGGGCACGTATCTGAGCGCCACATGGCCAAACGTCTGGAAAAGGCTAAATACGTCGGCATCGCCTCCATGGTCGGAGCCGTTGCAGGCATATTCCTTGGCGTTGCCGGTGGCAGTAACTCGGGTAAACTTGGACAGGCCGTGATCATGGGGTCACAGGCCGGAGCCCAACAGGCTATGCTTGCCTATTCCCGCTCAGACGAACGTGACGCTGACCACGTGGGTTTCAATACCATGGTCGAAGCCGGATTCAATCCCAACGGCATGCCGGACATGTTTACGATAATGCAGAAGAAAAAATGGTTCAGCGGAAATACTACCGCCGTTCCTTCCTACTTCATGACCCACCCCGGCCTCACCGAACGTATCGGTTATCTGAAGGGCCGCATTAAACGCATGCCCAAACGCTTTTCCGAACGCAAGGACGACAACACCCGGCTCAAGCGTGTTCAGGCCATGATCCAGGCAAAGCTGACCCCGGCAGATGCCGCTCTGGGTACGTACAAGACCAAGCCGGAAAGTGAATACACGGCATTGGACTACTTGGGACGAGGCATTGTTCTGCTCCGTCTCAAACAGACGCAGAAAGCCGAAGAATGGATACAGAAGGCATTGGACGCCGACAGTGAAGACCCTCTCGTACTCCGCGAAGCAGGCCGCTTCTACTACAAAACAGGACAGGCAGCCAAAGCGGGCATGCTGCTCCAAAAGGCTGTGTTCAAAGCGCCCAAAGATGCCTTGGCCCTGTTCTACCTCTCGCTGCTTCAAGCCGAAAACGGCGACTACAACCGAGCCATTCCCGCCATGCGCAAGGTGTTGACCTCGGTCCCTGAGGATGCAGAAGTCCACTATTATCTTGGTAAAATCCTTGGAGAATCCGGCGATGACTTTGGCGGGTATCTGCATCTGGCCTATAGCGAACTTTACCTGCTCCACATTCGAAAGGCCCAAACTCATGCGACCAAGGCTGAATCCTTGGCTAAAACAGACAAAGAAAAGGAAGAAGTTGAAAAGCTCAAGGAGACTATCAAAAAAAAGTCCCGGAAAGACTCCTGACTTGAAGACCCATTCGAATTGGAGTAGCAATACCTTTTTTCAATCATCGGGACGGAAAAACACATGATCGTCATACGTAAACCTGACGAACTGGACACGGCTTTGGCCGGAGCCAGCGTGACCATCGGCAATTTTGACGGTGTTCACAAAGGACATCAGGCGCTTATCGAGCGCACCTGTGCCAAGGCTGCCGCACAAGGATTAACCAGTGTCATCGTCACATTTGATCCGCATCCGCTTCGGGTGCTTGCCAACCGCAAAACGCCGCCCTTTATCACACTTACCGGCCAAAAGCTCGCACTCATCTCCCAATATGGACCTCAGGTGGCGTTGCTGCTTCCGTTTGATACCGACATGGCGGCTCTTTCCCCGGAACAGTTTGTGCGGCAGTATCTTGTGGACGGCCTGAACATGAAAGAACTGACCATCGGCTATGATTACCACTTGGGCAAAGGCAGAAGGGGCGACCACTTACAACTGACCGAAATCGGGAGCCGTCTTGGTTTCAACGTGGAACGGCTCGACCCCGTCGCGCTGGGTGGCGCCATTGTCAGTTCCACCCGGATTCGCGATCTGGTGGAATCCGGCGACGTTTGGGACGCCCGTCCGCTGTTGGGACGGTTCTATCAGGTTGAAGGTGAAGTGGTGCATGGCATGAAACGCGGCGGAAAACTGCTGGGATTCCCCACCGCAAATCTCAAGCTCGTGGACGAACTTTTCCCGAAGCCCGGCGTATACGCTGTCTGGGTCGAAGTGGACGGCGATCCGCATCAGGGAGTCGCCAACATCGGAAAAAATCCGACCTTCGGCAACGATGCCCTTTCCGTGGAAGCACATATCCTCGACTATGATCGGGATATCTACGGCCGGGATATTCGTGTGCATTTCGTGCAGCGTATCCGGGATGAACGCAAATTCAACGGCATCGACGAGCTCAAGGAACGCATTTCCCGTGATGTGCAGATCGGCCGCCAGATCCTGGCCCGTCCGGAAGGGCGCATAAAATTGACTCAATCCAGCATAGAAAGTCCAAAATCATGAATTTCCTTGGTCCATTGTTCACGTATTGGCGAGATTTCGTCAAATCTTACAGAAGTATAGCCTCCTTCCGTTGGTTGGTGGTCGGTTCCCTCGTAGGTCTGTTTGCCGGGCTGACGGCCATTGCCTTTTTCGGCGCCATCGAATGGGGAAAATTCATCATCCAGAACCAGCTGGCGGGAATCGTTTCTCCGCATCCGGCTGGCGAGCATCTTTTTCATGGTCATCCGGACGCATACCGTCCCTGGATCATCCCGCTTTTCACCTGTGGCACGGGCCTGTTGACGGGCTGGCTGGTACAACGCTTCATCCCGGAAACCATAACCGGCGGCACGGACGGCACGGACGCCACCATCAATACGTTCCACAACAAGGGTGGTCACATGCGTGCGCTGGTCCCCATCATCAAGGGACTGACTTCCGTACTGACCATTGCCTCGGGCGGCAGCGCAGGTCGCGAAGGGCCAATTACCCAACTCGGCGCTGGTGTGGGAACATGGGTAGCTTCCAAATTCCAATTTTCTGCCAAGGAACGGCGCATCCCGTTGTTGGCCGGTGCC
>CAJXRQ010000044.1 GCA_913060505.1 uncultured Desulfovibrio sp.
GCGTTTTCCCGTGCGGCGAAGAGGAGTTCTACGGAAACGCTCCCTACCCGTCAAGCTCTTTTTAGAAAAAACTGCTTTCTTTTTCAGTACACCAGCATAACATGCTGTTTTTTACTTATTATTCTACTTTGCCCGTCGACACCTTTTGGGAAACCAAACCCAAAACCACGTTTATTAACGATCATGGGCTGTCAGATTCAGATCTCCAAGTATGGAATATAACGCAGGCAAAACCAATAAAACCAATACAGTCGATGCCAATAAGCCAAAAACCAGACTGGTACATAAGGGAATCAGTACCTGAGCCTGCAAACTCCGCTCACTCAAAAGAGGAACCAACCCCATGATGGTTGTCAGTGAGGTAAGCAACACCGCTCTGAAACGCTCCCGGCTCGCAATTCTGGCTGCCTGAGAAGCCTCCATTCCTGTTCGCATGTGGTTCTTCACAAATTCAACAAGAAGTATGGAGTCATTGACGACAATTCCCGCCAAAGAAGCAAAGCCCATGATGCTAACCATGGAGAGGTTCAACCCCATAAGCAAATGTCCCCAAATAACGCCAATCGCAGCCAAGGGTATGGCGACTATAACGACCAACGGTTCAATATAGCTACGGAATTGGAAGCTAAGCAATATGAAAATGCCTAGTACTCCAAGAAGAATGGCCTTGCGCAAAGAAGCCCCTGTTTTGCTCCCCTGCTTGGCCTGCCCTTCCAGTGAGTATTCGATCCCCGGATATTTCTTTAGTAACGAGGGCATAAACCGTTCTATCGTATCTGATATAACTTCGTTGGCATTACCGATCGCCGTGTCCACATCGCCCTGCACCGTCACAGTCCGAATCGAGTTCACTCGCGATATGGTCGCAAAGCCTCGCCCTTGTTCCAGCAACGCTACGGAACTGAGCGGAACGTTTTTGCCACTTGGCGTCACGATATGGAAAAATTCCACATCTCCGAGCGAATTCCTATCCGCACGGGCAAGCCGAACATTAATCTCATAGGATTCCGGGCCGTCCTGAATCTCGGCAGCATCACGACCATAAAAAGCATTTCGTAGCTGCGAGGCAATTTGCTCCGCATCCAACCCCAGCCCTGTGGCACCGGGTTTGAGACGCAACAGAATTTCCGGCTTTCCAGGGCGCAAATTATCACTGACGTCATAAACGCCTTCATATTGTTCAAGCCAATAGACGAGATCAGAAGAAGCATGGGCAAGTTGCCCCAAATCCTGTCCCTGCAAACGAATCTCTATGGGAATTCCCCCAGGACCGATGATAGGTTCTTTATATGTTATGGAAGAGACATCTGGAATATCACCCACCAAATCCCGCCAACGTGTGGTAATATCATCGATACTGGTTGTCCGGGACTCAGCATCCAACAGATCTGCCGAAATCGTAGCCACATGAGGACCAACCTCCGCAGTATCCTGATTATAATTGTATTGCACGGTCATGTGCCGGACCAAATGTTGGCCGTCCGGCTGTTGCGGAGAATACCGTTCATTTACGGTCTTCATGCCTTCCACAAAACGTTCGACGATTGTTTCTGTCCGCTCCAAAGGCGTTCCCTGTGGCAACAGGATACGAGCTTGGACAATATCACCTTCAAGATCAGGAAAGGCCTCGGTCTTGAGCACTCCCCCTGCCAGCATGCTTATGGAAACAAGAAGCAAAGTAAAAATCCCGCCGACAACCAAATAACGCCACCGAACAGCCCAATCCACGGCTGCGCCCAGCAAAGACTCGCGCACATACTCGAACTTTGCCTCAAACCGAACTCGAAAAGAAGAAGGTTCATCAGGCATCGCTCTCAGGGAATGGTTCAAGTGGTTCGGCAAAATACAGAAGGCCTCAACAAGGCTGACTGCCAAAGTCATGATCAAAACAACAGGCATGACCCACAAGACCTTGCCAATATTGCCCTCAATAAGAATGGCTATGGTTCCAAAAATCAGAACCGTAGTGGTAAAAGAGGACAAAACTCCGACAGCCACTTCAGACGTACCGTCAATCGTGGAACGCAGAATGCTCTTGCCTTTTTGCAAGTGGGCGGAAATATTTTCGGCAATGACAATGGCATCATCCATTATCAGTCCCAAGGCCAATAGAAGTCCTACCATGGTCAACATGTTCAAAGTCAAACCGAACAGACTCATGAGAAAAAAGGAACCCATAAATGAAACGGGCAACCCCATGGAGACCCAAAAGGAAAGACGGATATTGAAGAAAAGCCACATGACTGCAAACACGAGAATCAAACCCTGAATACCGTTCTCCACCAGCATGGATAACCGGTCTCGCACAATCTTGGTGGAGTTCTCTGTCAACTTCAAAGACACGCCGGGCGGAGCCTTGTCCGTCTCCAGTGCAATGAAATTCTGTACCGCGTCCAAAATTCGCAAGGAATCTTCCGAACCGGTTTTCTCCACGACAAGTTTGCCGGAACGCTTGCCATCGAAGATGAACTTATCTTCATCCAACTCAAAAGTATCCAGAACCTGTGCCAGATCTCCCAAACGGACCTCAGCCCCAGTCTTGCCGGAAACAACCACAAGATCGCGATATTCTTCCACACCACGACGTTGATCAGCAAAACGGACCAAAACATCGGCGTCACGGGTCAAAACAGTACCGGCAGGCAGATCGATATTCTGCCGGGCAATGACATCTGTAATATCCGTCATGGACAACCCGTACTGCATCAGCTTGTCAGCCGGTACTTCAATGCGGATTTGATGATCGGAAAAACCTTCTATACGGACAAGGGCAATGTGGGGATCTCGAAGCATTCGATCCTTGAGTTGCTCGCAGTAAAGCTTGAGATGCGGCAAGGACATGGGACCGCTCACAGCAACAGAAACAACAGCGTCCTTCCGCCCGAGCTGCTGAATTACGGGTGTTTCCACCTGATCAGGAAAATCGTCAATGGCTTCTACCTCCGTTTTTATGTCATCCAGAAACTCCTGCATGTTGCCGCCTTCGACCATTTCAACGACCACCCGCCCCCTGTTTTCGCGAGCAGTACTGCGTACTTCCTCTACATTGGTGATTCCATCGACGGCATCTTCTATTCGCTGACAAATAGCCTCTTCGACATCTTCAGCAGTTGCCCCAGGGTAAGGAATAACAATCTCCACTTCCGTGGGATCAAAATCGGGAAAGGTTTCCCGAATAAGCCGGGGCAAAGACAAAATACCCAAGGTCAAAAAAATAAACATAAACAGATTTGCAGCGGTAGGATGTCCGGCAAAAAAGCCTATAAACGAACGTTTTTCGCTCATTTGACTGCCCCCACCCCCAAAGCTTCCGCCTTCAGACGTCCCAAAGCTTCTTCATCCACAACCGGCTCAAGCTTCATGCCTTTGATGGCGGGAACAACATCACTGAGAACAACTCGCTCTCCTTCATCTATCCCTGCTGATACAGCCACAAACCCGGCTTGAGGCGAGTGGCTTTCCACAGCTCGAAAATCAAGACGGTCATCCTTGTCCGCTACGTAGACAACTCCGGAATGGACAGCCGAACGAGGCACCACAACTTCCGGCTTTCTTGGCTGCCCCCGCAATTCCACTTCCGCATACATATTTTTGAGCAAGGGTGGTCGCACCCCTCCCTCCACTTTGAGGTAAGGGTCATCCACGGCCACATACACGCCTATGGTTCGAGTGTCCGGGTCGACAGAGTCATTTATTCTGGCAACTCGGCCATCCCACTCCACAATCCCATCTGGCAATCGCAAACGAATGACGGCAGTCAACCCCAGCAAATCCCGAATTTTCTGCATGTCTGGAACCCCATCCACAAAAGGAGGCCGGAAGCCTCTTGGCAGAACATTCTTAAATGAATACAAAGGCATTTGAGCAAAAGCTTCAGCAACACCGATACTGTCCAAGGTAGCCAGGACATCCCCGACCTTTACAGCTTGCCCGACCTCCACATGTTCGTCGGAAACTCTACAATCGAATGGTGCACGAATGACAGTCTTGGCTTCATCCAACCGGGCATCGGCCAATTGGGAACGCGCGGCTGCCAACCGGGCTAAAAGTTGCTGACGCTCAGCCGGGACAGTATTCAAAACAGACTGGAAATTCTGAACAGCGTTGCTTTGGGTCAGATAGTTCTGTTCGGCCTGATCCAACTCTGATTTGGATATGACTTTTTTGACATGCAATTTCTTATTGCGTTCAAATTCCTTCTTGGAAAGAAGCAACTTGCCTTTCTCAATTCTCAACTGGCGCTGCGCATTGCTCTCCGACTGATCCAACCGTTGGATCTGGGCCAAAATATCCTGAACATCTGCTTCTGTACGCTCCCGGGCAAAACCAGGTTCGGATGGATCTATACCTATTATAACATCTCCTGCACCAATGATATTCCCCTTTTTGAGATTACGATGAACCAAAACCACTTTCCCGCCGACCTCGGCAACGGCATCCCAAACCTGTCCGGGTTGAACATATCCATATCCGACAGTTCGAGGTACAACCGCCAGCTTCGGGGCGGCCAGAACCCGGACCACAAGCACTCGCTCGCTCGGCTGGCGCTGTTGCGGTCCACTCCGGAGTCTGACCATGACCACCAAAACGACTGCTCCCAACCCTATGATCGGAAACAAAACCAATTTTTGATGTCTTCCCCAAAAGTCAGCCACTCGTTTCAGCATGAATTTTCTCCTGCCGGCAGTCCCAAAGCCGAAACAGCCATTTCAGAAATTATCCGAACCACGGACTGTACGCGCTCTGGCGTATAATCATCCCAAGACATGCGAGCGAGAATCACGGCTCTTCCCATGGCAAAGGCGATAACCATCCCGACCAGAGTGTGCGCACGCAGTTTGGCCTCATCAGACTCCTCTGAAATCCCGCACACGACCGCTACCACATGTGTCACCATGGCGTGGGCCTCACGTATCAGTCTATCATAAAGAATATCAAAGCCCACTCCCGCTTCAGAGTATTCCCTCATGATGAAGGCCGCACGTTCTCTAAGAGCTTCTGACCCAAGGATATTGCCAGCTAATAAAAAAACGAGTTTGCGAACGACATCGGCCTGCATGGCGGGATCACCATCTGCAGCTGCAAGCCGTGCTGGAAATTGAGCCAAAAGCGCTCGATCCGGCCCCATGACTTGCTCTACCACCCATTCAACAACGGCTCTATATAAGCCTTCCTTCCCCCCAAAGTGATAAGGAATGGCCGCCTGATTTACACCGGCATCCTTGGCCAAAGCACGTGTTGTTGTCCCCTCAAATCCTGATTTTCCGAAAAGCTTCAGCCCGGAACGTATCAATTTTTCTTTCGTTAATTCAGGTGAATGAACATTCACTTTCTCTGACTCTTTTATCATGAGCCCCCTCATTTATTCATTTGATTTATTCATTTGAATAAATCAAATGAATAAATACGTCAATCCAGCAAATAAATTTTTTAGAGTAAAACATGATAAAAAACGTCAGGCGCATCGAAAAACATGCTGTTAGCAAAGGCGGAGACATATTGGAGCTTTCATGAATCAGGACAAGACATTACACCAACGGATGAGCGACGCACTCTGGTATATTCAAACCTCGCTGGATCGGGCGATAGATCCAAAAGCTGTAGCAGAACGAGCCTGTTTTTCTCTGTCGCACTTTCACCGTATTTTCAAAGGAATGATGAGGGAAACACTCGGCGAACACATACGCCGATTGAGGTTGGAACGTGCTGCGGTACAATTGGCATATGGGAAAGAACAAGTCACAAGCATAGCTTTCAACGCAGGATACGAAACGCTTGAATCATTCAGTCGCGCCTTTAAAAAGATGTTCAACATGCCTCCATCTACTTTTCGGGAAGGCAAGCAACGTTTACGGTTCCCGGACACACCGTCGAACATCCACTATCAGCCTGGGGTCTTACCAGACCTGAACTCGTTGCCACGAAACCATGAAGAACTTGATCTGAAAATCAAGAAGTTTGGCCCAATCAGAATCGCATTCATACGCAATGTCGGCCCCTACAAGGAATGTGCGACAGCATGGGAAAAACTATGCACATGGGCTCAGGTGAAAAACATTCTCCATGAAGATACGCTCTTTCTGGGAATCTGTTATGACGACCCAACGATTACGCCAGCCAACAAAATCCGTTATGAGGCGTCCATAATAATCTCCGAAGAGATTTCGCCGGAAGGAGAAATAACGATAAAAGAAATTCCCTGTGCGGAATATGCCGTTTCTACACATTATGGTTCCTATGAAGGGCTTGAAGAAACATATACCAATATCATGGGGCACTGGCTTCCCGGATCCGGCCGGGACGTTTCGGACCAACCCTGCATAGAGATATATAAAAACAGCCCGGAGCAAGTGGCTCCGGAAGATCTTGTCACCGACATCTATATCCCTTTGGTATAAACAAAAAGGAGACGCCATGGACGTTGAAATCAAAACTGTGAATCGTAAACCAATCGCGTATGTCCGGCACATCGGGCCGTATGAAAAATGCGAAACAGCATGGAACGGGCTTTGTGCCTGGGCCGCTCCAAAAGGACTCCTGAACGAGCATACGGAAATGTTTGGCATTGGATATGATGACCCGGCACAAACTCCAGCGCAAGAATTGCGCTATGACGCCTGCATTACTTTAGACACCACACCTGAAGTTAAAGGCAATGTGAAACTCGGCGAGCTTCCCGCGGGAGAATATGCCACCAAGCTTCACTCAGGGCCTTATGAAGAACTGGGGCAGTCATGGACAACATTCTTCCATACAGAACTCCCTCAAAGCGGGCACGAGTATGATCAGCAACGACCAAGCTTTGAACAATACCTGAATGATCCAAGCACAACGCCTCCCCAAGATCTGAAGACGATTTTATTCATTCCCGTCAAATAAAGAAAAAGCCCGGCTGAACCGGGCTTTTTCTACATTTCAAACTCAAAAGATTTAAAAATCCAAATTATTTGGGGTTCTGGGAAACGGCATGACGTCACGAATATTACTCACTCCGGTTACCAGCATAAGTAGCCGTTCAAAGCCAAGTCCGAATCCGGAATGCGGTGCGGAACCAAAGCGGGGGGAATCGACATACCACCAATACTGTTCTTCCGGCAGATCCATTTCCTTCATCCTGGCCTGCAAAACGTCCATACGCTCCTCGCGCTGGGATCCGCCGATGATTTCGCCTATACGCGGCACAAGGCAGTCCATGGCGGCCACGGTCTTGTCGTCATCATTGAGACGCATATAAAACGGCTTTATGGTCTTGGGATAATCATAAACGTACAAAGGTTGCTTGAAACTTTCCTCGCACAAGTAACGTTCGTGCTCGGTTTGCAAATCCATGCCCCATTCGACTGGATAATCAAACTTTTTCTTGCTCTTGAGCAGAATATCAATGGCCTCCGTATACGGCAGGCGAACAAATTCCTTGTTCATCACCGCATCCAATGTCGGCATGAGCGTCTTGTCTACCCACTTGGCAAACAATTCAACATCCGAAGCGCAGGTATCCAAAACATGCGCCACCAGGTACTTGATCATCTCTTCGCCGAACGCCATGTTTTCAGCCAGATCAACAAAAGCCATTTCCGGCTCAATCATCCAGAATTCGGCTACATGCCGCGGCGTGTTTGAATTCTCGGCGCGAAATGTTGGGCCAAAGGTGTAGACATCCCCCAAGGCCAACGCAAACATTTCCGCTTCAAGCTGGCCGGAGACTGTCAGATGCGCAGACCGTCCGAAAAAATCCTGCTCCACTGCAGCTGTGCTGCCGTGTTCAAGGCTGGTGACACGAAACATCTCTCCTGCGCCTTCGCAGTCCGACCCCGTTAAAATGGGAGTATGCACATAGAAAAAACCGCGCTCGGAAAAGAATTTATGTACGCCCTGCGCCAGGGCGGAACGAATACGAAACATCGCTCCATATTTATTGGTTCGAGGGCGCAGGTGTGCTATACCACGCAGGAATTCATCCGTATGGCGTTTCTTTTGCAGCGGAAAGGTCTCCTGATCGGCCTTGCCGATCAATTCAATTGCTGTTCCACGCACTTCCCACTTTTGACCTTTGCCCGGAGACTCCACCAACGAACCGGTAATGCCAACAGCAGCCCCAGTCCCCACATCAGCCAGCACAGCCTCGATTTCCGGGGTGTGGTCCACGATGGCCTGGATGTTTTGCAGGCAAGAACCATCGTTAATTTCTACAAACGAAAATCCTTTGGAATCCCTCTTGGTTCGGACCCATCCCTTGATGACTATTCCGTCCATGGCTTGCGTGCCAGCCAAAGCGTCTTTTATCTTTATTCGTTGCATATAAGCCCCTTTAAACTTTTTTTGGTTCTTCTAGCCACTTCGACACAAAATGGCAACGCTATCGCAAATGTTGCGTCGCGCGTGCGCGTGATATATACCCTCCGGGCAAGAGTTAAGCAGCAATGAGGTAAATATACGCATGGGATTTTTCTCCAAGGTTAAAAAATTCTGGCAGAGTCCGGAAGAAGCGGCCCAACAGGCCGTAAATGAATATCTGAAAGAATCCGGGGCGACTCCGCCGTCTGTTTCTTCTGAACCTCCCAAAGGCGAAAAGCATCCTGAGGCTCGTCAGCATTCTTCAAAACCGGCTCAGGAGTGGCAACACGAATTGACGTTGGCATTGCGCCAAGCTGAACCGAAACTGTCAGAATGGTTGAATGTTGTCCTCGAAGGCGTGGAAACGGCAGGAGATCAACTATGGGATCGTCTTGCCTTTCTTTTCTCGGCGCTTGACGTACCTGAAGCAGAATCCAAGGATTTTATAAGCCGTTTTGCTAAATGGCTTGACGAAATGGGCTATGAAAATGTGCCTGAATTCCGTTCGGAGCTGCAATACAGGCTAACGCTCGCGCTCGACCTTGAAGACGAAGAAGATGAGCGAGACCGCCTGTTCCTCAAACTTTCCGAAGGTATTTCCAAAACAAAAGAGCAGATTACCAAACGAATCGACGGCCTTCTCGCCTCGCACAGCACAATGGACGAGGAATTCTGGGAAGACTTCGAAGAAATCCTGATTATGGCGGATGTGGGCATGGAGGCAGCCTCCCGGCTCATGGACAACCTCAAGGACCGAGCTCGCAAGGCGGGCACGGACAATCCTGAAGATTTCAAGGACATCCTGCGCGAAGAGCTGGAAGAGATTTTCAAGGTGGGCCCGAGAATCCAGGCGATCAATCCGCCGGAAGTGGTCATGATGATCGGGGTCAATGGTGTGGGTAAAACCACGACCATCGCGAAACTCGCACACCGTGCCCAGATGCAGGGTAAAAAAGTACTCATCGCAGCAGGAGACACCTTCCGGGCCGCTGCTATTGATCAATTGGCAGTGTGGGCCAAACGGCTC
>CAJXRQ010000045.1 GCA_913060505.1 uncultured Desulfovibrio sp.
GGGGCTGAGTGAGTTGCCGAACCCACTGATTTGGCCCACCCTTCCGGGAACCCCATCAGCCAACAGACAAATTCCGGATTCAATGGAGGGGGTGCGTCTGACTTTGTTGTCGTGCTGGCAGTAGACGGTTCCGTGGTCCTTCCAGAAGTCAAGTGGGCTTCCTTCGCCTGGGTACTCAAGCCGTCCCCCGCCTTCTGAGAGGAACCCTTCCGATTCCCGTTCCCGGAAACGGTCGGTGTTGCCCATACTGCCTTCGCTGCTTGCGCCGGAAGGCCCAGAGTGCCGTTGCTGTACCTCATGTTCGGACCGCCTTTCTCCCCGTCGCTGGCAATCGGCGTTGACCACACGGCCACTGTCGGGAGAGACAACCCCGATTTCGGGCTCCTCTCCACCTTGGCGAAATCCGGTCCGCCGGCCGAAGCTTTTGGCGTGGGCCACGATGAAAATACGGGCTCTGATTTGCGGTGAATCAACGGCGCAAGCCGGAACAACAATCGGTTGGACTTCGTAACCCGCTTCTTCGATTTCTTGGCATACTTGATCAAGCTGCATGATTTCTTGTTGTGTGAGTACAGAGTGGAAATCGTCACGGTCCTCACCGCGGGTAACGGTTCGGCTGACCACTTCAAAAGGTGTTCGCTCGAAGACCATTGATCGGATTCCATCAACATTTTCAGCAAGAATCCAAGTGGGCCGGACAGCCTTGATTGTCTCAAGCATTCTCGGCCAGAGGTAGCGGTCATCCGCTTTGCCTTTTCGCTTCCCGGCGTTGGAAAAGGGCTGACAGGGGAATCCCCCGCAGAGGAGGTCAACGGGAGCAAGGCTTGTGAAGTCGAGTTCATTTATATCTCCGTACCGTTTGACGTGGGGCCAATTCGCTTCCAGGGCCCGGACGCAATGCGGGTTGTTTTCGACTTGCCAGAGAACTTCCATTCCGGCCCATTCCAGGCCGAGTTCCAGGCCGCCAAACCCGCTAAAAAGACTTCCAACTGTGAGTGTCATAGAACTATCAATTCCCCGGCCATCCGGCGGGCTTGGTGGTGCGTTCAAACTCAAAGACCCATACCCATGGGTTGGCATCCCAACACTCGCTCTGGCATTCGCCGTAGAAGTCATCCCAAAGTTTTTGGAATCCATCATAGCAAGAGTCAGAGGGGGCGGAGCCAATCACGACACCTTCCACGTATGCGTCTTCCTCGCTCATGGCGTGGAGTCGTGCGACACGCACAGAGACAACGCGGAGGAAAAGACGGCATGCCCACCGAGGCATATGGATAGAGGGACGGCCAAAACCTTTAAGCGGCTCGTCGGCAGCGTAGGCAATATTCGGCCATGGACCGTCTTCCAGATCGCTAGGCTTTCCTGGGTGCTTCCAATCCGCGTCAAACGCGGCGAAGGCTTCACGCACCCAAAGGATGTCACCGACCTGATAAAGAGCGTTCATGCGAATGTTGGGAGTCATACCAGATACGGGCAGCGGACCGTTCTGTTCAAAGACGAAATAGTCGACGCCCAGTTCTGTCTTGGAGAAGACCGGGTAAGGCTTCACAGCCCGTCGAGTCTGCGTCTTGTGACCGGAGCGAATCTTCCTCACCATAGGACCGCTGAAAAGTATGGGTTTGATAGCCATTGTAAACCTACCCTCCATTCTCGGTCGCATCTTCCCACCAGCAATCCGCAGGAACATTGCAGGCAGGGCAATCAACTTCATGGGCCAGATCGTCCCAATCCCGATAGAGGGTGCCGCACTCGGGGCAGACGTATTTGAATCTAGGCATGATCCACCCCTGACTTGCGAGAGAAAACGGACCGCCACGGCACGAAAAGCATGCAACCGGCGAAAAGGCCCAATATGGTCAGGTAATCATTCAAGTAGACCAGTAGGCCCACGCCAGCAGCAGCCAGCAACAACAGCAGGTTTGATAAAATCGTGTCCCGGTTCTTCATGGCTATCCCTCCAGCTTGTCCCGGTACAAGGTGACGGTTTCGGCTACCTCGCGGGTCACCACTTCGGCCAATGCCTCTACTTGACGCACATCCGCCCCGTCTTTGATTGCATCATGCAACCGCGTCAGGGGTGGGTAATCGTCAAGGCACTCCCCGGCAATATCGTCCTTATCCGGGATGCCCACAGCGTTGGGGACCACATGCATATCAAGTGCAGAGGCCATATAGTTTAGCATCGCGTGGGCAAGATCGGTTGCCCCTGCGGTATGAAGATCATGAAGCAGCATGCGGACACGCTGGAAAGGCGGGCGGGCGCTATCCCCGGAATACTCAGGGTTGCGCATGCATTTATATAAAGCCTGATACCCTACCTTGAAAATACGGGACAGGGCAGACATGCCTATAGCCTCTTTTGCCTCGTTCATCATCTCCCATGCCTGCAATCCGTTCTTTTCCTGCATCATTGCTTTCCCTCCAAAATCGACATTAATCCGCCAGGATATGCCCACCCGACGGGGCTTTACTCGTTTGAATGAATTATAAGTAGTTTTTTCCACTCGCCAGATAGAGACTCATCTTCTAAGATTTAGATGTAGATTTCGGCGGCAACTTCTTGTTTTCTGCCTGAATCAAATCGGAAAGTAGACAAATCAAATTAGCCGTAATCCGCGAGGTGCCGCCAGTTGCACGGACCAAACGGTAATGAGCTGGACTGATCCCGAGAATGCGGGCAACCTTGGAATGATTTCCGAAGCGCGCCCGAAGGATTTCAAAATCTTCAGAGTTTAGGGCGCGTTGTCCGACAAGCCTAAGAAGCGCTGAAATATCCATAGAGAGATAATAGAATATAAACTGCTACTATAGCAAGCAGAATTTATATGATTTAGGGTAGTATATAATATGCTAGCTAGAGCTATGAATTCGAAAGCATACCATTTTGAACGGTGCATCGTTTACCTAATCGTCAATAAAATGAAGACGAAAGGACTTAAACACAAACCCGTTGCGGAAAAGGCATGGCCGCACCTCAGTTCCCCTAGCGTGGCTTGGCGCGCTATTCGAAACGCACCAAAAACAAGACAACCGCAGCGCATAACAATTAGCGATACGGTTGCCCTTTGCGAAGTGGTCGACTTATCCTTCCCTGAGCTTGCCCTTGAAGCCAAAATGCTAATAGACCAGGGCTGGACCGCCGACGATTTTGATAGACAGGACTAAAGCCCCCTAGCTGTCCACCTCCCCTACCAAGTCAAAAATAGCTGTAGAAACCATGCGCTGCACGTAGGCCAAGCTTCTAATTTGTTGCGGCACTAGCCCCCCTCCCCCCCGTGAGAGCAATACCCCTATTGCTTCCAGCGCTGTACTTAACTGCATGATTTCAAACAGTGGGTCTATGTCTTCCTCGAATACTATATTCCCATTCATGACCTTATTGTCTCCATAGTTAAAACGTCCACGCTTATACCTTAATCAATCAAAAAAACGTCTTTGCAAAACTACGTCCCAAACTTTACTTAGGCCTAGTTTAATAGCATATATACTGCTATTTTTCTATTGACTAGTAGCAGATTAAGTTCTACACCTTAAGACGTCGGGCAACGGTGAGGCGTGAAAATGCTGCGCCAGGGCCAGACGGATATTTCGGAGCCTTCCGGGGTCGGGATCGGACCGGCCTGCAACGATTAATTATCAGGATATGTTCCGGGTGCGGCGAATAGGTCGCCGCACTCCGCAAGGCTCCGACAAAGACGAAACCTTTAACCGGAGGAAGAGCGAATGCACCAACCTCTCACCCTTGCCACCCTCAAGGGAGGCGCAGCCATCGAAGCCGTTGACGCCCTGCTTTTGGACGTGTGGGAAAACGTCATGGACCCCAACACTAAGGCAACCGCCCAACGCAAGGTAGTTCTGGAAGTCATTTTCACACCGGACAAAGACAGGGAAGTTGGCATTGTGCAAATCAAGCCCACTGCCAAACTCGCACCCCAGGCTCCTATTGACGCCAAGGTGGGCTTTGGCCGGGATGAAAATGGACTTGCAACCGCTGCCGAATACGGTGCGTTTAACCCCAACCAACACCTCTTACCCGGCACCACTGAGGACGCTGAAGAAAACGACGAACGCCCCGAAATGGAAACCGCAGACAATGTAACGCCCCTCAAACGGGCGCAGGGAGCAAACTAACCATGCCCAAATTCAACGACATGAACACCGACATGATGCATGACGTGTTGGCGCTGGCAGAACCCAAGGAAATCACGCTGGATGGTCGTCCCTACACCACGGGAAAGGTGCATCCCGTCTTGAACCCGACACCGGACACCTTGCGAGTCAGCACATTGACCGCCGTCAAGGACTACCTGCACTCCAACCGGGACAATCTGGCGATTGAAACCCTGATCGTGCACGTTGCTGGCCCCACAAAGGTGCGTGTCCTCTCCACCCTGCTGGGCGATTTCGAGCAACGCGCATGCCATCTGGTAGCTGAACCCATGCTCCCGGACTACGGACGCGCCCTGGACAATTGGTGGGCCTCGGAAGACTTCATTCCCCTACTGCAATCGCTTTTCCTGGAGACCCCCCACCAGAAAGCACTGCTCCGACTGCTCGGATCCGTGAGGATCGACAACGGTGCCGACCTCAAAGACGACGGCATGACGCAGACTGTCACAATCAAAACCGGAGCCGCGTTCATGGAAAGCGCGGAAATCCCCAACCCGGTGACCCTGAAGCCTTACTGCACGTTCCCCGACGTTGAACAGCCCAACCGCCTGTTCACTTTCCGCATGAAGGATAATGCGTCTTGCCGCCTCATTGAAGCGGACGGCGGCGCGTGGAAGCAGGTAGCCGCTTTGAGCGTCAAAGATTGGCTGGAGGAGACCCTGCCGGAAGGCGTTACGGTCATTGCCTAATTAACTCCGGGGCAGGGTGTGGAGACCCGGCCCCGGAACATGCCGAGGGTTGAAAAATGTTGGTTGATATCCGCACATTGCTAGAAGAACATATCAAAGGCTTGGGATTTGAGGCCGCCCGCAAGGTGTGGAAGGAATGGCCACACACGTTTGCCACCAAAGGGCGTAATCTTCGTTCCGCCCTTTTCAACCCTATTGAAGTAGAAGCTTACCTGATCCGCACCAATGGGATAAATTACTATGGAACTGACAAGAGCATTCAGCAAGTACGAAACGGCAAAAGGGCAACGCTGGCGGGTGTGGCTCAAAAAAGGCCGCAAACGACTGGCAAGCAAGCAAGGGTTTACAACAAAGAAGGCAGCGAAGGAGTGGGCAAACGAGGAAGAAACCCGGATGACCCAGGAGTGGGAAAAAGCCAATGCGCCGACCGTCACAACCTACTTGTCGGCCTCCAATGACTATCTAAGCTGGGGAGAACCCCGCTGGGATAGAAACACATACGTTTACAAGCGCGGCGTCTACCGCGCTTTTTTAGCCTTCCTTAAAGTCAACCACCCGGACGGGATCAACGCCGCGCCGGAAGAAATTTCATCCGCCCTGATCGAACGACACATGTACGAACTAGCCGTGAAACCAAAATGTTCGTCAAAAACGAGTAATAGGCATAAGCGGGAAATTGGCGCGGTATTCAACCATATTATAAACCGTGGGATTTTGACGGGAGCCGAACGGATACGCCAGAACATCAACAACCCTTGCCGGGACATAGAACCCTTTGCGGAAAACCACTATGTCCGCCCGGTACCCACCTTTGAAACCGTGGAGCTCTACCGGGCGGCGGCACAGGGAGATGAATCCGATTACATTGAAATAATGTGCAACACGATCCAACGCGGACGCTCTGTCCGTTGCCTATCTTGGGACCTGATCCACTTTGCAGACCGAAAGGCCGGCTTCGTCCATAAAAAGCGAAAAGGCGGCGGGGGAAAAGTGGTTTGGGTCTATCTCAATGATACAATGCTCGACATCCTGAAAAAACGTTTTGAACGTCGAGGAGACGCCGACCAATACGTATTCATAAATCCCGAGACAGGAGACCGCTTCTATCGCAACAACAGATTCATCAAGGACCTTTTTTCGCGCCTTCAGGAGCGCATAAAGGATGAAATGGATATCAAGGTGGAAAAGATCACCGGCCACGCCCTACGCCATTGGGGAGCCCATGAACTGGATGCTAATGGAGTCTCACAAAAGCAGATTGGGAACATGCTTGGACATCAACGGGAAACCACCACATCCATATATCTAGACGAAATGCGGGTAGACCAAGCCCCAGCGGAAAAGCTGGAGCAATTACGGCGAGAGCGACAAGTCGAAAAAAGGCAAAAAAATATCAGGGTGGTCAAGTAGGCCACCCCTTTTTTTACATAGCTGGCCAAACCATTTAGTTGAAGGGCGGTACCCATCTAGGTGGACCCCCTACTCGCTCATACAAACCAAGATCAGCCTAACGACTGCCTCGGCAAGCTTGGCGAGCCTTGCAGCCCACTCGAACAGCTTTTTACTATTCATATGTCGCCATCCTGGTAACTAAGAAGTCATTCTTCTGGGCCATTGCCGTCATTGTTAACCGGCTTTGACCTGCTACCTAGGTTGGAGACGTTCAAATGGGCACCGCCTATCAAGAGGATAAACTATATTTTGTCATCTATGCAAGCATCATTTCTTTTTTTGGAGAGGGAAACCAAAGCCAAGCTCTCCCCTTTTTTCCCCATTGTGGCACGGATTGTGGCACGGAAAGGGGGCACAGCAAAGAAAAAGGACTTGCGCACAAACCGCGTAAGTCCTTGTTTCTTATGGCGGAGAAGGGGGGATTTGAACCCCCGATAGAGTTTCCCCTATACACGCTTAGCAGGCGTGCGCCTTCAGCCAGCTCGGCCACTTCTCCGCTTATGGTCCCGCGCCTTTCGGCGTCAGGGAAAAAGCGTCTACCTTTATCCCCGCCGCTTGTCAAGAACGCATGGTCAAATTAGCTATTTTTTCTTGGATTTTTCCAATTCAACGCGCTGCTCCCACTGGGCCTGGCGCACCTTCTGCTGCTCCTTGACATGAGAACGCTTCTTGGCCGTGCCCAGGTTCTTGCCCGGCCCGGTCTTGCCGATGGCGGAAATGCCCCGGCGTTTCTCCCACTCCTTCTTGTCGTGGCTGGAGCGGAATATCACGTTGATGGGAGCCATCTTGACGCCGAACAATTTGCGCAATTGGTTTTCCAGGTAACGCTCGTAGGAAGCCTTGACGATGGTGTGGTCGTTGACGAAAAACACGAACGTCAATACATCCTCGTCCTTGGCCTGGGTCATGTAGAAAAACTTTGGCCTGCGGCGCTTGACCACGGGCGGCTGGTGTTTCTGGATGACCAGTTGCATGGCCCGGTTCAGTTCACCGGTTCCCACGCGGGTCTGCCCCTCTTCCACGATCTGCCCGGCCAGCTTGAGAATCTTGTGAACGCCCAGCCCCTTGACCGTGGAGGTCATGACCACCGGCACGTGCGGCACGATACGCAACTCGTGCTCGAAACCGCGCATGACGAACTCGGTCTCGTCGCGCGGCACCATGTCGATCTTGTTCACGGCCACGATGAACGGCACCTTCTCCTTTGCCAGGAAGTCGATAAGCCGTTTATCCTGCCGCCCCACTCCCAGGGTGGCGTCGATGACCAGCACGGTCACCTCCGAGCGTCTGCTGTTCTTGAGCGCGCGCAGCACGCTGATGCGCTCCAGGGAGTCCGTGATATTGGCGCGTTTGCGGATACCGGCCGTATCCACAAAAGTGTAACGCCTGTCCTTGATATCCACGGTCACGTCGATGGAATCGCGGGTGGTGCCCGCCACGTCGCTGACGATCATGCGGTTGGAGCCGATGAGCTTGTTGACCATGGAAGACTTGCCCGCGTTGGGGCGGCCGAGCATGGAAATCTTCAGGCCGCGCTCAATGCCGTCGTCCTCTTCCTCGGGCAGATTCAGGCCCTTGACCATCCTGCGGACGGTGTCGCGCACTTCCTGCAGATTGTAGCCGTGGGCGGCGGACACGGGCATCATCTCCAGGCCGAGCTGCCAGAAATCCGCCAGGGCCGCATCCTCATGTTCAGCGCCGTCCACCTTGTTTACGAGCATGAGCATGGGTTTGTCGCTTTTACGGATGAACTCTGCGGCCTGCATGTCCAGCGGGGAAAGGCCTTCCTTGCCGTCCACAACGAAGATGAGGGCGTGGGCTTCTTCCAGAGCCTCCCTGGCCTGATCAAAGATCTCATCTTCGAAGTCCTTGGAAAGTTCCGGAATCGCTTCGCTTTCCAGCACCATGCCACCGGTATCCACCAGGGAGAACTTCACGTCCTTCATGGTGCAATCGCCGTAGATGCGGTCGCGGGTCACGCCCGGCATGTCGTGTGTGATGGAGCGCGACTTGCGCAGAAGCCGGTTGAAAAGTGTCGACTTACCCACGTTGGGGCGGCCGATCAGGGCCACAATGGGGAGCATGTTTGCCTCCGTGTATCCGGGGGAAGGGGGAGAAA
>CAJXRQ010000046.1 GCA_913060505.1 uncultured Desulfovibrio sp.
GAACGAAGGTGCCGATCCCGCTGCCGTGGCCTACGAAGCCATGGACAAATGCGTTACCGAAGGCTACGACCTGTTGCTGCTCGACACGGCTGGCCGTCTGCACACCAAGATCAACCTTATGGAAGAGCTGAAAAAAATTCGTCGCGTTCTGGGCAAAAAACACGAGGGAGCACCACACCGCTCTCTGCTGGTAATTGATGCCACCACCGGCCAGAATGCACTCTCACAAACCAAACTCTTTCACGAAGCCGTGGGAGTGGATGAAATAGTGCTCACCAAACTCGACGGCACCGCCAAGGGCGGGGTTGTCGTGGCTGTGAGCCTGCAATATGGCGTACCCATCACCTATGTGGGACTGGGAGAAAAGATGGAAGACCTTCGTCCGTTCAACGGCAAGGATTTTGCCAAGGCGTTGCTCGCCTCCTAACCATTTACCCGGAACGAGAATATGTCCGAAGACATCAACAAAACCAATGGCCAGGGCGAAGGCGAAGAAAGCTTTGCCGAACTCTTCGAGCAGTACAGCGACGGCGGTGCCGAAAATCTGCAGGTTGGCGATCAAGTTTCCGGTGCAGTCATCTCTATTGGAGAAAGCACCGTATTCGTGGACACCGGCTCCAAACTTGACGGTATCGTTGAACGCGCCGAACTACTTGATGACGAGGGGAATCTTACGGTAGCCGAAGGCGATACCGTTGAACTCTACGTTGTGGGCATTGATTCAAGCGGTATCAAACTTTCCCGTGCCCTTTCCGGTATCGGTGGCCTCAAATTGCTTGAAGAAGCCAAGGCTGGCAACTTGCCTGTGGAAGGTAAAGTCAGCGGAACCTGCAAAGGCGGCTTCAATGTCATGGTCATGCAACGCCGTGCATTTTGCCCCGTCAGCCAAATCGATAACAGCTTTGTGGAAGACACGGAGCCCTATGTTGGACAAACTTACGAATTCCTGATCACCAAGTTGGAACAAAACGGACGCAACATTGTTGTTTCCCGCCGGGCGCTGCTGGAACGTGAGGCTCAGGCTGCCGCAGAAGAATTCCTCAAGGAAACCAAAGTCGGCGACACAGTGGAAGGAACGGTCTGCAAATTGGCACCATTTGGAGCGTTTGTTGAGCTTCGTCCAGGAGTTGAAGGCTTGGTCCATATATCTGCATTGGGATATGCCCGAGTGCAACATCCTGAAGAAATTGTTTCCGTGGGACAAAAAGTTCAGGCCAAGCTCTTGAGCATAGAACCCCATGAAAAGTCCGGCAACCTGAAAATTTCTCTCTCCATGAAGGAATTGGCTCAAGACCCATGGGATACTGTGGCTGCGACCTTTGCCGAGGGAGACAAGGTTACCGGCAAGGTGGTCCGTCTGGCAGACTTTGGAGCGTTTGTACAGATCGCCCCAGGTGTGGATGGATTAGTCCACGTTTCCGAGATGAGCTACACGAAACGAGTCCACAAGCCTTCGGACATGGTTGCCGAAGGAGATACGGTTTCCGTAAAAATAAAGGGAATCGATCTGGAGAAACGACGTATTTCGTTGTCCATGAAGGACGCCGAAGGTGATCCGTGGATGGACGTAAACGCCAAATACAGCGCAGGACAAATCGTTCAGGGAACGGTTGAAAAACATGAACAGTTCGGCATATTCATTAATCTGGAGCCGGGCATAACCGGGCTCCTGCCCAAGTCGGTTTTGGCTCGTTCTGAACAGGCCAAAGAATTCGAAAAGCTGAAACCGGGTGATACGGTTACTGTAACGATAGGACAGCTCAAGGCCGAAGAACGCAAGATATCCTTAAGCGTCGGAGACGAGCGTGATGGAGACGAGTGGAAACAGTTCCAACCCAAACAACGTACCAACTCTTCCTCCGGCGGTTTTGGCCTGCTGGGCGACAAACTGCAGGAAGCCCTGAACAAAAAGAAATAAGTTAAAACAATTCACAAAAAAGGGGCCTCGGCACTATTTGATGCCGAGGCCCCTTTTTTGTGAATGAAATTCAGGAAAAATCATCTTCAATGGCAAAGGAAAAGTCTGGCCCCTCAATCAAGTAATGATGCAAATACATACGATCTGCTTCGGGACCGCCGTAAAGGTTATCACCGATAATGGGATGCCCCAGATTTGCGAGGTGTGCACGGATCTGATGACGAGCTCCCCGTCGAATCAAACACCTCACCAGAGTTGTTCCCATTTCCATGCCACACTCTATGGGTTCGACTTCGGTCCAACGGGCGCTATCCAGATCAATCTCATCCGCAACACGTGATTTTTTCCGGTTGGCCGTATCCAGCCGGTTCTTGACCAGAAAGGATTGCATCAAACGCCCTTGCACCCGTGCGTAATAATTCTTTCGAATCAGTCCTGCCGCCTGTGCCTTTTTGTATGAGGCTTGCGCCTCTTTGCTCAAAGAAACAATTATAATGCCCGAAGTTGGACCATCCAGCCTGTTAAGTAACACAGGACTTTCTTCAGGGAACAACTCCGAAAGCGCATTTTCAACGGTACCATCTTCTCTTCCGGCAATGGATGCGGAATGCATGCCGTGGGGCTTGAAAATGGCAGCAAAATCGCCAGACCGTCCGACTACGCGAATTCCACTTTCTTCTTCGGAAGATTCAGGAACGCGTATTTCCACATTTTGCCCCTCCCGAACCTTGAAGGACGCATTGCGGGAAACCCCATTTACAAACACACGGCCATCGTCACACAATCTGCGGCGATGCCGCAATCCAGAGCCCGGCAAAAGTGTTTCTAAAAACCTATCAAGTCGGCTGGCGTCGAATTCGTGCAAAACCAATCCAGAAGTGCTGTTCATGAAGAGATCATAACGAGCCTCCAAGTTTAACCGCAAGTACTTAATGGCTTTGACGCACGAATGAAAAACTCCTACACCAATTAGATACCATCGCAACATGAATACAGGAGCCGACATGCCTCGCATCCTTCTCGCTTCCCCGCTCTCTCTGAATAAGGACGGCTAAATGGATATCCGCGGCCTTTGTTACGTTTTGTCGGCAGCCTTCATGTGGGGCATCATAGGAATTTTCACCAAATACATTTTGAAGGATGGTGTACCAGCGCTGGAAATAGCGTTCTGGCGAGCTGCAATTGCTTGGGTTTTGTTTACGTCGCATGCAGGTATCACCAAACAACTTCGCGTCAAGACAAAAGATTTACCCATATTACTGGGCTTCGGTTTCATTTGTGTAACCCTCTTTTACGCGTCCTACCAACTTGCCATAAGGGATGTAGGTGTGGCTTTGGCCGCTGTGCTATTATACACGGCTCCGGCATGGGTAGCCTTCCTTTCCCGAATGGTCCTGGGCGAAGCCCTCTCTCCGGCCAAAATAGCCTGCGTCTTCATGACAATCGGAGGAGTGACGTGCATTAGCCTAGGCCCAAGCATCTTTGGCAACGGGCCTCTTATGCAACTGGATAAATTCGGACTTGCCGCCGGGCTCGTCTCCGGCCTGACCTATGCGCTCTACTACATTTTCGGGAAAAAATATTTATACCGCTACCCCACACCCACCATTTTTGTATATGCTCTTCCCTTCGGAGCTCTTTTCCTCTTGCCTTTTGTCAACTTTGCACCCAAAACGCCCCAAACATGGTCCTTGCTCATCAGCATGGCGGCCATTACTTCTTATGGAGCATTTTCCGCATACTATGCAGGGCTAAGAAGACTTGAAGCCACTTATGCAGCAGTAATCGCCACATTTGAACCGGTTGTAGCCTCAGTAATGGCTTTCACTCTCTTTGGTGAAGATTTCGGTATATGGGGCTATGGAGGGAGCGTTCTGATTATCGCAGCCGTACTTATCGTGGTTATAGGGGGCAATAGCACCCCAAAAAAACAAACATCTACAGATTAATTCATGTCCGAACTCAAACAAGTCAAAGCTTCAGCTGGGTCGGGAAAAACCTACCAACTGACAAGACGATTCCTCGCCCTGTTAGACGGTTCAGGGGATGACCAGCATGAATATTCCTGTGCAGGGCGCAGCCCACGCGGATATTCATGGCCGGAAATTCTCGCGGCCACCTTCACGAACAAGGCTGCTGCGGAAATGAAGGAACGCGTTGTCAGCACACTGAAGTCCAGGGCCTTGGGCAAAGGAGACCATGCGAACAGAGCAGGATATTCCCAACGCAAAGACGAGCAGGCCCTGCAATCCATCCTGCGCCGTTACCATCGGCTGAACATCCGCACCATTGACAGCCTGTTGAATTTACTCATGCGCCTGTTCGCATTGGAATTCGGTATTCGGCCGGACTTTGACATAGCCCTGGACGAACAGGAACTGTTCGATGCGGCATATGACAGATTCATCTCACTGTGCGAAGCTGGAGGTCCGGAACAAGATCAACTGGCTTCGGCCATCAGAACTCTACTCATGGCGGAATCCCGAAAGGGATTTCAAGTCATGCAGCCTATTCGCGAAAGACTCAAGGCCCTCATGCTCTTCTTGCGAACGCTGCCGAGAGCTGAGTTGCTAACAATTGAAACAGATCAGGACAAAATACTTGCAAAAATGACTGCAACCAATGCAGCCATGAAAACACATGTCACAGCTTTGCAAAAGCACCTTGAAACGACAGAACTTCCTGCGGATAAAAGATTTATTACAGCATTGAAAAAGCTCACGGACCTCGGCCTCTTTGATGAGAACAGGGACTCTGCATACCTGCACAAAGATTCCTTATGCGACTGCGTAAAAAAAGCAGGCAAAGACAAAGTCGATGGCCTGGGAGAAGCTCTTTACGCTTCGCTTAAGCAAGGATGGCAGCAATACAAAGAAGAAAGTGAGTTACTGCAAGGGGCATTCAACCTTGCTCCGGCTGTCGTCATGGCTCGAGCGGTAATTTCCATGCTTGAGGATATCGAACGGCAAAAAGGCGTCATCCCCAACTCGGCCCTGCCCAGCTACGTAAACAGACTCCTTGACGGTCCCATGGTGCCGGAAGCATTCTGCCGCCTCGGTGGCAGGCTGCACCACCTGCTCATTGACGAATTTCAGGATACCAGCCGGGCTCAATGGAAAGCCATGCAACCGCTGGCGGAAGAATGCATGGCCAAGGGCGGCAGCCTGTTTTACGTGGGGGACGTAAAGCAAGCCATCTACGCATGGCGCGGCGGCGATGCCGATCTTTTTGACGAACTACCCGATATCCCGGAGTTATCCGCCATCGCGGGAAAAATCAGTCTTGAAACACTGCCTCACAACTGGCGCAGTCATCGCAATATTGTAGAATTCAACAACACCTTTTTTAGCAATTTCGAGTTGCCCCAGCCTCCTGTTGATCTGGCAAACACGCTCTTTTCTGAGGCATCCATTGATTTTACAGATTCATTTGCACATCAATTACGAAAGGATTTCAACAATTGCACACAAGGCATAGCTGCTCCCCATGCCGACACACAAGGGTATGTCCGCTTTGAACAAATTTCAGGCGGCAACATGGAAGAAATTGAGGAAGCCACGCTCAACGTCCTCAAAAAGAACATGGAAGAAATCCTAAATCGTCGTCCATGTGGAGACGTAGCTGTTCTGGTACGTTCCGGCATACATGGAGCCCTTGTATGCGATTTGCTGGTGAAGATGGGTATTCCGGTAATCACGGATAGCAGTCTCCGGCTTGACCGACATCCTGTTATCCGGCAGGCGACAGCCCTGCTGGAATTCCTTGACTACCCCCGTAATGAGCTCGCTTTGGCCGAGTTCATCATGGGTGAAGAACTGTTCCTTGCGGAAACAGGATTGGACAAGGACGAAATTCATGCATGGCTGGCAAAGCCCGACAAAAGGCCTTTGGATGCCCGGCTAGCCCAGGATTATCCGCACCAATGGGAGATCTGCATCAAGCCTTTTTACAACAAGGCCGGGGTCATGACGCCTTATGATCTTATGCAGGATATCAATGCAGCATACCATGTGGAAGAGCGTCATCCTAACGACCTGCTATACCTGAAGCGTTTTTTGGAAGTGATCCATCTTGCGGAGGAAGATGGTCACGGTTCCCTATCAACCTTTCTCGATTTCTGGAATGAAAATTCGGAAAAGGAAAAAGTTCCGCTACCGGAAAACGTGGAAGCCGTCCGAATCATGACAATTCACAAGTCCAAAGGATTGGAATTCCCAGTCGTTGTTGTCCCCTTTCATCATTGGGAAGTCAGACAGGACATGGATTATATTATCCGCAAACACCAGGACCTTCGTGTACTGGCACCACTGACCAAAGCCATGGGAAAGCCGTATGAAACCAGCATGGGACGGGCCGTTCGGGAACAGCTCAACCTACTCTACGTGGCATGGACCCGCGCGGGAGAAGAACTTTACGGAATATATCCTCAAGAAATGAAAAAAGGCATGCGAGCAGCCCTCACGGCCATGGATTACTTCCTTTTCCCTGACGGGAACGGCGTTACCGAAAAGGGGCAAAAACCTGAAGCGAAAAAATCTCCAGACAAGGCTTCAGCAACGTCGGTTGAAGCACCTATCCCTCCTCGCGCAGATCCGCCCGAGCTCATGAGTTGGCTTCCCAGACTCAGAGTATACCGGCACACATTGGAAGAATCTCTGTTTTCTGAACGTTTGCGCGGAGAGGTCGCGCATCGGGCCATGGAGCACTTACGTATAACAAATGACCTTGACCAAAGTGCGGCTAGGGCACTGACAATGGCAATGCAGGACTTTCCTGCGCTGGCGGGACTTCCGGAAGACTCCATGGAGTCCCTCAAACATGACATCAACACCATGCTACACTGGGCCATGAACCATCCCCAACTGCGAACTTGGCTCACCATGGGAACCAGCGAACCGGAAATCATGGATGCGGACGGTAAATTTCATCGCATCGACCACCTCTACACGGAACAAAACAAAGCCATGGTCATCGAATTTAAAACCGGACAAAAATACTCCGAGCATAGCGAACAGGTCAGGCGCTATCTCGGACTGTTGCGAAATATGACAGACAGTCCGCAGGATATTGGGGGAGTATTGGTATATCTTGACCTGCATGAAATTGAATACGTGAAGCCTGACATGGAGGCGGCTCAATGACCGCCATCCATTTGATTCCATGGCAGAATGACTTCATTGCCGCTCTCGGAGACTGGCTGGCTGAACGTGAAGACTTCCAGCAGATGACAATCATATTCACGCACCGACGTCCCCACCAATACCTGAAACGATACCTGAGCACGCATCCGGGGCTGCCGCGCCCTTGTTTCATGCCTGCCATGACTTCCATTGCGGATTTCATCAGTGGACTGCGAGCCCAATTGGGACAAACGCCCCCTGCACAGGCAAAACGACTGGATCTGGCCGAACTGCTCTATGCAATA
>CAJXRQ010000047.1 GCA_913060505.1 uncultured Desulfovibrio sp.
CCTAAATTCCCCGGGCCGAACCAAGCCCGCTTATGCAATAGCCCCTCGTAAAAGGGGCTTTTTGTTTACTTGCTCGGAATTCATGGAAAAGAAAGGCCGCTCGATTGGGCGGCCTTTTGATCTTTCTGGAGACGTAAAGGCTAGTAGTTGTCGATCTTTCTGGGCAGTTTTATCACCCAGAATGCGGTATTTTTACCTGAAGGCTCGACTTCAATGGCTGCATCCACAGTTTTGTCCTTGTACTTGAGCTTACCGGAACCGTCCGTGGTGTATGCCTTGGCCGATGCAACGTCTTTGCCTTTGCTGTCCTTGGCTGGGTTGACCACTTTGGACTTCATACCGAAGTCGTTGTCCGAGCAGATGGCGATAGTGCGATGATCCGGCAACAGGGCTATGCCTTCCGCCTTGCCCGGTTTCCAGCCCTGAGATACGAGGTCCAGCACCAGGGTTTTCTTCACATACTTGACGCCTTGAGCTTCCACTTCATTGATCGAGTCAAGGGTTTCCAGCGGACGGTCGTCAGGAGCATTGATGCCGGTGATGTCGGTAGCATTTGCAATGTCGACGACGTAGATCATGATACGGGTGCCTTCTTTACCCTTGCCGCGTTCAATGAGCAGAAACCGGTTTTCATCAATGGTGGCAAGGTCGCCGATCTTGGCATCGCGGCTCAGTTTGTACGTGTTCACATCATGGGGGTAGGCGAACATCTTGGTTGCGCCTGTTTCGGGATCAAGCCAGACAAGGCGGGTGAAGGTGGCCTTGGATTTCTTGATCTTGCCGTCCACATCGCAGATGGATTGAACAGCCGCCACAACCTTGTTGGACGGGGTGACGCACAGTCCTTCCAAGCCGCGATTGGGCTGACGGTGCTTGATGATGTCGGGAAGGCCGTTGCCGGGACCGTACTTCTTGATGATGCGGCCAGTATTGGCATCCATTTTGGAAATAAACGGGCCATATTCATCGCAAATCCAGAGATTGCCGTCTTTGCGGTCAATGTCTATTCCTTCTGTGTCCTGGCCGTCCTTGTCGAATTTTGCAATCCTCAGGTGGTCATCCAGCGGGAGTTCGCCGGTTGCGCCGACCATGTTCTTGGGCAACGGGCGGCCGGAGATGGGCCAGGAGCGTTCATTTTTGATGGTGATCAGACTGACGAGCTCGACTTTGCCGTCCTTGAGGCGCAGAGCCCCGTATGAAGGGGAAAAGGACGGAGCGGAGAAAATCTTGGAGGCCTGCGGTTGCGCTTCGTTGATGATTACTTTGGGGGCGTTGGCGTTGGGCCCGCGGTCGCTGTTGGCGTAGAAATAACGCGCGCCGTCCTTGCCTTTGCCGATGTAGCACATTCCGGAGCCTATACCTATGGGAAATCCGTCCGGGAACCTGTCGGCATATTTACCGCTGTATGGGACATGGAATTTTTGTGGAACATTGATCTCGTACTTTTCGATTTGAAAATCCTCGGCCAGCACCATGCTGGGAATTAGGAACAGGGATACTGCGAGCGATGCAACAAGTCGTTTCATGAAAACCTCCTCAAATTATGATGCTCGGATATACATATGTATTGGTTGAAGATTGTGACGTTCTGTAAACAATGTAGTAAAAAAAATCATGTTCATATGAGGAGTTGAAGGTTTGCACATGGCGGAGGAATGCTTACTTGAAGAGAGGAATATGAAAGGAGCATGGTATGGCAAATCTGAAGCTTGTGCCCACTGTCATTCCCATAGATGCAGCTGAAAGGAAGCGGGAAAAGATGCTGGATGCGGTCGGTTGCGTCCTGGCAAACCATGGGTTTGAAGCCTTGGAAGCCGACCTCGTCGCCAGGAAGGCGGGAGTACGTCGTAAAGAACTTTTCAAGACTTTCGGCGGGCTCAAGCACCTGGTGAGCGAGTTCGGCAATTCCGAACGGTTTTGGCCTGCCGTTGAAGAGCTCATCGGAGACGATTTGGAGCAAATACGGGCCATGCCTGCCCATGAGATCATGGCCGAATTCTTCACACGTTATCTGACAGCGCTTCGCAGCAGGCCACAGACTCTCAAGATTTTAGCCTGGGAGGAAGTTGGGGGAAACCGCTATTCCGAGGTGTTGGAAGGAGTCAGAGTGCGGACCGCGCTTCAGTTTTTTGAAAATATGCGCCAGGATCCGCCCGAGGATATCGATCTGACCGCACTGGTGCTCATCATGGCGGGGGCAGTCAATTTCCTTGCAGTCCGTTCGCAGGCACATAGTACATTGGGCGGGGTGGATCTGCGGTCGGAAAAGGGCTGGAGGCGTATTGAGGAAACAATAGCAAAGATCATGCAGGGAACCTTGGGGAGCAGGCGTTCCGGCAGTGATGCCGGTTAGGGGTTGCAGATTTTACAGGGCCGGAATCCTGCTTTGATGGCCTCTTCTCGTGAATTGAAGACTACTCTACAGTTCTTGCAATTGAAATACCTGCAGTGTGGGGCATGAAAAATGTGGGATTTGACGTTGCCATGGTAGACCAAGCTCGATGCCGTGGCCACCACGACAAAGAGCATGGTGGCGGCAAAGGTGGCCAGGGTCGTTTTGAAGAGCTTTTTGCCAATCATAATTTCTCGATATCCCCATAAGGAGGAGTCAGGCAAGACCCGACTCCTCTTGACATGTTTAGTTCATTTTCAGCACTTCGCGGATGTGGGCGAGAGCCCAGTCGATGTCTTCTTTGGTGATGACGAGTGGCGGGGCAAATCGGATGACATGTTCGTGGGTTTCCTTGCAGAGGAGCCCCCGGCTCATGAGTGCCTCGCAGAACCGGCGCGCACCGCTGGCTTCCTTTTTGAGCTCCACGCCGATGAGGAGGCCGCGTCCTCGGACTTCGGCTACATGCGGGCTCTCGATTTTTCTGAGTTCATCCATGAAATATTCGCCCAGCTTCGCGGCATTGTCGATGAGATCTTCCTCCTGGAGCACCTTGAGGGCTTCTCGGGCCACTGCGCAGGCCAGCGGGTTGCCGCCGAAGGTGCTGCCATGGTCGCCGGGCATGAACACGCCCAGGACATCCGCGTTGGAGAGTACTGCGGAAATGGGATAGAAACCGCCTGAAAGCGCCTTGCCCACCAAAGTCACATCCGCTTCGATGCCGTCGTATTCCTCAGCGAAAAGCCTGCCGGTGCGCCCCAGGCCGGTCTGTATCTCATCCAGCACCATGACTATGTTGTGCTCGTCGCACAGTTCGCGAATGCGCTTCAAGTAGCCCTCCGGCGGAATGATCACGCCGCCTTCGCCCTGGATCGGTTCCACCATGATGGCTACCGTGTTGGGGGAGATCGCTTTCTCCATAGCTTCCATGTCGCCGAATGGAACGGCCCTGAAGCCAGGAGTGAAGGGACCGAAGCCCTCCTTGTAGGCCTCTTCCGTGGAAAAGCCAACGATGGTGATGGTGCGGCCGTGAAAGTTGTTGTTGCAGACGATGACCTCGGCTTTGCCGTCAGGGATGTTTTTGGTTTTATACCCCCACTTGCGGACGGCTTTGATGACCGTCTCGACCGCCTCCGCCCCACTGTTCATGGGCAGGACCATGTGGGAGTTGGTCAGTGTGCAGATATCCTCATAGAACAGGCCAAGCTGGTCGTTTCGGAAGGCTCGGGAGGTCAGGGTCAGCTTTTCGGCCTGGTTTGTCAGCGCCTGCTTGATGCGCGGATGACAATGTCCTTGATTTACGGCCGAGTAAGCGGAGAGGCAGTCCATATATTTGTTGCCTTCCACATCCCAGACCCAAATTCCTTCGCCCTTGTTGATGACGACGTCGAGAGGCTTGTAGTTTTTGGCGCCATAACGGTCTTCCAGTTCAATGTACTGCTTGGTGTTCATGGGAGTCCTCTTGTGTTTTCCTGGGTTCAGTTCTCAGCTTGTCTGAACATAGCATCCTTTTACTTAATAATTCCACAGGAAAGGGGGCTTGAAAAGCAGAGGTATCCCGCAAGATTAAGATTTGGTCGATAGGGGGGATCAGAATAAACGATGTGCTGTGAGGCAGAAGTAATAGTTGGCGGGGAGACTCATCACATTGCTCTAACTATTGGTTTTGGCGGCTGTTTCAGGGGGAGAGTTTCGGTCAATGAAGTATGCCGGAAGTTGATTGTTTGTGATTGGTTGTTGCTGACATGTGGTTTTTTATGACTGTTTTTGATTGACTTTGACTGTTTTGGGCGTTTAAGAATGGAGGTATGCTCAAGCACCAAAGACATATGGCCATTTTGAACCTGTTGGAAAAGGCGGACGCGGTTTCTCTGGAGAGCCTGATGGAGGCCGTGGACGCTTCGGAATCCACTTTGCGCCGAGACATAGTGGAACTGGCTTCCATGAAAAAACTGCGTAAAGTTCGGGGGGGCGTGACCGCAGTGAAGCGTGAGCTGGCGGAATCCCGATTGGTTACGCCGTCATATTTCGTGGCGAGAGACAAGAACCTCACTGCAAAGCAGGCCATTGGCAAGGCTGCGGGAAGGCTGTTGGAGGGCGTCGAGGGAATCATCATCAATGGCGGCACCACCACCTGGCAACTGGCCGAGCACCTGCCCCAGAGCGGCTTGACGATTTACACCAATTCCCTGCCCCTGATCGAATATGTTTCCACGCGCACGAGTAATCGCTGTTTCGTGGGCGGTGGCGAGGTGTTTCACCATCATATGATCATATTGGGGCACCTGCAGAGCGAGGCATCGAATTTTTTCGGCGACATATTCTTCACCGGCTGCCAGGGCGTTTCGCCCTGGGGAATCATGGAGGGCGACCCGCTTCTGGTACATGCGGAGCAGCAACTCATCAACCAGTGTGAAAAGCTGGTCGTCATGGTGGACAGCACGAAGTTCACCAAACGAAAGAGCATCATCATGTGTCCTTTGGAGCGGGTGGACATCCTGATCACCGACGATGGGATCGACAACGGCTCCCTTGAAATGCTGGAAGATGCCGGGGTTGAAGTAATCATCGCTCCGCGCGAAAGGGAGGCAAAGGTTCCGGGAACACGGAGCCTTTGTGTGCCGCGTTGTTTGGCGCTTGATTTCGGAGCGTCCAGCGGGCGTCTGGTCTCCGTGTCCATTGAAGACGACGGCCTGCACCTGGACGAACTTGCACGCATGGAGAACGGTCCCGAGCCGAGCGCGGACGGTCTTGTCTGGCCGCATGAGCGTCTTTTTCGGGAGACAATGGAGGGGTTGCGCAAGGCTGGCGAATCCGGCCTGCAGTACGACAGTATTGGCGTCGACACTTGGGGCGTGGATTACGTTTTGCTGGATGACGAGGGCGAGTTGATCGGCTCGCCGGTGTCGTACCGGGACAATCGAACCGAGGGCATGGTCGAGCGTTTCATTGCCGGGGAAATGTCCAAAGAGGATGTCTATGCGCGAACTGGCATTCAGTTCCTGCCCTTCAACACGATTTTTCAGCTGTATTCCCAGACGATTTCAAGCCCTGAGACTCTGGCCGTAGCAAAGCAACTTTTGTTTACCGCCGATTATTACCACTATTTGTTGTCCGGCGAGATGAGCGTGGAAAAGACCAACGCCTCCACCAGCCAGATGTGGAATTTATCGGAACAGCGCTGGGATCGGAAGCTGCTTTCGTCACTGGCGTTGCCGTCGGAAGCGCTGCAAACACCTGTTGCACCAGGAACAGTTCTAGGGGAGTTGCGGCCGGAATTGGCCGAAGAGACGGGATTGCACGGCCTGAAAGTGGTCGCCCCAGCGTCGCACGACACGGCGTCCGCCGTTTTGGCGGTTCCGGCCGTAAAAGGATCTGGAGAGTGGGCCTACCTCAGTTCCGGGACATGGTCTCTTCTGGGGATCGAAGTGGACGCCCCTATCACGGATGCGGACGCCATGGCCGCCAACTGGACCAACGAGACCGGCTTTAATGACACCATTCGTTTTTTGAAAAACATCACCGGAATGTGGATTGTGCAACAGGTCGCCAAGGAATATGACGGAAGATATTCCTTTGCGGAACTGGCCGGGATGGCCGAGGACGAAACCGGGTTCGTGTCCCTGGTCGATCCGGACGACTCCGCCTTTTTCAGCCCCGTAAGCATGATTGGGGCTATCCGCGAGTATTGCGCCAAAACCTTTCAGCCCGTCCCTGAAACACCCGGTGCATTGACGCGGTGCGCCTACGACAGCCTGAGCCTGCTTTATCGCAAGACCATGCAGGATCTTTGCGAATTGAGCGGCCGGGAAATTTCTTTGTTGCATGTGGTTGGTGGTGGGGCTCAGGCCACATTGCTGAACAGGCTCACGGCCGGTGTTCTCGGGATGCCTGTTGTGGCCGGGCCTGTGGAGGCCACGGTGATCGGCAACGCCTTGGCTCAATTCTTTGCCTCCGGTGTGCTGTCTTCGCTTGAGGAAGCACGGGCGCTGGTGGCGCGTTCCTATGACCTTCAGCGCTTCGAGCCCGAACCCATTCCTGGAGCGGATGCGGCTTATCAGCGGTTCTTGGCGCTCCTGGCGCAAAAATAACCAGACAGGATGACGAAAATGATGAGCGAACAGTTTTTGAACGATGCGTACCGGTTGGCCAAAGAGTCTTATGCGGCATGGGGAATAGACACGGAAGCGGCCATGGCCGCTTTGGATGCCCTGCCGATATCCCTGCACTGTTGGCAGGGAGACGACGTCACGGGTTTTGAAGCACCGGACACCGCCCTGACCGGCGGAATCATGGCCACGGGAGCGTATCCGGGCAAGGCGCGCAACGCCGAGGAACTGCGCATCGACCTGGACAAGGCTCTCTCATTGATCCCGGGAACGCATCGTCTCAACCTGCATGCCATTTATGCCGAGACCGGCGGTAAGGCCGTGGACAGGGCCGACCTGGGGCCCGAGCATTTCCAGAACTGGATTGGCTGGGCAAAAGAGAAGGGCATGGGACTCGATTTCAACCCTACGTTGTTTTCCCATCCCAAAAGCGCCGACGGTTTCACGCTG
>CAJXRQ010000048.1 GCA_913060505.1 uncultured Desulfovibrio sp.
CCAAGACCGACGGCGGGGCATCCTTGCCAGCCAGGAGGGGCAGGGGCGTTGCATACATGGCCATAGCCCTCTCCACCCGGCGCAACAAGGAGGGCTGCAAGACCAGCCCCCCCCCGGCCAAGGCCGTGCCCAGAAGAAATTTGGACGACTCTCCTCCAAGCCAGAGGCACAAGACAGCCGCCAGCTTCACATCACCAGCGCCAACGGCCCGGATGCAGTAGAGAAAAAAACCGGCAACGAGAACGGCGACGGCGTAGCCCACACCAGCTGCGAATCCCTCTGTCGAAAACACGGCTGGCCCTTCATGGATCCAGGTCCAAAGAGAGGCGACTCCCCACATTACCAACAGGGAGCCTGTCAGACGGTTGGAAATACGGCGGCATGCAAGATCCTGAAACATAACCACAACAATGACTGGCATGACAATGATGGCCCCCGGTAAGCCGTATATGGTACCCATGGTATCCCCTCAATCGCTGGTGTGTTGAATCCGTTTCCTCAAGCAGCGCCTTTGAAGGACGAACTACTTGATGTCCGTGCCAGCATCGGTGATGTCTGCGGCAATGTCCTTGAACTTGCTACGAAGAGCGGAGATGAAAGCGCCGTCCGAGCTGAAAATGTATCCGATGGCTGCGGCCATGGCTGCCGCCAAGATGCCGTACTCAATAGCGGTCACGCCGCTTTCATCCTCAAAGAACGATTTGATTTTGCTAAGAACCATTTTTCACCTCAATATTTTGTTTTTAAAACAGGCTGTTATTCACATAAACCTAAGTTTATTTAGATAACTTTTTAATTGATATTGACAGTCAGTATCAACTATGAAATCCGTCTCATTGCACTGAACAGCCAGTCCGTCAAGCTCATTTATCATTTCAAATCCAGCTAAGGCTCAATGCTGATCGTCTATGTATTCAATGAGCAACTGAGTCAGATTTACGTACCAAAATTGGCCGGCCACGGTCAGGACGTACGATTCGCCACGAGGCTCCAGAAGGCCGGCCCGCTGCCACTGCTCAAGAAGCGGAGTCACCGCTGTGCGCAACTCCCCCTTTTGCGTCAGCCCTTTGTAGTTGTTTTGGGAGCAGACAGCTTCCAAAACGGGAATTTCGAGACGGCACTGCTCCAGACCTTCGGTAAGTGCTTTGTTCAACTCGGCCAGCGGCGTTGGTGCGAGCAGCATACCCACAGGCTTCCGACCCGATTTAACCATTCCTTGCCACCGTTTCAGAGACTGGGGATTATACGTCATATGTCCATTGAGATTACCGCCGGCGCCGGGTCCGAACCCGAGACAGGACGCGCCTCCTCTGGTATAGATATTATAGAGACTCCGCTCTCTCGGCGTACGGGACCAGTGATTGACCGAAAGCCTGCGGTAGAAATAACTCTCCATCTTCTGGACCGAAGCAGCAAACATCCTCCCCATCTGCGGGTAGCCCGCAGCAGGATCGATCTGTCCATGAGCAATAGCTCTGGCAAGAGGAGCTCCCTTGTGGACCCCGAGCTGATAGCAGTCCAGCCCGTCGAGATTCAGGGATTGGGCGGTGGCGAGATCCTTCATCCAAACGGCCATGGACTGGCCCGGCAGGCCGTAGATCAGGTCGATGATGACGCTGGCCTGGTCGTAGGACTGCACCAGTTCGATGTTCCGGATAAGCTCTTCGCTGCCAAGGGTGCGCCCCATGGCCTGACGTACGTCCGTGCTAAAACTCTGCACACCGAGTGAAAATCTGTTGACCCCGTTTTCCAGAGCCGTTTCGACCAGCGCGGGAGTCAGGTTGGCCGCTCGGCCTTCGAGTGTGAACTCGCAATCATTTGCCAGGGGTAAACAGGCATTGACGGCTTTGAGCAGACGGCCGAGCGTCTCGGGCTGCAACGCGGTGGGTGTTCCTCCGCCAAGATACACGGCATGAACCGGCCCCTCGGCCTGCGCCGGCAGGCCCCGCCACATCTCAAGCTCCTGAACGAGCGTATCAACGTATCTGGCCCCCGCTTCATTACCATAAGGATTCTGAAAAAAACTGCAGTAAAGGCAATGTGTCTCGCAAAAAGGTACGTGAATGTAGGCCAACTTTCTTCCCTGGCACGGGGTGTCGGCCAATTCGTCGAGCAGGGCGCCCCTCTCCTGCGGCATGACGGGAATTCCCCCCATGCCGGGATGTACGGTTATTTTCCCCTCGAAAGCCTCGCACAATGGATCAACTTTCTCACGGGCATAAAAGCGTTGAGGATCATCTGCCGCCACCTTGTGCGGCATGACGTTCTGCCCAGGTGAAAACATGCCGCCATGGGATGATTCTTTGTAGGGCCCACCGTCACCTCCGGCAGGATGCTTCCCTTCATGATGGGATATTTCGCCTGAAAGCAATTCGTGCGGATGACCCGCCGGAAACGTGTGCGCTTGGTTTGCCGTGTTTTTCAGGACCGTTTTGGCAGCGTGGGGTGAAGTGTGTGACATTGGCTTACTGCTTTTGTAGTTTGGTAGAACGATCAAAGTTTTTTTAATACGTATAAAGTTTTTTAACACGTATAAAGTTCTTAAACACGTATAAAGTTTTATCGATCAAACTCTTGAACAGAATTAGAGGATAGAATTTTAACTGTCAAGTAGGAAAATACTTTTTTGATTTTATTTTCATTAATGCAGCTAAGTTTCTAAGAGCATTGCATGAAGTTTTTTGTTGCAAATACAGAGAGTTTGTATACTATACGGTTGGGCAAACAATGTTCGGGGAGGCTTTAAACGCCCTGATGCAAACCAAGTGGAGTAATTTGCTCCGCGAATTTCAGCACAAGATTCAAGGAGGACTGGATGTCGGCCCAAAAGAGGAAAGAAGAGCAAAAACTCAGCCCGGTGCAGGAAAATTACCTTGAGACCATTTTCCGTCTGGAAAGCCGTGACGGCGCAGCGCGAGCCAGTTCTATCGCCGAAGCGGTCCAAGTTTCCCGTTCCACGGTCACCGGAGCGCTCAAGACTCTCAAGACAATGGGATATGTGGAGTATTCTCCCTACAGTCTGATCTACCTCACCCCGAGGGGAAAGGAAGTGGGGAGAAAAATCGCTCACAGGCACTTCGTCCTCCAGGCTTTCTTGGAAAAAGTCCTGTGTCTTGATCAGAAAGTGGCCGACGATACGGCCTACGACCTGGAGCATGTCGTTTCAGACGACATAGTAAAACGTCTGGGCGAATTCGTTCTCTTCCTGAAGAGCTGTCCGGAATTTTGGGCAAACTGGCAGGATGTGTACACAGAGGACAACATCTTAAAGAAAAGCCACACCAAGTCGACCATTGCCGAAGTTCTTGGCAGTGCCAGGTAAAAGCTGGACGCGAGAGTGTTCCGAGCCTCGCTCTATGGGGTACAGCGGCCTCTGGGTAGTAACCGGAGTCAGCCCTCTCGCGCTCCCGATTGGGTAACCTATAAAAGCCGTGGAGGACCGACAGAAGTGAGGACTATGGCTGGATGTAGCCGTCCAACCTGAGACATCCTGGCCGGTTGTGGCAGTAAAAGGTTACGACGCCAGTTTCTGATCGGCCTCGCCAAGCAGCGTAGCCCGTAAACTGTCCACCTTAAAAACGTTGCTCAGTGGTCCAACAAAGTGGACCCACTTCTCTTCCACTTAGGTTGACTCCTTTAAAGTTTATTTCCATTTTTGGACTTTCTGCGCGCCATTGATTCCAAGCACCGAATTTTTTTCTAGCATCTCCAGCGTACCATTCATCATAAGACAATCTACGTAAAAGAAATCGTGAATAGTTTTTTTGAAAAAACGATGCTTCGGATTTTGCATATAGAAGCCGGTTTTAAGGGCTTGTCGCCTACAAAGAAGAAATTATGCGACTGAGGGAAAATCGGTCGCATAGCGCAGGGAAGCTAAGAGGAAGAGGCCCATAATATTATTGCGTTATGCGAGGTGTATCTCATCAGCTGTACACCTTAATTTTGTTTACCGAATTACTGTGAAGTTCAGCAAGTCGCTCCGGCCAAAGCCGTCTGTAACGGCAATCTTATGATTGCCAAGCTTCATTGGGTAGAACAGTTTTTTTCTATTGGTTGTCGTCCCAAGGAAGACGCCGTCAACATACCACCACAGCGTTTGTGCGGGATCAGAAGAAACGGCCTTCAGGTTGATTTTCTGGAATCGGGAAGGCGTGTCATGACGTATGACATATGTCGTTTTGGTTGAGGGCGAAATAATGGTTGGAGCGTGTCCTTCGGGAACATCTTTACAATAGGGACTCAAGGGGGGCAGCTTGGGGACGGGTTTGCCTTGTGAGGCCAGCCATGCGGCCAGCTCCGGCGGCACGGTGCGCACTATTTTGGATACAGCCCGTCGCGTCATTATGGCGTCCCCTTCAAGCAAGTCTCCTGTTTCGGCATCAACCAGAATCCTTTTGTGATCCGTGCAGCGGGGAATCAAGAGCTTTGGTCCGGCCTGTGCCATATATGTCTCCGGACAGTTCGGTCCTGCGAGGAGGTGGCTTTTCGCACATATTTTGACGGTGCGCAGGTTGGGAGCTTCCGGTAGATTGAGTTCATGGCTTCCGGTATCAAGGGCGCGAAGGATGTCAAAAAAGAGCGGACCAGCATGAACCGCACCGGAAATTCCTTTCACGACTTTTCCATTCGGGTTGCCGACCCATACGCCAACGGCAATGGAGCCATCAAAACCCACAGCCCACGCATCCCGGTGTCCAAACGATGTGCCTGTTTTCCATGCAGCAACAGGACGGTCCTGAGTCAATCTCCACGATTCCGGCATATCCGGCCGTGTAACAGTGGTGAGGATTTGGGAGATGACGACAGAGGCTTCCGGGCTGAAGAGTTGTAGTACGGCCTCGTCAGGATGATTTGCGATGCGCCATGGCCGATACTTTCCTCCCTCGGCGAGGGTCGCATAAAGGTTAACAAGGTCCAAAAGACGGACCTCACAAGTCCCCAGAGCCAGAGGGAGGCCATAAAAGCCAGCCGGGCGGTCTATCGTCTCCAGTCCGCCTTTTTTTAGCAGATCGTAAAAATTGCGTAGCCCGACTCGGGTGAGCATGCGCACGGCAGGGACGTTCAGCGAATGCGACAACGCATGGGCAACCGTGACCTGGCCGGAAAACGTACCGGAGTAGTTGTGCGGGGTATAGCCGGAGAAGTCTGTCGGAACATCAAGAACACGGGATTCGGGAATCGCGACACCCTCATCAAAGGCTAAAGCATAGAGGAATGGCTTGAGCGTTGAGCCAGGGGACCGGCGCGAAATTGCATTGTTAACCTGACCTTGCGCATGGTCATCAAAGAAATCGACAGAACCGACCATGGCAAGGACTTCCCGTGTTTTCCTGTCCAGAACGACTGCTGCGGCGTTGGTTATTCCTTCCTGCCGAATACGTTGCACATGCCGGAAAACTAGCCTTTCAAGAGTACGCTGTTTGGCCATGTCCAGCGTTGTGACCAAGTTGGGTTTTGCCCCCAGACGGTGCTTGGCAAAAAGCGAAAAATGTGGAGCCAGCATGGGGGAAGGGCGGCGAAACGCAACCATTGGTTGCCGCATTGCGCGTTTGCCCTCCGCAGGATCTATTACCTTCCGTTCAATGAGTATTTTCAGAACATGGTCCCTGATCGCCATGGCCCGTTCCGGGTGGCGAACGGGGTTGTACCGATTGGGGGCTCTGGGCAGAACAGCCAATAATGCACTTTCTCCAAGTGAAAGCTGGCTGGGCGGCTTGTCAAAATACAACAGGGACGCGGCGCCAACGCCCATGATGTTACCACCAAAAGGAGCCAGATTGAGATAGGCTTCGAGCAATTTTTCTTTCGGGTATTTCAATGAGAGCTGAACGGCTCGAAAAGCTTCTATGATTTTAGAGGTCAATGTTCTTGAGCGCGGTCTGGACATACGGGCTATCTGCATGGGGATGGTCGAGGCCCCGGAGACAACGTGCCCTGCTGCAAAATTGTTCCATGCAGCCCGGGCGACAGCGAAAGGGTTTACGCCCGGATGAGAATAAAACCATCGGTCTTCTGATTCTATAAGTGCTTCAACCAGATCGGGAGAAACTTCATGGAGGGTAACCGGAAAACGCCACATTGAATCATTCGCCAGAAAACGGCGTAACTCAATGCC
>CAJXRQ010000049.1 GCA_913060505.1 uncultured Desulfovibrio sp.
TTTTTTTCAAGCAGAAGACGGCATACGAGATAGCATCGTGACTGGATTTCAGACGTGTGCTCTTCCGATCTACGGTTTGGATTTCGGCAAGCTATTTTGCGAGAGATTTCAACTGCACAGGGGTGACCTCTTGCAGCGGCTGACAACGACGGATTTCCATTGCTACCTCCCTGACGACATATTGACCAAGGTGGATCGGGCCAGCATGGCCGTCAGCTTGGAGGCAAGGGTTCCGTTGTTGGACCATAGGGTGGTGGAATTCGCGGCCGGAATTCCCCAGTCCATGAAGATCCAGGGCGGTACCGGGAAAATGCTCCTGCGACAGGTTCTGTATAAGTATGTGCCGGAGTCTCTTATTGAGAGACCCAAAATGGGATTTGCAGTACCCATCGATAGCTGGCTCAAGAATGAACTCAGGGAATGGGCCGAAGATCTTCTTTCAGAAGAGGTCCTCCGGGCTCAAGGATATCTGAATGTGAAATCGGTACGCCGTATGTGGAGTGAATACCAATCGGGTCGAACCAACTGGTACTATTACCTGTGGGATGTGCTTATGTTTCAGGCGTGGCTGCGGGAGTGGAAGGTGTGAACACAGTCCGGTCCATGCGTATTCTTTACCTGATACCGTCTCTGGCTGTGGGAGGCGCCGAAGCCCAATTGGTGGGCTTGGCCAACGGTATGGCGGAGCGTGGGCATGAGGTGGCCGTAGCCGTGCATTACTCCGGCGGCGAGCTGGAGGACCGGCTGGACAATGTTCGGCTCATCCAGCTTCACAAAGCCGGGCGCTGGGATTTCCCGGGCTTTTCCATACGGCTGGTGCGGGCGGTGCATTCCTTTGGACCGGATGTGATTTGTTCGTTTCTCGGAACTCCAAACATACTTACGGCGATTTTGAAGTCGTTTTTGCGCCCCGCTCGTATTGTCTGGTCGGTGCGTTCCTCGGACATGGACCTTTCTCGCTATGGTCGGGCCGCCCGTTTCGGGGCCTGGCTCGAGGTTCGTCTCTCAAAACTGGCGGATGGTATCATGGTTAACTCACGGGCCGGAAAGCGTCACGCCTTGGCCCGAGGTATGACCGGTGATGCCATGGCCGTGGTGTCCAACGGGTTCGACGTGGACCGGTTCACGCCTGATCCGGAGGCGGGTAGAAAGCTGCGACGCGAATGGCGGATTCCGGAAAATGCATTACTGGTTGGGCTGGTGGCCCGACTTGATCCCATGAAGGACCACAAGACTTTTCTTGAGGCGGCCCGTGCAGCCGCCGAGCAGGATAGTGCACTCCATTTTGTTTGTGTAGGCGACGGTCCTCTGCGGGACGAACTTGTTGGATTCAGTGAGGGGCTTTCTTTCGGAGATCGGTTGGTTTGGGCCGGAGCCCGCTCTGATATGCCGGCGGTTTACAGTGCTTTGGATATGTGCTGTCTTTCCTCCATAACAGAGGGCTTTCCCAATGTATTGGGCGAGGCAATGGCTTGTGGAGTTCCCTGCGTGACAACGGATGTGGGAGATGCATCATTCCTGGTGGGGGATTCGGGGCTGGTGGTGCCTCCTCGGGACTTTCAGGCCCTTGCCGGAGGGATACAGGAAATGGCAGCTCGGGTTCGTTCAAAAAAGTCGGGAGACCCACGCACCCGTATCGTGGAACATTTTTCTCTGTCCCGAATGGTCGAATCCGTTGAATTTCTATTGAACAAGGTTCCAGTATGAGAAGTTGGTCGGGCATGGCCACCTGCTGGGGAGGGGGACTGCTCTTTTCATTTCTGTTCATCTGGGTGGTGTGTTCGGTCTTTGGAAACAGTATTACTCCGCCCGTGTGGGATGAGGATTTGCAGATATATGTCCGCAAGTCAGGCACTACGGTCCATTGGCGCAGTGAAGGATGGGCGGACATTCCGGTCGGTCCCATGGGGCTCGACGTCAATGATGCGGTTCTTCTTGAAAGCGGAGTTCCCTGTTTTGCGCTTTGGGGGGATTCCCATGTGGATGCCCTCCAGGTCCCCAGCGACGAAAGAGCCGTAGGTTTGTTCAACTCCGGAGGCCCGCCCGTCAAGGTTATTGCCGTGGGCGGAGGCGGGTTGAACGTTGCGGACTATTATTTCCGTATTCCACGCCTGCAGCGCAAATACCCCAACATAGTCGGCAACGTGATCCTGCTGTCCGGTATGGCGGATGTCATCCCCGGCAAAACATTGGAGTGCCACAGTCGTTTTCTCCCCGGACCGTGGCGCTTTGAGGAATCTTTGTGCGCCCCCACCCGGCTCGCTTTGAAATATGCTCCGCTTTTATCCGAAATGCGGCTCGGTTTTTTGCAATCCCTCTACAGCAAACTGAAGAACCATGACTTCCGGTTTGTCTGGGGGCCTGAGACGGCCGTGGCTCGCCCTGCCGTGGTCTCGGACGACGAGTCGTTTTCCTACGAGGAAGCTTGGAATTATTTGCTGACAGCGTTGAAGCGCGAAGGACGGGGCAGGTTGGCCTTCATTTACATTCCGCCGACCCCGCAACCCGCGGGCAATGTGGTTCGCATTCAGGACCCCGAAGCTCCTCTGGTGAAGCGGTTCGGGGTTGCCTGCGCCGCAAACGGGATCGATTTTGTGGATCTTTCCCGCAATTTTCAGGATCTGTACCTGAAACAGGGACTTTTTCCCCGCGGATTTTTCAACACCCCGCCAGGCAAGGGGCACCTCAATGCCCTTGGCCACCGTCTCGTGGCCAAGGGGTTGCAAGAGCTGCTTGAAGGGAACCGGTAATGCTTTTTTCCTCCCTTGAATTCGTCACTTTCTTTTGCTGTGTGCTCGGTTTTCTCTTTGCTGTTCGCAGCAACCCCGTGCGCAAACTGTTTCTGCTGGCGGCCAGTTACTATTTTTACGCCTACTGGGACTATCGTTTCCTGTCGCTGATCCTTCTGTCCACCGCCACCGATTACATGGTGGGCCGTGCGCTTGGCCGGACGCGGGACGTCGTGAAACGGAAGTGGCTCCTTGCGGCCAGCCTCGTGGTCAATCTCGGGCTGCTTGGCTACTTTAAATACTGCAACTTCTTCATCGAAACCGCAGCGCCGTTGTTGCAAGAGCTCGGGCTGCATGTGGGAACCCTGAACATCATCCTGCCCGTGGGTATCTCTTTCTACACTTTTCAGACTCTTTCCTACACCATCGACGTCTACCGCAGACGGATGCCGGTGTGCGAAAATCCTTTGGATTTCGCCTTGTTCGTAGCCTTTTTTCCCCAGCTTGTGGCCGGCCCAATTGTTCGGGCCACTCATTTTCTACCGCAGCTGAGGCAGGCCACCCGTCTGAATAGCGAAGATCTTTATGAGGGCTTTCGCCGGTTTACCTTCGGTTTGGCCAAGAAAGTCTTTTTGGCCGACAGGCTGGCCGTGTATGTGGATTTTGTCTTTGCCAACCATGCCTTGGTGGACACCCCGACCATGTGGCTGGGAGTGTTGGGGTACACGCTTCAGATTTATTTCGATTTTTCTGGCTACTCGGACATGGCCATCGGCGTGGCCCGCATGATGGGCTACGACCTGGGCGAGAATTTCAATTTCCCGTACCTGTCCCGCAGCTTTTCTGAGTTCTGGCGGCGCTGGCACATCTCCCTGTCTTCCTGGGTGCGCGATTATCTGTATATTCCTCTGGGGGGCAACCGGGGGACGCGGTTACGCACATGCGTCAATCTGCTGGTCACCATGTTGGTCATGGGGTTGTGGCATGGCGCCGCCTGGACATTCGTGGTATGGGGCGGGCTGCACGGTTTCGGGCTGGTGGTGGAGCGTGTCGTGCTGGGCAGAGAGAAGAATCGGCCTTCCCGCACTCCGGCGGGCGGGTTGCTCGGCTGGGGCTACACCATGTTCATCACCGTGCTCGGCTGGGTCTTTTTCCGGGCGCAGGGGCTTGCAGAGGCCTGGGTTATTCTGGAGAAACTGTTTGTCTCCGGCGGCGGCATTTCCTGGCTGCACCCCTTTGTCATCGCCGTGATAGCGGCAACCGTGGTCATGCACGGCGTCAGAGCGACTGCCCGCATGGACTGGCTTTTCGAAAAGAGGAGCTGGTATACGCCGGCCATCTTGCTCAGCCTTCTCTGGCTGACGGTTGTGTTCTATCCGACGAGGTTCACGCCGTTCATTTACTTTCAATTTTAGGTGGGATGGGCCCATGCTCCGGGAAAGAGCATGATCAATGAGGAACTCGAGGTATCCGTTTCATGTACTTTGCCGTGGACGCAGGGCTTTACTGGGCGGGAACTGAAAAAGGGAGCATCGTTCTCGCTCCCTTCTCTTTTTCGAACAGGTCTTTTCTTACCCTTCGTCCGCCAGGAGGCGCTTGGCCACGGCCAGATCATAGAGGGCCAGGGGATTGCGGTCCGTGCCGCGTTCCTTGTACTTGGCGGCCGCCTCTTCGATGACGTCGTAGGGAAGCCAGCCGTGTTTGTCCCAAGCCTCGGGATGATAGGGGTTCCAGAGCCGGAACTCGATCCGGCCTTCGTTTTCGCGTACGTACATGCGGGTGCCCTGATCCTGCAGGGATGGGTGATAATAGATGCCGCGTTCGTCTTTCATGTCTTATGATCCTTTGGGAATTTTTCTGAAAACCATCTTTCCGCCCTTTTCAAGGTTCACGGCTGTGGCGAACTGGCGGAGCAGGGTGCGGGCCGGACGGCCGAAAAAGAAATCCATGCTTTCCGCATCCAGCCCCGTACGCTCGGGAACCAGTTTGCGGATCTCGTCATCGTAGCGGATCATGTGCTCCAGCTTCGCGGCCGCTTCCTCGTCGCCAGTGGCAGCCGGTGTGGCCAGCCTGCCGATCTCCTCTGCGGGACACTGTCTGTCGTGCTCGTCCATGAGCTCCAGCAGGGGATGTCCGTCGGGAATGAGGTCTGTGCGGGCGATTCGCTCATGCGAATAGACTTCCATGAGTTTTTCCGGGGCCTGACAGTCCAAGGCGCGGCATTCGGCAGGGCGCTGGTCGTAAATGGTGCACATGGCCGCTTCATTGCTGTAAAAGGTGCAGGCCCAAGTGCCCTGGCTGCCCCTGAGCTTGAGTATTTCGCTCTTGAGGGGCTCGAAGCGGTGGGTGAGTTGGTCGTAGACGTGCTCGCCCTTGCGCAGGGTCACGATGTGGACCAGGTCCGGTCCATGGCCCGAGCGGATGATTTCGAGGTCTTCCACATGCAGGGCCGGTCCGCCTTCACGGCAGCAATTGCCGCACTGCTTGCAGGGTTCCGTTCCGGGGGTGTTCATTTTTTCCATGCGGGCTTGATAGGGTATCGGTTTTGGAGTATCGGGTGGGGAGACCACCCATTTCATACACGGTGCCTTTGGGTGGATACTCCGCATGTCGATCGAAGGCAAGTCCCAGGGCTTTGTTGGCTTGTCGCCCCCCAGATTAATCCCTTTATAGACAAAGGGTTTCCGGGTTTTTTCGGTTGACATTAAAGACAAACGTCCATTACATTGGGCACCCTGCGTATCTAACGAATTATGGGGCGAATTCCCATCATTCGTTGCTATTTACGTTTGGAGGATAGACGTCCGGGAAACTTGGCTTGACTTGGTCTACGTTTCGCCCGGACGGTATACGGTTGATGGCAACATCTTAATCAAATCAATGGAGGTTAAGGGAATGGCGAAACACAAAACTCCTCTGTTGGACCAGCTGGAAAGCGGCCCGTGGCCCAGCTTT
>CAJXRQ010000050.1 GCA_913060505.1 uncultured Desulfovibrio sp.
CTGTCAGGCGGCGTAGTGAGTACCAGGCTCCACCTTAATTCTGCCGCCAAACTGTCCGAACAACCGGAACCACTTCTTTCTTCGGCTACGCGGTCCTGAACGGCGACATGATGAACGCGGAGTGGGGATACTTCTCGCTGGCGGAGCTGACCGAGCTCAAGGTTGGGCCGTTCGTTGTCTGCGTCGAGGACGGCTGGCTGGTGCGTGAGTTCAGAGATGTCATGTCGGAACGACATGAAAGGGGATGGCGTGGCTGACGGGCTCTTGTGTTTGGTCGTTCGTACTAGCCCAATTTTGGGGTAAAATAAAAGGAGGCCCGTAGACCTCCTTTTCATCTGGTGCATTTTTCAGCTTGTTAACGGCTTGACCTAAAAGATAACTGCTGAATTCCCTACTTTAGATGTCTGCTACTACATCCGCAGCAAGGTTGCTTTTATTCACTCTTTATATATAGATGACTCTTAAAGTGTCAAGTAAGGAGTTGATATGAATAGTTGGCGACTTGGACTGGACATTGGAAGTAACTCAATCGGGTGGGCTGTTATCGAACTGTCCCAACCTGATGATAATTCTGCTTTTACTCCTGCCGGGCTTGTAGATATGGGGGTTAGAATTTTTCCTGATGGGCGAGAACCAGCGGCCACAGATAAGAAAACGGGAATGCCGAGGATTGGCGAATCTTTGGCTGTCACTCGGAGGATGGCGCGAGGAATGCGCCGGAATAGGGACAGACGTCTTCAGCGCATTCGTGCTTTTGCCGATAAATTGGTGGAGTTCGGCCTTGTTGAACAGCATGGAGTTGCTGGTCGGCATGAATACAAGGTCGGCATCATTGATTTAGGAATCGATCCTTACGAGGCGCGCTCAAATGCGGCAACCACACAAGTGTCGAAAGAACAATTAGCCCGTGCACTTTTCCACCTGTGCAAACGGCGGGGTTTTCTCTCCAACCGCAAAGCCGACGGCGAGGACAAAGAATCTTCTGAACGAAAGTCAGCCATGAACGGGCTCGCGGAAATTCTCCAAAAACGTGAACTCACTCTCGGACAATATTTAAAAAAGCGTATAGATGCTGGCCTTCATGTCCGGTTTCGGGGTGAGGAATTTGACGACTCCGAGAACTCCGCCATTTACCCAAAACGAAGCATGTATGCCGATGAGTTCGCTGCCATAAGAAAAGTTCAGGGAAATCGTTTTTTTCCCGACGAGCAGTGGGACGAATTGTTCGACATATTTGCTTTTCAACGCCCCTTGTTGCCCAAGGAACCCGGAGCATGTTCTTTTGAACATGGACGAGATGGGCGAGAGAAGCACCCGCGCGCATCTCGGCATCTGCCTATCACCAACAGCTTTCGCATCCTGCAAGAGGTGAACAACCTTCGCTACCAGTCAACCGACGGGGAAATGGAGCTTGATGCCGATCAGCGGCAGGTCTTGTGCGAGGCCCTGGAGCATCAGAAGGAGATGAAGTTCTCCAAAATTCGTACTTTGTTGAAACTCAAGAAAACTTCCAAGTTCAATCTTGAAAGTGATCGCAGGAAAGGCCTTAAAGGCAACGCTACAGCCTGTGACATGCGCAGTCTATTTGTAGCTCATGACATGGTATGGGATGACCTTGATACCGATATTCAGAATGACGTCGTTCAGACGATTCTTGACGCCGACGACCTTACGGATTTTATTGTTGCAAACCGCAAAAATGAATGGCTTCTGCCTCCGGAACTGGTTCGCGAGCTGTCTCAAAAATATTATCCGTCCTCTCATGGGCATATTTCGCGAAGGTGCATGGAGAAACTGCTCCCATTGATGGAGAGTGGCATGCAGTACTGGGAGGCCGCGCGTGAAATTTACGGAGACCACACAGACTATAGCCAATTCGCCACAGGAGAGGTTCTGGAAGAATTGCCGTACTATGGTGAAGTCCTCCGCGGAACGACAACGCCTGTCAGAGTAACGCCGACCACTCCTGAGGACGAAAAGACGTACGGAAAAATTGCCAATCCGACGGTTCACGTCGCTCTCAACCAGCTTCGAAAGCTGATTAACGCATTAGTCAAGCGCTATGGTTCCCCTTATGAAATTCACCTTGAACTTGCCCGAGAATTGAAGACAGCGGGCAAAAGCTATCAGGAATTGCTCAAGGGATTGGCAGATAACACGAAGAAAAATGAGATGCGGCGGAAAATGTTTGAGGAGTGTTTTCCGGGCCAGACTCCTTCCGGCCTCGACATGGTCAAGATGAGGTTGTGGGAGGAACTTGCAGAGGACGATGGTGACGGCGGTTCTCCCGCCATGGCGCGCATGGACGTTTACACGGGCCGTACCATTGGATTCCGTCAGCTTTTCAGCGACGAAATCGAGGTGGAGCATATTCTCCCCTATGGTCGTACTTACGACAATTCCATCGCCAACCGCACTGTAACGTTTCGGGAGGTAAACCGACGTAAGGGTGGAGACAAGCTGCCTTATGACTTTGCCAACGTGGATACAGAGATCGACGCCGAAGACATGCTTGCCCGCGCTCAGAGGCTGCCAAGAGCAAAGCGGTGGCGGTTCCAGCCTGACGCAGCGGAAATCTACGAACGAATTTTGACCAAGAATATGACAGCGTCCGAGCGGAAACAATATGATGCGGACAGCAGTGGAGCCTTCATTGACCGCCAGTTGGTGGATACCCAGTATATTTCCCGCATCGCGGCGCGATATCTGGTTCCTGTGGTCGGCGCTCCATCCAGAGTCATTCCGGTCAATGGGCATGTTACCAACCTGATTCGCAACAAATGGCACATCAATGCGGTCAAGGCCAAGGGAAAGGAAAACGAACGTCAGGACCATAGACACCATGCCGAGGACGCTTTGATTGTGGCGCTTGCGGATCGTGGGCTTATCAAACGCATTGCCGACGAGACCCGTATTCAACAGAAAGGGCGCAAGGACTACCGAGCCAAGCTGCGGTTTCCCGAACGCCCGGCATGGGTGACTGATGAGCGGATTAAGGAAGTCGCTGACAGGATCAATGTATCTTTCCGGCAAGATCATAGCCGCGAAGCAAAATTATATCAGGAAACCGCCTATGGTTTGCTGCCTGAGGGAGATCGTTGGTGGAAGAAAGGGTATAATGCTGTCATGCGCCGCTCCATTACCAGTTTGAAAGAGTCCGAAATCAATCAGATTCGGGATGACGCCGTGCGCAAGGCTGTTGTGGATTTTCTGTATCGCCCTGAGGTCCAGTCGATTAAAAAATGGGAAGATCGGCTTGCGCTTTTGGCTCGAACCAAGTTGCAAATCGGCTTGGCGGTTAAGAAAGTGCAAATCCGTAGAGTACGGATTGTGATTAAAAACCAATCGGTCCGACAAATCCCCAGTGCTCCGTATAAAGGATATGTTCCTGATTCAATAGCTTTTTGCGATATCTGGCATGCCCCCAAGTACAACAAGAAGGGCAAAGCCAACGGCAAATGGGGATATGTGGGAGCGTTTGTAAACTATGCGGATGCTATTCGTTTTGAAGGAGAGGAAGACAGCCTGCATGAAAAATACAAGCCACATCCGGCTGCAAAAAAGATTATGCGCCTGTTCAAGAATGACATGGTTATGCTCTCAGACTCTCTTGGTGTGGAATCACCTTTCCGTGTCGCTGGCTACGCAACGACTGCCAACAAGATTGATATCCAGCTTCATACTGAAAGTGCTGGCAAACAAAATTTCAAGGCCATTCCTGTTCTTATGGAGAAGATGTTCATGCGAAAAGTGCATGTCGATGTTGATGGACGGTTTTCCTGATTTTTATTGACCTAAACCACTTCAACAAGCCTTCCGATATAGATTGTCGGAGGGTTTTTTCATGGTCGAAGGCATTATCGAAATAGCAGAAGACGGACGCTACCTCTCCAAGTATCATGGATTTCTTGTTGTGTCCGACAAAGAAACGGAACTGGGCCGTGTTCCGCTGGCCGACGTTTCCGCCGTTATCCTCTCCGCTCATCAGGTAAGCATCTCCAAGAACATTCTCACAGCGTTGTCCGAGCAAAATGCCGTGGTCATTTGTTGTGGCAATCGTTACCTGCCGACATCTCTCACGCTGCCTTACTCTGGCAACTTTGAATCCGCACAACGGATGCGCCAGCAAATCGACGCCGGTCGTCCGCTGTGCAAGCAGGTCTGGAAGCGGCTGGTAATGGAAAAAGTCGCTAATCAGGCGAAAGTTCTTTTATGGCGCGGGCGTGAAAAAACGGGCAACACTATCCGTGCCATGGTGAGCAAGGTTCGATCCGGCGATCCTGAAAATGTGGAAGCGCAGGCCGCCCGATACTATTGGCCCAGGGTGTTTAAACCGGGCTTTGTTCGTGACCGAAACGCCGCAGACGAAAATATCCTCTTCAACTACTGCTACACGGTCCTTCGTTCCGCAGCGGCACGGTCGGTTGTCGGGGCAGGGCTTCTGCCTGCCTTGGGAGTTCACCACCGGGGGCGGCTCAATCCATTTTCCCTGGTGGATGACATCATGGAACCGTATCGCCCGCTTGTTGACAGTGTGGTTTTGGAGGTTGCGGAGGATTTGGGGGAAGAAATTGAATTGACTCCGGAGGTCAAACGGAAGCTTGCGCGGGTGTTGCGTCTGGACCTTGAAACACCGAAAGGAAAATCCCCGTTGGCAGAGGTGCTGCACTCCTTGGCGTATTCTCTTGTACAAAGCTATGAAGACAGGAAGGAACGGTTGCGGTTTGGAAAAATGATCCTGCCATAAACGTTGATGGGAGTTTTGGCATGAGACCAGAGATAAGCGGGTACAGAATTATGTGGATGCTTGTCATGTTCGATTTGCCTGTGGGCACACCAAAAGAGCGGAAGGCGGCAACAAAATTTCGCAAATTCCTGCTGGATATGGGGTACGAAATGGCCCAGTTTTCCGTGTATTACCGGGTGATGGGGAGCAAGGAAGTCGCGGCCCGATATATGCGGGCCATCGAAAAGAAAGTCCCTTCCGACGGCAGCGTCAACATCCTCACCGTTACCGACAAGCAATACGAAAACATGGTTTGCTTTCTCGGCAAGCAAAAATCAGAGCCGCCGGAAGTTCAACAACTGACATTGTTTTGAAAAAAACGTCTTTTCTGCGTTGTTTTATTCCGGATTTTAACCGTTTTCCTCGGCTAGATTAGGACTAATCGTCAAAGAAATCAGGATATTATTTCATATCTAGCGTAGCAGATGAGGAAATGAGGTCAAGCCGCAACAAGGGCGGCTGGACATGGACCGCACGCAGCAGCGTAGCAGATGAGGAAATGAGGTCAAGCCGCAACAGCATCAATGTGTTTGATACACCGCTTGGCAGCGTAGC
>CAJXRQ010000051.1 GCA_913060505.1 uncultured Desulfovibrio sp.
GGTGATTTTTGGAATGCTTAGGCAGGTCAATGACTTGCACTATTGCCCGGTCATAACTCACGGATCCAGGACCAAGTTAAGCAAAATTTAGGCGAGAAGTGTTCGGAAGTCGTTAATTTTAAATGAAAATTTGGTGAGAAGGGGGTGGGGCGAAAACGCAATCCTAACTTAGGAAGAGAAATTCTTGAAAGTTGACAAGCTTTTTTTGAAAAACCGCTTTACTGATACCGATAAAAAGTCTGAAATCGTTTCAGACTTTGAAATTATACCCTGGATCCGTGGGTTAGGGGCGGGAAAAGAGTGTAAGTGCTTGGCCTGAATAAGTATTTCAAAAATCTGAGGCGCACCCTTAGGTTCGTCGGTGATTTTTGGAAGGCTTAGGCAGGTCAATGACTTGCACTCTTGCCCGGTCATAACCCCTAAGGATTGATACGACGCGGTTTTGGTCGTTTCAATCCATTGTTCAACCCCTAACCCCTAAGGATTGATACGACGCGGTTTTGGTCGTTTCAATCCATTGTTCATGAAGCCCTAGAGTTTGGCACCGATCTTTGAAAAAAGGGTAATGGTTTTTCTGCGGAAAGCGATGAACCGCTCAGAAAGATGGAAAAGGCCTCGATCCAAGCTGTCAGAGTTCAATCAGGAGGACTTTTCCGGTTTTTGCGTTTGGATTTCAGGTTTTCTTTCCGGGCCGACAGGCAAAAAAATGCTTGAATTGGCGGACCTGTCCGTAACCGGTTTCGACCGAGCATCGCAACGGCGGTGATTGCAGCACCCTCAATCTTGGGAGATGTTTCGGGTTGAGGCAGACAGTTGGCTATCCCGACGGACCTCCCGCCCATTGCCGGTGAGGCAGAATGGCATAACAGTAGACCAGCTCCCCCTTGCAATGGGGACACAAAAAGGACGGCATTGTCTTCTTATCCATTTTCGGCTCGTTCAAGACAAAGCCGTAAGCCAACTCAACCAGGGTTCTAACCTTCTCCAAGGGTACTTTGGAGTTGGGATTGAGAAAGCCGTAATAGCGCACCTTCATGAAACCTGTCGGCAGCACATGCTGCAAAAAGCGGCGTATGAACTCGAGGGCGTCGAGAGCCATGGTGCGCGGGCGGTTGCTCCCGGATTTTTTGTAACGAAAGAAGACCTTGCCGTCCTCGACCTTGACGATGCGGGTGTTGGAGATGGCGACCTGGAAGACATAAGGTGTAAGATACTTGATAGCTGCCTCGGGGCAGCCGACTGCCTGAGAGTTGACGTTCCAGTCGCACTTCCAGACCTCGGCAGGAATTTGGTTGAGCAAGCCGTCCTGATGCATCCGGTCTCGGAATTTAGCCCGGAAGATTTTCGAGAGAGCCGCCACCGGCAAGTAGAACTGCGGCGCCGTCGGATGCCACTGGCCGGTTTGACAGGCGAGCATGCCCCCCGGCACCACATAATGGATATGGGGATGATACTGCAACATTCTGCCCCAAGTGTGCAAGACGCCGAAGAAGCCCGGAAGATCGCCTTCGTTAAAGCGAGGATTTGTGGCCAGGACCTTGATGGCCTGCGACGAAGCGGCAAACAACGCCGCATAAGCGCTGCGCTGATGCGAGCGTATAAAGTCCCGCAAAGGTTCCGGGACGGTGAATGTGAGCATGAAATGATGGCCCGGCAACTGCCGCTCAAGCTGTTTCTCCATCCACCGGCGGTTTCTGTGATGCTGACAGCCCGGACAGTGGCGGTTGCCGCAGCCGCGATGGAGTAGATGATCCCGTCCACAGCGCTCGCAACGATAAACCAGAGAGCCGTTGACTTCAGTTCGGCAATCGACCATGGCCTCAATAACCTTTTTATGCTGGGCGGGCATAGTCTCCCCGAAGCGATGCAGGTAGTCCGGGGCAAAGTCACGGAAGATATCGTTGATGCTATTCATGAGGTATATCCTCCATAAGAGCGTTGATCAAAGCAGAGGCATCCTCATGCCCGACCGGGGTTAGGTGCAGATAAACCATGGTGGTTTCGATGGACGAGTGTCCCAGGTACCTCTGGATGGTTGGCAGCTTCACCCCCATCTCCAGCAGATGGGTGGCGTAGGAATGGCGCAAGGTGTGAATCCTGACATTTTTCTTATGTATGGCTGCCTCGCGCACGGCATTACTAAAAGCGCCCTGGACACTGCTGATGGCCATGGGACGCTGAGCGTTTGGTCCACTTCTGCAGTTACGTCCCAGGGCGGGAAACAGCAGCCGCTCATGTCGATGAGAGGCCCAATAGTTTCGCAGCATCGGCAACAGCCTTTCGGGTAACGGGACCATGCGGTCTTTTGCTCCCTTGCCACGGTGGACATGGATCAGCATGCGTTTGCTGTCGATATCCGAAACCTCCAAGTGAAGGGCCTCCTGCAACCGCAGGCCGCAAGCATAGACGGTGGAGAGAAAGACGCGGTTGTGGAAGGTGTAGACGCTGGCCAGGACCCGTCGCACCTCCTCAACGCTGAGCACGGTGGGGAGTCGTTTCTCCTTTTGCGAGGCCAGATAGTCAAAGGTGTGCCAGTCGCGTTTCAGGACGTTGGTAAAAAAGAAACGGATGCCCGCATGGGCGATCTTCATGGTGTTTGGGGACCAGCCGTCCTCGTTACGCCGATGAAGGAAATAATCCTGGAGTTCGGTTTCCGAGATCAGATCGGGGGTTTTATTGTAGAACTCCACCAGTTTGCGCACCGCGCGGGAATAGGCCTGCTGTGTCCGTTCACCCTTGCCGGCCAGTTGCAAGGTGCGCATCGAATTCTCGTGCCAGTCGTTCATCATGATCCTTCTCCTTTCTGGGTAAGGGGTTATTCAGAAAGGAAGACAGATAATTGGCTGGTACGGGAAGCTTTTTTGTAACTATTCAGCTCCCCCCGGGAAGGGGGGCAAGCATCGATTATTTTGGCAACATAAACTGAGGAGATTTCCCCTCGAACAACCGGCGCAGGGCTGTGGACGCACTAACGCCTTGTTTCCGGCACGTGGACAAGTAGCTGCGGATTCGACAGAACATTCTGGCGCCATCCCAAGAGCGGAAACATCCTGAGATCTTTTGCTGAACCTTGGTCATGCGAAGGTCGTTTTCCGCCTGATTGTTGGAGAAGGGGACGTCATTTTCAACCATGAACCGCAACACATCGTCCTCAAAATGGCGAAGCCGCTCCAGGAGGTTACGTGCTTTGGAGCGAGCCAGACGCCCCCGACGGCCGTTTCTTTGACTTTCGTTGGGAGGCGGGCATTCTTTTTCGGCCTCTTCGAGGAGGTCGCGGTAGCGTTTACGGTAAGCATCGGCCTCTTTGGCTTCAAGATGCCCACCGGCATCCAACGTGGCTTTGTTGATTTCTTCAAGCAGCAACGACATCTGGCTCGCCCATTGTTGCTTGTCCTGCTCCCAGGCCCTTTCAAGTTCTCTGAGATGGTGAGCGTTGCAAAGGGCGTGAGAGCAACCGTATTGATAATAGGGCTTCCAATGGTCATGACAAAGAATGCCCTGAAATTGCCCCAGGATACCAATTTCATCCAAAGCCTCGCTGCCACGCTTGGGATGAGGGTAAAAATAAGTGAAATCGGAATTGGACGCGCTGTGCAGCCAGTTCCGTTTGCCGTCAATATTAATACCGGTCTCATCGGCATGGAGCAGTTGTGAGGAGGAAAGCCGCTTTTTGACCCACTGGTCAAAAGTCTCCAGGGCATCATAGGCCTCCAAGTTGAAGTTGTAGATGGAACCGGGGCTGACCGGAATCTGCAACTGCTCCATGAAATGATCCCCAACGCGGTTGTAAGGGATCAACTGATACTGAGACATATAAACCGCATGGACCTTTACTCCAAAGCCATATTGTGCCGAACGGTTAACCCCTGGGGGAAAGGGAGCCACATGACGATGACCCTGCTCATCTTCCAAAGCCTGGGCGCGATACTCCGTTACCACGCTGGAGATATCCAGATCGATTACCTGGCGGGCCTCGTAACCGACATGCCGGTAACGCCCCTCCGGCAAGGAGTTTCTGTCGACCAGGAGAATTTCAATTTCGTCCGGATCGCTCACGGGCTGCAGCGTGTTGCCGTTTCGCCCTTTTTGGCCTCCGGGGCTGCGCTCGCTTTTATGTTTCGGCTCTTTCGGCCGATTGGGATCGGCCGACGGGGGTTTGCTGCTATTCTTGCTGTTTAGACCAAAACGATTGGCCAGGATCTTTACCAGAAGCAACAGGACCTCAAGACTGGATTTAAGCGCTGGCGACAGATCCTTTTCTTCAGCGATTAGAGTCTTGACCTGGTCAAGCGTTTTTTCGACATCGATATTGTTTACTGTCACAATGGCCACCCGTTTTTCAAGATGGCCTATAATACCACAGGTTATCAGGGCGAAACTTTTGTCCCGAAAACCACTTGTACGGCGATTTTCTTATTGGAACAGCCCCCCCGGTGAGAGCGCTAAGTTTTTAAGGATCAGCCCCGCCAGGGAAATTCTGACAACGGCTTTTTGGCAACTCGAAAAAAAGCCGTCATTTGCTATGTCTTTCAGAAAAACCGTGTCAAGAACTTTTTTTCAAACACAAGCTGAATAGTTACAAAGAATTTACCAAAACTCGCCTAAAAAATGCCTAAAAAGTGCCTATTAACGTTAAAATCAACGAATAAAAAATTATCCAAAAACCAAAGGGAATCAGCTTTAACCGCCTGATTCCCTGTTGT